>NZ_JBYTDE010000017.1:0-123194 GCF_058791075.1 Curvibacter sp. EU05-FHT14A10
GTGATGCTGTCCGACGACGGGGGCCGCCAATGGCGCCAGGCCAAGAGCGTGCCGGTGGACAGCACCCTGACCAGCGTGTCGTTTGCCGATGCGCGCCAGGGCTGGGCCGCGGGCCACTGGGGCGTGATCTTGCACACCGAGGACGGGGGCGAGAGCTGGGCCGTGCAGCGCAGCGCCACGGGCGAGGACCGCCCGCTGTTTGCGCTGCACATGCTCGACGCCACCCACGGGGTGGCGGTGGGGCTGTGGTCATTGGTGCTGGTGACCGAGGACGGCGGCAAGCGCTGGAGCCCGGTCACGCTCGCGCCGCCCGAGGGGGCACGCAAGGCCGACCTGAACCTGCTGAGCCTGTTTGCCACGGGCCAGGGCGTGCTGTATGCGGCGGCCGAGAAGGGCATGTTGTTGCGTTCAAGCGACCAGGGCCGGCACTGGAGCTACCTGAGCACGGGCTACAAGGGCTCGTTCTGGACCGGGGTGGCGCTGCCCGGGGGTGAGTTGCTGGCTGCGGGGCTGCGGGGCTCGTTGTACCGCAGCACGGATGAGGGGCGGCACTGGAGCCGCATCGACAGCCACAGCGAGTCGTCGATCACGCAGCTGCTGGTGCAGGGCGAGCAGGTGGCCGGTGTGGGGCTGGATGGGCTGCGCCTGCAAAGCCAGGACGGTGGGGCCAGCTTCAAGACCGAGGTGAGGCCCGATCACCTGGGGCTGACGGCGGGGGTGGTGAATGCGCAGGGGCAGCTGGTGCTGCTGTCCAAGCAGGGGCTGGTGAAAGACTGATCCACGCTCCAATTTCCAGCCTCGTCAGTCGGGGCTTTCGCCACTGTTCATTGGAGCAGGGCCGTCCGAAGTCATCCACGGGATTCGAGATATGACGATTGCTCACCGGCTCAGTGTGGCCTTTGGTTTGGTGGTGATGATTCTGCTGGGGCAAAGTGCCATGAGTTACTGGGCAGCCGTCCAGTCCCAGGATCTGGTGCAGGGCCCGGTGGCGCAAGCCCGCGCACGCTATGAGCTGGCGATGATGCTGAAATCGGCTGGGAAGGCTGAAGAGCTGTATCTGCGCCGTCTTTCGGTGCAGGTTGAGCCCGACAAGGTGGAGCGAGAAATTGCCTCTGCGTTGAATGCCAGTGCAGAGATCGACCAGGCCTTGAAGAGGCTGCTGTCCCTGCCTCTGAGCAGTGCAGATGCCACAGCGTTGAAAGGCCTCCAGCAGACCCTTCAAAGCACACGTTCTGCGCGTGACAAGGTCATCGACTTGGGTCGGCAGCTGCAGACCGATGAGGTCAACCAAGTCTTTGAAGACAAGCTGGATCCCTTGATTCAGCAAAGTCAAGCAGCGGCCCTTGAGTTCGCGAGGCAACAAAAGGCAGCAGAGGATCAATCGTTCGCCGAGATCGTCACGCTGGGCGAC
This sequence comes from Curvibacter sp. EU05-FHT14A10, assembly GCF_058791075.1. Taxonomy (NCBI): domain Bacteria; kingdom Pseudomonadati; phylum Pseudomonadota; class Betaproteobacteria; order Burkholderiales; family Comamonadaceae; genus Curvibacter; species Curvibacter sp. EU05-FHT14A10. Next base: position 1,412 of record NZ_JBYTDE010000017.1, read on the forward strand.
AAGAGTCGGCGCATCACATGGATCACGGCGCTGGTGGGCGCTGTGTTGGCGACATTGGCTGGCGTGCTGCTCTACCGATCAGTGACCATGGCTTTGAACACCACGGTCCACATGGCCGACCGGGTGGCAGCCGGTGACCTTACCCTTCACATCGGGGCACAGGCCAACAATGAGACTGGGCGGATGATGAGTGCCCTTGGACGGATGGTCGAGCGAATGCATGAAGCCATGGAGATGGTGATACGTTCGTCTGCCTCGATCCATGCGGCTTCGACAGAAATCGCGGCGGGAAACCTGGACCTTTCCAGCCGCACCGAGCGGCAGGCCGTTGCATTGCAACAGGCCACGCACTCGATTGAATTGATCGCCAACGCGGTGCACGAGAACGCTGATGCCTCGCAAGAGGCGCAGGTGCAGGCGCGTGAGGCTTCGCGGCAGGCGCGCTCCGGAGGTCAGCAAACAGAGCACATCGTGCAGACCATGGAGGCCATATCGGCGTCCTCCAGGCGCATGGCAGACATCCTGGGTGTGATTGATGGAATCGCCTTCCAGACCAACATACTTGCCCTGAATGCGGCGGTGGAGGCGGCAAGAGCGGGCGAGCAGGGGCGGGGCTTCGCGGTGGTGGCAAATGAGGTGCGAGGCTTGGCTCAGCGTTCCGCCCAGGCTGCCAAAGAGATCAAGGATCTGATTCAGGGCAATCTGCAGACCGTGAAAGCCGGATCTGTGCAGGTGACTGAGGCCCGCAGCACGATGGCGTCGATGGTGAAGGCCAGCGAGTTGGCGGCTGATCTGATCATCCGGATCTCCGAGGCCACGGCCCAGCAAGCTCAGGGTGTCGCTCAGATCCATGGTGTGGTGAGCGAAATTGATGAGGGCCTGCGACAGAACGCTGCCTTGGTCGAAGAGGCTGCTGCTGCGGCCGACAGCCTCAGAAGTCAGACGGAGGCCCTGGACAGCGTGCTGGCTTTCTTCCAGGTTGGTGCCAGTCAGCCGCCGTTGCATCAACTTGACACCAAGTTCCAAGCGCACGGCAACCCACGGTCACTGGGTCACCCCCCACCTCCCCGCTTGAGCTGAGCGCTGGGGGCCTGTGTTGGCCGGCCTGTGAATGGTCGACCTTATCCCTGATCTTGTCAGACGCTGGCTTGCGCTTCGCCCAAGCGGTGGTAGGCGCGGTTGAAGTAGGCCAGTCCCTGGGAACTCTCAGAGGCCAGGCGAATGTCGCGCAATTCCGTGATGAAGATGCTGTGCGAGCCCACGTCGTGGATGTGGGTGATGACGCCATCAAAGTTGACCAGCGCGCCTTCCAAGGCGGGCGCGCCGGTGCTCAAGGGCAGCCAGGCCACCTGCGCAAAGCGGCTTTCCATCGTCACATCGCGGTTGGCAAACAGGGCCGACAGGTCCTGCTGCGCGGCCGACAGCACATTGACGCAGATCGAGCGGTTTTCCACAAAGAAACGATGCGCGAAAGACGATCGGTTCATGCAGACCAGCAAGGTGGGCGGTTGATCGGTGACGCTGCAGACCGCTGACGCCGTGAAGCCCGCCAGGCCGGCGGCTCCGTCGGTGGTGATCACGTTGACCGCACCGGCCAGCAATGACATGCCGTTTCTGAATTCAGGAATCGAAATCATGGTGAACCCCTTCAAATGGCCAGCACCAGTCGGGCAGATTTGGCGCGCGAACAGCACGTCATGATCTGGTCGTTTTCAGTCTTTTCTTCGTCGGTGAGGTAGACGTCGCGGTGATCGCATTCACCCTCAAGGACCGTGCAGACGCAGGTGCCGCAGACGCCTTCCTGGCACGAGACCGGCACCAGGATGCCGATCGTCTTCAACGCCGCCACGATGCTCTGTCCCTCTTGCACCTGCACTGTTTTGCCGCTGGCCGCGGCCACCACTTCAAAGGCGCTACCGTGGGTGTCGACGTCGGCGTTGAAATATTCACGGTGGATCTGCGCTGGGGGCAGGCCATGTTGTTCGCTGTTGCCGATCACCCAGTCCATGAAGCCCGATGGGCCGCAGACGTACAGGTGGGTAGAGGCCGTGCCCGCTGCAGCCAACACCGGAGCGATCTGGAGTCGGCCCGAGTCACCCGCATCGTCGAAATGCAGGCACACCTTGTCGGCGAAGGGGGCCGTGGCCAGTTCTTCCAAAAAGGCACTGCTTGCGGCGGAGCGCGCGCAGTAATGCAACTCGAAGCCCTTGCCCGCCGCTGACAGGGCATACGCCATGGCGATCATGGGCGTGATGCCGATGCCGCCACCGACCAGCACACTGTGCTGCGCCTCCGGGACCAAGGGGAAATGGTTGCGTGGCGCGCCGATGGTGATGACCGTGCCTTCGTTGAACCGATCGAAGACCGCAAGCGAACCGCCGCGGGAGCATGGGTCACGCAGCACGCCCAATCGATACCGGCTTTTCTCGGCGGGGTCGCCACACAGCGAATATTGGCGCACGAGGTCGGGCGCCAGATGGACGTCGATGTGGGCGCCAGCCTCGAAGCTGGGCAAACTGCGGCCGTCTGCGCTTTGCAGATCCAGCACAACGACGCTGTCGCCTTGAATCTCTCTGCGCTTGACGACAACCTGGTGGGTGGTGGCGTTCATGGTTGTTTCCTTCTCTCGATGCTCTTCAGCGCATGAAGATGCCGCCGTTGACGTCCCATGCAGCGCCAGTGCATGAATCAGCCTCAGGCGAGGCCAGTTGTACGACTTGTGCTGCGATGAAGCGCGGATTGCCCAGGCGTTGGACGGGGATGGCTGCCAGCAGCTTCTCCAGCTTGTCGGCCGGCACGGCCTTGCGCACGGAGGGCAAGTCCAGCGGGCCGGGGGCCATGGCATTGACGGTGACTCCGCTGGCGGCCAGTTCGCGGGCGAAGATCTTGGTCAGGGTCAGGATGCCCGCCTTGGAAGAAGCGTAGTGCGCGCCCGAGGCCGTGCCGCCGTTCTGCCCGGCAAGTGAGGCGATGTTGATCAGGCGGCCATAGCCGTGGCTGGCCATGCGGGCGCCAAACACCTGGCAACCGAGGAAGGTCCCGCGCAGGTTGATTCGCAGCACCTCTTCAAACTCTTCAGGGGTGATCTGCATCACCGGTGTGGTCACCGTCACGGCTGCGTTGTTCACGGCCACATGCAGCTGCCCCCAGCGTGCTGCAAGGGCATCGACCGCCTGCTCGAACGCTGATTTGGACACCACATCCAGGGCCAGGCCCAGGGTGCTGTCGCCGCTGGGATCCAGCTCCCGCGCGGCACGTTCGGCGGCCACGCCGTCGCGGTCGCTCAACGCAACGCGGTAGCCGGCGGCGTGCAAGGCCTGTGCGATGAACAGGCCCAGCCCATTGGCGGCACCTGTGACCAGGGCGTTTTGTCGTTCTGCCATGGCCTGGCCTCAGAGGATGTAGCCGACGGCGGTGAGCGTGTCGGTCGAGTTGATGAGCTTGACGATCTTGCGGTGGATGCGGAAGCCCTCACCCACGCGCAGCAGTTCGTAGGTGACATCGGAGGTGTGTTCGCGAAATCGGTCCTTGCGGAACTCGCGCAAGTCCTGGGCACAACGCACCGTGACCTTGGTGCCGTCGTCGCTCAGCAGGCGCAGGCGCGATACGTTGCGCACTGTGCGCGCCACCGGGGCGGATGAGATGGCTTCGCCACCGGTCAATCGCGCCACGCGCTTGCTGCGCATCTGGGCGTCGTCGTAGGCGTAGTTCAGGGTGTTCTCGTGGTCGGTCTCGTTCGGGTCGATCGGGATCACGTAGAGGCCTTCCGGCGCCCAAAGCTGGAGCCAGTCCTGGTACTCGTTGTGGTCCAGCATATCGCTTTCGGCCCAGATGAAGGCGGTTGCTTCTTGCAGCAGCGTCGTGTTCATTTTTTTCTCTCTTCCGTGACTCAGGCGGTCATCAGTTTTTTCCACTGCTGGTAGGCAGCGCGCATGCCGGTCTCGGCACTCACATCACCGGCCACACCATCGGCGGTCTTCTTTTCCGCGGGCAGGCCGCGGTTGAGCAGTACCCAGAGGTCCCGCCCGGCATGGGCGCCGGCCTGAACCCGTTCCCAGGCTTCCGAGTCGTCCGGCGTGCCAAAGCCCAAGGGGCCCTGGAAGTGCTCGTGCATGCGCAGCCGGGCCCGGTTGCCGGCCGGGGGGCCTCCGTCCATCAGAATCACGCTGTGGTGGATCTCGGTTTCGTTGACCGAAATCGGTTGCAGAACCCGAAAAAAAGCCATCGAGCAGGCAATGTTGGGGAACAGGTTCAGGTTGAAGCCCGAGCCCCCCACGGCGCGCACGATCTGTCGCACCTTGGCCTCCTCGTGGCCCTCGGCGCGCAACGCGTCGGCCAACTCGACGTACCGGTCTGGGATGGACCTCTCCAGATCCGCTTCCAGGTCGATCAGGTCCGGAATCATCACCATCACGCTGTGGCCATTGCCCAGGTCTTCGACATAGCCCTTGCCCCCCACGAAGTCGAGCATCTCTTCGGTCTGTTTGTCCACGGAGTGAAGAAATGAGCGATGCACCAGGGGGAAGTGGTAGGCGTCCGTGGTGTTTTCCAGCTGGATCTTCCAGTTGCCCGGAAACGTGAAGCGATGCTCGCCGCCGACCTTGATCGGAAAGCTGCCACCTTGCTTCATGAACAGGTCCATCCACTTCTTGGCGGGGCCCAGGTAGTCGACCAGGGGCTCGATGTCGTCCTTGAAGGTGGCGAACACCATGCCGGCGTATTCCTCGACCCGCAGGTTCACCAGCGGGTGTTCCGCTTTGTCGAGAATGTCGCCATAGCTCTCTGGGTGCGGCACACCGCGAAGGGTGCCGTCGAGCGCGTAGCTCCAGCCGTGGTAGGGGCAGACAAAGGTGTTGGCCTTGCCTTTCTTGTGTTCACACACCGTGGCGGCGCGGTGACGGCAGCGATTGAGCAATACCCGCACCTGCTTTTTGCGGTCGCGCACCACGATGACGGGCTCTTTGCCCACCCAGTGGGTCTTGTAGCTGCCGACATCGGGCACCTCGCTGACGTGCGCCACCCAGACCCAGGTGTTGCGGAAGACCTTCTCCATCTCGTCATCGAAGATGGCAGGGTCGGTGTAGAGCGAGGTGTGGACCTTGTCGGACTGGACCAGGTCGCCGATCGGGCGGTGGAAATGAATCGGTTGAGCAGGAGCATTCATGGGAGTGGCTCTGTGAATTAATGATCTTGGGCAGGGACTGGCAGCAGCGCACTGCTGTTCCAGGCGCTGGTGGGGCGGCTGAAGAGGTTCTCGGTCTGGAACTGGGCGATGCGCCAGGCGCTGCCTTCAGAGCGCAGCTTCAAGGTGAGCTGCGCGGCGTTGAGGTGGGAGCTCTGGTCGGCAAAGGTCGATGTCTGCAACATCACCCAGCTCGCATCGGCGCTGAGGGCATCGGACGACACCACGATGGTTTCGGAACAGAGAAAGTGGACGTTCAAGGCGAAGTGCGCCGGGGTCCGCATGTAGGTGCGGAACATGGCAGCAATGGCTTCACGGCCCCGGTAGCCACCAAAGCGGCCGGAATAGAGCGCACCCCGGCCTTCCCAGGTCGCGTCGTCGGTGAAAAGGCCGGCCAGCTCCTGCAGCGGTGTCTCGGCGTTGAGCCGATCGCACAGTGCCATGTAGCGGGTGATGCAGGCGCGGATCAAGCCTTCGGCCTGAAGGCGCTGCACCTGCAGTTGCAGGTCGGCGATCTGCTGATGCAATGTCATTGCGGTGCTCAGGCCGCGTAGGCCGGAATGCTCAGCTCGCGGCCCACGCGTGCTTCGACCTTGCAGTACTTCCACAGCTTGTAGGTGCCGTCACCGACACCGATGGTGCGAAACAGGTTGCAAGCTGCATGCACCGTTTCCAGGTCAGGCACATCGGCCAGCACGTAGGTCGTCCAAGGCCAGCTCGCCGACGGCCCTACCATGGAGCGATCGTCGTCGAGGTTGCCCAGAACTTTGACGCCGGGCAGGGCGGCAATGCCTTGCATCATCTGCACGAAGGCGCTCCAGATGTCCTTGGTTTCCGCCTGGGTGGCGTCGAAGAAATTCTGGTTCACGCCGATGCAAAACAGGGTGCGCAGTGGAATTTTGGTTTCAGTGGTCATGGTGTGGGTTCTCCTTGGCGATGAGGTCAGATCAGAGGTAGCCCGGCAAGGGCTTGAGGCCGAACAACATGGCGCCGGCGTTTTGGTAGGTGATGTCGCCCATGAAGGCGTGCTGTGTCACGACCAGACTGTCTTGCACCTGGGTAGACAGTGGACAGCTGCGGTAGATGCCGGTCATGCCCGCAAGCATCTGCACGCTGCGGGTGACTTCGGCACCCGCACGGGTGGCGTGGGTGGACGACAGGCGCAGCATGCTGATCTGTTCCTGAGTGGGGGTGTCGCCCCGCAGCAGGGTTTCCCAGACCTCGTCCATGGCGTCATAGAAGAACGCGCGTGCGGCGCGCAGGGTGGCTTCGGCACGTGCAAGGTCCATCTGGACCTGCGGCCGGTCCGCGGTGCGTGGGGCGCCCGTGACAGAGGTGCGGCCTGTGGCCAGGTCCTTCAATTCTTCGATCGCTCCGCGGGCAATGCCGAGCGAGACCACGCTCAATACTTGCGTGGCGAACGACAGGCTGGGGTAGCGGCAAATGGGGGCGTCCAGCGTGGACGGACTGCCGCGCACGAAGGTCCATTCTTCGGGGACGACAACCTTGTCCACGACGATGTCGTGGCTCCCTGTGCCGGTCAGGCCGATAACGTCCCAGGTGGGGTCGATTCGTGCTTTGGCGATCGGCATCACGGCCAGGCGCGGCAGGGATTGGCCCGCCAGGCCCGTCGGTGCAATGCCCACACCCACGAGGTTCGCCCCCATGCAACCGCTGGCAAAGCTCCAGCGGCCTGACACCTCGAAGCCCCCCTCGACGGCCGGTGCGCTCTGGGGTGGAAACACGCCCGCGCAGAACACCACATCGGGCGAAGCCGCGTACACCTGGCGCAGCGTCTCGATGGGCAACGAGGCCAGGTAGGTGATGCCCATGCCGAAGCTGGCCACCCAGCCGGCCGAGCCGTCGGCCTGTGCAATGCGCTCCACTTTTTCGCAGAAATAGCGTGGCGAACGTTCTTCGCCTCCCAATGCCCGCGGCACCAGCGCGCGGTACATGCCGTGGTGCTTGAAGCTCTCGACGACGTCGGGCGATATGAAGCGCTGCTTCGAGAATTCGGCGCTGCGGGTGCGGATGTCGGTCAGCAGATCGTCAAAAGAGGGATGGGCCACGCCGCCTGGCGAAGGGGGGCTGGCATGCGTGGTGCGCTCGGGTTCCAGGGTCAGCATCGGGGTCTCCGGTAGTGGGGTTGCTGCGTCGAAAAAGGGCTCAACGCGTTGAAGCTATTTTTTAAGTTAGCTCAAAACAACGTGAATTGGCAACTATTTAATGAAAAAAGTTTTCGCACAAGAACAGGGCGATTGAAGACATTGTTGGTGCAGCCACGAGGCGAAAGTCGCACCAAAAGTGGGATTGATCGCCGCTTTTGGATCGATTTAAGGACCTTTTTCTTCGGGAATTCCCTAGGGTAAGGAAACGTATTCCATCTGTAATCTCGGCGAAAAGCATGAATGGGAACGTGAATCTGGCATGAAATATGCAGAACTTGCGCCACCAAAATTCAAACTTTCCACCCGCACTACAAAGAGGTTCTCCATGGTTCTGAAAAGCGTTTTCCCCGCCTTGATCGCCGCTGCCGGCGCCCTGTGCTTTGCCGGCTGCGCGCTCGCTCAGGTCAAAATCGGCGTTGTGTCCTCGGCCAGTGGTCCGATTGCCTTGGTCGGCATTCCCCAGAAAAACACCGTGGCGTTGTTGCCCAAGGAGGTGGCGGGTCAGAAGATCGAGTACTTCTCGCTGGACGACGCTTCAGATCCGACGGCTTCGGTTTCTGCCGTCAAGAAGCTCATCAACGAGGACAAGGTCGATGCCTTGATTGGCCCGAGCGGATCGCCCAACGCCATGGGGGTGATCCAGTTCGCCGCAGAAGCCGGTGTGCCCATGTTTGCGCCCGTTGGCACGGCAGCCGTGGTGTTGCCCATGACCGAACAGAAGAAGTGGGTGTTCAAGACCACGCAGAACGACGATCTGATCGCCAACGCGTTGGTGGACCACATGAAGGCCACCGGCATCAAGAGCGTCAGCCTGATCGGCACGGCCGACCCCTATGGCGAGAACTGGGCCAAGGTCATGACCGAGCTGCTGGCGGCAGCCAATATCAAGCTGTTGACTTCGGAGAGCTTTCAGCGCCGTGACACCTCCGTGACGGCGCAGGCACTGAAGACCCTCGCAGCCCGCCCGGAGGCCGTGCTGATCGCTGCACCCGGGAGCTCGGCCGTGTTGCCACAGACCACGCTGTTCGATCAAGGCTACAAAGGCAGGTTCTACCAAACCCACGGTGCGGCGCTGGACGACTTCCTGAAACTGGGCGGCAAGAAAGTGGAGGGCACCATCCTGGCTGCCAGCGGCATGCTGGTGCTGGGCGACATGCCAGCCAGCAACCCCATCAAGGCCATCGCCACCAAGTACGTGGCCGACTACGAAAAACTGTATGGCAGCAAGCCAGCCACCTTTGGCGCCAATGTGTACGACGCCGGTCTGTTGCTGCAGGCGGCTATTCCGGCCGCCCTGAAGAAGGGCAAGCCGGGCAGCCCGGAGTTCCGCTCTGCGCTGCGCGATGCGATTGAGCACACCAAAGAGCTTGCTGCCACCCAAGGTGTTTACAACATGACCGCAGCGGACCACAGCGGCTTTGACAAACGGGGCCGCGAACTCATCACGGTGAAGAACGGTCAGTGGGCCGCCTTGAAGTAAGCCGCCCACAGTTGATCGACATGGATTCACAGATCGTTCTATTGCTGGGGCAGGATGGCCTCACGAGCGGCGCCATTTACGCCTTGCTTGCGTTGTCCATTGTGCTGGTGTTCAGCGTGACACGCGTGCTGTTGGTACCGCAGGGCGAGTTTGTCACCTTCGGCGCCATGGCCATGGCGGGCATGCAGGCGGGGCAGTCGATGGCCCTGGCCTGGCTGTTGTTGGGACTGGCCGTGGCACGGGCCGTGGGCGGCCTCTGGACAAGGCGTCAGTGGCCGGGTCCTGGCGACTGGCTCATGCTGGGCTATGCCGCGGGCCTTTGGGCGCTGTTGCGCCTCCTGCCACTGCAAGCTTTGCCGATGGTGGTGCAGGCACTGCTGACGCTCGCGTTGGTGGTGCCCATGGGGCCGTTGCTGTACGACATCGCCTTCAAGCCGATTGCGTCCGCACACTCCCTGGTGCTGCTGATCGTGTCGATTGCACTGCATGGTGTGTTGGTGGGGCTGTCGCTGCTGATGTTCGGCGCCGAAGGTGCGCGCAGCGAGCCGTTTTCCGAGGGCGGCGTGGAGATCGGGCCGGTGATGTTCAAGTCACAGGCGCTCTGGGTCATCGCCGCTTCCGTGCTGCTCATTGCGGCCCTCTATGTGTTCTTCGATCGAACGCTGTACGGCAAGGCGCTGCGTGCAACCTCGGTGAATCGACTCGGGGCGGAGCTGATGGGTATTTCGCCTGAGTTCGCAGGGCAGCTCAGCTTTGGCCTGGCGGCTTTCATTGGTGCCCTCTCGGGCATTCTGATTGCGCCGCTGACCACGCTGTATTTCGACAGCGGCTTTCTGATCAGCCTCAAGGGCTTTGTCGGTGCAGTGACCGGCGGGCTGTTGAGCTATCCGATCGCTGCGCTTGGCGCCACGTCGGTCGGCTTGGTCGAATCGTTCTCGACCTTTTGGGCAAGTGACTACAAGGAGGTGATCGTGTTCACACTGATCTTGCCTTTCCTGCTGTGGCGCTCTTTGACAACCCGCCATTCCGAAGAGGAAGCATGAGCGCCATTTCTACCCCTACCCTTGAACACGGCACGGCCCGTTGGCATGGAGCCTCCCGTCTGCGAAGCATTGGCTTGCTCTTCGTGGCGGTGGCCCTGTTGGCGCTCGTGCCTCTGTTGCCAAGTTTCTATGTCACCTTGTTCAACAACATCGGCCTCGCGGCATTGGTTGTGCTGGGCATCGTGCTGATGACCGGAGTAGCCGGCCTGACCAGCTTTGGCCAGGCCGCCTTTGTCGGCATTGGGGCCTACACAACGGCCTGGCTGGCCAGCAGCACAGCGTTGCCGGGCTGGTTGGCCTGGGCTGGCGGCTCGCCGCTGGCGGCGCTGCTGATGGGGACCTTGGTCACACTGTTTGTGGCCGGCCTGTTGGGGGCCATTACCTTGCGCTTGTCCGGCCACTACCTTCCGCTGGGCACCATTGCCTGGGGGATTGCTCTGTACTACCTGTTCGGCACTTTTCAATCTCTGGGGGGCTATTCCGGCTTGGCCAATCTGCCTGGATTGCGTCTGTTTGGTGTGGCGTTGGAACGCGGTGAGCAAATCTTCTATTTGATCTGGTTGCTGGTGTTGCTGGGAGCCGTCGCTATCCGAAACCTGCTGGACTCCCGCTCGGGGCGCGCCATCCGCGCGCTGAACGGCGGACAGGCCATGGCCGCCTCGATGGGCGTCCATGTGTTTCGTGCCAAGTTGACCGCTTTTCTGTTGGCCGCAGCGATGGCGAGTGTGTCGGGTTGGCTCTACGTCTATACGCAGCGCTTTGTCAGTCCGACCCCTTTCAGCATCAACGCCGGCATCGATTACCTGTTCATGGCACTGATTGGCGGTGTCGGTCAATTGTGGGGCGCCATCGTTGGCGCCGGGCTGTTTGTCTTGGCAAAAAACGGCTTGGAAGACCTGCTGCCCAAGCTGTTTGGCAGCACCGGCAACTACGAGGCGATTGTGTTCGGGGCCCTCATCATCTGGCTGATGCACCGAGCGCCGGTTGGCGTGGCGGGGTGGTGTCAGGCCCATCTGGGGCCTCGCCGGGCCACGTTGCCGCGGATCGATGAAAGCGCTGCTGCGTCGCTGCCGCGACGGGAGATGCCCAGCCGTGGCAGTGTGGTGATGAAGGCACGTGGGCTGACTCGCCGCTTTGGGGGCCTGGTCGCCAACAAGGAGATCGACCTGGACTTGCGTGCGGGCGAAGTCTTGGCCGTGATCGGCCCGAACGGCGCAGGCAAGAGCACATTGTTCAATCTTCTTTCGTGTTGTGATGTGCCGACCTCTGGTGACATCGAATTCCTGGGTCAGCCGGTACAAGGCTGGGATGCCCGGCGCATTGCAGCAGCGGGTCTGGCGCGTACATTCCAGCACGTGAAGTTGCTGCCCAAGATGAGCGTGCTGGAGAACGTAGCCATTGGTGGGCACTTGCGTGGTCAACAGGGCCTGCTGGCCAGTGTGATGAGGCTGGACCGCCGTGAAGAGGCGAGCTTGCTGGCCGAAGCTCGCCGCCAACTGGAGCGCGTGGGCTTGGGCGCCCATCTCGCAGCGGAAGCCGGCAGCCTTTCTTTGGGCCAGCAGCGCTTGATTGAAATTGCCCGCGCGCTTTGTGGTGACCCTTGCGTGCTGCTGCTCGACGAGCCCGCAGCCGGCTTGCGCCATGGCGAGAAGCAGGCGCTGGGCGCGTTGCTGCAGAAGCTGCGCGAAGAAGGCATGACCGTGCTGCTGGTCGAGCACGACATGGACTTCGTCATGAACCTGGTTGATCGCGTGGCGGTGGTGGTGTTTGGCGACAAGATCGTCGAAGGCCTGCCCGCTGAAGTCCAGTCGGACCCGCGAGTCCTTGAAGCCTATCTGGGAGTTGCGCTATGAATGCTGTGCCCAAACCGGCGGTGGTCGAGTCACCGCTGCTGGATGTGTCCGATCTGCATGTGAGTTACGGCAAGATCAGTGCGGTGAGCGGTGTCTCGCTGCGGGTGCGGAAGGGTGAGATCGTCACTGTGGTGGGGCCCAACGGTGCAGGCAAGACCACGCTGATGTCGGCCATCATGGGGGTGTTGCCATCAAGTGGACGCATCGTTGTCGCAGATGAAACCGGCTCGGGCCGTGATGAGGGCCGCGGCATCGCCAGCCGCGTGCGCAGTGGCATCGGCATGGTGCCTGAGACCCGCGCCTTGTTTTCAAGTATGTCGATCGAAGACAACTTGCGGCTTGGTGCGTTCCGGTTTCGCAAAGAGCCCAAGGCCCGACATGCCGAAGCCTTGGAGGAGGTCTTCACGCTGTTCCCGCGCCTGAAGGAGCGCCGCCAGCAAGAGGCTTCGACGCTCTCTGGTGGCGAGCGCCAGATGCTGGCCCTGGGGCGTGCCCTGATGGGCCGGCCACGACTGCTGCTGCTCGACGAGCCCAGCTTGGGTTTGGCGCCACTGATCGTTCGTGAGATCTTCCGCATCCTCGTGCGCCTGCGTGAACAGGGGGTCTCGATCCTGTTGGTGGAGCAGAACGCGCTCGCCGCCCTCAAGATCGCCGACTACGCCTATGTCTTGGAGTTGGGGCAGGTTGCGATGGCGGGCCCGGCAGACCTTGTGGCTGCCGATCCGCGGGTCGTGCAGGCCTATCTCGGTAGTCAGGCGAAGCATCAAGCGATGTTGAGCTCATGATATTTGCAACTGACCGATTCGAAAGCTTGATTCAGACATGACCCGCCATATTCACCCGCGCTCCAGTGCGGTGGCCATCCATGCGGCCATCGCACGCCGCGAAACCACGGCGGAAGCCGTGCTCCTGGACAGCCTGGAACGCATCGCCAACGCCGAACCTGTATTGCAGGCCTGGAAGCATCTGGATCCCGCCGTCGCATTGCAACAGGCCCGTGCGCTGGATGCGCGCATGGCCACTGGCTCAGCCGCAGGCCTGCTCGGCGGCGTACCGATGGGCATCAAGGATCTGATCGACACAGCAGATATGCCGACCGGGTACGGCTCTGCGGTCTACGAGGGACATCGCCCCGCTGCCGATGCAGAAGTCGTCCGGCTGGTGCGAGCCGCCGATGCCGTCATTGTGGGCAAGACCGTCACCACCGAGTTCGCCTATTTCACTCCTGGACCCACGGCCAACCCCTGGGACACTGCGCACACGCCAGGGGGGTCGTCCAGTGGGTCCGCCGCCGCTGTGGCCAGTGGCATGGTCCCACTGGCCTTTGGATCGCAGACCGCGGGGTCGTTGATTCGCCCCGCGTCCTATTGCGGTGTATTTGCCCTCAAGCCAACCCATGACCTGGTCAGCGGTGCGGGTGTGAAGGCGTTTGCGCCTTCGCTTGACACCATGGGCTGGCTGTCCAACGGCACGGAAGATCTGGAATTGATGCGTGCGGCACTCGCGGGTGAGCGCTTCGAGCCTTTGCCAGACGCTGTCGGCATGCGCCTGCTGAGCTGTCGTACCCATGAATGGGACTGCGCCGATGCGGGCGGGGGGCAGGTCTGGGAAAGGGCGCACAGCTTGCTGTCGGCCGCCGGGGTGCCGGTGAGTTCCCTGAACATGCCCGCGTCGCTGTCGGGCCTGTTGCAGGCGCAAAAAACTGTGATGGCGAAAGAGGCGGCGCAGAACCTGGGCCGCGAGATCAGCGAATACGGTACCCGGGTGAGCGAGCACATCCGCGATCTGGTTGCCCTTGGCCATGGCATCACCCAGGAGGCTTACGCCGCAGCGAAGGCCTTGGCTGAGCAAGGTGTGCTTGAGGTTCTGGCCTTGATGGGCGAGGCCGATGCTCTGCTCGTGCCCGCTGCGCCGGGCGAAGCGCCGCTCGGGCTGAGTGCCACAGGTGACCCGGTCTTCAGTCGGGTGTGGACGCTGCTTGGTCTGCCTTGTGTCAACGTCCCGGGGCTGTTGGGTCCTGGGGGGCTTCCGGTGGGGCTGCAACTGGTGGGGCGCCCGCGCGAGGAACGCAAGCTCCTTGCCGTGGCGCAGTCGCTGCACCGGGTCATCACCGCGTGATTGCGGCGACCTGGACCTAGGCAGGGTCCGGGTCTGATGCCACTGCGTCCAGAATGGGATGATCGCCGCCGTTGAGGTTGCGGAACACGATCCGCAGCGATTCATTCAGTCTCTCGAGCTTGGCAGGTGTCAGGCCATCGAAGCTGCGCTCGAACAGGCCGTGGGTGGCATCTTTCACCCGCCCCAGGGCGACTCGGCCGGCGTCCGTCAACGACACCATCGTCACCCGGCCGTCACTTTTGGACGTCTCCGTACTCACCAGACCCTCGGCCTTCATGCGGTAGACGATCTTCGTGGTGGTGGATAGTTTGCCCACTGCGTGCACGGCGATCTCGGAGACGCTGCTGACACCTTGCTCCTGAAGGATGGCCAGGACCCGGTAGGTCGGTACATCGCAGTTGACGGCCTTCAGCACGCGTTCAATTTCCTGCGTGTAGAGGGTGTTCACTCGGGCAATCCAGTAAAAGGGCCAATCGGCCCGATGAAATTCGGGGTCGGATGGATTGGAGCGTTTGGAAGAGCGCACAGCCGTGATTGTCCGGGTTGAAAACTGACTTGGATCTTAGCGGATGGCGTGCCCGGCAAAGCCGGCGGACGCATTTGTTTGACCGGAGTGGGGCGCCCAAAGGCCGTGCCCACGCGGCGGGCGGATTACGCCATCGATTGGCGTGCAATGTCTTGAGCCTGATCAACCGGGGTGATTGCCCTCGGCACCTCATCTTGGCCAGGTTTTGGGCGGCGTCTGCCATCGCACCGGACGAGGCAGGGCCGCATGGCGGCCGCTGTCGGCAACAAACGTCGATGGGTTTGTGTGAGGCCGAGGCTGCCCGTTTGTCAGCAGGCTGAGCGAAGCGTTGCGGCCTGCCCTGGCACTTCTGGGAGGCACGACCCAGGGTTTGAACCGGATCGGCACAGTACGAAGCCCGGACCACTGTCAGCCGCATGCGCCGTTTGCCAGGTGGTTGAGCCACACGTGCGCCACCTCCCCTTTTGAGGCCTTTTGGCCATGGTGCCGCGCGGACTCGCGCCGCCCCATGCCGCCACGGTGCCCCTTTTGTGCCATCAGCCATGGTGATCAGTAGCTTTTGTTGATTGCTTGAAAAAATATCAACATACGCATATCACAAAAAAATGCAAAGCAAAACACAAATTTAAATCCTGACAATCAGTGCATGTAATTGCTAATTTTCGTCTATGCGATAAAGTGGCAAACATGACCACTGAAAAATACACCACTGGCGCAGACCTGCTTTTGGCCGAACTGGCCGCTCAGGGCGTGGATACCTGCTTTGCCAACCCCGGGACCACGGAACTGGACGTGGTTCGATCCATGGAGACGCAGGATGCGGTCCGTTGTGTGATCGGATTGCAGGAAAACGTGTGCACGGGCGCCGCTGATGGCTATGGCCGCATGCTGGGTCGTCCTGCGGCCACCCTGCTGCATCTGGGCCCCGGATTTGCCAATGGCATCGCCAACCTGCACAACGCCAAGCGTGCCCACACCCCGATCGTCAACCTCATCGGCGATCACACCAGTTGGCATTTGCCGTTCGATGCGCCCTTGAGCTCCGACATCGAGTCCCTGGCCCGTCCTGTGTCCGGCTGGGTGCATCGCATTGACAGCGTGTCCGATGCCGCACCGGCTGCGGCGCAGGCCGTGCGGCAGAGCCTGGCCCATGGCGGGCAGTCAGCGACGCTGATCTTCCCGGCCGACTACCAGTACGGCACGCTTGGCACAGAGGCCGGCGCCAGCGAGTGCGAGGCCGTTGCCGTTTCGTCGCCTTCGCATTTCGACCTGGCCGCATGCGCGCAGGCGCTTCGCCAAGCCAAGTCCCCCATGTTCTTGCTGGGCGGTGGCGGTGCCTTGAGCGGATTGGGTGAGCGTGCTCAAAAGGCCGTGGCCCGCCTGTGCCAGGTGCTGCAAGGCCGCGCCTACGCAGAGACCTTCCCGGCTCGCTCGGAGCGTGGGCAGGGCTTGCCAGTCTTTGATCGCCTGCCGTACTTCCCGGAACCCGCCCGCCAGGTGCTCGACGCATCCGATCTGGTGGTGCTGGCAGGGGCGTTGCCACCGGTGACCTACTTTGGCTACGAGGGCCATGCGAGTGAGATGGTCAACAAGGACCGTCTGCTGCTGCTGAGCCAGCCCGGCGAAGACGCGGCCACCCGGCTGGAGGCGCTGGCAGAGGCGCTGGCAGCACCCGCTTACGTGGCGCCACAGGTGCCGATGCCGGAGCAGCCCACGGGTGAGTTGACGCCCCAGAAGATCGCGGCCGTTCTGGCGCGTGAGCTGCCAGACCAGGCCATCGTGTCGGTCGAAGGCGGAACCTGTGGGTATCCCTTTTATGCCGCTTCTGCCGCGGCCCGTGTGCACACCACCTTGACCAACACGGGGGGGGCCATCGGTCAGGGCCTGCCCGTGGCCATGGGGGCCGCCATCGCCTGCCCCGAACGGCGCGTGGTCGCCCTGGTGTCTGACGGCAGCACGCAGTACACGATCCAAACCCTGTGGAGCATGGCGCATGAAGGGCTGAATGTGGTGGTACTGGTGGCCGCCAATCACCAATACGCCATCTTGCGCAACGAACTGCGGCGTGGCGGGGCCACGCTCGGCGATCGAGCCGCTGCCATGACCAGTCTGGAGAACCCACGCATCGACTGGGTCTTGCTGGCGCAGTCCTACGGCGTCAAAGCCTCGCGTGCCCAGACGGCCGAGGAATTGGCTGAGCAGTTCGCCAAGGCGGTCACCGCTTCCGGGCCCAGCCTGATCGAAATGGCGCTGTGAGCCCAGGCTTCAACAGCGTCATCCCAACCAACCGGGCGCCAACTGCGCTCATCCATCACCAGGAGCTAATGTGGATCTGAAACTCAAAGGAAAAGTCGCTGTGGTCACCGGCGGCAGTCTGGGCATCGGCCGTGCCGTGACCGAGGCACTGGCCGCCGAAGGCGTGCGTGTGGCGATCGTCGCACGCAGCGCGGGCCCTCTGCAGGCTGCGGCCCGCGACATCAGCGAACAGTACGGTATCGAGGTGTTGGCCGCACCGGCCGACGTGAGCAGTACCGAGCAGGTCGAGGCCATGATTGAACAGGTTGCGCAGCACTTCGGGCGCATCGACATCCTGGTCAACGGGGCGGCCCATCCGGGCGGTTTGGTGCGCAGCGAAATCGAGCATGCCAGCCCTGAAGGCCTGCTGGAAGACATCAACATCAAGGTGGTGGGCTACATGCGCTGCGCCAAGGCGGCGGCAGCACACATGAAGAAGAACGGCTATGGCCGCATCATCAACATCGGCGGCCTCACCGGCCGTGGCAGCAAGCAGCTGTCGGGCATGCGCAATGTGGCCATCTGCCACCTGACCAAGACACTGTCTGACCAATTGGGCCCCTCGGGCATCACCGTCAATGTGATTCACCCGGGTGTGGTGGAAACCCCCCACATCCATGAGCTGTACGCCAAGGAAGCCAAGTTGCAGGGCCTCACGCCCGAGCAAGTCGAGGCCAATTACGCCAAGGTGACCCCGATCCGTCGCGTGCTCCAGCCGCAGGAAATCGCAGACACCGTGCTGTTCCTGGCTTCCGAAAGAGCGGGCGCCATCACGGGCGAATCGATCGCTGTCGACGGTGGCATCACCCGCGGCATCTTCATCTGATGGCTCATTCAACCCCAAAGGAGCACCCATGAAGGGAACCATTCTTGTGGCCACTGCGGGCCAGGGCATTTTGCGCAGCGTTGACAACGGTGCGAGTTGGCATCGCCTGGGGCTCAAGGAGGCCATCGAGTTCGACGGCACGGTGCGAGCCCTGGCGGTGGATCCCTCTGCCCCCAGTCGAGTGCTGGCGGGCGCCGATGCTGGTTTGTGCCTCAGCACCGATGGTGGTGCTCATTTCAGCCGGGTCAGCTCACCCATGGATGGTCAGACGGTCTGGGCGATCGCTTTCGACCCGGTGGACCCGAAGGTCGTCTACGCCGGTACCGGGGCGCCCTCTCGCGCTTTCACCTGCCGCTCCCGTGATGGCGGCTTGAGCTGGGAGCGGCTGGGTGTCGAGCTTCCGGAGTTTTGTCAGGGCGTCAACCGACCGCGGATTCTGACGATGTGCGTCAACCCGGTGAATCACCACGAAGTGTGGTTCGGCGTGGAGGAGGGCGGCGCCTGGCGCAGCACCGACCAGGGCGACCATTGGGAACGGATGGACGTGCCCGGTGCAGGCATCAACAATTCTGACATCCATGCCATCACCATCCTGCCAGCCACGGCGCAGGACCCGATGCGTCATTTCGTGCTGACGGTGAACTCGGTCTGCGAAAGCACTGACGGCGGCAAGTCGTATGTCCACAAGCCTTCGCGAGAACGGTTTGACGGCATGTACTACACCCGCACGGTCCAGGTGACCGGGGCTGGAGGGCAGGCGCTGTTGCTGGCCATTGGCGATGGCACACCGGGCACGCGCACCAAGATCTACCGCTCGGAAGACCGCGGCCAGACCTGGCGTACGACCTTGCTGCACACCGCGCCCAACTCAACGGTCTGGGCTTTCGGCTCGCATGCGTCCGACCCCGACCTGGTCTTTGCCGGGACCAAGTATGGCGACCTGCTGCGTTCTACGGATGCAGGTCGTACCTGGTTCAAGGAGTGGCGCGAGTTCAGTGAAATCACCTCGATTGCCTGGACACCGTTTGAGGCCCCGGTCCATGCGCATCCGCAATCCATCAACTGATCCCTGGGAGCTTCATGTCTACGCCACTAACTGAAGTACGACCCCGCATCCGACGTACCCACTTGGCGTTGTTCGTCAAGGACCCCTTCGAGACCGCCTCCTGGTACGAGGACGTGCTGGGCATGGAGGTCACGGCGCGGGGCGATCGGTGGGTGTTTCTCTCATTCGGGCAGAAGCACCACGACATCGCTCTGATCCAGGTCGACCCGGCCAGTCCGACTGCGGAGGTACGGGGCGACATCAACATGCAGCACTACGGGCTGGAGATCGAGGGGTCGATGGACGACCTGCGCCGGCTCTACGGCATGTTGCTGCGCAAGAACGTGCCGGTGGTGAAGACCACGGACCACGCGGTGGGCTATGGCCTGTACTTCACAGATCCGGACGGGCATCGCTTCGAGTTCTTCCTTGAGACCGTTCACGACGACGAAGAGGGCAAACGCTTGCTGGGTGACTACGACGCCCCGAGCCTCCCTTTTGATCTGACGCCACTTTGAATCCATCCACTTTGAATTGAAAGCCTTTCCATGAGAACCCCCAATTTCGGTGCCTTCCACATCCGCAAGTGGTATTTGCAGGTCGAAGACACCTTGGCCGGCGAGACCGGCGCGCCCGCGGACGGTGAACCCTTGCGCAAGTTCGTGCTGGCGGCATGCATTCACAACCCCTATGCCGGTCGCTATGAAGCAGACCTCAGCGCCTGGATCGAAGGCTCTGTGGCACTGGGCCAGGAGTTCGGCCGCCGTATCCAGCAAGCTGCCAACGGGCAAGCCATTGAAAGCTATGGCAAGGCGATCCTGGTTGGCATCGACGGTGAATACGAGCATGGCAACGCCCTGTTGACCAACCCCGCCGCCAATCCGATCCGCGACGCGCTGGGCGGCGGCAAATCCTGGGTGCCGTCCACGGGCAAGCGAGGCAGCCCAGGCACGGTGCTGGACATTCCGCTGGCACACAAGGACGCACTGTATGTGCGTTCTCACTATGACACGGTCAGCGCGCTGTTCAATGACGGTCCGAATCGAGATGAGGTGATCGTGTGCTGGGCGTTTGCCACGCGTGGTCGTCTCAACGCCCGCCTGGGAGGCTTGAAGGCGGCTGACGTCAAGGGCGTGGACGGACTTGTCTGATCTGAGGCTGTGATGGAACGTCGCGACTACACACTGCCTCTCAACGGGCTCAATTTTCATGTCACGGAGTGGGGCGAACCCAGCGCGCATCCGCTGGTGACGATGCACGGCATCCGGGGTTATGCAGAGACCTTCGCCGGTGTGGCCGCGGCGCTCCAGCCTGGGTGCCGTGTCATCGGCTTTGACCAGCGTGGCCGCGGACAGACGGATTGGGATCCCGCGTGGAACTACTACACCGATGCCTACGTGGCCGATCTGGCGGCGCTCGTCGATCACCTGCAACTGCCCCGCTTCGACCTGCTCGGGCATTCGATGGGAGGGATCAATGCGTTGGTCTATGCCGCGCAAAACCCGGGTCGGGTGGATCGGCTGGTGATCGAGGATGCCGGCCCAGGTGCCTTCGACGTCAGCGCTGGTGCGACCAGGATCCGCAAGGAACTGGCGACCACCCCGAGTCATTTCGAGAGCTGGGAACTGGCTGCAGACTTCATGCGGGCGCTTCGTCCCACCGTGTCTGAGGCGGCTCGGCAGCAGCGCCTGCAGCAGATGCTCAAACAGACCCCCGAGGGGCGATGGACCTGGCGTTACGACCATGCCGGCATCGCCGCAACGCGGCTTGGGCCTGATCCGGCGCGTGCGGTCGACTTGCGCCCCTGCGTGCAAGCCATCCGATGCCCCGCGCTGGTGGTCCGTGGCAGCCGTTCAGACTATTTGCAGCCGGAAATGGTGAGTGAAATGTTGCGCCTCAACCCGACGCTGCAAGCCACCGAGATTGCGGATGCAGGCCATTACATCCATGACGATCAACCCGAAAGTTTCAACCAGGTGGTGCGGCAATTCCTGTCGCGTCAGCCTTGATCGCACTGCAGTCCTGATGTCTTTTCTGCTCGACGGAAACCCGAACAAATGATTTACGAACTGAGAACCTACACCTTGGTCCCTGGCGGTCTGCGGGACTACGTGAAAACCTACAACGAACTGGGGCGCGAGGTCCAGGTTGGCATCCTGGGGCAATTGGTCAGCCTGTTGCAGCCCGAGAGCGGCGACCTCAATGAACTGAAGTTCCTGTGGGCATTCGACAACTTCGAAGAACGAGCCCGACGGCGTGCCCAGTTGCTGCAAGACCCGCGCTTCACGGAGTTTCGCAAAGCGGTGCGACACCTGTTGATCCGCCAGGAAAACCAGTTGCTGAGCCCTGTTTGACATCCCTCGAATCACGATCACCCCCACATGACCCAAGATAAGAAAGAAATTCCGGTCCTGATCGTTGGCGCTGGCCCTTGCGGGGTCACCATCGCCAACCTGCTGGGCAGCTATGGGATCGAGACCCTGCTGATCGACCGAAGCCCGGCGATTCTGGATTTCCCGCGCGCAGTAGGCCTGGACGATGAAGCCTTGCGTACCTTTCAGGCCGCTGGCTTGGCCGAAGACATGCTGCGCGACATGATCCAGAACGTGCCCATGCGCATGTACACGGCCGCCAAGCAGTGCTTTGCCGAAATCCTGCCAAGCACGCGTGAATTCGGCTGGTGCCGTCGCAATCTGTTCTCGCAGCCGCTGGGGGAAGCCACCCTGCGCAAGGGGCTGGCTCGTTACCCGCACGTTGAGTTGGCACTGGGGGTGGAGTTGATCTCTTTGGTGCAAGATGACCAGGGCGTGGACGCGACTCTGCGCCAGGCCGATGGTAGCTTGAGCACGGTGCGCGCCCAGTATCTGGTGGCTTCGGATGGCGCACGCAGCACCGTGCGTGAAGGCATCCTCAAGGTGCCTTACGAGGGCAAGACGCACCCGCACAAATGGGTGGTCATCGAGTGCGAGGACGACCCCCTCGATGCCCCTTACACCGCGCTGCATTGCGAGCCCCGCCGGCCCTATGTCTGCCTTCGCCTGCCCTACGGCCTGCGGCGCTGGGAGTTCATGCTGTTCCCGGGCGAGGACGGCGACCAGATGCTGACGCCTGACAAGGTGCAGATGTTGCTGAGCCTTCATGTAGAGCACCCCGAGCGACTCAAGGTGATCCGAGCCCGGGTGTACACCCATAACTCCCGGGTGGCCAAGGATTTTGTGATTGATCGGGTTTGCCTGGCGGGGGACACGGCCCACATCACGCCGCCCTGGATCGGACAGGGCCTGAATGCCGGCCTGCGCGACGCCTTCAACCTGGCCTGGAAGCTGGCCTGGATCGTGCGCGGCCGCATGAAGCCCGAATTGCTGGCCAGCTACCACGACGAGCGCCATGCCCACGCCCAGGCCATGATCGATCTGGCAGACCTCTTCGGGTCGGTGCTGTCGCAGCGCAATCGTGCGCTGGCCTGGCTGAGGGACCGCTTTTTTCTGGCGATCAAGGATGTCCCGCGCGTGCGCGACTACGTGCTTCAGATGAAATTCAAGCCCATGCCGCGCTTTGTCAAGGGTGTGGTGCTCAACAGCGGTCATGCCGGCCACGACGAGCTGGTGGGGCGCATGTTCATTCAGCCTGTGGTCGAACAGATTTCGGGTGAGCCGCGCAAGCTGGACGACGTGATCGGTGGGTGCTTTGCGCTGGTCAGTTGGCGGTGCAACCCCTTGGCGCAGATGAGTCCCGCGTTGGCGGAACAGCTGCGACTGCTCAAGTGCGATCAGTTTGTTGCCGTCAGGGCCCGCAGCAGCGCGTGGGAGGTGAATCGCTGCACAGGTGAGGCACCGATGGTCAATGTCATTCAGGACACCGAGAACCTTCTGGGCACTTGGTTTCAGGCCCGAGGTGTGGACTGGGTGTTGATACGCCCTGACCGCTTTGTGGCTGCTGCCGGCACTGCGGCGGGTGCAGCTGAACAGCTGGCTGAGTTCTGTCGCACGGTGGTGCGTCAGGCTTGATTTTTTCCATCGCGTCGTGACTGCAGGGTCGTGTCTGGCCGCGCTCAGGCGGCGGCCGACATGGCTGTTTTCCGTGTTTCGTTCCAACAAGAAAGCCCCCCCATGAACCGTTCGAAATTTTGTCTTCTGAGTGCCTGCCTGATGGCGCTCGGTGCCACCTCAGCGTTGGCTCAGTCCTGGCCGCCGGCCACCGTGCGCATTGTGGTCCCCTACCCGCCAGGAACAGAACCTGATGTGCTCGCCCGCGACCTGGGCAATGCCCTCAGCAAGCAGACCGGCAAGGCCTTTGTGGTGGACAACCGCCCCGGGGCGAACGCCATCGTCGGGACGGAGGTGGTGACCAAGGGTGATGGTGACGGCAGTACCTTGCTGATGGTGGACCGCCTGGCCGTGGTCACCAATCCGGTGCTATACGCCAAGATGCCTTACCAGTGGGAGATGGCCCTGAAGCCGGTATCCGATCTGGCAGGGGTCAACCTGTTCGTGGGGGTGCGTGAGGGTCTTCC
Source organism: Curvibacter sp. EU05-FHT14A10 (assembly GCF_058791075.1). Lineage (NCBI taxonomy): Bacteria > Pseudomonadati > Pseudomonadota > Betaproteobacteria > Burkholderiales > Comamonadaceae > Curvibacter > Curvibacter sp. EU05-FHT14A10. Next base: position 24,461 of record NZ_JBYTDE010000017.1, read on the forward strand.
GGTCAAGAACTTTGCCGAGTTCCTGAAATACGCCAAGACCGCACCGGGTGGTGTCAACATCGGTACAGGAGGCAATGGCCATGTCAACCACATCGGCATGGAGATGCTCAAGCAGGCCCATGGCCTGAATTTCTCCTACGTGCCCTACCGTGGTGTGGCCCCCGCTGTGCTGGGCTTGTTGTCGGGCGAAGTGGATGCCGTGATGGCGGGTGGCATGGTGATGCAGGCCCACGCCAAGAGCGGCAAGATTCGATTGCTGGCCATGGGTGACACGCAACGTGCCATGTACCTGCCTGATGTGCCAACGCTGGCGGAGGCCGGAGGCAAGCCCGGCACCATTCCCTCGACCGTCTTCGCCTTGTTTGCCCCCGCCAAGGTGCCCGATGCAGTGGTGTCGCAGATCAACCAGGCCGTGGTCAAGGTCATGGAGTCGCCTCAGGTCCGTGGGACCTATGCCGTTCGGGGCATGGATGTGGCGACCACAACGCCGCAGCAGACCCTGGCAGCCATGAAAAAAGATGCCGTGCGCTACGGAAAAATCATCCGTGAGGCTGGCATCAAGCTGGAGTGACGCACGCTCCCCCTGGGCCTTTGCCGCCGATGCGCGGCAGATCCTCCGCTCCATCCATTCTCTGAGCACCATGTACCCACCACTTTCTCTCTACATCAACGGCCGATTCCTGAGCGCCCAAGGACGTGATGTCCAGGCCATCCGGGATCCTGCCACGCTGGAGCCCCTGGGTGAACTACCCTGGGCCACCCCTGAAGACCTGGATGCCGCGCTTCAGGCTGCAGACCATGCTTTTCAGACCTGGCGCTGCAGTTCACCCATGGAGCGCTCCGCCGTTTTGCGTCGGGTGGGCGAGTTGGCCCGCGAACGCGCAAGCGACATTGCGCGGGCCATCACGCAGGACAACGGCAAGCCCTTGGCCGAAGCGGTGGCGGAGGTGCTCAACAGCGCCGAGCACGCCGAGTGGGCGGCTGAAGAGTGCAGGCGCATCTACGGCCGCGTCGTGCCGCCCCGCAATCCCCTCGTGCGGCAGTGGGTGGTGCGCGAACCCGTGGGCGTGTGCGCGGCCTTCAGCCCGTGGAACTTTCCGATGGGCCAGGCCATGAAGAAGGTGGTGGCCGCCATTGGCTCTGGCTGTACCGTGGTTCTCAAGGGACCCGAAGAGTCGCCCAGTGCGGTGGATGCCCTGGCCCACTTGTTCCATGACGCCGGATTGCCGCCCGGCGTGCTCAATGTGGTGTGGGGCGTGCCTTCTACCATCTCCAAGCACCTGATCGAGTCGCCTTTCGTGCGCAAGATTTCGTTCACGGGTTCTGTGCCGGTGGGCAAGCACCTGGCCGCCCTGGCTGGTGCCCACATGAAGCGGGTCAGCATGGAGCTGGGGGGCCACTCCCCCGTGCTGGTGTTCGATGATGCCGATGTGGAGCAGGCGGCCACCTTGCTGGCCCGTTTCAAGGTGCGCAACGCCGGGCAGGTGTGCGTTTCGCCCTCGCGCTTCTATGTGCAGAGCCGGGTGTATGACCGCTTTGTGAGTACCTTCGCCGAAGTCATCAACTCGGTGACGGTGGGCCATGGCCTGCAGCCGGAGTCGCAGATGGGCCCCCTGGTGCACGCACGACGTCTTGAGGCCGTGCAGTCCTTGGTGGATGACGCCACACGCCAGGGGGGCGAGGTGCTCAGCGGTGGCGGCCGTCTCCCGGGGGCCGGCCACTTCTTTGCTCCGACGGTGATCACTGGCCTGCCTGACACGGCCCGGGTCATGAATGAGGAGCCCTTCGGTCCCATTGCGCCCATCACCCGGTTCACTGATCTGGACGAGGTGCTGCGCAGGGCCAACAGTGTTCCGTTTGGTCTGGCGTCTTATGTGTTTACCCACTCGATTCAAACCTCCACGCGCGTGGCCAACGGTTTGGAGGCAGGCATGGTCAACATCAACCACTTTGGCATGGCGCATCCCGAGCTGCCTTTTGGCGGCATCAAGGACAGTGGTATTGGCAGCGAGGGGGGAACCGAGCTGTTTGATGGTTACCTGGCAACCAAGATGATCACCCAGATCTAAAGCCTGCCGCTTCCCATGCCATGGGCAAGGCTTCACCGCCCGTGCTCCTTATCCAATGTTTCGCGGCCTGTTCTCCAGGTTTTTCCCCGGGGCATCGCGCCTCGGGGGCTTTCTCTACTCTCAATGGCGATGCTGAATCTTCAAAATCCTTTCCTGCTGCGCGACCAATGCCTGATCAATGGTCAGTGGATTTCCTCTGAAAATCGAATTGATGTGCGCAACCCTGCCACCGGCGTGCGCGTGGGCTCCGTGCCGCGCCTGGGTGCCGCCGAAGCTGAGCAGGCCGTGCTGGCGGCCCAGGCGGCCTGGCCCGCCTGGCGAGCCCGCACGGCCAAAGAGCGTGCCGCGGTCCTGCGCCGCTGGTATGAGCTGATCCAGGCGAATGTCGACGATCTGGCGCGCATCATGACCGCCGAGCAGGGCAAGCCCTTGGCCGAGGCCCGGGGCGAGATTGCCTATGCCGCCTCATTCATCGAGTGGTTTTCCGAAGAGGCAAGGCGGGTCTATGGCGACACCATTCCGGCGCCCTTGAGCAGTCAGCGCATCGTGGTAACCAAGGAGCCGATTGGTGTGTGTGCCGCCATCACGCCCTGGAATTTCCCGGCCGCCATGATCACTCGCAAGGCAGGCCCGGCCCTGGCCGCGGGCTGCACGATGGTGCTCAAGCCGGCCTCGCAGACGCCCTTGACGGCCCTGGCTTTGGTGGCGTTGGCCGAGCGTGCAGGCGTTCCCGCGGGTGTCTTGTCGGTGGTGACCGGCTCGGCGGGCGACATCGGTCGGGTGTTGGCGACCCATCCCGCGGTCCGCAAGCTGAGCTTCACAGGTTCGACGGAGGTTGGGCGCACGTTGATGAAGCAGACCGCGGACAGCATCAAGAAGGTTTCCATGGAGTTGGGCGGCAATGCACCCTTCATCGTCTTTGACGATGCTGACCTCGATGCGGCGGTCGAAGGGGCGATGGTGTCCAAGTACCGCAATGCGGGGCAGACTTGCGTGTGTGCCAACCGCCTGTATGTCCATGCCAAGGTCTATGACGCCTTCGCTGCCAAATTGACGGCTGCGGTGCAGACCTTGACGGTCGGCGACGGCATGACCGAGGGGGTGCGTGTGGGGCCCCTGATCGACGAAAAGGCCCTGGCCAAGGTAGAGGAGCACGTCGCAGATGCACTTGCCAAAGGGGCTCGTGTTCTGACAGGTGGGAAACCCCACTCGCTCGGGCGCTCCTTCTTCGAGCCCACCGTTCTGGTGGATGTCACCTCGGACATGGCGGTCGCTCGGGAGGAGACCTTTGGCCCGCTGGCGCCGCTGTTCCGCTTTGAATCAGAGGACGAGGTCGTAGCCCTGGCCAATGACACTGAGTTCGGTCTGGCCAGCTATTTCTACGCTCGTGATCTGGGGCGGGTGTGGCGGGTTGCAGAGCGCCTGGAATACGGCATGGTTGGCGTCAATACAGGGCTGATCTCCAATGAGGTGGCCCCCTTTGGCGGGGTCAAGCAATCAGGGTTGGGGCGTGAAGGCTCGCACTACGGAATGGATGATTACCTGGTCATCAAGTACATCAACATGGCAGGCATCCAATGAACACGGCGCTGGCTCTGCGGTGTCGGGCGCACATTGGCGCGCGCGGCGCTTGGCTGCGCACCGGCCTGGTGGGGCTTGGCTTGGCACTGGTAGGTTGGGCTGGCGTGCTACGCGACGCCGGCGCTGTCGATCTGGCCTTTCCCCAGAAGACCATCACATTGGTGGTGCCCTTTGCCAGTGGAGGGGGAACGGATGCGCTGGCCCGTCTTCTGGGAACGCAGCTTCAGCAGGTGTTGGGGCAGGCGGTGGTGGTTGACAACCGGCCTGGTGCCAATGGCGCGGTGGCCTGGCGCAGTGTCCAGCGGCAGCCGGCCGATGGCTACACCTTGCTACTGGGCAGCCATTCGACGCACGTCATTGCGCCTTTGGCTGCACAGCCTTCGCAGAGTCCCCAGGCGGTGATGTCGCAGTTTGCCATCGTTTGCATCGTGGGCCAGGCCCCATTGGTTCTGGCCGTTCGGTCTGATGCCAAGGAGCGCGATCTGGGAGAGTTCGTGCAGCGGGCCAAGGCGCAAGGCCTGAGCTACGGCAGCTTCGGGGTGGGATCCTCGGGCCATGTCATGGGCGAGGTGTTGGCCGATGCGGCCCATCTGCAGTGGGTGCATGTACCCTATAAAGGCTCTGCTCCTGCGCTCACGGATTTGCTGGGCGGGCACCTTGACAGCGTGTTTCTCACGGTCTCAGCCATCGGCTCCGGCGTTGAAAGTGCTCGAGTTCGCCCGTTGGCCGTGACCGGTACCCGTCGATTCCCATCCTTGCCTTCCACCCCCACCTTTGTCGAATTGGGCTGGCCCCAAATGGCCGAGTCGGGTTGGTTTGCGCTGTTTGCGCCCACCGGCACGCCGGCCGTGGTCCAGGAGGCCTTGGCCAAAGCCTTGCGTCAAGTGCTGCAGTCGCCCGAGCTGCGGTCGCGCTTGCTGGCGCAGGGAGTGGAGCCGATCGGCAGTACGCCTGAGCAGGCACGGCGCATCTGGGCGGAGGCGTTTCACCAGGCCGAACCGGTGGTGAAGCGCGCCCACATTGAGTTCCCCTGAGGCCGGTGTCCTGTCGGGTTTCCATAACGTTTGGGCCTTGAATCGGCCCTGAAAGGGCAGTATGTTGCTGAGCAAGCGGCTTTGCTTGAAGAGTCTGGGTCTTGCAGGGGTGGCTGGGGTGAGCCCCTTGATGGCGCAATCGGTGTCGGGCAAGCCGGTCACCGTGATCGTTCCTTTTGCACCGGGGGGCGCCATCGATGGGGTCGCCCGTCAGTTGTCTGCGCCCGTGGCCCAGTTGCTGGGACAGACCTGGGTGATCGAGAACGTCACAGGCGCCTTCGGCACCCTCGGGACGCAAAAGGTCGCCCATGCCGCTGCCGATGGTCAGACGCTGCTTTTCGCGGTCAGCAGCCCGCTCAATGTGGCTCCTGTGCTCACCCCCAGTGCGGTGCGCTATGACAGCTTTCGCGACTTCCGGGCCTTGGCCGTGGTGGGTCAGATGCCCTTTGCCGTGGTGGGGCGCCTGGGCTTGCCGGCAGACTCGCTGGAGGGGCTGATCCGCTGGGCGCGCGCCCATCCCGGGGTGTTGAACTTCGGCACCGATGGTCGCGGCTCCTTGTTGCACATCTCGGGTGAGCTGATCCATCTGCGCACAGGCATTGATTGGGTGCATGTTCCCTACAAGGCGGCGCCCCAGGTCGTGACCGATGTGGTGGGCGGGCAACTGGACCTGGCGATCCTGCCCGTGGCTTTGGTGCAGCAGCACGTGCAAGACGGCCGAATCAAAGCCTTGGCCGTGACTTCTGCGCAGCGGATCGGTGTGATGCCCCAGGTGCCTGCACTGTCTGAACTGCCGGCCATGAAGGGCCTGGCCCTGAGCTCATGGTTGGGGTTGCTGGCGCCGGCTGGTCTGCGGCAGAGCGAGGTTGATCGGTTGCAGCAAGCCATCCGCAAGGTGACCGATGGCGAGGCTTTTCAGCAGATGCTGCAGTCACGGGGCATCGAGCCTCAGCTGATCGTGGGGGCAGATTTCGAGCGCCTGATGCGCAGCGAACGAGGCCTGATTGTCGACGTTGTACGGCAAAGCCATATGGCGGTCGAATGAGAGACTGTCCTGTCTGTCGGGCACCGTTTTCATGAATCGACACTGTCCAGCACAGTACTTTCGTTTGGTGCGATCACTCGTCCATGAGTTCTTCATTGATGAAAATAAATGTATTAATATGGCAAAAAAATAACACTTTATTGTGCGATAGAATCCAATAGGCAAAATACTGCAATATATCGGACGGCCTTGTCCGATTGCTGTTCAATGGTTCCGATTGTTCAGGTACCTCGATATCGTTGGCAGCGCTGGACTGTCCTGCCAATGCGTTCTCATTCTTAGCCTTCCCGAACCCACCATGAACAGCTTGCGCCGGATGCTGGATGTCTTGGGCCTGTTCAGGCCTGACCAGTCGGTGATCGACATCGATGTCATCTGCCGTGAGCTGGGCTATACCCCAGCCAGTGCCTACCGGTACCTGCGTGAATTGGGTGCTGTGGGTTTGTTGGTGCGCTTGCCTCGTGGCTACGCCTTGGGGCCGCGCATCATCGCGCTGGAGCATCAGATGACAGCCTATGACCCCATGCTGCAATGGGGTCGCGACCTGGTCGACGACTTGGTCACCCAGACGGGGCTGGACGCCCTGATCAGCGAGTTCCATGGTCACTCTGTCATCAATGTGCTGCTTCAACGGGGCAGCGATGCCGGACCGGTAGGCGGTGGGCGGGGCTTGCCGATCGACCTTTTCCACAGCGCCACCTCGCGCGTCGTGCTGGCTTACCTGCTGCCGCGCCAGATACGGCGGATCTACGATCTGCATGCTGAAAGTGCCCAATTGCTGCACTTGGGGCTGGCCTGGAAGGACTTCTCCCGCAGCCTGCTGGACATCCGCAAAAAGGGATATTGTCTGAGCCGGGGGGAGCTTCACCCGGATCGCACCGGTGTCGCCGCACCGGTGTTCGATGAAAAGGGCAGGGTGCTAGGCAGCATCACCCTGGTGGGGCGCAGTGAGCGCTTTCAGGCCTTTCAGGAAACTTTTTTGTGTGATCTGGTCGTGCGGGCCGCCGCCCGATTGACGGATCGCATCGTGGCCCAATAGCGGCAACATGTCTGAAGTCGGGGGCCTGGGTCAGGCAGGGGCCCGTTGCGCCTTCTTTGGCGTTTTGTCTCGGGCTTCGACTGCAGTTCGATTACGCTTGTCGATCTGACCTTCAACCCTCCCACAGAACGATAAATTGATGAATAGCCTTCGACGCATGTTGGATGTTTTGAGCCTGTTCAAGCCCGAGCAGGCCGTGATTGATGTGGAGTTGATCTGCTCCCAGTTGGGCTATGCACCGGCCAGCGCCTACCGCTATGTGCGTGAGTTGAGCGACGTCGGTCTGCTGGTGCGTCTGCCCCGTGGCTACGCTCTGGGTCCGAGAGTGATCGAGCTGGATCGCCTGATGACCGAGTACCACCCGCTGTTGTCCAGCAGCCGCGATCTGACTCAGCACCTGGTGGAGCAGACCGGGCTCAGCGTGCTGATCAGCGAGCTGTATGGCTCGACCGTGATTTCAATTTATCACCAGCCCGGGGCCAGCGTCGATCCCCTGAACTTTGGGCGCGGGCGACCCATGGATCTGTTTCGCAGTGCCACATCCCGGGTGATCCTGGCCTACCTGTTGCCGCGCCAATTGCGCAAGATATTCGATGCCCACACCGATCACCCCGGCGTGCAGCGCATTGGAGGCGACTGGAAGGTCTTCTCCAAGACCATGCTGCAGATCCGCAAACAGGGGTTCTGCATCAGCGTGGGTGAACTCGATCCTGAAAAGACAGGCCTGGCCGCGCCGATCTTTGATGAGAAGCAGCGCATTTTGGGCAGCATCACCCTGGTGGGCCCCAGCGAGCGCTTTGCAGCCTTCAACGAAGAATTTCTTGCAAATCTGGTCGTCGGGGCGGCTGCGAGCATCACGGCACATATTTCAGCGGCTTGATTGCTGCCTGAGGCGCCACACCTTTCAGCCTTTGCTCTGGAAATGGCCCTCGAAGGCCACGTCTGCCAGCGGCAGGCGTTCATTCGGACTTTCGCGGGCGAGCAGCGCTTCGGGCAAGCGATCCTGGCGTCCGGGTTTCCCGACCGCAATCACGGTTTCGATGGCGTGGGTCTCAGGCAGTTGAATGGCAGCGCGCAGACGTGGTTCATCAAAGCCCGCCATGGCGTGGCTGGCCAAACCGGACAAGGTGGCCTGAAAGGCCAGGCTGGCCCAAGCTGCGCCGCAGTCGAATGAGTGCCAGGCGTTGGGCGCCGCCGCGGGCTTTCCTGGAAACACCGCCTGCTTGGCGGACACCAACACCAGAAGCGCTGCCGCGTGCTGCGCCCAGCCCTGATTGAACTCCACCAGCGATTCGAGAATGGGGCGCCAGTGTGGTGTGTCGCGGCGCACATGGATCCAACGCCAGGGCTGAGCGTTGTAGGCCGACGGTGCCCAACGCGCTGCTTCAAGCAGCGTCAGCAACTGCTCTTCTGTGATCGGTTCACCGGTGAAGGCCCGCGGTGACCAGCGTTGGGTGAACAGTGGATGGATGGGGTGTTCGGCTTGTCGGGTAGATGACACAGGGAGGGCTCCGGTAGGTGATGTGACCTGCAGCATGGCGCACAGGTCGGGTGGGTTAGGGGGCGGTTTGGGCGGGTTGATTGCGGTGGGCGCGACACTGTGCTCACTGCACCCGGATGCCGCGTTCGCGGATGAGCTTGCCGACACGTTCTGAATCGTGGGCAATCTGCGCGTCCAATTCAGCCGGCTTTGATGCCGCCGCATGAAGCCCCCGTTTGGCGGTCCAGGCTTGCAATTCAGGGCTGCCCAGCACTTTGAACAGGCTGGCATTCACCTTGGCCAGTATTTCGGGCGGCGTGCCCGCTTTGGCGTGGAGGGTGTAAGAGGTGGAGAGCAGCATGTCGGCGCCGCCAGCTTCGAGGATGGTGGGGACCTGGGGTGTGATGGGTGCTCTTTTAGGCGCGCCCACCGCGAGCAATTTCAACGTGCCCTTTTCGACATGGGGCAGCAGTGCCTCGACCCCGCCCGAAGTCACTTGCACTTGGCCTCCCAGCATCGCCGGGATGACCTCCGCAAGGGCCTTGTACGGTACGTGCAGAAACTCCATCCCGGTCCGGGCCTGAAGCAGTTCCATGTTCAGATGCATGATGCTGCCCACCCCTCCCGTGCCAAAGGTGACCTTGCCTGGGTTGGCCTTCACGTACTGAAGAAACGAGGCGAAATCGGTCACCGGCAACTGAGCGCTGGTGACCAGATACAGGTTCACATCGGCAATGTTGCTGACGGAGACCAGGTCTTTGCGGACATCAAACGGCAGCGGTTGATAAAGCAGCGGGTTGACCGACAAGGTCAGGCGATCCAGCAGCAAGAACGTGTAGCCGTCGGCAGGGGCTTTCACCACCGCATCAGTGCCGATGATGGCGTTGGCACCCGGCTTGTTGTCCACGATGAAGCTGGTGTTCAGCTCTTTGGCCAGCCCTTCAGCGACCAATCGGGCCATCACATCCGGGCCAGTGCCGGGGGGATAGGGCACCATGATTTTCACCGGCCGCGCAGGCCAATTCGTTTGCGCCACGGCCGATTCAGTCCATGCCGTGGTGGTGGCGAGCAACAGGCCCAACACGGCCCATTTCTTGAGTGCAGCAAGCATTCCAAGTCCTTTGTCAATCTTCCTGGAAGACACTGGCTTGAGCTGATGGGCCAAGCAGTACGGGTTGTCATCCGTCTTTCTTGTTACGGATGGCGAAATGCAAAGTTATCACAATGAAATAAAAAAGCAAAACAAATAGAAAAATATTTGAGTTTGTGTTGTTGAAATTTTGTTTTGAGAAATGATCGCTTTTGGTGAGGGGTTTTGAAATTTCGTTTTGGCTGCACTCCTTTGGTGCCTGGACCGGTGTTCCCGCATGCCAATCTGGGCTATCGGCTCCAGGGAGGTCGGCCTAGACTTTGCGTCAGCCCTCAGACCAATGGACGCGTGAACGACACCGGAATCGTTCGCATGACACCCGCGAACAGACCTCACTTGCTGATCAAAATACCTATGGATTCACGCACCCCTTCGATGCCCCGCCTGCCCGATGACGCCACGGGCCTGCGCTCAGGAACCCTGAGTTCGTGGTTCATCACGCTGTTGGTGATCTCCGCAGCCAGCCCGCTGAGTGTGGTGGCCGGTGGCTTTCCCATCGGGATGATGTTGGGCAATGGCGCTGGCACGCCCGCACTGGTGGTCCTGGCCCTGCTGCTGCTGCTGATGTTTGCTGCGGGCTACACCGCCATGGGCACCTGCGTCACCAGCGCCGGTGGTTTCTACGCCATGGTCTCGCGTGGGATTGGCGGTTCGGCAGGCGGGGCTGCAGCATTCATCGCCATTCTGGGGTCTTTGGCCTTGCAGTTTGGGCTGTACGGCCTGCTCGGCGAGGTGGTTTCGGAGTCATTGCGTGCCCAGTTCGACCTCAGCGTGCCTTGGTGGGCGATCGCCATCGCGGCGATTGCCTCTGTCGCCTACTTCGGGTTTCACCAGATCGATTTTTCGGCCAAGATCCTGGCCTGCTTCGTGGTAGCCGAGTACGCATTTGTGCTGCTGTTGGACGTGCTGATTCTGAACCGTGGCGGTGCCGATGGCATCGAGTTTTCGTCATTTCAGCCTGCGGCCCTCAGTGCCGGGAATCCCTCGATCGGGATCCTGTTTTGCTTCGCAGCCTTCATCGGTTTTGAGGCCACCACCATCTACAGCGAGGAGGCCAAGGATCCGAAACGGAGTATCCCGATTGCCACCTACTCGGCCCTGATACTGGTCGGGTGCTTCTATTCGTTTTCGCTGTGGTGCCTGGTGATCGGCACGGGTTCCGAGCGCGTGCAGGCGACGATTACCGGGCTGAGTGATCCGACCAATTTCCTCTACCTGCTGTCCGACACCTATGCGGGCCATTCATTGACCGTTCTCTTGCGCGGCATGTTCATCATCAGCATCTATGCGGGATTGATCGCGTTTCACAACTCTACCGCCCGGTATTTCTATTCGATGGGTCGGGAACGCCTGCTGCCCAGGCGCCTTGGCTGCACCCACCCACAGTACAAAAGCCCCCATGTGGCCTCGCTGTTGCAGACCGTGCTGTGCCTGATCGTGGTGGCCTTGTTTGCTGTGTTCAAGGCCGACCCCGTTCTTCACCTTTTCTCGTGGCTCAGCAACATCGCGACCGTGTGCCTATTGCTGTTGATGATGGCGACCGCGATCGCAGTGATCGTGTTTTTTCGTCGCGATGCGCACGCTTTCACCCGGTTTCGAATTTTCTGGATGCCGCTCGCGGCCCTGCTGGGTCTGAGCTTTGTGTTTGCTCTCGCAGTGCCCAACTTTCAAGTCTTGACAGGGGCCAGCCAGACCTTGTCTTGGGCTCTGCTCGCCTTGTTGCCCTGTGCAGGGCTCGCAGGATGGGGCGCGGCTCTGCGCTTGAAGTCCTTGGACCCTGTGGCCTACGCCACCTTGGGACATGACCGAAGGTAAGGGGCAGACCCGTTCTGCTTGTGCCGTCGTTGAGCCCCTGATCGGACAAGCCAGAACCCGCTGCGCCAGGTCGGGCGGGTAGCGTTCGGCCTGAAGGTCCGGTGTCACGCTGTGGGTGACGCCCTCGTCGGTGATCGGCCGCTGGGTGTTGCTCCATCAGCACCACAGGGCTTTCAACTGACGCCGTGATCCGCGAGAAAGGTTCAAGGGCATGAAAGAAGGGCTTGATTCGTTGAGCGTCTGGGCGGGCCTTAGGCTCCGCTCCAGTCATGCCGAAATGTTATGAAAAGCCGTCTTCATAGCCAAAGAAGTTTGTTGCATAAGCAAGCAAGGTGGGGGCTGAGCCAGACGGCCAGGGCTGCCACGTGGCATCATGTTGCGTGCCCTGTCTCCAGTTCGGAGCCCGCGGCTGACCATGTACCCATCCGACTCGCGTTTTGATGCCTCCAGACACGTGCCCAGCGGCTTTGATCTGGGCCGTTGGCAGGCGCTCGAGCAGGCTTCGCCTGATTCGACTCCCTGGAAGCTGTTGCCGCACGCCGTCAAACGCTCCAGCCACGATCGGCCCTGGCCGGGCCTGGTGTTCTGGCACCAGGTGGGGCCTGAGGGCGATTTGTATGTGCCGCCCACGGCCAGTCACAGCATTCTGGTGCGGCGGGCGCATCCCACCCAATTGCTGCAACGTCAAGGTGGTGTGACCGAGTCGTCGCGTTGGCAACCTGGGCAGGCCGTGGTGGTTCCTGCGGGGCTCCCCTCGTTCTGGCGCAGTGCCTTGCCTCGCGACAACCTGCACATGGATCTGTCACCCGCCTGGCTCGAGCGCGTGGCGCACGAGCAGGTGGCGCTCAAGAGCTGCTTCGGGCGCGATGATCCCTTGTTGGCGGGGTTTGCCCAATTGCTGCTGGCCTCTCTGGACTCCAACACCTCGCTGGACAGCCAGTTCGGCCAGCACATGGCCGAGGCCATCGCCCTGCACCTGATGCGGCATTACGTCACAGTGCGGGGGGCTTCGCGGGCCCAGGCCGGGCTGTCCAGGCACCAGATGCAGCAGGTTGAGGAGGCCTTGCGCACCGACCTGGCCGGGCACTGGACGGTCGAGCGCATGGCGCAGTTGGTGGACCTCAGCCCCTTTCATTTTTCGCGTGCCTTCCGGGCCTCGTTTGGCGCGGCACCTCATGCCTGGCTGAAACTGCAGCGCCTCGAGGCCGCCGCCCATGCGGTGCGCGCAAGCCGACAGAGCCTGGAGGAGATCGCCCGCCAGACAGGCCATCGTTCGGCCTCTCATTTCACGCAGTCCTTCCGCCAGCACTGGGGCATGACGCCGTCGGCCTACCGGCGCGCGTCCTGATCCGCGAGGGCGGGGTTTTCCCGAGGCAGCGCAGGGTTTCGACAGGCGCAGCAATCCTTCGACAGAGTGCCCTGGGGCTCTGAGGCACATTGGCGCCTGCCGGGTCAAAGGCTTCCGAATCGAGAGGCCATGCGCCACGGACACCTCAACAGACCCCAGCCGAAGGAGACATCACCATGAGCAACCGCCGTCAATTCACTGCCCGATTGGGCCTTTTGGGCGCCTCTGGCATGCTGGGTGGCCTACCCCATGCCGCCTGGGCCCAGCAGCCCGAACTGGCCCGCCTGCTGGTGGGCTTTCCGCCCGGGGGCAGCACCGACAACGTGGCACGCCGGGTGGCCGACCGATTGCGTGGCACCTACGCCGGCCAAGTGCTGGTGGACAACAAGCCTGGTGCGGGAACCCAGATCGCGGTGGCGGCACTCAAGGAGTCCCCGCCCGACGGCTTGACGATGCTGTTGTCGCCGCCAGCCCCTTTCAGCATCTACCCCTTCACCTACCGCAAGCTGCCTTACGGGCCCGAAGATCAGGTGCCTGTGGCCATGGTCTGTTCGTTTCCCTTTGCCTTTGCGGTGGGGCCGGCGGTGCCGGAGAGCGTGCGCAGCATCCCCGATTTCATCGTCTGGGCCAAGGCCAACCCGGGCAAGGCCAGTTTTGGCTCGCCGGCTGCCGGCTCTACACCCCACCTGGTGGGCTGCCTGCTGGGCTTGATGGCCGGCGTGGAGCTGACCCACGTCGCCTACCGCGGCGATGCCCCGGGCCTGCAGGACCTGATGGGCGGCCAGTTGGCGGCCTATTCCTCGGTGCTAGGCAGCTTCTTGCCCCAGCTTAAATCGGGCCGGATCCGTCTGCTGGCCGTGTCGGGCAACGAGCGCAGCAGCTTCATGCCCGCCCTGCCCACCTACCGTGAACAGGGCTACGAACTGGACATGACCGAATGGTTCGGCCTGTTCCTGCCGGGCAAGGTGCCCGCACCGGTGGTGCAGCGCCTGGCCGACGCGGCCCGTGCCGTGGTCGGGCAGGCCGACTTTGCCCGTGGCCTGGCCGACTTTGGCATGACCCCGCGCTACCTGGGCCCGCGCGAGCTGGCGGCCCAGTTGCGTGCCGAGACAGAGATGTGGCGCGGCAACATCAAGAAAATCGGCTTCACTTCGGAGTCCTGAATCACCATGACAGACCACTTGCCTGCTGCCGTCCCTTTATGGGTGCCTGATGAAGCACGTCGATCACAGGCCCTGATCACCGCCTTTGAAGCCTGGCTGGCGCGCGAGCGCGGCCTGCGCTTCGACCATTACGAAGCGCTGTGGCGTTGGTCGGTCGACGATGCGGAGGGCTTCTGGTCAGCCATCCTGCAGTTTTTCGATCTGCGCTTCGACCCGCCGCCGCAGCGCATGCTGGCGCGCTCGCAGATGCCGAACGCCTCGTGGTTCCCGGGGGCTCGCCTCAATTTTGTCGAGCAGATGCTACGGCACACGTCGCTGGCGACACCGGCCGTGGTCTACGAGAGCGAAGCCATGGGCGCGGGGGAACTGAGTTGGCTAGAGCTTCGGCGCCAGGTGGCTTCGGTTGCGGCCACCCTGCGCGAGCTGGGGGTGGGCGAGGGCGACCGCGTGGCGGGCTACCTGCCCAACATCCCGCAGACGCTGGTGGCTTTTCTGGCGGCTGCCAGTCTGGGTGCGGTGTGGACGCTGTGCGCCCCCGACATGGGGCCCTTGAGCGTGGGTGACCGCTTCCGCCAGATCGCGCCCAAGGTGCTGGTAGCGGTGGATGGCTACCGTTATGCCGGCAAGCCCTTTGATCGGCGCGCCGCGTTGGGCGAGATCCTGGCGGGCCTGCCCAGCGTGCAGGCCGTGCTGTGGGTGGCGCACCTCGATGCCCAGGCCGAGCCCCCACCCACCGCCATGCCATTGCGCTGGCTGCCTTGGGCCCAGGCCGTGGCGGGTGACCCAGAGCTGAGGCCCCAGCCCTTGCCGTCCGACCACCCGCTGTGGATCCTCTATTCCTCCGGTACCACCGGCCTGCCCAAGCCCATCGTGCATGGCCATGGCGGCGTGCTGGCCAACGGCATGGTCAACATGGTGTTGCACAACGACCTGCACCCCGGCGACCGCGTGCTGTGGGCGGTGAACACCTCCTGGATGGTCTGGAACGCCCACATCATGAGCCTGCTGGGCGGCGCTAGCGTGGTGCTGTACGACGGCAGCGTGACAGGCGCGGGGGCCGAGCCAGACTGGGGCCATCTGTGGCGGCTGGCCGGGCGCACTCAGGTGCAGTTCTTCGGCGCCGGCGCGGCCATCCACCAGCAATGCATGAAGGCTGATGTCATACCCGCCCGCATTGCCGACCTGTCGGCCCTGAAGACCGTCGGTTCCACCGGCTCACCGCTGTCCCCCGAGGCGTGCGCCTGGCTGTACAGCGCCGTCAAGCTCGACCTCTGGCTGAATGTCGTCTCTGGTGGCACCGATCTGGCCGGGGGCTTCCTGGTCGGCCTGCCCACCTTGCCGGTCTACCTCGGCGAGATGCAATGCCGCACGCTGGGCGCACGGGTCGAGGCCTGGAGCGACGACGCGCGGCCGGTGATCGACGAGGTCGGTGAGTTGGTCTGTGTGAACCCGCTGCCTTCGATGCCCCTTTACTTCTGGGGTGACGACGATGGCAGCCGCTTGCGTGAAAGTTATTTCGAGACCTTCCAGGATGCGGCCGGCCAAGCGGTGTGGCGCCATGGTGACTGGCTGCGCCTGGTGCCCCGGCCCGATGCCATCGGCGGCGTGATCTATGGGCGCTCCGACGCTACCATCAACCGCCAGGGCGTGCGCATGGGCACTGCCGAGCTGTACCGCGTGGTCGAGCAACTCGAAGAGGTGGCCGACAGCCTGGTGGTCGACCTGGAGTATCTGGGCCAGCCTTCCTGGATGGCCTTGTTCGTGCAATTGCGCCCAGGCCTCACTCTGGACGAGCCTCTGCGCCAGCGCATCCGCCAGGCCTTGCGGTCAGGGCTGTCGGTGCGGCATGTGCCTGACGACATCGTGCAGGTGGCGGCCATTCCGCGCACCATCACCGGCAAGAAGCTCGAGTTGCCCGTGAAGAAGCTGATGCTCGGCCATGCGCCAGACAAGGTGGTGCGCCGCGACGCCCTGGTGCAGCCCGAGAGCCTGGACTGGTTTGTCGAGTTTGCCGCTCGCCACTTGAGCCAACGCAGCGCCTTGGCCTGAGGTTTGGGGCTGCCCCCTCAGCGCAGCGAGATCCCCGCCGTGCGGATGGGCCGGCTGTAGCGTGGGCGCTCTTGCTGCAGGCTGGTGGCCAGGTCGGCGGCGCTGCCGCCAGCCACTTTGACGCCCATGTTTCCGGTGCTGTGCACCAGCAGGTCCAGCGCCATGGCGCTGGATCGATAGGGCAATTGCACCCGCAGTGTCTTCTGGCGCCGGAACACGGTGCTGAAGTCCGGCACCTTCCAGGCCAGCCCCGCCAAGCGCAGCAGGCTTTGACGCAGGGCCGGGCCAAACAAGCATTTGATGCTCAGGCAAAACCGGATGGCAGCGTCGGAGAAGACCCGCTGGCGACCTCTGCGACCATTGGCGGGGGCGTACCACTGCATGCCTTTGTCCAGCCAAATCGTCAGCGACCCTCGTGCCTTCAGCGCTGCGTTGTGCGCAGCCCAGTTGAACCGTCTGGTGCCCGCTGGTCACAGTTCTACCCCTGGGTATACCGATCCCGGGCACCCGGTCGAGGGGCGTGTGCCTTTTGTTCTGCCAGCCGCCGTCTGAATTCGCCGATCCAGCGCTGGCCGTTGGCTGATTGCATGCTGTCGCCTGGCCTGGCTTTCGGACTGTGACCGAGGTTCAGGTTCTCCATTCGACCGTCCCATCAATTGATTGGCTGACGTTGACCTGGCGCCTTGAGCGCATCCCGGAGACCGACCTGTGGCCAAGCGACCTGGCTTTCTGCGCTTTGGCGCCTTTCTGTACCCCACCGGGCATCACAGCGCGGCCTGGCGCCACCCGGATACCTTGCCCGGCGCCGGCCTCAACATCCGTCAATACCGTGAATTGGCGGAGATCGCCGAGGTGGCTCGTTTCGAGCTGCTGTTCCTGGCCAATGGCGTGGGCACCCGAGGCGATCGATCTGAAGTCTTGAGCCGCACGGCGCACAGCGATGTGTCGACCAACTGGAAGAGCGCTTTGTGAACTATGGGGCTGATGGCTTCAATGTGATGGCGCCGGTGCTGCCCAAGGGTCTGCGTGACTTTGCCGAGCGGGTGCTGCCGGAGTTGATTCGGCGTTGAGTTGGCGCGGGCTGGCACGCCGTGAGTATGAGGGCTCGACGCTGCGGGACCACCTGGGCTTGTCGCGCCCAAGGGGCTGATCGCCGGCTCTGAACGTCGTGGCGCCTGAACATGCTCTATCCCAGCTTGTAAGTGGACAACAGCAGGCTGGTCTCGGTGTTGGCGATGCCGGGCACGGTGCGCAGGGTGCCCAGCACGCGGTCGAACTCTTCGAGGTTGTCGGCCCGGATCTCGGCCAGCAGATCCCAGCGGCCATTGGTGCTGTAGAGGGCCACGATGTTGGGGTGGCCGCGCAGGGTGCGTTGCACCTCGGGGCCATGCGCGCCCTCGACGGCGATGCTGGTCATGGCGCGGATGCGCTGCGCCTCGGCGGCCGGTCGCAGGCGCACGGTGTAGCCCACGATGGTGCCGTCGGCCTCCAGCCGGGCGATGCGGTTCTGCACCGTGGCCCGGGCCACGCGCAGCTTGGCGGCCAGGGTGACCACTGGCAGGCGGGCGTTGTCGCGCAGCAGGGCCAGCAATTGGCGGTCGATGTCGTCCATGGGCAGATTGACGGTTGAATAAAGCAATCTGTGCATTAAACCGTAAAAAGTGACAGATTGAAGGGTTCATTTTGGCGCGTCTCACGGGAAAAATTCTGTCATCCCCACTGGCTGAGCGCAGCCTGAAAGACCCTGCCATGACCCGCTTCATCGATGTCCCGACCATGTCTCGCCTGGTGCAGGAGGTGGGCGTAGCCCGCTTTGTGGGCGAACTGGCCGATGCCATCCGCGACGATTTCGTGCGCTGGGCCGATTTCGACAAAACGGCGCGCGTGGCCAGCCACTCCGACATCGGTGTGATCGAGCTGATGCCCGTGTCCGATGCAAAGCACTACGCCTTCAAGTACGTCAACGGTCATCCTGGCAACACGGGGCGGGGCCTGTACACGGTGATGGCCTTTGGGGTGCTGGCCGAGGTGGCCACGGGCTACCCGGTGCTGTTGTCGGAGCTGACCCTGGCCACGGCGCTGCGCACCTGCGCCACCTCGCTGATGGCGGCGCGGGCGCTGGCCAGACCCGATTCACGCTGCATGGCCCTGATCGGCAACGGGGCGCAAAGCGAGTTCCAGGCCCTGGCCTTTCACCACCACCTGGGCATTGATGAGATCGCCGCGTTCGACCTCGATCCTCGGGCTACCGACAAGTTGGTGCGCAACCTGGCCCATTGCCCCGGGCTGCGGATCCGGCGCGCCAGTTCGACCGCCGATGCCGTGCGCGGGGCCGATGTGGTGACCACGATCACGGCCGACAAGCGCTGCGCGACCATTCTCACGCCCGAGATGATCGAGCCCGGCATGCACTTGAACGCGGTGGGGGGCGACTGCCCGGGCAAGACCGAGCTGCATGCCGATGTGTTGCGGGCCGCTCGCGTGTTTGTCGAGTACGAGCCGCAGACCCGGGTGGAGGGTGACATCCAGCAACTGCCGGCCGACTTCCCGGTGGTGGACCTGTGGCGGGTGCTGGCCGGCACTGAAGCCGGGCGCCAGAGTGCCGAACAGGTCACAGTGTTTGATTCGGTGGGCTTTGCGCTGGAGGACTACGCCACCTTGCGCTACGTGCTGGCACAGTCCACCCGCTACCAACTGGGCGTGGAGGTCGAGCTGGTGCCTGAGGCCGATGACCCCAAGGATCTGTTTCGCCACACCCGTGCCAGTGCCGCGCGGGTCGCCTTGCGCCGCGTGGCCTGAGCGGCCACGGCCGCCCCGCGCTTATTCCCGTTGCTTGCACACCGTTGAGCCCATGCCTTCCATGCCCTCGATCCAGGCCCCGGCGGCCGTCGTGATGGTGCGTCCGCACCACTTCACCCCCAACCCTGAAACCGCGGCCGACAATGCTTTTCAGCAGGCGGCCGAGCGTGAGGCGGCCCAGCGCATCGCCGAAGCCGCGCGTGACGAGGTCACCGCAGCAGCGGCCCGGCTGGAGGCCGAGGGTGTGCGGGTGCATCTGTTTGAGGACCATGGCGAGCGCGACACCCCCGATTCGGTGTTCCCGAACAACTGGTTCTCCACCCACCCGGGCGGCCATGTGGCGCTGTATCCCATGCACTCGCCCAGCCGCCGGCGTGAGCGCCGCAGCGATGTGATCGAGATGCTCAAAAGCACTTATCGGGTGCAGGACGTGATCGATTACTCGGGGCTGGAGCCCGACGGGCTGTTTCTGGAAGGCACAGGCGCCATGGTGCTGGACCACGTGGCCCGGGTCGCCTACACGGCCCGCTCCAACCGGGCCGATGCGGTGGCCCTGGAGCGTTTCTGCACCCATTTCGGCTTCGAGCCCCTGGTGTTCGACACCGCCGACGCCAAGGGCCAGCCGATCTACCACACCAATGTACTGATGTGCATTGCCACCCAGTTTGCGCTGGTCGGTCTGGACCTGATCCCCGATGCCAGGCGTGCCGCCGAACTGCGGGCCCGCCTGGAGGAATCGGGCCGCGAGGTGATCGCCCTGAGTGCGGCCCAGATCGCCGAGTTTGCGGGCAATGCGCTGGAGTTGTCGGGCCGGGAAGGGCGCCTGCTGGCCCTGTCGCAGCGTGCCCACGACAGTCTGACGCCGACCCAGAAGGCCCTCATCGGCCAGAGTGCCCGGCTGCTGCCGCTGAACGTGCCCACCATTGAGATGGCCGGTGGCTCGGTGCGCTGCATGCTGGCAGGGATTCACCTGGCGCCCCGGCGTTGACCCGGGCCGCGCGGGCAGTATCAAATGCCCGTGAGGCCCTGGCAGCACTTGGGGTCGCTTTGATCAGGCGGGGGTGCCAGGGGTGCGCCGTGTGGGTCCGCATGTCACACGGATCGGCTCACACCGAGGCCATCCCTCGTGAAAAGCCCCACTCAAGCCCACGCTCAGGCCGTCACAGCGTCCAGCGTGGGGTAGTCGGTGTAGCCCTCGGTCCCGCCGCCGTACAGCTTGTCGGCGCGCAAGGGGTTCAGCGGGGCGTCTTCGCGCAGGCGTCGCACCAGATCGGGGTTGGCGATGAAGGGGCGGCCGAAGGCCACCACATCGGTGGTGCCGCTGGCCACGGCCTCCAGGGCCTCGCTGCGGCTGAAGCCGTTGTTCACGATCCAGGTGCCCGGGAAGGCGCGTCGCAGCGCGGCGTAGTCAAAGGCAGGGGCCCCTTCAGGCTGGCGCGCCCCACCGGTTTCGCCCTCGATCACGTGCAGGTAGGCCAGGCCCAGCGAAGCCACCTGTTGCACCACGTGGCCATACAGGGCCTGGGCCTGGCTGTCCACCGGGGCGCTGCCGCCGAAGGTGGTGATGGGGCTCAGGCGCAGACCCGTGCGGCCGGCGCCGATCTCGGTGGCCACGGTGCGCACCACTTCCAGCAGCAGTCGGGCGCGGTTTTCGATCGGGCCACCATAGGGGCCGCTGCGGTCGTTCACGCTGTCGCGCAGAAACTGCTCCAGCAGGTAGGTGTTGGCGCCGTGCACTTCAACGCCGTCAAAGCCGGCTTCGATGGCGTTGCGTGCGGCGCGGCGGTAGTCCTCCAGCAGGGCCGGGATCTCGTCATCCGCCAGGGCCCGAGGGGTGGACACGGGCACAAAGCCTTCGGCGGTGAACGTGTGGGTCTTGGCGGCCACCGCGGTGGGCGACACCGGGGCCGCGCCGCCCGGCAGCAGCGAGTTGTGCGAGATGCGGCCCACGTGCCACAGCTGCAGCACGATGCGTCCGCCCTGGGCGTGCACGGCGTCGGTCACCTGCCGCCAGGCCACCACTTGCTCGGTCGAGTAGATGCCGGGGGTGTCGAGGTAGCCCTGCGCCATGGGGCTGATCTGGCTGGCCTCGGCAATGATCAGGCCAGCGCTGGCGCGCTGGGCGTAGTAGTCGGCCATGGCAGCCGTGGGCACGCCGCCGGGGGCACGGTTGCGGGTCAGTGGGGCCATGGCGATGCGGTTGGGCAGGGCGATGTCGCCGGCTTGGACGGGGTCGAACAAGGTGGTCATGAGGTCAAGGACTTTCAGGTTGAGAGAGCCACAGGGGCCCGGGTTGAGGCAGACAGAGAAAGGCAAAGGGTGGGGACGACCGCGGTGCCAACGGCCCGGGGCGCCTGGGTGCGGCGGGTGATGGCGTGAGTGTTGTCCATTTAAATTAGACCGGTCGTCTAGTTTGGGTTTCAAAAAATCCTGAAAGGCTGAGCCGATTCAAGGGGTGAGGAGTTGCCGAGTGAACGCCATGGCCTGCTCCAGCGATTGGGTCTGCCGGTGCACCTTGCTCAGCAGGCTGGCACCCAGCCACAGCTGGTAGAGCAGACCCGCGGTGGCCTCGGGTTCGAGCTTGGCCATCGAGCCATCGGTCTGCCCAGCGCGGATCACCTCGGCCAACCGTGCCGTGACGCGCTGGGTGCCGTCATGCAGCGCCATGCGCATGGGTTCAGACAGGTCGGACACTTCGGCACTGAGTTTCACCACCTGGCAGGGCTGGTCGCCGCCGCTGGGGCATTGGGTGGACTGCCATTGCTGCCAGTAGGCGAGCAGGCGTTCGCGGGCGTTCAGATCGGTGCGTTCGAACAGGCTGTCGATGCGGCCCAGATAGCCTTCAAAAAACGATTCGAGCAAGGCTTCGCCAAACTGCTCCTTCGATTTGAAGTAATGGTAGAACGATCCCTTGGGTACCTCGGCCGCCTGCAGGATCTCGTTCAGACCCACGGCGGAGAACCCCTTGCTGGCAATGATGCGATTGCCAGTGTCCAGAATGTGCTGGCGGGTGTCGGCGTGGGCGGGTTTCATAGGAGTGAATGGTACGGATGTATTAGACCAGTCGTCTATTAGCCAGTGAATATCCCAATCGTTCATGGGGTTTTGCGGTGAGCCGAGGGCCTGACCCGGTGCTTGGCCGTGCAGAGGAGGGGGATCCCCCGCCCAAGAGGCAAAAGGCAAAAGGCGCTCGCAACAAGGCCGCATAAGCGCCGCGCCGAGGCTGCACGGATGGCGGTGTCACGGATCAGGCGTATAAATTGCGCAAGGTCATTCTTCGGGGCGCTCACCTGCCCCACAGTTTCAGACATGTCCGCATCCCCGACCGAGCCTTCCCAAGCGACAACGCCACCCACCGGCCTGGAGCCTGCCGCAGCGGCCCAGCGTCTGCGTGACGAGGGCCCCAACGAACTCGGTGTCAGCCAGCGGCGCACGCTGCGCGACATGGCCTGGGATGTGGTGCGTGAGCCCATGTTCCTGTTGCTGCTGGGCGCGGGCGTCATTTACCTGGCCATGGGCGATGCCCATGAGGCGATGATCCTGTTGGGTTTCGTGGTCGTCATCATGACGATCACGGTGCTGCAGGAGCGCCGCACCGACCAGGCCTTGAACGCATTGCGCGACCTGTCCAGCCCGCGGGCCCTGGTGGTCCGTGGCGGTGTGGCGCAGCGGGTGGCGGGCCGCGAGGTGGTGCGCGAAGACCTGCTCATGATTGCCGAAGGCGACCGCATACCGGCCGATGGCACCCTGCTGCAGGCCCATGAGCTGGCCACCGACGAATCCATGCTCACCGGCGAATCGGAATCGGTGGCCAAACAACCTGGCCAAGCCGTGTACGCCGGCACCCTGGTGGTCAGCGGGCAAGGGCTGCTTCAGGTCACCTCGACTGGCCAGCGAACCGAGCTGGGCCGCATCGGTCAATCGCTGGACACCATTGCCTTGCAGGCCTCGCCGCTGCGCGAAGAGATGGCCAGGCTGACGCGTCAGCTGGTGTTCATCGGCCTCGCGTTGTGCGCCTTGCTGGTGGGCCTGCTGGGCGTGTTGCGGGGCGATTGGCTGCAGGCCGTGTTGTCAGGCATCACCCTGGCCATGGGGCTGCTGCCGCAAGAGCTCCCGGTGATCATGATCGTGTTTCTGGCACTTGCCGCCCGGCGCATGGCCGCCCAGCAGGTGCTGACCCGGCGCCTGAATGCCATCGAGACGCTTGGCCAGACCACCGTGCTGTGTGTGGACAAGACCGGCACGCTGACGCAGAACCGCATGGCCGTGGCAGCCTTGTGTGCCGGCACCCAGACACTGAACACCCTGGACCCGATGGCAGAGGGCCCTGACGCGCTGCCCGAGGCCTTCCACGAGCTGTTGGAGTACGCGGTGCTGGCCAGCGAGATCGACCCTCACGATCCCATGGAGCAGGCCTTCCACCGCTTTGCCGGGGCCCATCTGGTGGGCACCGAGCACCTGCACCCCGAATGGCGCCTGGTGCGCGAGTACGAGCTGTCGCCTGGTTTGCTCGCCATGTCGCACCTGTGGCGTGATCAGAACGGCCCGGTTGACTGGGTGGCCTCCAAAGGCGCGCCGGAAGCCGTGGCCGATTTGTGCCACCTGCCTGAGGCTGAGCGTTCTGCGGTCAGCGCGCAAGCGGCGCAACTGGCCGACCAGGGCCTGCGGGTGCTGGGGGTGGCCAAGGCCCGGCACCGCAGTGCCCAGGACTGGCCGGCCGGCCAGCACGATTTCGAGTTTGTCTGGCTGGGCCTGGTCGGGCTGGCCGACCCGTTGCGACCTGAGGTGCCGGCCGCCATCGCGCAGTGCCGTCAGGCCGGTATCCGGGTGGTCATGATCACGGGAGACCACCCACGCACTGCCCGGGCCGTGGCGGCCCAGGCGGGCATGGCGCACGATCAGGTCATCACTGGCGACGAACTGGCCAGCCTGTCCCCCACTGACCTCGCGGGCCGCCTGGGCCAGGTCAGTGTGTTTGCACGCATCAGGCCCCAGCAAAAGCTGGCCTTGGTCGAGGCGCTCAAGGCCCAGGGCGAAGTGGTGGCCATGACCGGCGACGGCGTCAACGACGCACCCGCGCTCAAGGCGGCGCACATCGGCATCGCCATGGGGCAGCGTGGCACCGATGTGGCCCGCGAGGCGGCCTCTCTGGTGCTGCTGAACGACGACTTTTCAGCGATCGTGCAGGCCATTGCGCGTGGCCGGCTCACCTTTGCAAACCTGCGCCAGGCCATGGTCTACACCCTGGCCGTGCATGTCCCGATCATCGCTTTGGCCCTGCTGCCAGCTTTGTTCGGCCTGCCGCTGGTGCTGGCGCCCCTGCACATTGCTTTCCTGGAGTTGGTGATCGACCCGGCCTGCTCCATCGTGTTCGAGGCCGAGCCTGGGGCCACCGGCCTCATGGACCGGCCGCCGCGGCGCACCGACGAACCGCTGCTCAGCCTGCGCCACGTGTTGCTGAGTTTGTTGCAAGGGGGGGCGGTCAGTGGGGCGGTGGTGGGCGCCTATGCATGGCTGCTCAGCCAGGGCCACCCGGCGGGCCTGGCCAGCACGGTGGCCTTTGTGTTGCTGGTGGTGGCCAATGCCGTGTTGATCCTGCCCAGCCGCCAGGGCCGCGTGAACGGGCTGAGTTTGTTCAAGGGCCTCACACCGGTCAGCCTGTGGGTGCTGGGCGGCACGCTGCTGGCGCTGTGTGCCATCACCACCGTGCCCTGGTTGGCGGCCCCGTTCCACTTTGTGCCACTGGCGCCCGGGCCCTGGCTGACGACGCTGGCGGCCGGGTTCAGCCTGATGCTGGTCTTTGTGGGCAGTCAGCGGCTGCTGGGCAAAAGGCCGGGCTGATAGCACTTGGCGGCCGGGTGGCCTGTGGGCCTGCGTCAAGTCATCAGGGTTGCGCCACACGCGCCCGTGCGGCGTGCAGCTTTTTGTAGCTGTCGAGCAGGCGCTTGTGGCGGTCCAGGCCATCGAGCTGCAGGCTGGTCGGCGTCAAGCCAAAGAAGCGAACCGTGCCGTCGACCGAGCCCGTCACGGCGTCCATGCGCGGGTCGCCGAACATGCGACGGAAGTTGACCATGTAGTCGTCGAGTTCCAGGTCTTCGTCCAGGACCACATCGAGCACCGCATTCAACGCTTGGTAGAACAAGCCCCGGTCAACCGTGTTGTCGTTGTACTGCAGGAAAGACTTCACCCCTTCGTGGGCTTCCTCCAACCTTTGCAAGGCCAACTGGATCAGCAATTTCAACTCGAGAACGGTGAGTTGCCCCCACACGGTGTTTTCGTCGAAATCAATCCCGATCAGGGTGGCAATGTCGCCATATTCGTCCAGCTCTTCGTTTTCCAGGCGATCCAGCAGGGCCTCCAGTTGATCGTCGGTCAATTGATGCAGATTCAGCAGGTCGTTGCGGAACAGCAAGGCCTTGTTGGTGTTGTCCCAGACCAGGTCTTCCACGGGATAGACCTCCGAATAACCCGGCACCAGAATTCGACACGCTGTGGCGCCCAATTCATCATGCACCGCCACATAGGTTTGCTTGCCCATTTTGTCGAGGATGCCGAACAAAGTGGCCGCTTCCTGCGCATTGGAATTTTCACCCTTGCCAGAAAAATCCCATTCGACAAATTCAAAGTCAGATTGCGCGCTGAAAAACCGCCAAGACACCACGCCGCTGGAATCAATGAAGTGCTCCACAAAATTATTGGGTTCAGTCACCGCATTGCTGATGAAGGTGGGTTGAGGCAAGTCATTGAGCCCTTCAATGCTGCGACCTTGCAGCAACTCTGTCAGGCTGCGCTCCAGTGCCACCTGCAGGCTAGGGTGTGAACCAAATGAGGCAAAAACGCCCCCCGTGCGAGGGTTCATCAAGGTGACGCACATCACGGGGTAACGCCCCCCGAGAGAGGCATCCTTCACCAGAATCGGAAACCCTTGTTCCTCCAGGGCTCGAATGCCCGCCAGAATGCCTGGGTATTTCTCCAGGACCTGCGCCGGCACATCGGGCAGGGCCATCTCGCCCTCGATGATTTCACGCTTCACTGCGCGCTCGAAAATCTCTGACAAGCATTGCACCTGCGCTTCGGCCAGCGTGTTGCCGGCACTCATCCCGTTGCTGGCATAGAGGTTTTCAATCAGATTGGACGGAAAGTACACCACCTTGCCATCCGACTGGCGCACATAGGGCAGTGAGCAGATGCCACGCGCGGCGTTGCCAGAGTTGGTGTCGACCAAATGCGAGGCACGCAACTCGCCGCTCGGGTTGTAGATGGCTAGGCAATGCTCATCCAGGATTTCAGGTGGTAATTTGTCTTTTTTACCGGCCTTGAACCAACGTTCATTCGGATAATGAACAAAGCTGGCTTCGGCAATGTCTGACCCCCAGAATGAGCCCGCATAAAAATGATTGCAGCTGAGCCGTTCAATGTATTCGCCCAGCGCTGATGCCAGGGCGCTTTCCTTGGTGGACCCCTTGCCGTTCGTGAAGCACATGGGTGAGTGCGCATCGCGAATATGCAGCGACCAGACATTCGGAATGATGTTGCGCCAAGAGGCAATTTCTATTTTGATGCCCAAGTTGGCCAGCAAGCCAGACATGTTGGCGATGGTTTGCTCCAGAGGCAGGTCTTTTCCGGGGATGTAGGTGGCAATATCAGAGGTTGAATTAACCGTCAGCAACGATTGCGCATCGGCATCCAGATTTTCTACTTCTTCGATCACAAACTCGGGGCCGGTCTGAACCACTTTTTTGACCGTGCAGCGCTCAATGGAGCGCAAAATACCCAGGCGATCTTTGGCCGTGATGTCCGGTGGCAATTCCACCTGGATTTTGAATATTTGCTGATACCTGTTTTCTGGATCGACAATATTATTTTGTGACAACCGGATGTTTTCGGTCGGTATGTTTCTGGTGTTGCAATACAGCTTGACAAAATACGCGGCACACAGGGCGGAGGATGCCAGAAAATAATCAAAAGGCCCTGGGGCCGACCCATCGCCCTTGTAGCGAATGGGCTGATCGGCGATCACCGTGAAGTCATCAAATTTGGCTTCAAGACGAAGCTTATCCAGAAAGTTGACTTTGATTTCCATGGGGAAAATGTCCAAAAATAATATTTGCAGGTTTCGCAGGCCGCATCTCAAATGCGAAAACTGCTGTCATGGTTGCAGGCGTCGCGCAGCAATCGGGGGTGAGATCGTTGGCATCTGATCACCCGATTGTCCATGCAGACATGGAACGCAGGTTGGAGCTTGAAAATAGGCCTTTGGGTATGACGAGGGCACCGGTTCAAAGGCCGGTGTGAAATGCTGCAGGCAGCGGGCCTGGTCAAACGCCCCCTGCTGCATCCCCGCCCAGTGAGCCATAGGGCGCGAACGGGCTCTCGTGCTCGTCCACCGCCAGGGCGCGGCCCACAAAGGGAAAGGCGCGCTGCGGGCAGTTATGTCGTTCGCAGACCTTGCAACCCATGCCGATGGGCGTGGCGGCCGCCGGGTCTTGCAGATCCAGGCCGCGCGCATAGACCAGGCGATGCGCGTGGCGCACATCGCAGCCCAGTCCGACCGAGAAGGTGCGCCGCGGTGAGCCATATCCGGCCTCGCCGTGGGTGACCGCGTGTGCCACCCACAGGTAGCGGCGACCATCGGGCATGCTGGACAGCTGTGCCAGGATCTGACCCGGGCGCGAGAAAGCCTCGTACACATTCCACAGCGGGCAGGTGCCACCGATGCGGCTGAAATGAAAGTGGGTGGCTGACTGGCGCTTGGAGATGTTGCCAGCCCGGTCCACCCGAACAAAGAAGAAGGGCACGCCCGGTGCGCCCAGGCGCTGCAAAGTGCTCAGTCGGTGGCAGACCGTCTCCAGGCCGACGCCGAAGAGCCGGCCCAGCAGCTCGATGTCGTAATGCAACGTCTCGGCCGCCTGCAAAAAACGTCCATAGGGCAGCAGCAGTGCGCCTGCGAAGTAGTTGGCCAGGCCCAGGCGGGCCAGTTGGCGCGCTGGCTCATGGCGGGTGAATGGGGCCACCTGGGTCAGGGCATCAAGCTCGGCGGGGAACTCAGTCAGCGCCAGCTGGGTCGCCATCTGGAAGGCTTTCTGGGCGGGATCCAGGCGCCCAGCCAATGTCAGTGTCGAGTGCCTGGCATCGAAGCGGCGCTTGCTGCCTTGCGGCCCCGGATCGTGCCGCACCAGGATGCCGTGCCCGGCCAGGCGCTGCGTCAGCCAGGCGAGCCGCGCGATTGGGTCATCCCCACTGTCGGCCTCTGCTGCCAGGCGCTCGGCTGCGCGGTCCAGACCGTCGAAGTGGTTCTGGTGGTTGAAGAAGAAATCCCGCACCAACTCGAAAGGTTGGTGGACGACAGGTTCATCCAGGCTTCGGTTGTCGCCCAGTTGCAGCGACAGGGCTTCCAACCGGCCCTGCAGTTCGTGCTGGCGCCGCCGCATGTCGATCACCGCTCGCGCCACCGCGGGCATCTGGGAGGCCAGCTCCTGGAACTCTGGCAGCGAGATGGGCTCCGGGGCTTCGGCCAGGGCTTCTTGCACCCCCGCCATCAGGCAGGCCTCTTCATCCTCAGAGAACTCCTGGATGTCGACACCCAGCGCCCGGTTCAGCTTGAGCAGCACCGAGACCGTGAAGGGGCGCTGGTTCTGCTCCAACTGATTTAGGTAGCTCGGCGACAGGCCCAGGGCCTGGGCCAGGCCGATCTGCGACAGCCCGCGCTCTGCGCGCAGTCGGCGCAGTTTCACGCCCATGAAGGTCTTTTTCATCCGCAGTGGCTTTCCTGAAAATTCGCAAAATTTGCTGATTTGCGAAATTCATTCGCAAATATTCGCCTTTTCAGGCCTGTTTGAACGGGTGCATTTTGCGTAAATTGCGAAGCATGACAAGCCCCCCTGGAACCGTCGAGCTCAGAGAACTGGTGTTGCCCGCCCTGGCCAATCACCACGGCACCCTGTTTGCAGGCCAGGGCCTCCAACTGCTGGCCAAAGCGGCCTTTCTGGCCGCGCGCAGCCTGGCGCAGCGTGAGGTCGTGATGGCCGGTGTCAGCGCTGTGGATTTCCACCACCCCGTGCCGGTCGGCCATCAGTTGCTTTTGCGGGCCTGGGTCAGTCGCGTTGGGCGCAGCTCGATGACGGTCTGCGTCACCGGCCTAGCCGATGCGCCCGGTGTGCCGCTGGACGAGGCCCTCAGGGGCGTGTTTGAGATGGTGGCGGTCGATGCCTCAGGCCGCCCCGCAGCGATGGATCGTTTTGATAACCAACAGGAGACCCCGACATGAGTACCGAGACCGTGCAAGCCCCGGCGCCAGCCACCTTCAAGCCGAAGAAATCGGTCGCCCTCTCGGGCACCGCTGCCGGCAACACCGCCCTGTGTACCGTGGGGCGCAGCGGCAACGATCTGCACTACCGGGGCTATGACATCCTGGACGTCGCCACCACCTGCGAGTTCGAAGAAGTGGCCCACCTGCTGGTGCACGGCAAGCTGCCCAACCAGGCCGAGTTGGCCGCCTACAAAGGCAAGCTCAAGTCCTTGCGCGGCTTGCCGGCGGCGGTCAAGACCGCGCTCGAGCAACTGCCCCCGTCCACCCACCCGATGGATGTGATGCGCACCGGCGTCTCGGTGCTGGGCTGCGTCAAGCCCGAGAAGGAAGACCACAACCACCCCGGCGCGCGTGACATTGCCGACAAGCTGATGGCCTCGCTGGGTTCGATGCTGCTGTACTGGTACCACTTTGCCTATAACGGCAAGCGCATCGAGGTGGAGACCGATGACGACTCGATTGGCGGCCATTTCCTGCACCTGCTGCATGGCGCGAAGCCGCGCGACAGCTGGGTGCGCGCCATGCACACCTCGCTCATCCTGTATGCCGAGCACGAGTTCAATGCCTCCACCTTCACCTCGCGCGTGGTGGCTGGTACCGGCTCTGACCTGTATTCGGCCATCTGCGGTGGCATCGGCGCCCTGCGCGGGCCCAAGCACGGTGGCGCCAACGAGGTGGCCTTCGAAATCCAGAAACGCTACGACAACCCCGATGAGGCCGAAGCCGACATCCGTGACCGCGTCGAACGCAAGGAGGTGGTGATCGGCTTCGGTCACCCGGTCTACACCGTCGGTGACCCGCGCAACGGGGTGATCAAGAAGGTGGCCCATGAGCTGTCGCTGGAGCAGCGCAACACCAAGATGTACGACATCGCCGAGCGCCTGGAATCGGTCATGTGGGAGGCCAAGAAGATGTTCCCCAACCTCGACTGGTTCAGCGCTGTCAGTTACCACATGATGGGCGTGCCCACCGACATGTTCACGCCCCTGTTTGTGATCGCCCGCACCTCGGGCTGGTCGGCCCATGTGATCGAGCAGCGCATCGACGGCAAGATCATCCGCCCCAGTGCCCAGTATGTCGGCCCCGAAGATCAGGCGTTCGTGCCCCTGGATCAGCGCACCTGAGCCCATCCGCGCCACAATTCCTCTTCAGCAACCTGCCATGAATTCCTGTTTCAGATCCCCTTTGCCAGGCCTGGGCCTGAGCTACTTCGACGCCCGCGCCGCGGTCGATGCCCTGCAGCCTGGCGCGTGGGCGCGCCTGCCTTACACGGCCCGGGTGCATGCCGAAAACCTGGTTCGCCGGGCTGACCCGACCCAGCTCGACAGCTACCTGCGCCAATTGATCGAGCGCCACCGCGAGATCGATTTCCCGTGGTTTCCGGTGCGCGTGGTATGCCACGACATCCTGGGCCAGACCGCCTTGGTGGACCTGGCCGGCCTGCGCGATGCCATCGCCAACGAGGGGGGCGACCCGGCCGCCGTGAACCCGGTGGTGCCGGTGCAATTGATCGTCGACCATTCGCTGGCCGTGGAGTGCGGCGGCTTTGACCCCGAGGCTTTCGCCAAGAACCGGGCCATCGAAGACCGGCGCAACGAAGACCGCTTTCACTTCATCGAATGGACCAAGAAGGCCTTTGCCAACGTGGATGTGATCCCGGCGGGCAACGGCATCATGCACCAGATCAACCTCGAAAAAATGTCGCCGGTGGTGTACGTGCAAGACGGTGTGGCCTTCCCCGACACCTGCGTCGGCACCGACAGCCACACCCCGCATGTGGACGCGTTGGGCGTGATCGCCGTGGGCGTGGGCGGGCTGGAGGCTGAGAACGTGATGCTGGGCCGCGCCTCATGGATGCGCCTGCCCGACATCGTGGGTGTGCGCTTGACGGGGCGCCGCCAGCCCGGTATCACCGCCACCGACATGGCGCTGGCCCTGACCGAGTTCCTGCGCGCGCAGAAGGTGGTGGGCGCCTATGTCGAGTTCTTTGGCGAAGGCGCCGACAGCCTGTCCATCGGTGACCGCGCCACCATCTCGAACATGTGCCCCGAGTACGGTGCCACGGCAGCGCTGTTCTACATCGATCAGCAGACGCTGGACTATTTGCGCCTGACCGACCGCAGCCCCGAGCAGCTTCAGCTGGTGGAGACCTATGCCAAGACGGCCGGCTTCTGGCACACCGATCTGGCCACGGCCGAGTACGAGCGGGTGCTGAGCTTTGACCTGGCCCGTGTGGTGCGCAACATGGCGGGCCCCAGCAACCCGCACCGGCGCCTGCCCACCACGGCGCTGGTGGAGCGCGGCATCGCCGGCCCCGACAAGCTGGCTGCCGCCCAGGCCGAAGAGGCACAGGGCCTGCTGCCCGATGGCGCTGTCATCATTGCTGCCATCACCAGTTGCACCAACACCAGCAACCCGCGCAACGTGATCGCCGCCGCCTTGCTGGCCCGCAACGCACGCCGCCTGGGCCTGGCGCGCAAGCCCTGGGTCAAGTCTTCGCTGGCCCCGGGCTCCAAGGCCGTCGAGCTGTACCTCAAAGAAGCCGGCCTGCTGGCCGATCTGGAGGCCCTGGGCTTTGGCATCGTGGCCTTTGCCTGCACCACCTGCAACGGCATGAGCGGGGCCCTAGCCCCGAAGATCCAGCAAGAAATCATCGAGCGCGACCTGTACGCCACCGCCGTGCTGTCGGGCAACCGCAACTTTGATGGCCGCATCCACCCCTATGCCAAGCAGGCCTTTCTGGCCTCGCCGCCGCTGGTGGTCGCCTATGCCATCGCCGGCACCATCCGCTTCGACATTGAGAACGATGTGCTGGCCGTGGTGCAGGGCCGTGACATCCGCCTCAAGGACCTGTGGCCCAGCGATGAAGAGATCGATGCCATCGTGGCCCAGGCCGTCAAACCCGAGCAGTTTCGCGCGGTGTACGAGCCCATGTTCGCCCTGCGCCGCGACGACGGTGAAACCGTGCGTCCGCAGTACGACTGGCGCCCGCAGTCCACCTACATCCGCCGCCCACCCTACTGGGACACCGAGGGCGTAGGCGCGCTGGCGGCCCACCCGCGCACCCTCAAGGGCATGCGCGTGCTGGCCTTGCTGCCCGACAACATCACCACCGACCACCTCTCGCCCTCCAACGCCATCTTGCCCGACAGCGCGGCCGGCGAGTACCTGGCCCGCATGGGCCTGCCTGAGGAAGACTTCAACTCTTACGCTACCCACCGGGGCGACCACCTGACCGCCCTGCGGGCCACCTTTGCCAACCCGCAACTGGTCAACGAGATGGCCGTGGTCAACGGCCAGGTGCAAAAGGGATCGCTGGCCCGCATCGAGCCCGAGGGGCAGGTGGTGCGCATGTGGGAGGCGATCGAGACCTACCTGAACCGACGCCAGCCCCTGATCATCATTGCCGGTGCCGACTACGGCCAGGGATCCAGCCGCGACTGGGCTGCCAAGGGCGTGCGCCTGGCCGGGGTCGAGACCGTGGTGGCCGAGGGCTTCGAGCGCATCCACCGCACCAACCTGATCGGCATGGGCGTGCTGCCACTGGAGTTCCTGCCCGGCACCACCCGCCTGACGCTGGGCCTGGATGGCCGAGAAACCTACGCGGTGGCCGGTGAGTTGGCGCCGCGCGCGCCCCTGACCCTGGTGGTGACACGCCGTGATGGCAGCCTGCTTCAGGTGCCGGTGCGCTCGCGCCTCGACACGGCCGAAGAGGTCTCGGTCTACCAGGCCGGCGGCGTGCTGCAACGTTTTGCCCAAGACTTTCTGGCCCAACTACAAGGAGCCGCGGCATGAGCCACGCACCCCAGATCAAGATCGCCGCCACCTACCTGCGCGGCGGCACCAGCAAGGGCGTGTTCTTTCGCCTGCAAGACCTGCCTGCGGCGGCCCAGGTGCCGGGCACGGCCCGTGACCGCCTGCTGCAGCGCGTGATCGGCAGCCCCGACCCCTACGCCAAGCAGGTCGACGGCATGGGCGGGGCCACCTCGTCTACCTCTAAAACGGTGATCATCTCGCCCCCAACCCAACCCGGGCACGATGTGGATTACCTGTTCGGCCAGGTGGCCATCGACAGCGACTTTGTCGACTGGTCGGGCAACTGCGGCAACCTGTCGGCCGCCGTCGGGCCGTTTGCCATCGCCAACGGTTTCATCCCGGCCGACCGCATCCCCGACAACGGGGTGTGCACCGTGCGCATCTGGCAGGCCAACATCCGCAAGACCATCGTGGCCCATGTGCCCATCACCCATGGCCAGGTGCAGGAGACGGGCGACTTTGAACTGGACGGCGTGACCTTTCCGGCCGCCGAGGTGGCGATTGAGTTCCTCGACCCGGCCGACGAAGGCGAGGGTGACGACGGTGGCAGTGCCATGTTCCCCACCGGCCAGTGGGTGGACACGCTGGATGTGCCCGGCGTGGGCCGTTTTCAGGCCACCTTCATCAACGCCGGCATCCCCACCATCTTCCTCAACGCCGCCGAGCTGGGGTACACCGGCACCGAGCTGCAAGAGGCCATCAACGGCGACGCCGCCGCGCTGGCCCGCTTCGAGACGATCCGTGCCCACGGCGCCCTGCGCATGGGCCTGATCCGCGACCTGGGTGAGGCTGCCAAACGCCAGCACACGCCCAAGATTGCCTTTGTGGCCCCGCCGGCCAGCTACACCGCCAGCAGCGGCAAACCGGTGCAGGCCGGCGAGATCGATCTGCTGGTGCGTGCCCTGTCGATGGGCAAGCTGCACCACGCCATGATGGGCACCGCCGCCGTGGCCATTGGCACGGCGGCGGCCGTGCCAGGCACCCTGGTCAACCTGGCCGCGGGCGGCGGCCCGCGCGAGGCGGTGCGCTTTGGCCACCCCTCGGGCACCCTGCGCGTGGGGGCCCAGGCCGAGCTGCGCGACGGCCAGTGGCTGGTCACCAAGGCCTTGATGAGCCGCAGCGCCCGCGTGCTGATGGAAGGCTGGGTGCGCGTGCCCGGCGATGCCTTCTGAACGCGCGCCCCTTGATTCCAAACCTCACCGGATTCCAGTTCATGTCCCCACGTCAACAACTCAAACAACTCGTCGAAGCCCGCCGTGGCCTGATCGTGCCCGGCGCCTTCAATGCGCTGTCGGCCAAAGTCATCGAAGACCTGGGCTTTCAGGCCATCTATGTCACCGGCGCCGGGGTCACCAACATGTGGTTCGGCATGCCCGACCAGGGCTTCATGGGCCTGGCCGAGATCGCCGACCACACCGCGCGCATCCGCGATGCGGTGAGCGTGCCCCTGCTGGTCGATGCCGACACCGGCTTTGGCAACGCCCTCAATGTCTACCACACGGTACGAACCCTGGAGCGTGCCGGCGCCGACTGCATCCAGCTCGAAGACCAGGTGGCGCCCAAGCGCTGCGGTCACTTTTCAGGCAAGGAGGTCATCTCCACCGAAGAAGCGGTGAGCAAAATCAAGGCCGCCGTCGACGCTAGGCGTGACCCCAACCTGCTCATCATGGCCCGCACCGACGCCGCCGCCACCCACGGCTTTGAGGCCGCGGTGGAGCGCGCCCAGAAATTTGCCGAGGCCGGTGCCGACATTTTGTTTGTCGAGGCAGTGACCCAGGCCGAAGAGGTGCGCGCCTTGCCCCAGCGCCTGGCCAAGCCCCAGCTCATGAACATGGTGATCGGTGGCCGCACCCCCATCTTCAATGCCGAGCAATTGGGTGAACTGGGCTACGGCATCGTGCTGTATGCCAACGCGGCCCTGCAAGGCGCGGTGGCCGGCATGCAAAAGGCCTTGACGGTGCTGCGCGACGAGAAGGAAGTGCACGAGTCCAGCGGCCTGGTCACGCCGTTTGCCGAGCGCCAACGCCTGGTGGGCAAGCCCGGCTGGGACGCCCTGGAGAAGCAGTACACCTGAGGGCCGGGCGTGTCCAAGCCAGGAGCACCATGTGGCGTTGCGCCTGAACAGGCGTATGACAAAGCCAACGGGGCGGGTCCTGTGATGGGCACCCCTTTTCTCGCTCATTGTCCGGACGAATGGGAAATATCGGCCCGGGGGCGGTCTGCTGGCCTTTGGGAGCGGGGGGCAGCTTTAGGCTGGTTGTTGAAGTCCACCAAGGACTGCTTCGAAGCAACTCCGCACCATGCAGGGCAATCGGGTGAGACGGGCTTTGACCTGCCTGTGCTCTCCTACGCCAATAGAGACATTCGCCGGTTCGGCTACCTACCTCGTCCCGCATCGCCACTTGCCCAGCGCAAGTTGATGTTGAAATCGACCACATAATGTCCCATTGCAATTCGGCGAGGGAATCAATATCAATGCAAAAAGACATCACTGATCGATTCAAGGTCGCACAGAACAGCTTGGTAATACAGCAGTCCGACTTTTCGTTGCTTGCCATCTACGACATGGTCCAGAAACGGGCAATCGACGTCTCACCGCACTACCAGCGTCGAGACCGATGGCCCCCGGAAAAGCAGTCAGCGTTGATTGAGTCGTTTTTGCTGAATGTCCCCGTTCCACCTGTTTATTTGTCTGAGGACGAGTACGGGCAATACAGCGTCATCGACGGGAAGCAGCGCATTACAGCCATACAGGATTTCTTGAGCGGTGAATTGCGCCTTCGCGGTCTCAAGAAGTTTCCCGAGTTGGTGGGGGCACGATTCGCCGACCTTCCCGCCCAGTTGCAGAACGCACTCACGGTTCGTCCATACATTCGTGTGACCACGCTTCTCAAGCAGTCGGACCCGAGCTTGAAGTATGAGGTGTTCCTTCGACTGAACACTGGCGGCGACACACTGAAGGATCAAGAAATTCGGAATGTGGCGTATTCGGGACCGCTCAATGACATGCTCTTCGAACTTTCAGCCTCACCGTTCCTTCGGGAGAGACTGAAGATTGCAAATGACAAGTCCGCGGCGTTCCGGAACATGGATGACATCGAGCACGTCCTCCGGTTCTTCACACTCCACGAGCGATGGCAGGCAACAGGTGGCTCGCTTAGCGAAGCTATGGATGACTACATGGCCAAGCATAGAGGAGAAGCTTCAGCAGCGCTTAGGAATCTATTCATCAATACGCTGGGCACATGCGAGCAAATTTGGGGGGACCGCGCCTTTCATAAGCCCAACGCCGCTGGATGGCGTGACCAGCTCATTTCACCGTTGTATGACGCGCAGATGATTGCCGTTTCCATGTTGCCAAAGAGCGCAATTAATACGCTGGTCAATCACAAGAAGCTTGTGGTGAACGGGACTAAAAAACTTTTTCTTGATGACTTAGAGTTTGCGAAGGCGGTGTCGCAAGGAACGAACACGCCATCGGCCGTTCGGATGCGTGTTCAAAGGATGCACGAGATGCTGAGAGCCATTGCTGCACCTTGATCATGTCGAATGCCCGCTCATTGTTCAATGCCAGGATTGCATCACTGGTCAACTCGCTGAGAATTGACGCAGTCCAAGCGAGACCGTTGACAGAACAAGCGCACAATGATGTGGCGCGCATGCTCCGAAACGGCTTGGCCGTCGTTGGTTTTGCCGCCCTCGAAGATTTCATCAAGTCGCGAATTTCTGAGGTCCTGTCCGAAGTCGGTCCAACTAACGTCCCCTTTGGTCGCCTTCCGGAGAAGCTGCAATATGCGGTGACATTCGAGGCCCTATCAGCGATCAGCTATCAGATGGGACTTCGCCCCAATAAGCCCGACCGCGTTGCATACGTGCAGGAGCACACACAAAAGATTGCCTCTACGGCGACGGCAGCGTACGACTTGATGCCGCTTGCGCTTGGGTACGACCAGGCCAACATTCAAGACGAGACGATCAAGGGAATGCTGAAGTGCTTTCAAATCGACAATGCTTGGGGTGAAATCACTCGAATAGCGTCGCGTCTCGGTCTTGCTGCACTTCCCCTGGATGAGACCTACAAGTCTGCCGCCATTCGGAGGCATCGCGCCGCGCATGTCGCCCACGCGGACACGCCTCAAACTGACTTACAGCAGTTTTGCAAGGAGGCTATTGCCATCGCAATTGGCTTCGACGCCCTTCTGTCCTGCGCGCTCTCAAAGCTACGTCTCCACGACGCACCGTATCTTCAAGGGCAAGCTAAGGTAAGCGCCGCCGACATCACCATCCGAAAGGTATTTCCCGCTGGGAGTAAGTGGCGAGAGGAGCTCGAGGGGCGATCCACTGCGGTAAAGATCGAGGCATCAAAAGACGTGCTTCTTACCGCAGCCAGGTCAAGAGCCGCCGCGGCAAGGAACCTACTTGTGATCCAGGGCGATGGCGGACAGGTCGTCGGATGGGAGTGCTACTAAGCGGCTGGCCTGATTGACGTATGTGTTGGCTGTCGCCACACCCGCGGGGTATTCCACAGTCCTCCGTCAGGACGGCGCCATCTGCGCCGCCTCGCGAATGGCTGCTGTCAGGCGTCGAACTCATCAAGTCGTAGGACAGCACCCGCTGCACAACGGTCGTTGAGGTTCGTTGCGCATATTCGGATCCCCCCTCAGTGCGCAGCCTTCGCCCCTCCCCCCCCGGGGGTCCCACACAGCCCAATCAGACCAGCTCTGCACGCAGCGCCTTGGCCGCCGCCACCATGTGCGTCAGCGCCGGGATCACCTCGGGCCATTGGCGGGTCTTCAGGCCGCAGTCGGGGTTGACCCACAGGCGCTCTGAGGGCACGCGTTCGGCGGCCTTCTTCATCAGATCGATCATGTGCTGCTCGCTCGGGATGTTGGGCGAGTGGATGTCGTACACGCCGGGGCCGATCTCGTTGGGGTAGCTGAAGTGGTCAAAGGCATCGAGCAGTTCCATGTCTGAGCGC
This sequence comes from Curvibacter sp. EU05-FHT14A10, assembly GCF_058791075.1. Lineage (NCBI taxonomy): Bacteria > Pseudomonadati > Pseudomonadota > Betaproteobacteria > Burkholderiales > Comamonadaceae > Curvibacter > Curvibacter sp. EU05-FHT14A10. The sequence continues at coordinate 62,136 of NZ_JBYTDE010000017.1, forward strand.
GAGGTCTCGATGGTGATCACGTCAGCATCCATGTCGGCGATGGAGGCAATGATGTCGTTGAACTCCGAATAGCACATGTGGGTGTGGATCTGGGTTTCGTCGCGCACTCCGTTGGCGCTGATGCGAAAGCTCTCCACCGCCCAGTCAAGGTAGCTCTGCCATTGGGCCCGGCGCAGCGGCAGGCCTTCGCGCAGGGCGGCCTCGTCGATCTGGATCACGCGCACGCCGGCCTTTTCCAGGTCCAGCACTTCGCTGCGGATGGCCAGGGCCAGTTGCCGGCACGACTGCGAGCGCGGTTGGTCGTCGCGCACAAAAGACCAGTTCAGGATCGTCACCGGGCCGGTCAGCATGCCCTTCATGGGTTTGGGGGTCAGCGACTGGGCATGGGTGGTCCACTCCACCGTCATGGGGTGCGGGCGGCTGATGTCGCCGAACAGGATCGGGGGCTTCACGCAGCGCGAGCCATAGGATTGCACCCAGCCGAACTGGCTGAAGGCATAGCCGTCAAGTTGCTCGCCAAAGTATTCGACCATGTCGTTTCGCTCGGCCTCGCCGTGCACCAGCACGTCCAAGCCCAGGGCCTCCTGCTCGCGTACCGCACGCTCAATCTCCTGGCGCATGGCGGCCTGGTAGGCCGGCAGGTCCAGCCGTCCGGCCTTGAATTCGCTGCGTGCCTGGCGGATCTCGGCCGTCTGCGGAAACGAGCCAATGGTGGTGGTCGGAAACTTGGGCAGCTTCAGCAGCGCAGCCTGTTTGGGGGCGCGGTTGGCATAGGTGCTTTCACGGCGACCCAGGTCTTGGGTGATGCGGGCCACGGCCAGTTTGACGGTGGGGTTGTTGACGCGTGGCGAGGCGCGGCGGGCCGCCAGGGCGGCCTGGTTGGCGTCCAGGGCCTCGCGCACCGCCTCGCGGCCCTCGTTCAAGGCCTGGGCCAGCACCTGCAGCTCGACCAGCTTCTGGCGCGCAAAGGCCAGCCAGGACAGGATCTCGGCATCCAGCTTCTGTTCACTGGCCAAATCCACCGGCACGTGCAGCAGCGAGCATGAGGGTGCGATCCACAGGCGCTGACCCAGTTGCTGAGCCAGGGGCTCCAGCCAGTCCAGGGTGGTATGGAGGTCGGTCTTCCAGATGTTGCGGCCATTGATCACGCCCAGCGACAGCACCTTGTGCGCGGGCAGCAGGTTGATCAAGGGTTGCACGCCTTCGCGGTCGTTGATGGCGTCCACATGCAGGCCGGCCACCGGCAGGTTGGCTGCGAGGTAGGCGTTTTCTTGCAACTGGCCGAAGTAGGTGGCCAGCAGCAGCTTGACCTTGGCCGCTTTGAGGTGGTGGTAGGCGGTGTTGAAGGCATGTTGCCAATCGGCATCCAGCTCGGTCGCCAGAATGGGTTCGTCGATCTGCACCCATTCCACGCCCTGGGCGGCCAGGGCGTCAAGCAGCTCGGCATACACCGGCAGCAGGCGCTCCAGCAGGCTCAGTCGATCCGAGCCGTCCTTGCTCTTGCCGATGGCCAGGTAGGTGACCGGGCCGATCAGCACGGGCTTGGCCTTCACGCCCTGGGCCTGCGCCTCGGCCAGTTGCGCCAGCAGGCGGCTGGCATCGAGCTTGAACGCGGTGGCCGCCGTGAACTCGGGCACGATGTAGTGGTAGTTGGTGTCGAACCACTTGGTCATTTCGCCGGCCGCCACACCGCCACCACAGCCACTACCGCAGCCCGCATGGGCCTCGGCAGGCTGTGCCGAGCGGCCGCGGGCCACGCGGAAGCAGTTGTCCAGCGCGTCGCCCTGAAAGCCGCGCACCCGCTCGGGCAGATTGCCCAGGGTGAAGCTCAGGTCCAGCACCTGGTCATAGAACGAAAAGTCGCCCACGGGGGCCAGGTCCAGGGGGGCCTGATCGGCCCAGTTCTGCTGTCGGAGGGCGGCCCCCAAGGCCTTCAGATCGTTCAGTGTGGATTGACCCTTCCAGTACGCCTCCAGGCCGAACTTGAGTTCGCGTTGGGCGCCGATGCGGGGAAAGCCGAGGTTGTGTGTGCGGACCATGCTGTCTTCTTCAATGTCATCAAGGTTGGAGATGACGCAAGGTTAGAGACGACATGCGATGACGTAAAATGATCTTATTTCAGAGTTCGATAAATTTTGCTCATGGATCGGCATGATTGAACGCATTCACCTGGCCATCATCCAGGCCGTGGATCGGCAGGGTTCGATGACGGCCGCAGCCTCGACCCTGTGCCTGACGCAGCCCGCGCTGAGCCATGCCATGAAAAAGCTGGAGCAGTTGATGGGCACCGACATCTGGTTGCGCGAAGGCCGCAGCCTGCGCCTGACCCAGGCTGGCCAGTACTTGTTGGCAGTGGCCAACCGGGTGCTGCCCCAGTTGGAGCTGGCCGAGGCCCGCATGAAGCAGTTTGCCCAGGGTGAGCGCGGCACGCTGCGCATTGGCATGGAGTGCCACCCCTGCTACCAATGGCTGTTGAAGATCGTGGCGCCCTACCTGGCGGCCTGGCCCGATGTCGAAGTGGACGTGAAGCAGAAGTTCCAGTTCGGGGGCATCGGTGCGCTGTTTGGCTACGAGATCGACCTGCTGGTCACGCCCGACCCGGTGTTCAAGCCGGGCCTGCATTTCGAGCCGGTGTTTGACTATGAACAGGTGCTGGTGGTGGGCCAGGGCCATTGGCTGGCTGACCACCTCTTTGTCGAGCCAGCTGAACTGGCGTCTGAAGTGCTGCTGAGCTACCCCGTATCGCCCGAAAGGCTCGACATCTACCAGCAGTTTCTGGTGCCTGCGGGCGTGCTGCCCCGGCGTCACAAGCCGATCGAGAACACCGACATCATGCTGCAGATGGTGGCCAGCGGGCGGGGCGTGGCCGCGCTGCCACGCTGGCTGGTGCAAGAGTACGCGGCCCGCTTGCCGATCCAGCCGGTGCGCCTGGGCGAGCAAGGCATTGCCAAGCAGATCTACCTGGGCGCCCGCGAGGCCGATGTGCAGGTGGACTACCTGCAGGCCTTTGTGGCGCTGGCACGCAGCAGCGATGTGCGGGGGCCACCGCCAAGGCCCCGGCGACCTGAAACGGCCCCCGGGCCGCTGCCTCAGGTCACAGCACCCGCTGCGAACGCCGCCACACCCCCAGGCGGGCGGCATCCTGGATCAACTGCTCCCGAAAATCCGGGTGTGCGATGTTGATCAGGGCTTCGGCCCGCTGCCAGGTCGATTTGGCCTTCAACTGGGCGCAGCCGAACTCGGTCACCACGTAATGCACCAGCGAGCGCGGGCAGGTGACGATGGAGCCTGGCGACAGCGTCGGCACGATGCGCGAGGCCAGCGTGCCATCTTTTTGCCGGTAGGTGGAGTTGAGGCAGATCAGGCCCTTGCCGCCTTCCGATTTGTAGGCGCCCAGGATGAAGTCCAACTGCCCACCGGTGCCCGAGATCTGTCGGGTGCCAGTCGACTCGCTGGACACCTGGGTGAACAGGTCAATCTCGATGGCGTTGTTGATCGCCACCACCTTGGGGTTGCGGCCGATCACGCAGGGGTCGTTGGTGTACGACGCGGGGTAGATGGCGGCGGCCGGGTTGTTGTGCAGAAAGTCGTAGAGCTTTTGCGAACCCATGGCAAAGGTGTAGACCATCTTGCCGCGGTCCAGCGCTTTGCGTTGGCCGGTGATGCGGCCGGCCTCGTACATGTCCACATACGAGTCGGCCAGCATCTCGGTGTGCACCCCGAGGTCTTTCAGGTCGCTTTGTGCGATCAGCGCGCCCACGATGTTGGGCAAGGCACCGATGCCCAGTTGAATCGTGGCGCCGTCTTCCAGCAAGCCCATGACGTAGCCGGCGATGGTGGTGTCCGCCGCACCGGCCTGGGTGGCCGGCAGTTGCAGAAGGGGGCTGTTGGGGCCCTCGATCACGCCATTCACCTGGCTCAGGTGGATGCCCTCATCGAGCCCGCCCAGACAGCGCGGTGCGCGGGTGTTCACCTCCACCAGCACCTTGCGGGCCTTGCGCAGGTAGGCGGGCGTGAGCGAGCAACTGGTTGAGAGGTTGAAGAAGCCATGGGCATCCATGGGCGTGACCTGCACCACCGCCACCTCGGGCTCTTCGTACAGCATCACGTTCTGCGGGCCCTGGTGGTAGCACAGGGGGATGTAGCTGGCCAGGCCTTTTTCAGCGGCCTGGCGTGCCAGGCCCGAGAAATGCCAGTCGTTCCAGACGAAGGCCTCGCGTTGGGGGTCGGCTTCAACGCACTTCAGAGGTTTGGCGCGGGTGGTGGTGATCAGGTTCACGTCACGCAGCACGCCGGCGCGCAGGGCGAGGGCCGCGTCAAAGGCCTCCACGCTCTGGGCAAATTCGCCCAGAAACACGGTGTCACCCGATTGCACCAGGGCCGCGGCGGCGTCAGCGCTCAGTCGTTTTTGCCGGTAGAGCGCCTGCAGGTCTTGTGTCATGTTGGCAGATCCGAGGCAGGTCAGAACAAATCGGCGGGCATGGCCTGGGTGTTGCCCCCGGCTTGCACGATGGCGCTGGCCAGGGCATCGGCCAGGGGCAGCAGTGACTGGGCATAGAACACCGCGGTGTGCACCTTGGCGCCGTAGAAGGCGGGGTCTTCGTTGCGCTTTTCCAGGGCCACCATCAAGGCACGGGCCATCTGCCAGCCGCACAACACGTAGCCGGCCAGCTTGAGGTAGCTCACCGCGCCGGCGTACACCGACTTGGGGTCGGTCTTGCCATGGGCCAGCACGTGCGCCACGACAGCTTCCAGCGCCTGCCGTGCCGGGGTGAGGGCCGCGCGCATCAGCGCGCATTCGGGCTCGCCATGCACGGCCAGGTCTTCTTCGGTGCTGGCCACCAGGGCGCACAGGTGCTGCGCCATGGCGCCGCCATCGCGCAAGGTCTTGCGCCCCACCAGGTCATTGGCCTGGATGGCGGTGGTGCCCTCGTAGATGCTCAGGATGCGGGCGTCGCGGTAGTGCTGCGCCGCGCCGGTTTCTTCGATGAAACCCATGCCGCCGTGCACCTGTACGCCCAGGCTGGTCACGTCGATGGCCAGCTCGGTGCTGAAGCCTTTGACCACCGGCACCAGGTAGTCGTACAGCGCCTGGTACCGGGCACGCCGCTGCGCATCGGGGGCGTGGTGGGCCTGGTCGCTGGCGGCGGCCGTCACATAGGCCAGGGCGCGTTCACCCTCGGTCAGCGCACGCATGGTCAAGAGCATGCGCTTCACATCGGGGTGCTCGATGATGGCCACGGGCCCGGCAGAGCCTGCCAGGTCACGGCTTTGCACGCGTTGGCGAGCAAAGGCCACCGCTTGCTGGTAGGCCCGGTCGGACACCGCGATGCCCTGCATGCCCACGGCAAAGCGGGCCGCGTTCATCATGATGAACATGTACTCCAGGCCCCGGTTTTCTTCGCCCACCAGGTGGCCCACCGCGCCGCCATGCTCACCAAACTGCAGCACGGCCGTGGGTGAGGCCTTGATGCCCAGCTTGTGTTCGATGCTGATGCAGTGGGCGTCGTTGCGCGCGCCCAGGCTGCCGTCCGCCTGCACCAGGTATTTGGGCACCACGAACAGGCTGATGCCCTTCACGCCTTCGGGCGCTCCCGGCACCCGGGCCAGCACCAGGTGCACGATGTTCTCGGCCATGTCGTGCTCACCGTAGGTGATGAAGATCTTGGTGCCAAACACGCGGTAGCTTCCATCGTCCTGACGCTCGGCCCGGGTGCGCACGGCGGCCAGGTCCGAGCCGGCCTGGGGCTCGGTCAGGTTCATGGTGCCGGTCCACTGGCCCGAGATCATCTTCTCCAGGTAGATGCGCTTGAGCTCGTCGCTGCCCGCCGTCAGCAGGGCTTCGATGGCACCATCGGTCAGCATGGGGCACAGCGCAAACGACAGGTTGGCCGCATGCAGCATTTCCATGCAGCCCGTGGCGATCAGCTTGGGCAAGCCTTGGCCACCGTGCTCGACGGGATGCACCACCCCTTGCCAGCCGCCGGCCGCGAATTGTTCGAAGGCCTGCTTGAAGCCCGGCGTGGTGCTGACCTCGCCATCCTTCCAGGCCGACGGGTTCTTGTCGCCGGGCGCGTTCAGAGGTGCGACTACGCCTTCACAGAACTTGGCAGATTCCTCCAGCACGGCTTCGGCGGTGTCCCGGCCGTGGTCTTCAAAGCCGGGCAGGGCGGCGATGCCATCAAGGCCGGCCAGGTGGTCCATCACGAACAGCATGTCCTTGAGGGGGGCTTGGTATGTCATGTCTCTCTCCAGAGTGTCTTGGGGTGTCGGGGGCGCCTGAGGCCGGGGGCCTCAGGTCAAGGCTCACAGGGGGGCGTTCAAAGCTGGCTGATCAACTCTGGCACGGCCGCAAACAGATCAGCCTCCAGGCCATAGTCGGCCACGCTGAAGATCGGTGCCTCCGGGTCCTTGTTGATCGCCACGATCACCTTGCTGTCCTTCATCCCCGCCAAGTGCTGGATCGCGCCACTGATGCCGCAGGCCACGTACAGGCTCGGCGCCACGATCTTGCCCGTCTGGCCCACCTGCCAGTCGTTGGGCGCGTAGCCCGCGTCCACCGCGGCGCGGCTGGCACCCAGCGCCGCGCCCAGCTTGTCGGCCAGCGGGGTCAGCACTTCGTTGAACTTCTCGCTGCTGCCCAAGGCACGGCCACCCGACACGATGATCTTGGCCGCCGTCAGCTCGGGGCGGTCGCTCTTGGCGATCTCGCTGCCCACGAAGGCGCTTTTGCCGCTGTCGGCCTGGGCTGCGATGGTTTCCACCGCGGCGCTGCCGCCCGTGGCCGCCGCCGCGTCAAAGCCCGTGGTACGCACGGTGATGACCTTGATGGCGTCCGCGCTTTGCACGGTGGCAATCGCGTTGCCGGCGTAGATCGGGCGCTCGAAGGTGTCGGCGCTGATGACCTTGCTGATTTCGCTGATCTGCGCCACGTCGAGCTTGGCTGCCACGCGCGGGGCAGCGTTCTTGCCGCCTGCAGTGGCGGGGAACACGATGTGGCTGTAGGCACCAGCGATGGCCAGCACCTGGGCGGCCACGTTCTCGGCCAGGCCGTGGGCCAGGGCTTCGCTGTCGGCGTGGATGACTTTGCTGACACCGGCGATCTGAGCAGCAGCTGCAGCGGCAGCGCCTGCGTTGTGGCCGGCCACCAGCACGTGCACGTCGCCACCAGCCTGGATGGCTGCGGTCACGGTGTTCAGGGTGGCGCCCTTGATGGTCGCGTTGTCGTGTTCGGCCACCACCAGAATGTTTGCGAGTGCGGTCATGTTCAGATCACCTTGGCTTCAGTTTTCAGTTTGTTCACCAGGGCGGCCACGTCGGCCACCTTCACGCCCGCACCTCGTTTGGGCGGCTCGCTGACCTTCAGGGTCTTCAGGCGCGGGCTCACGTCCACACCCAGGTCTTCGGGCTTGACGGTCTCCAGCGGCTTCTTCTTGGCCTTCATGATGTTGGGCAGCGTCACATAGCGCGGCTCGTTCAGGCGCAGGTCGGTGGTGACAACAGCCGGCAGGCTCAAGGAGAGGGTTTCCAGGCCACCGTCGATTTCACGCGTGACGTTGACCTTGTCGCCCGCCACTTCAACCTTGCTGGCGAAGGTGGCCTGGGGCAGGTCGGCCAAAGCGGCCAGCATCTGGCCGGTCTGATTGGCGTCGTCGTCAATGGCTTGCTTGCCCAGAATGATCAGGCCCGGCTGCTCTTTGGCCACCAGGGCGTTCAAGAGCTTGGCCACGGCCAGGGGCTGCAGTTCTGCATCGGTTTCGACCAGGATGGCCCGGTCGGCGCCGATGGCCATGGCCGTGCGCAGGGTCTCCTGGCACTGGGCCACGCCGCAGCTCACCGCGATCACCTCGGTGGCCACGCCTTTTTCCTTCAGGCGCACCGCTTCTTCGACGGCAATCTCGTCAAAGGGGTTCATGCTCATCTTCACGTTGGCAATGTCCACACCGCGCAAGTCCGACTTCACCCGGACCTTCACGTTGTAGTCCACCACGCGTTTGACGGGGACGAGAATCTTCATTTCATGGCTCCTGTTGTTGGGCTTTTTGTGTTCGCTGAACGGGGGCATGGCCTTGGCTTTGCCGTCATGCACCCGTGTGTTGTTCACGTCACAGGCCGTTTGCGGCACGCCCCGGCTTGTTTGAGGTCCACGGGCTTGACTGTGATGGGGGGGGGCACCCTGTGACCAGACCGGACAGGTGCGCAAATAGGTGCGCAAATAGGTGTGCAAATGCGGCGCTGTGGCCACCCGAAACACCGGCAAGCCGCACGATGGCGGCTTCGGTGAGGGGCTTGGCGAAGGCGGCCTGCCTGCTCACCTTCGGGTCTTCAATGGGGTGGCCGCGCTGCTCGTTCATGGGTCTCCTGCTTTTGGGCAGGATCTTCACAGAACATGTTTGCAGCAGTTTTGGGCAAATGTGACGAATGTTTGCATGCAAACCCGGCCCCGTGCCTTGCTCCTACAATTCCGCCGGCACGCATTTCAACTGCGCAGGAGATGCTCTTGAGTTCGCTGTTCCCTGTCGAGCCCATCCGCCCTGCGGAACGCTCGACGCCCTTGTATGCCGCTCTGAGCCGGGTCGAGCAAGGTTTCACCCTGGTGGATGATGACCTGCACTTGCTGGCCTGGAACGAGGCCTTTCTGCGTCTGCTGGACCTGCCCCCGGCCCTGGTTCAGCGGGGCAGCCCGCTGGAGGCGGTGATTCGCTTCAACGCGGCCCGACACGATGAGGGGGGGGGCGATGTCGAGGCCCTGATCCAGGAGCGCTTGCGTGTGGCGCGGCGTGGTGAGCCTCATTCGCTGGAGCACGTGACGCCTTCAGGCGCCGTGCTGCGGGTCACTGGCGTGAGTGTGCCGGGGCACGGATTTCTGACCGTGTACACCGACGTCACCGAGCAGCGCAGTGCCGAGCAGATGATGCGCGATCAAAACGCGTTGCTGGAGACCCGCGTTGCAGAGCGAACCATCGAGCTGCGCCGCAGCGAGGCGCAGATGCGCCTGATCACCGACTCGATCCCTGCGCTGGTGGCGTACTTTGACCAGCATCGCAATTACCGCTTCATCAACCGGGGTTACCAGGATTGGTTTGGCCTGGACCCCAGCCAACCTGAAAAGGTCAGTGCCCGCGAGTTCCTGGGCCTGGAGACCTACACCCAGATCAAACCCAATGTGGCCCAGGCCCTCCAGGGCAGGCCGGTCACGTTCGAGTACCACATCCACACCATTGACGGGCGAACCTTGATGGCCCGGACCACGCTGATCCCCGAGTTGAATGCCGATGCGCAGGTGATCGGCTGTTTCGAATTGACCTTCGACATCACCGAAGAGAGGCGCGCCCAGGAGTTGCTGGTCCAGGCCCAGAAGATGGAGGCCTTGGGGCAGCTGACCGGAGGCCTGGCGCACGACTTCAACAACATTCTCATGGTCGTGCTGGGCAACCTCACAGCACTGGCGGAGCAGGCGCCGGCACAGGCCCACGTGGGCGAGTACATCCAGCCAGCCATCGAGGCGGTGCGCCGCGGCACCAAGCTGATCCGGGGCTTGCTGACTTTTTCGCGCAAGCAAGCCATTGAGGCACGGATCGTCGATCTGAACCCCTTGGTGGGTGGGGTGCAAGATCTGGTCAAGCACACCTTGCCCAGCACGCAGCAACTGGTGACCCAGGTGAGCCCGGCGCCGATCATGGTGTCGGTTGATCCCCAGCAGTTGCAGAACTCCTTGTTGAACCTCATCCTCAACGCTCACGATGCCACCGCCGGGCACGGACGCATCGAGGTGCGCAGCACGCACCAGCAACTCGATGGGCTTCAGGCCTCGCATTTGGGGCTGGAGCCTGGTGCCTACGCCTGCCTGCAGGTCAGTGACAACGGCTGTGGCATGGATGCCAGCACCCGGGCCCGCGTGTTCGAGCCCTTCTTCACCACCAAATCGGCAGGGCAGGGCACGGGCCTGGGGCTGTCGATGGTCTACGGCTTTGTGCGGCAAAGTGGTGGCGGCATTGACATCCAGAGCAGTCCTGGCAAAGGCTGCTGTGTCAGCCTCTGGCTGCCGCAGGCACCGCCTGATGCGGTGGCGCAAGCCTTGGACCCCGCGCCGCTCGTGTTGCCGCCGACCCAGGCCGGGTTGGCCTTGCTGGTCGATGATGATGTTCAGGTCCGGGTCACGGTGCGCCGCCTGTTGCTTGACCTGGGCTACGCGGTGCTGGAGGCCGAGAACGGAGCCGAAGCCCGGGACATCCTGGATCAGACGCCCAACATCCATTTGTTGCTGTCCGATATCGTGATGCCCGGGGCCATTGATGGCCGGGAGTTGGCCCGGTATGCCCGACGATCCGGCGAGGTGGCGCACATCCTATTGATGAGCGGGTACGCCGCAGAATCCGAAGGGCCTCTGGACACCCCTTTGTTGGCCAAGCCCTTTGGCAAGGCCGAGCTCAGTGCCGCGTTGCGGGAGATCGGCGCATGACGCGCCCGGTGAAACCAGCATCAGGCAGCCCGGCCCAGCCCCTGATCTACGTCATCGAAGACGACGAGGCCGTGGCCCAGATCGTGACCCGCAGCCTGGCCGAGTTCGGCTTTGCCACCGAGTGGTTTCGCAATGGCAGCTCGGTGCTGCGGCGCTTGAAACAGGAATCCGCCGATCTGTGCATCGTCGACCTCGGTTTGCCTGACATCGATGGCATCGAGCTGCTGCGACAGATCAGCCTGCAGTCCAGTTGCGGCTTGCTCATCCTGACCGGGCGCGGCCACATGATCGACCGGGTCATGGGGCTGGAGCTGGGTGCCGACGATTACGTGGTCAAGCCCTTCGAGCCGCGCGAGCTGGTGGCCCGGGTGCGCAGCATCCTGCGTCGCCGCCGAGCCCCGTCGCCGGGGGCAGAGTCCGCGCGTCATGCGCACTTTGCAGGCTGGATTTTCGATGCGTCGTCCAACACCCTGACGGGCAGCGATGGCGCCACCCACTTGTTGGGCGTGGCCGAGGCGGAGGTGCTGCGTGCCTTTCTGTTGCGGCCCCACCAGATCCTGAATCGCGAGCATTTGCTGGCCCAGCGCGACCTGTCGCCCGCTGACCGCACCATCGACGTCCGAATCTCGCGCATTCGCAGAAAGCTCGAAGCCGATCCACAGAACCCGAAAATCATCAAGACCGTCTATGGCGCGGGCTACATGCTCATGGCGCAGGTCAGTTGGCGCTGACCGTGTCCGCAGGGGGCGCTTGGTGCCTCAGTGCCGGGCCTTGTCAATGTCTGGCCGGCGCCTTGTTGTCCACCCTGGGCATGCTGGCCCTGGTGTATGGCCTGGTCGAGGGCCGGAGACCACCTGGCTGTCGGCCCACAGCTGGGGTCCGCTGGGTTTGGGGGGGCTGCTGCTGATCGGCTTCATCGTCCATGAGGCCCGTGCCGCAGAACCTCTGTTGCCGCTGCGGCTTTTTGACAGCCGCGTGCGCTCGGGGTCTTATGCTGCCCGGGTCTTGTTCTTGGCCGGCGTGATCGGCTTCTGGTTCTACCTGACCCAAGACCTGCAAGGGGTGCTGGGCATGGCGTGGCTGGCGCAGCTCGGTCCCCAGGGCAGCTATCTGGCCAATGTGGCCTGGCCCATGGTGGTGCTGGGGGTGGGCCAGGGGCTGACGCTCAGCCCCTTGACCATCGCCGGAGTGGCCGGCGTGCGAGCCCAGGACGCTGGTGCGGCCTCTGGCCTGGTCAATGCCGCGCATCAGTTGGGCGGCTCGCTCGGCCTGGCTTGGCTGGTCGTGGTGTTTTCGGCCAGCGCCCACCCAGGCACGGGCTCCGTCACGGACAGCAAGGCCGACCTGGCCCATCGGGTGGCCAACTGCCTGGGCACCAGTGCGGTTTTGCTGGCGCTGTCGCTGGTCACGGTGCTGCTGTTTGTGCTTCAAAAGCGCGCCGCCAGGGGCCCTGACCCGGTGGTACTGACATCGCACGGCTTCAGAAAGGACGCCTCATGAAACAAGGTCAATCGGGCCGCAGTGGCCTTCAAGTCTCGGCCCTTGGCCTGGGCTGCATGGGCCACGGCGACGGACCCGGTGTCGATCGCGTGACTGCCGTGCAACTGATCTGGCAGGCGATCGAGCGTGGCGTGACCTTCTCCGACACCGCCGAGGTGCTGGAACGCATTCCTGTGCAGGGCGCCCGTTATCCTGTGCAACTGGCCGCTCGTGTCGGGCGTTGATCACCTCCAACCCTTTCAAGGAACACCCCATGAACCCTCTCTTCACCGCTGGCGGCCTGCCCCAGGCCGCGCCCGATACGGCCTTGGCCGCCGACACCGGTCTGCAGATCACCCGAGCGGGCCACCGCCCTGTCAATGCGGCCCCTGAGCAGTACTTCACTGGCCGTGTCAGCGTCGAGATGCTGCAAGTGCCCAGTGGCGAAGAGCGCAGTTCGGCCGGCGCGGTCACTTTCAATCCCGGCGCTCGCACCCACTGGCACAGCCACCCGCTGGGCCAGACCTTGATCGTCACGGCCGGCGTCGGCCGCATCCAGCGCTGGGGTGGCCCGGTGGAAGAGATCCGCGTCGGTGACGTGGTGCACATCCCGCCCCATGCCAAGCATTGGCATGGGGCGGCCCCCGACAGCGCCATGACCCACACGGCGATCACCGAGGTCCTGCACGGCAGTGCCGCCGACTGGCTGGAGGCCGTGACCGACGCGCAATATCAGCAGCGCCCGGCATCCTGAGCCAGGCTGCTTTCAGGGCCTGCTTTCTGAAAAAAAATCGATGATGAAGATGAGGAGCCCAGCCGGCAGCTTCATCGCCGGCAGCGACTTTTTGATGGATGGCGGCGTGAACGGCGGCCTAGCGCTTTGGATCGCTGACGCCCGCTGCCTGATCCTGCCCGTGGGCTTGGCTGCCGCGGTCTTGCTTGAGCGTGGCGCTATCCTGGTCGAGCTTCAGCTCGCCACCGGTTGTCAGATCCGATGGAAAGGCGTTGGTCTGAAAGTCCAGCCAGGGCGGGTTTTGGGCGTACATCTCCGCGATGAGCTGCTTGACGGCCCCGATGTACCACGAGTCATCGTTGAGGCGATGGCTCAGGATGATGGGCGAGGTGGCGGTCTCGTCGGCGATCAGCCGATAGACCAGATCAGAGCGCAGGCGCGCCGCCGCCGGCACAATGCACAAGCCCACCTCGGCCGCGACCAGGCCCAGTGCGGTGTGTAGCTCTCGCACTTCGTGCACCTCGGCCAGCTTCACGCCTTTCTCGTGCAACAGGCCCAGCACATGGTCTGCAAAACTGGGGCGGGGCTCTTTGGGGAACACCAGCATGGGCAGGCCATCGAGCTCATGCAGCGGGACTGGCCCGCTCTCGGCGGCCAGCGGCCAGGCCGGCGGGATGGCCAGCACCAGCCTTTCCTCGCGCAGCACCCTGCGTGCCACCGAGGTGTCATGGCTGCGCAGGCGCCCCAGCCCCAGGTCGATGCGGCCCGACTTGAGTTCGCTGATCTGCTGGATCGAGCCCAGGTCGACCAGATGCACATCGGTGTCGGGGTAGCGGCGGCGAAAGATCCGCACCAGCATCGGCAGACCGCCGTACAGCGTGGTTGGCACGTAGCCGATCGTGATCGACTGTCGGTGGTCGCGCCCGGCCTGCCGTGCCGTGCTTTTCATCTGATCGACCCGGTGCAGCACCTGCAGCGACTGTTCGTAGAACAACCTGCCCGCCTCGGTGAGCCGCACCGGACGGCTGTTGCGCTGGATGAGTTGGACGCCCAGTTCCTCTTCAAGCTGCTGGATCTGCCGGCTCAACGGTGGCTGAGCGATGTGCATCTGCTCGGCCGCACGTGTGAAGTTGCGGGTGGTGGCCACCGCCACAAAATACCTGAGTTGGCGCAGATCCATAGGGGAAAACCATAGCCGGTTGGGATACTGTTGATCTAAGTGCTTGTTTTTCAACAAAAAGCATGGCGATCATACCTAATAGGTATCGTATTAGATGAATATGGTGTTGGCCTTGAACGGCCTGTTTCCGTTCAATACGGGCTATGCAAAACACCGCCCGCCCAACAGCCGCCGGCCCCGTGGTCATCGAACGTGTCGAGACGATGCTGGTCGATCTGCCCACGATCCGTCCTCACAAACTGTCGATGGCCGTCATGAACGGCCAGACGCTGATGCTGGTACGCATCCGCTGCTCGGATGGCACGGTGGGCATTGGCGAAGGCACCACCATCGGAGGTCTGGCCTATGGCGCCGAGTCGCCCGAGGGGATGAAGCTGGCCATCGACACCTACTTTGCACCCCAGCTCATCGGTGCCGATGCCAACCGCGTGGCCGCCTTGATGGCCCGCCTGAACGTCGCCATCCGCGACAACCGATTTGCCAAGTGTGCGGTCGAGACCGCGCTGTTCGACGCGTTGGGCCACCGCACCGGCCTGCCGGTGTCAGAACTGCTGGGCGGCCGCCTGCGGGATCGCCTGCCGGTGGCCTGGACCCTGGCCTCTGGCGACACCGGTCGTGACATCGACGAAGCGCAGCGCATGCTGCAACTGCGCCGGCATCAGATTTTCAAGCTCAAGATCGGCCGCCGGCCGGTGCGCGAGGACGTTGCGCACGTTGCCGCGATCAAGAAGGCGCTGGGCGACCAGGCCTCGGTGCGCGTGGACGTGAACATGGCCTGGAGCGAGCTGGACGCCCAGCATGGTCTGGCAGGCCTGGTCGATGCGGGCTGTGAGCTGGTCGAGCAGCCGGTGGCCAGCGTGGATGCCCTGGCTCGCCTCACAGGCAAGTACCCGATCGCGTTGATGGCCGATGAATCCCTGATGGGGCCGGAGACCGCCTTTGCTCTGGCCCGCGTGGCCGGTGCCAATGTTTTCGCCATCAAGATCGAGCAGTCCGGCGGGCTGCAGGCGGCCCAGCATGTGGCAGCGATTGCCGAGGCGGCCCACATCGACCTGTACGGCGGCACCATGCTGGAAGGCGCCGTGGGCACGATGGCCTCGGCCCATGTGTTCTCCACCTTCCGCGAGCTGCGCTGGGGCACCGAACTGTTCGGCCCCCTGCTGCTGACCGAGGAGATCCTGGCCCAGCCGCTCGAGTACCAGGATTTCCACCTCACCGTGCCTGCGCTGCCCGGGCTGGGCATCGCGTTGGATGAGGATCGTGTCCAGCACTTCCGCCGCGACCGGACCCGCACAACGGTCGGCCCTGCCGCCGCGCCGCTGAGCTGACGGGACCTGGCGCCCCAGAGCGCGGCCCACCTGACCCCTTTCAAACCCCTACCCAACGGAGACTGCGATGAGTGTTCAAATTTTCAAAACCCAGGAAGTTCAGGATTTCCTGCGCCTGGCCAGCGGCCTGGACCAGAACGGCGGCAACCCCCGCACCAAGCGAATCGTGTTCCGCATCCTTTCTGACCTGTTCAAGGCCATCGAAGACCTGGACATCACCTCGGACGAATACTGGGCCGGCATGGCCTACCTGAATCAGCTTGGCGCACGCGGCGAGGCCGGTCTGCTGTCGCCCGGCCTGGGGCTGGACCGCTACTTTGACATGCGCATGGATGCAGAAGATGCCGCACTGGGCGTCGAGAATGGCACGCCGCGGACCATCGAGGGCCCGCTGTACGTGGCTGGCGCTCCGGTGGAAAAGGGCTTTGCCCGCCTCGATGACGGCAGCGATGCCAAGGGCCACACTCTGATCATGCACGGCACGGTCTACGGCGCCGACGGCCAGCCGGTGTCCAATGCCACGGTCGAGGTCTGGCACGCCAACACCAAGGGCTTCTATTCGCACTTTGATCCCACTGGCGAGCAGCGCCCGTTCAACATGCGCCGCACCATCGTCACCGATGCACAGGGCCGCTACAAATTCCAGAGCATCGTGCCCGTGGGTTACGGCTGCCCGCCTGATGGCCCGACGCAGGCCCTGCTGAACCAGCTGGGCCGTCACGGCAATCGACCGGCGCACATCCACTTCTTCGTCACGGCCGAAGGTCATCGCAAGCTGACCACGCAAATCAACATCGACGGTGATCCGCTGGTCTTCGATGACTTTGCTTACGCCACCCGCGAAGGCCTGGTTCCTCCGCTGGTCGAGCGCACGGATGCGGCCAGCATCCAGGCAGAAGGGCTGAACGGCCCCTTCGCCGAGATCGTCTTTGACATCCGCCTCAGCGCGCTGGTCCAAGGCGTTGACAACCAGATCGTCGACCGCCCCCGCCTGGCCGCCTGAGCGTGATCGTGCTGCGGTGCAGGCCACCGCCGCAGCAGTCACTCCCACATCCCCTGCTGCAAGCCGCGACGCTCGTCGTGGGGGATGACCTCACCCCAAAGAAACCTAGCCATGAACACGAGCACAAGCCCCGACAAGTACGGCGACGTTGAAAAGCTGCTGGACAACGCCTTGCAGGAAGATCGAGATGCCGGCGTCTTCCGTTGCCGTCGCGACATCTTCACCGACCCTGCGCTTTTCGAGCTGGAGATGAAGCACATCTTCGAGAGCAACTGGGTCTACCTGGCTCATGAGAGCCAGATCCCCGAGATCAACGACTACTTCACGACCACCATCGGTCGCCAGCCCATCGTCATCACGCGTGGCAAGGATGGCCAGCTCAATGCCGTGATCAATGCCTGTGCGCACCGTGGTGCGATGCTGTGCCGCAAAAAGCACGGCAACAAGGGCAGCTTCACCTGCCCCTTCCATGGCTGGACCTTCAACAACACCGGCAAGCTGCTCAAGGTCAAGGACGAAAAGACCACCGAGTACCCGGTGCAGTTCAACCAGCAAGGCTCGCACGACCTGAAAAAGGTCGCGCGCTTCGAGAGCTACAAGGGCTTTCTGTTTGGCAGCCTGAACGCCGATGTGCCTTCGCTGGATGACTACCTGGGCGAGACCAAGGTCATCATCGACCAGATCGTCGACCAGGCGCCCGAGGGCCTGGAGGTGCTGCGCGGCAACTCCAGCTATACCTACGACGGCAACTGGAAGCTGCAGATGGAAAACGGCAGTGACGGCTACCACGTCAGCTCCGTGCACTGGAACTACGCGGCCACCATGGGCCGTCGCGCCGACGGCGGCACCAAGGCGGTCGATGCCAATGGCTGGAGCAAGAGCGTGGGCGGTGTCTACGGCTTCGAGAACGGCCACATCCTGCTGTGGACCCAAACCATGAACCCCGAGGTGCGCCCGGTCTACAACCGCCGCGAGGAGCTTCAACAGCGCCTGGGCGAGAGCCGGGCCGAGTTCATCGTCAGCCAGACGCGCAATCTGTGCCTGTACCCCAATGTGTACCTGATGGACCAGTTCTCCACGCAGATCCGCGTGACGCGCCCCATCAGCGTCGACAAGACCGAGGTCACCATCTATTGCTTTGGCCCCAAGGGTGAG
Organism: Curvibacter sp. EU05-FHT14A10; assembly: GCF_058791075.1. Lineage (NCBI taxonomy): Bacteria > Pseudomonadati > Pseudomonadota > Betaproteobacteria > Burkholderiales > Comamonadaceae > Curvibacter > Curvibacter sp. EU05-FHT14A10. The sequence continues at coordinate 79,476 of NZ_JBYTDE010000017.1, forward strand.
AGCGCCGAGGACCGTGCATTGCGCATTCGCCAGTACGAGGACTTTTTCAACGTGTCCGGCATGGGCACGGCCGATGATCTGGAGGAGTTCCGATCCTGCCAGACCGGCTATGCAGGCAAGGCAGCCCCCTGGAACGACCTGAGTCGCGGTGCCCCCTTGTGGGTGGCCGGCCCGGATGAGAACGCCAGCAAGATGGGCATGAAGCCGCTGATCAGTGGTGAGCGCAGCGAAGACGAAGGCCTGTTCGTGTGCCAGCACGAGTATTGGGCCAAGACCATGAAAAAAGGGCTGCAACAGGAACGTGAAGGAGCTCAGTCATGATCGCGAACTACGCAGACATCTGCACCTTTCTGTACCGCGAGGCCAGGCACCTGGATGACCGCGAGTTCGATGCCTGGCTGGCCTTGTATGCCCCGGACGTGACGTACTGGATGCCGGCCTGGGACGATGATGACCAACTCACCGACGACCCGCAAAGCCAGATCTCGCTGATCTACTACCCGAACCGCAACGGGCTTGAAGACCGGGTCTTTCGCATCAAGACCGAGCGCTCCAGCGCCTCCATGCCCGAGCCGCGCACCAGCCACATGCTCACCAATGTGGAGGTGCTCGAAGACCGGGGTGGGGCCGTGGACATCCGCTACAACTTCCACACGCTCAGCCACCGCTACAAGTCGACCGACCACTACTTCGGCACGATCTACGCGACCCTGCGCCAGGGCGGTGACGCCGGCTACCTGATTGAGCGCAAGAAGATCGTGCTGAAGAACGACTACATCAGCCAGGTCGTCGACATCTATCACATCTGAGAGGCGGGAACCCACATGACCCACAACTACCGCATCGCCTTGAACTTCGAGGATGGGGTGACCCGCTTCGTGGAGTGCGGCGCCCAAGAGAAGGTGCTGGACGCCGCCTTTCGCCATCGCATCAACCTGCCCATGGATTGCTCCGACGGCGTGTGCGGAACCTGCAAGTGCCGCACGGAAGCGGGCAGCTATGAGCTCGGCGACGACTACATCGAAGAAGCGTTGACACAGGACGAGGCCGACGAGGGCCTGGTGCTGACCTGCCAGATGGTTCCGACGTCGGACTGCGTCATCGCTGTGCCCGTGCCATCGACAGCCTGCAAGACCGGCACCGCTCGATTCGCTGCCACGGTGAGCGGGGTCACGTCCTTTGGTGACGCCGCCTACGAACTGGTGCTGGATGTCGCCTCTGATGCCCCGGCCTTTCTGCCGGGGCAGTACGTCAACATCGAGGTGCCCGGCAGTGGCCAGCACCGCGCGTATTCCTTCAGTTCTGCGCCAGGGCATCAGCGCCTGAGCTTCATGATCAAACAGGTGCCTGCGGGTTTGATGAGCGGCTGGCTCGAGGCGGCCCAGGCAGGGCAGGCGCTGCAGCTGAGCGGCCCGTTGGGCAGCTTCTACCTGCGCGCCGTGACCCGGCCTTTGCTGTTCCTGGCCGGCGGCACCGGGTTGGCGCCTTTCCTGTCCATGCTCGAGGTGCTGGCACAGCAGGGCACCCAGCAAGCCGTGCACCTGATCTATGGCGTCACGCGCGACCAGGACCTGGTCATGGTGGATCGGCTCGTCGAGTACGCGCGGCGCATCCCGGGGTTCACCTTTGGCACCTGTGTGGCGGACCCGCAGACCCGACACGAGCGCCAGGGCTATGTGACCCAGCACATGCCGGCGCAGGCACTGCACGGCGGCAACGTCGATGTCTACCTGTGCGGCCCACCACCGATGGTGGAGGCGGTGCAGAAGCACTTCAGGGCCGAGTCCATCGAGCCCGCCAGCTTCCACTATGAGAAGTTCACCCCCAACCAGACGGTGGCCGCATGAGCAAGACGCAACGCTTTCAAGACAAGGTGGTGCTGGTGACTGGCGCGGCCCAGGGCATCGGACGTGGTGTCGCGCTGCGCATTGCGGCCGAGGGCGCCCTGGTGCTGGCGGTGGACCGCTCCGACATCGTCGATGAGGTGGTGGCGCAGATCCGCGCAGCCGGCGGGGTGGTTGCCTCGGCCCAGGCCGACCTCGAAACCTATGCCGGTGCGCAGCACGCGGTGGCGCAATGTCTGGCCCATTTCGGTCGCGTCGATGTGCTGATCAACAACGTGGGTGGCACGATCTGGGCCAAGCCTTACGAGCACTACGAAGAGCAGCAGATCGAAGCGGAGATCCGCCGTTCGCTGTTTCCAACCCTGTGGTGCTGCCGGGCGGTCTTGCCTCACATGGTGGAGCGCCGGCAGGGCGTGATCGTCAACGTGTCCTCGGTGGCCACGCGGGGCGTTCATCGTGTGCCGTACTCGGCTGCCAAGGGGGGCGTGAACGCCTTGACGGCCTCCCTGGCGATGGAGCACACCCGGCACGGTATCCGCATCAACGCCACGGCCCCGGGCGGCACCGAAGCCCCACCACGGCGCGTGCCTCGCAACCGGGCAGCTCCCAGCCAGCCCACGGCCACCGAGGCGGCCTGGTACCAGGGAGTCATCGATCAGACCAAGGAATCGAGCCTCATGCACCGCTACGGGAGCATCGACGAACAGGTCGCCCCGATCCTGTTCCTGGCGTCCGACGAGTCTTCTTACATCACTGGCTCGGTCTTGGCTGTGGCCGGCGGCGACCAGGGCTGACCCCCACAACAACAAAACGGAGACAACCCATGAGACACATCGACCTGCACAAGCTGGCAGACGAGGCCAGATTCAGCGGATTCCACCGGGGCGTGCTGCTCTGGTGCGCCTTGATCATCATCTTTGACGGCTACGACCTGGCCGTGGCGGGCATTGCCTTGCCCTCGATCATGAAACAGATGGGCGTGAGCCCCACCAACGCGGGCTTCATGGTCAGCTCAGCCCTGTTCGGCATGATGTTCGGCGCCATCTTCCTGGGCACTGTTGCCGATCGCATCGGGCGCCGGATGGCGATTGCGATCTGCATCGCCCTGTTCAGCGTGTTCACCGCAGCGGCGGGCTTCAGCAGTGATCCGGTGACCTTCAGCGTCATGCGCTTTTTGGCGGGGCTGGGCATTGGGGGCGTGATGCCGAACGTGGTGGCGCAGATGACCGAGTACGCACCCCGCAAGGTCCGCAGCACGATGGTCACGCTGATGTTCAGCGGTTACGCCGTGGGCGGCATGCTGGCGGCTGTGGTGGGCAAGGGGCTGATCGAGAGCTATGGTTGGCCCTCGGTGTTCCTGGCCGCGGGCCTGCCGGTGCTGCTGATCCCGGTGATCTTGAAGGCCATGCCCGAGTCCATGCCCTTTCTCATCAAAACCCAGCAGGTGGCCCGGCTGCAGGCCATTGCCGTGAAGCTCGATCCGGCCTTCCAGCCGCAGCCGGGTGATTGCTTCGACCTGCCGCAGCAAGACCGCGATGCGAGTGCCCCCATTGGCAAGCTGTTCCAAGAGGGCCGTGGCTTCAGCACCGTGATGTTCTGGGTGGCCTTTTTCATGTGCCTGTTCATGGTCTACGCCCTGAGCTCGTGGCTGACCAAGTTGATGGCGGGGGCTGGCTACACCCTGGGTTCGGCGCTGACCTTTGTGCTGGTGCTGAATTTCGGCGGCATGTTCGGCGCCATCGGTGGCGGCTGGCTGGCCGACCGCTTTCCCATCAAGTACGTGCTGGTCGGCATGTACCTGCTGGCCGCGGTGTCGATCACCCTGCTGGGCTATCCGGTGCCCACTTCGGTGTTGTTTGTTCTGGTCGGCTTGGCCGGCGCTTCGACCATCGGCACCCAGATCGTGACCTATGCCTACGTCGGTCAGTACTACCCCATGGCTGTGCGTTCCACCGGCATCGGCTGGGCCTCGGGTGTCGGGCGCAGCGGTGCCATCCTGGCGCCGATCGTCATCGGCAGCCTGGTGGCCATGGCCTTGCCGCTGGAGAAGAACTTTCTGGCCATCGCCTTGCCGGCTGTGATCGCTGCGGTGGCCGTGTTCTGCATCCAGCACAGCCGTGCTGCGCAAGCCAAGGCCGTGCCGGCCGCTGGCGTGGCGCTGAACTGAGCCCACGCTTTGCCGCGACCTCTTCCATCCTTGCTTTGAAAGACAGATTTTCATGATCAACAAAATCGCCAACTCGGTGGCCGAGGCGATGGCCGGCATCCCCGACGGGGCCACCATCCTGATCGGGGGCTTCGGCACGGCCGGCATTCCCAATGAGTTGATCGAGGGCCTGATTGAGCAAGGTGCACGCGATCTCACGGTGGTCAACAACAACGCCGGCAACGGCGAGACCGGTCTGGCCGCGTTGCTCAAGACCGGGCGGGTGCGCAAGATCATCTGCAGCTTTCCGCGGCAGGCGGACAGCCAGGTCTTCGATGGCCTGTACCGGGCCGGCCAGCTGGAGCTGGAACTTGTTCCGCAGGGCAATCTGGCAGAACGCATCCGTGCGGCCGGTGCGGGCATCGGGGCCTTCTTTTGCCCCACCGGCTTCGGCACCGAATTGGCGGGTGATCGAGAGACGCGCGAGATCGATGGCATACACCATGTGCTCGAGTACCCGATCCGGGGTGATGTGGCTTTGATCAAGGCCGAGGCGGGTGACCGCTGGGGCAATCTGGTGTACCGCCAGGCCGCGCGCAACTTCGGCCCCGTGATGGCCATGGCGGCACGCCGCACCATTGCCACGGTGCACGAGATCGTGGAACTGGGCGCCCTGGACCCCGAAACCATCGTCACGCCTGGGATCTTCGTCAACAAGATCGTGCAGATCGACCGCGTTGCCACGCAGGCTGGCGGCTTCAAGAAGGCAGCATGAACATGGACTACCAAGCTCGCACCAAGGATCAGCTCGCAGCGCGGGTCGCCCAGGACATCTTCGACGGCGCCTATGTCAACCTGGGCATCGGCATGCCCACCCAAGTGGCCAATCACCTGCCCGCAGGTGTCGAGGTGGTGCTGCACAGCGAGAACGGCATCCTGGGCATGGGCCCGGCACCGGCCCCTGGCCGAGAGGACTACGACCTCATCAACGCCGGCAAGCAGCCGGTCACCCTGCTGCCGGGCGGCGCCTTCTTTCACCATGCCGACAGCTTTGCCATGATGCGTGGCGGCCACCTCGACATCTGTGTGCTGGGCGCCTTCCAGGTGTCGGCCACGGGCGACCTGGCCAACTGGAGCACCGGCGAGCCGGGCGCCATCCCCGCTGTGGGCGGCGCCATGGACCTGGCGATTGGCGCCAAGCAGACCTGGGTCATGATGGACCTGCTGAGCAAGTCGGGCCAGAGCAAGGTGGTGGCGCAGTGCAGCTACCCCCTGACGGGGCTGGCCTGCGTGAAGCGTGTCTACACCGACCTCGCGACGTTGGCCTGTACACCCCATGGGTTGCAGCTGATCGACGCCGTCGAGGGGCTCAGCCGGGAGGCGCTGGAAAACATCGTGGGCCTGCCCATCGTCCCCATTGCCCCCTGTGCGCCCAGCCCGGCCTCAGTCGGTGGAACGGCCCATGACTGAGCCTGTGTTCAATGGCGACACTGTCCGCCTGCCTTTCGGCCGGCACGGCGGTGTGCTGTCTTGCATTCGATCGATGTTTGAACGTGTCTGAACGTGTTTGAAGGATGAAGTCCATGTCCCCACCAAGCCCCTCCTTTCCAACGCCCTTGGCCACATCCCGCGGCACGTTCCGCGTCTGCGTCGATGGGGATGCCGCTGCGCCTGCTTTGATCCTCTCCAATTCGCTGGGGACCACCCTGGAGATGTGGGACCCGCAGGTCGAGGCGCTGTCAGAAAGCCACCGCCTGATCCGCTACGACACACGAGGACACGGTGGCAGCCCGATCACGCCCGGGTCCTTCAGCTTCGAGGACCTGGGGCTGGACGTGTTGGCCGTGCTTGACGCCCTGAACATCGAGCAGGCTGCGTTCTGTGGCATCTCCATGGGGGGGCATACCGGGCTTTGGCTGGGCGCCCATGCGGGCCAGCGGTTCAACGGCATTGCGGTCTGCAACAGTGCGGCCCGGATCGGTTCGGCGCAGGGCTGGCATGAGCGCGCCAAGGCGGTGCGTGAAGGCGGCAAACCCGCCCTGTTGGCCCTGGCCGAGTCTGCGCCGGGCCGCTGGTTCAGCGCTGAGTTTGTTCGGGCGCATCCGGCCGTCGTGCAACGTGCCCAATCCTGGATGGCCGGCATCGCGCCGCAAGGCTATGCAGCCTGCTGCGAGGCCCTGGCCACGTCCGATCTGCGCACAGAGCTGCACCGGATCAGCACGCCCACCTTGCTGTTGGCGGGGGCCTCTGACCCGGTCACCACGGTGGCCGATGCGCAGGCCATGGAGGCGAGCATCGCCGGTGCCCAGCTGTCCGTGCTGGAGGCCTCCCACCTTTCCAACCTCGAAGCACCGCAGGCATTCAATCAGGCGGTGCTTCAGTTTCTTGCAACCCTGGAACAAGCTTCCTGATCTTTGAGGACATCCTATGCTGTACCTGGTTCACATGGTCGTCGACATTCCCTCGACCCTCGATCCCGAAGAGGCCGCCCGCATCAAGGCCGACGAAAAGGCCTACTCACAGCAGCTTCAGCGCTCCGGCCAATGGCCTCACCTCTGGCGCGTGGTGGGTGAGTACGCCAACTACAGCGTGTTCGACGTCGCCAGCAACGACGAGTTGCATGACATCTTGAGCCAGCTGCCGCTGTTTCCTTTCATGAAGATCACGGTCACACCGCTGGCCAAGCATCCGTCTTCGATTGCCTGACATGGCCATGAACCGAAGAACGCTGGCCATGCTGACCGCAGGCCTCATGCTGCCCTGGGGCACGCAAGCCCAGACCGAAGCCCGATGGCCCAACAAGCCCGTGAAGTGGGTGGTGCCGTTCCCGCCGGGTGGGGCGATGGACGTCATCGCTCGTACCCTCGGCGATCGCCTTGCCCAGGACCTCGGGCAGGCCTTTGTGATCGAGAACCGACCTGGCGCCGGGGGCAACATCGGCGCTGACTATGTGGCCAAGCAGCCTGCAGACGGCCACACGATCATGATCACCTCGATCGGCATGGCGACCAACAAGGCCTTGTACCCCAAGCTCAGCTACGACCCGGTGAAAGACTTCACGCCGGTCAGCCTGCTCGCTGTGGTGCCGAACGTGCTGGTGGTCAATCCCGCCCGCAGCAGCGACAAGTCGGTCAAGGACGTGCTGGCCCACGCCAGGCAAGCGCCCGGCCAGCTGACGTATGCGTCCGCCGGCAACGGCACGTCCATCCATCTGGCCGGCGAAGTGTTTGCGTCCATGGCTCAGCTGAAACTGCTCCACATCCCCTACAAGGGCAGTGGCCCGGCCGTGACCGACATGCTCGGTGGGCAGGTCGATCTCATGTTTGACAGCATCACCTCCGCGCGGCCCCACATCCAGTCGGGCAAGTTGAAGGCGCTGGGCGTGACCTCGGCGCGGCGTTCATCGGCATTGCCCGAAGTGCCCACCATCGCGGAAGTCGGCGTGCCGGGCTACGAGGTGTCACCCTGGTTTGCCGTGTTTGCGCCTGCAGGGACGCCCCCAGACGTGGTGGCCAGGCTGAACAAGGCACTGATCACCGCCATGCGTCAGCCCGAGATCGTGCGCAAGCTCGAAAGCGTGGGGGCTGAACCGATCGGTTCGACACCTCAGGCGCTGGCTGAGCACCTGAACAAGGAGCTGCTGCGTTGGGGCGCGCTCATCCAGGAGCGGGGTATCCGGTTGGACTGAGTGCGCGCCCGGCCCAGGCCATCAGCGGATCGCCACCGGGTTCACCACCGCCTGCACGCCGCCCGCGTAACGCGGGGTGCCCAGCACGAACATGAACTCCCAGGCCTGGTCACGCACCAGTTCATCGGTGCGCACGTATTCGAGGATGTAGGTTCCACTGCGGGCCAGCAGGTGCTGGTGGATGTCGAAGGCTTCATTGCCTTTTTCGTTGGGCAGTACTTCGACCGCCCAGTTGTCGGCCCCCACGGCCACCACGCCCAGGTCAGTCAGGTAACGGGCGCCATCCAGGCCCAGGCCGGGCTCGCCGGCCAGGAAGCGGGCATTGTCCTGCCCGATCAGGCCCAGCCAGCCGGTGTGCAGCAGCACCACGTCGCCGCGGCGCAGCTCAATGCCTTGCCGTTTGGCGGCGCCTTGCAGGTCGGCGCGCTGGAAGGCGTGGCCTTCCTTCAGGCGCTCGCTGCCAAAGTAGCCGGCCATGTCCAGCACCACGCCGCGGGTCACGAAGGGCGGAATGCCCTCGATGCCCAGCCGGGTCAGGCCGGTGGCGGTCACGAAATCGCTGGCCTTGTTGCCGTTGTAGTAGACGTTGTCGATGCCGACATGACCCAGGCCGTCGATTTGCGTGCCCACGGCCACCCAGGCGGCCAGGATGTCGTCGTTGTAGCTGGACTTACTTGGCCCCAGGGTGGCGCCACCCACCTGGCCGGGCTGCACGACGGTCATGCGGAAGCTGCGTGGCGCCAGGGCGGGCGTGTCAGGAGTGGTGGGGATGGCCAAGGAATAGGTCTTGCCACTGCGCACCAGGCGGCTGGCCTGCAGCGCCAGGCCTGGTGTCAGGTAGTTGGCGGCGCCGATCTGGTCGCCGGCGCCGAAGCGTGAAGGCGCGGGGGTGGGGCCGTCATGGGCCAGCGCAAGGCTGCTCAGCGCAGCGAAGGCTGCAGCGGCGGCCCAAGAGATGGAAAGTGGACGTGGCATGGTTCTGTCTCCTTGTGACCCGGGTGGCACCGGGTTTCTGTGCTTGAAAATGGGCCTCGGACGAGGCCCTGGCTTCCAGGCCGTGCCTCGCGGGCCCGGCACGGGATTCGGGGGCCACCCGCCAGGGGCGGGGGCGGCCATCAGTCGGCCGTGAAGCCTGAGGCCTTGATCACGGGGCCCCAGCGTTTGGCGGCTTCGTGGCCGCGTTGGTTCAACTCGTCGGCGCTCTTGCCGACCGGCAGGGCACCCAACACCATCAGGCGTTCGCGCACGGCGGGCTGGGCCAGCACCTGGGCCAGGGCCTGGTTCCAGCTGGTGACCACCGCGGGCGGTGTGCCGGCCGGGGCATACAGGCCGTTGAAGCCCATGCCGCTGATGCTGGGAAACCCCTGTTCGGCAAAAGTGGGCACCTCGGGGATTTGGGGCATGCGTTGTGGCGAGGACACGGCCAGCAGGCTCACTTTGCCGGCCTTGTACTGCTCCAGCACGCTGCCCAGCACGTCGATGCCGCAGCTCACCTGGCCACCCATCAGGCCCAGCATCAAGGGGGCGCTGCCTTGGTAGGGCACGTCCTCCAGCTTGACGCCGATGGTCTTGCCCAGCGCCATGCCGAAGAAATGATGCGGTGCCCCGCGGGCGGGCACGCCGTATTGGGCACGCTCGGGGTTGACCCGGGCCCAGGCGATGTACTGGGCCAGGGTCTTGACCGGGGGCTCGCTGCCCGCCACCAGCACAAAGGGGAACTCGCTCACCGTGCCCACGGGCACCAGGTCCTTGGCAGGGTCATAGTTGAGCTTGCTGTAGGTGAAGGGATACAGCGCCGTCAGGGCATCGGGGCCTAACATCAGCACGCTGCCATCGGGCTTGGAGCCGCGCAGCAGATCGACGGCGAGACGGCCACCGGCGCCGGGGCGGTTGTCCACCAAGACTGGCCGCTTGAGAACGGTCTTGAGTTCGTTGGCCAGCAGGCGGGCCACGGCATCAAAGCCGCCCCCGGCCGGGAAACCGACCAGGATGCGGGCGGGGCTGGGTTCCTGCGCCTGAGCAGGCAGGCAGGTGGCGGCCAAGGCGGTCAGGCCGGCCAGCAGGGTTGCCCTGCGGCTCAGGTGCGAGGAGGTGGTGGTGTGTGGGTTGCTCATGTTTTTGTCTCTTTCATTCAAGGTGTAAGGCTCAGGCGTGCAAGGGTGTGTGGCGGTAGCCCTCGGGGTGGAAGTGCCCGTTGGCATCGCGGAAGGCGTGGGCGTAGTCGGGCCAGACCAGGGTCAGGCGACCGCTGCGGGGGTCCACATACCAGCTTTTGCAGCCGCCGGCCAGCCAGACCGTGCCCTGGCTGCGCTGGTGCAGGGCGTCCATGTAGGCGTTCTCTGCCTGGGCGTCGGCCTCCAGCACCGCCACTTGCTGTGCAAGCATGTGGTCCAGTGCTTCGAGCAGGTAATCCACTTGCGCCTCGATGATGTAGACCACCGAGTTGTGTCCCAGGCCGGTGTTGGGGCCATTGAGGATGAACAGGTTGGGAAAGCCGTTCACGGCGATCGAATCGAAGGCCTGCATGCCCTGGTCCCATTGGGCGTCCAGGCTGTGGCCCTGGGAGCCGAACACCCGTTTGGCAAAGGGCGGGCGGGTGGCTTCGAAGCCGGTGGCCAGCACCAGCACGTCCAACTCATGTGCGGCTCCGTTGGCGGCCACCACTTGTGATCCGTCCACACGGGCGAGGGCAGACGCCTCCAGCGTGACGTTCGGGCGGGTCAGCGCAGGGAAGTAGTCGTTGGAGATCAGCAGGCGCTTGCAGCCCACCTCGTAATCGGGCGTTAGTTTTTGGCGCAGCGCCAGGTCGCTGACTTGGCGGGCCAGGTGGCCCAGGGCCAGGTCTTTGGCCTCTTGCAGAAAGCGCGGCACATTGCGGCGTTGTGCAAAGTTGTATTCGCCATTCCAAAAGAACTCGGAGCGCAGTGCATGCATGCGTTCGGGGTCGCGGGCAAACAGGCGCTGCTCTGCCGCGGTGTAGGAACGGTCGGCGCGTGGGATCACATAGGCCGCGCTGCGCTGGAACACCACGAGTTCACGGGCCAGTTCGGCCATTTGCGGCACGATTTGGATGGCTGATGCCCCTGAGCCCACCACCCCGATGCGTTTGCCCTCCAAGTCGGCCTGGTGGTTCCAGCGGGCTGAGTGGAAGACCTCGCCAGTGAAGCTGTCCAGTCCCGGTACTTCGGGCAGTCGCTCGTCGGCCAGGTGGCCGGTGGCAGTGATCAGTACTTCGGCTTCGTAGGTTCCCTGGTTGGTTTCCACCACCCAGCGGCTACGGTCCGCCTGCCAGCGCGCGGCCAACATGTCGGTGCCAAAGTGGATGTGCGGCAGAAGGCCGCTTTCCTGGGCGCATCCACGCAGGTATTGCTGGATCTCCGGGCCGGGCGAGAACACACGCGACCAGTTCGGGTTGGGGCGGAACGAGAAGGAGTAAAGGTGTGAGGGCACGTCGCAGGCGCAGCCCGGGTAGTCGTTGTCGCGCCAGGTGCCCCCCACGTCGGCGGCGCGTTCCAGCACCAGAAAGTCGGTGTCGCCGCGCTGGCGCAGGCGCATACCCAGGCCCAGGCCGGCGAAGCCGGCGCCGATGATGATGAGGCGGGCCTGGCGTTGGGCGCTGTCAGGCGTGGAGTTGGAGGGGGTCATGATGAGTGGGTCCGGATTTGAAAGGGGGTTGGCTCAGGGACGGGTGGCGGGGATGCGCGTGCCGGCTGCGTGGGCCTGTGGGGCGCGGGTGAATTGGTCGATGGCATGGAACAACTCGGCCGGGCGTTCGAACACCACGGCATGGCCTGAGCTCAGCTCCAGGTAGCGCGCGTCTTCGATGGCACCGAACAGGGCCAGGCTGTGGTGGCGCGGCACCATCTGGTCTTCGCTGCAACCGATCACCAAGGTGGTGGCGCGGATGGCAGCCACCTGGGGGCTGATGTCCACCCGGCCGTTGAGGGCCATCTGCCGGTCCACCCAGGGCGACAGCGGGATGGCCGCTGCCGCGCCCTGCAGGTCACCCAGGCTGCGCGGCAGCATGAATGCGGGGCTGAAGGCGCAAAAGGCCATGAACTCGCGCAGCAGCGGGCCGTCTGGCAGGGCCTGGCGCAGGCCGTGCCAGACGTGGCTGCGCAGCTGCTGCTGGGTGTCGGTCTGGATCCAGCCGGCCACCAGCACCAACTGGTGCACCACGTCGGGGTGCAGGCCGGCCGTGGCGGCGGCCACCACGGCACCCAGGGAGTACCCGGCCAGGGCGAAGGGTTGGCCTGGGCCCAGCACCCGGTCGGCCACCGCCATCACCTGGCGCACCAGGTCTTCCACCTGCAGGGGGGCCTGGGTGTCGGCACCCGGGCTCAGGTCGAGAGAGACCACGCGCTGGCGGTAGGCCAGCATGGGAAACAGGTAGCCGAAGTGGCTGTTGGTGCTGCCGGCGGTGCCGTGCACCAGCAGCAGGGGCAGGCGGCCGCTCTGGTGGGGGCCGGCGTCGTAGTAGGGCACGCTGGCGCCGTCGATCGCGACGGTGCCGCTGGCTTGCAAGGCGAGGGTCATGGACGTTTTCCTTTTGCTGATGGCGAAGCGATGCCCTCCCGCCGTCCGGGCGGGTTGCAGCATCGAATGAAGAAACAGGGGCCGGGGGCGGCCGGCGAGGCTCAGTAGGTGGCGCGGCCACCCGAGAGGTCGAACACCGCGCCGGTGGAGAAGCTCACCGCCGGGCTGGCCAGGAACAGCACCATCTCGGCCACCTCTTCAGGCTGGCCGGGGCGGCGCATCGGGATGCGCTCCAGCAGTTGCCGCTTGAGCTCGGCGCTGAACCACTCGCTGCGCAGCATGGGCGAGTCGATCAGCGCGGGGGCGATGGCATTCACGATCACGCCCTGGGTGGCCAGCTCCTTGCCCAGCGTCTTGGTCATGGCGATCACGCCGGCCTTGGCGGCCGCGTAGCCGCCGCTCAAGGGGTGGCCCTCCATGCCGGCGGCCGAGGCCACATTGACGATGCGCCCATAGCCTGCCGCCACCATGTGCGGTACCAGCGCCTTGCACAGGTAGAACTGGCTGCTGAGGTTCAGCGTCAGGTCGTGCTGCCAGTCTTCCAGCTCGATCTCCCACAAGGGGCGCTGCGCGCTGCCGCGCCCGGCGTTGTTCACCAGGATGTCGAGCCGGCCAAAGTGGGCCAGGGCCTGGGCCAGCACCCGGGCCCCCAGGCCTGGGTCGCACACATCGGCGGCCAGGGGCAGGGCCGGGCTGCCCTGGGCCTGCAGCAGGCGCGCGGTTTCATGGGCAGCGGCTTCATCCAGGTCCAGGGCCAGCACGGCGGCGCCGGCACGGCCCAGGCGCAGGCAGCAGGCGCGGCCGATGCCGCCCCCGGCGCCGGTCACCACGGCCACCTGGCCGGACAGGGGGAGGGCGGATGGCAAGGGCTCAGACATGCTTTGGCCCTTTCATAATAAGTCCGTTGAATGGAATAAAAATTGCGGGCTTTACCCAGCTCAAACAGCACTGTTTCACGTCTTGTCTCCGTGCATTCACTATGATCAATGTCAACGATGTGAAAAATTCTAGGACAGCCTGTTCTGCTGTTTCACTCAAATAAGTCCGTATAACGGAACATCAAAAAGGAGACGCTGCATGAATGACCCCCTGGACGAGCCGATGGACGAGGCGCCTGCTGACGAGGGGCAGAGGACCCAGGTGGTGACCAGGGTGGCCGAGCTGCTGTCACGCATTTCGCGCGAGGGGCCGCGTGGGGCCCGGCTGAAGGACCTGGCGCTGGACACGGGCATTGCGCGCTCGTCGGTGCACCGCCTGCTGGGCGAGTTGTGTGCGGTGCGTCTGGTGCAGCAAGGGAGTGATCGCCGCTACACGCTGGGGCCGGCGATGTTCTCGCTGGGCCTGTCTGCACCCAGTCCGATCCGCGACTTTCAACGCCTGCGTGCACTGGCCCAGGCGCTCGCCGACGAATGCGGTGATGTGGTCTATCTGAGCCTGCGTCAGTTCCATGGTGTGCACTACTTGTTGCGTGCTGAGGGCGACTACCCCATCCGCACCCACCTGGTCAGCGTGGGCGACACCAAACCCTTCACGGCCAGCTATTCGGGCCTGGCCCTGCTGGCCCACATGGATCAGGGGCTGCAACGCGAGGCCTTGCATCGCCTGGCTCTGGATGCGCCTGAGGACTGGATCCAGGCTCACCGGGTGCAGTTGGAGCGCAGCCTGCGCGACAAACTGGCCGACACGCTGCGGCAGGGCTATTGCGCGGGCCCCAACACCGTCATGCCGGGCGTGGCGGGCATGGCCGCCCCCGTGCTGTCGCGCAGCCAGGCGCCCTACATGGCCCTGTCCATCTCGGCGGTGGAGCCGCGCCTGAACCCTGACCGGGTCCAGGCCCTGGCGCCCAGCCTGCTCAAGACCGCCGCGCTGATGAGCGAGTGGATCGACTGAGCGCTGCCTTGCCCCCGGCCCTTCTTTTCTTTCTTCAAGCGGAACCCTTTTCATGACGACCTCTGTTCTTTCTTCTTCCACGGCCCGCCTTGGGTCTGCGGCCACACGACGCCCGGTGGCCCTGGTCACCGGTGGCCTGCAAGGCCTGGGGCGCGGCATCACCGTGCAACTGGCCCGCGATGGCTTTGACGTGGCGGTGCTCGACCTGCCCGAGGCCGGCAGCGTGGATCCAACCTCGCTGGTGGTGCCCGAGGCGCCTGAGGCGCGCATCCACTACCAGCGCCTGGACATTGCCGACCTGGGGGCCCACGAGGCTGCGTTGGGCGCTGTTGAGGCGGCGCTGGGCCCGCTGACCTGCCTGGTCAACAACGCCGGCATTGCCGCGCGGCCATTGACCGACCTGCTGGCGCTGAGCCCGCAGGCCTTCGATCGCTCGGTGGACATCAACCTGCGTGGCACCTTCTTTCTGAGCCAGGCTTTTGCGCGCCACCTGATCGCGCATCCGGCCGAGCTGGGGGCCTACCGCAGCCTGGTCTTCATCACCTCGATCGCGGCCGAAATGGTGTCGCCCGACCGCGCCCAGTACTGCACCACCAAGGCGGCGCTCTCCATGGTCAGCCGCCTGTTCGCACTGCGCCTGGCCGCCGAGAACATCCATGTGCACGAGGTGCGCCCGGGCTTCATGCGCACGGCCATGACGGCCTCGGCCGGCACCGAGGTGATCGACCGCTGGATGGAAGAGGGCCGCGTGCCCCAGCGCCGCTGGGGCACGCCCGAAGACGTGGGCCTGGCCGTCAGCACCCTGGCCCAGGGGCGCCTGCCTTACATGACGGGCCAGCCTTTGTGGGTGGCGGGTGGTTTGAACATCGCGCAGGCGACTTGAGGGGGTGATCTGAAGGGGCTGAGGTGTTTCCGCGCGCGCGACGCTGCTGCGCGGCACCCTGGCCTGGCCAGGGCTTGCGGTACTCAGAACGGGTAGTGCCGCGGCCCGGTCTGCACCGTGATCCAGCGCAGCTCGGTGAAGGCCTCGATGCCGGCGCGTCCACCGAATCGGCCCCAGCCGCTGCCCTTGACGCCGCCAAATGGCATCTGGGCCTCGTCGTGCACCGTGGGGCCGTTGATGTGGCAGATGCCCGACTCGATGCGTTGTGCCACGCGCCAGCCCCGGGCCGTGTCGCGGGTGAACACCGCAGCCGACAGGCCGAAGGGGTTGTCGTTGGCGCAGGCCACGGCGGCGTCTTCGCCGGCCACGCGCACCACGCCCTTCACCGGGCCGAAGCTTTCCTCGCTGTACAGGCGCATCGCCGGCGTGACGTGGTCGAGCACGGTGGCGGGCATCAGCGTGCTGTCGGCGCGGCCACCACACACCAGGGTGGCTCCTTTGGCCAGCGCGTCGTCGATCAAAGCGTTGCAGCGGTCCACCGTGGCCTGGCCCACCACCGAGCCCAGCACGGCCGGGCCCAGGCGGGGGTCGCCCAGGGGCAGGGCGGCGGCACGGGCCGCGAAGCGGGCCACGAACTCGTCGGCCACCGACTCGTCCACCACGAGGCGTTCGGTGGACATGCAGATTTGCCCTGAGTTGGCGAAGGCGCCGAAGATGGCGCCGTTGACCGCAGCCTCCAGGTCGGCGTCATCGAGCACCAGCAGGGGGGCCTTGCCGCCGAGTTCGAGCACCGAGGGCTTGAGGTATTTGGCGCAGGTGGCTGCAATGATCTTGCCCACATGGGTGGACCCGGTGAAGTTGACACGCTTGACCGCGGGGTGGGCGATCAACGCTTCGACCACGGTGCCGGCATCGGCCGGGGCATTGGTCACAAAGTTGACTACGCCGGGCGGCAGGCCGGCCTCTTGCAGGGCCTGGATGATCAGGCCGTGGGTGGCCGGGCACAACTCGCTGCCCTTGAGCACCACGGTGTTGCCCATGGCCAGGGGCACGGCAATGGCCCGCACCCCCAGGATCACCGGGGCGTTCCAGGGGGCGATTCCCAGCACCACGCCGGCCGGTTGGCGCACGGCGGTGGCCAGACTACCCGGCATATCTGAGGGGATCAGCTCGCCGCTGACCTGGGTGGTCAGGGCCGCAGCTTCGAGCAACATGTCGGCGGCCAGATGCACATTGAAGCCGGCCCACAGGCCCGAGGCGCCGGTCTCGCGGGCCATGGCTTGTGCGAAGGCCTCACCTTGGGCCTCCAGGGTGGTGGCGGCCTTCATCAGCAGCTTGCGTCGCTCGCCCGGGCCCAGGGCCGCCCAGGCCGGGAAAGCCTTGGCGGCGGCGTCCGCGGCAGCGCGGGCATCGGTGGCGTTGGCCGCCGGGGCGGTGGTGGCCAACGAGCCATCCAGCGGGTTCAGTCGTTCGAAGGTGGCGCCATCTGCAGCGGCCACGGCCTGGCCATTGATCAGCATGGAAATCGTGCTCATGTCGGAGGTCTCCTGTTTCAGTGGCTCAAAGCCCGTTCATCTGGCACAGCACGTTGGCGTACATGCCGCCATCGGTGGGAATGTTGGCGCCGCGGATCCAGCCCGAGCCGTCGGACAGCAGAAAGGCCACCACTGGCGCGATATCCGCCGGGGTGCCGGGGCGGTCCATGGTGCGCATGTCCTCTTCGGCGCGGGCGCCCAGGGTCTCGATGAAGTCTTGCAGGATGGGGGTGTCGACCGGCCCCGGGCTCACGGCGTTCATGCGGATGCCGCGGGCACGCCAGGTCCAGCGGTTCTGCAGCGTCCAGGCGATCAGGGCCTCTTTCGAGAAGAAATAGCTGCGTGCTCCTTCGATGCCATGCTGCTGGCAGAAGGCTTCCACCTCGTCAAAACCCAGGCCCTGGCTGGCCAGGATGGTGTCCTTGGCATCGGCCCAGCCCAGGCCGGCCAGTGACGCCAGATTGACAATGGAGGCCCCGTCGGCCAGCTTGGGCAGCACCTGGGTGGTCAGGTATTTGAGGCCGACCAGGTTCACGCGCAGCACGGCCGGCGCCGGGCGGGTGGGGGGCAGCCCGGCGATGTTGGCCAGGCCATTGAGGCCGCTCGGCAGGGCGGCGACCAGTGCATCGATCGAGTCCGGCCGCGACAGGTCGGCCTGCATGAACTGCCCCATGAACTGGGTCGGGCGCTGGATGTCCACGCCAATGACTTCTGCCCCTTGGCGGGTGAGCAGAGCCGCAGTGGCGGCGCCGATGCCCGATGCGGCGCCGGTGACGATGATTTTCTTGCCTTGAAGCATGGTTGACTCCGTTGTCGTGATGAAAAGAATGCCCTCATGACAATGCAATCGCGGTGCCAGCCTGGCCTGGTGAGAAAGTGGTTTGATTTCAATGGGTTGCGAGTGGTGATCCGCAAAAACCCTGAATCAAATGCCTTTGCTTTGATTCAATTATGATGATCAAAATTTAATCAAATCAGCGGTGCAAAGCCCCCTCGCCATGAAAAAGACGCCTCCCCGCCTCAGCCTGGCCGCCTTGCAAGACAGCCTGTTGCAGTCGCGCAGCAGTGCCGACTTTGACGAGGGGGCCGTGCCCACCCCGCGGGACCTGGCCGAGACCTTGACCTTTTCCCCCGGCGATGGGCGCATCTGGATGAACGATCAGCGCATGTTGCTGTGGCGCTCGTCCACCTATGGCTCTTTGCGCCGCGAACTGATTGCCAGCCTGGGCCAGGAGCAGGCCCGTTCGCTGCTGACGCGCGTGGGGTATGCCGCGGGGGCCCGCGACGCTGAACTGGTGCGCCGCATGTGGCCGGACAGCGATCCCGCCAATGCCTTTCATGCCGGGCCCAACCTGCACCGGCTGGAGGGCATGGTGCGGCCCGAGACCATCCGCTTCGAGTTTGACATCGCCCGTGGCGATTTTTTTGCCGATTTCTGGTGGCACGACTCCAGCGAGGACGACGAGCACATCGCCGCCTTCGGCATCGGCACCGAGCCGGCCTGCTGGATGCAGGTGGGCTACGCCAGCGGCTATGCCAGCGCCTTCATGGGCAAGCTCATCATCTACCGGGAGACCGCCTGCCGCTCGATGGGCGCCGAAGCCTGCCGCATCACCGGCCGGCCCGCGGACCAGTGGGAGGACCCTGAGCTGGACCTGCATTACTTCATGCCCGATGCCAGCGCACCCAGAGTCCGGGGCTTCAACCCTGGCCCGGGCCTGAGCCCCTTGAGCACGCTGCATGGGCCCGGGGCTGTAGCCCCGACGCCCGGCACCGAGGTGTCCGAGCCCATCGGCATCTCATCGAGCTTCAGTGCCGCGTGCCACCTGATCCAGCGCGTGGCGCCGACCCAGGCCACGGTGCTGTTCACCGGCGCCTCGGGTGTGGGCAAAGAGCTGTTTGCCCAGACCCTGCACCGCATCAGCCCCCGGGCCGAGCGGCCGTTTGTGGCTATCAACTGCGCGGCGATACCCGACACCCTGATCGAGTCTGAGTTGTTTGGCGTGGAGCGGGGGGCCTTCACCGGGGCGACAGTGTCAAGGCCAGGCCGTTTCGAGCGGGCCCACGAGGGCACGCTGTTCCTCGACGAGGTGGCCTCGCTCAGCTATGTGGCCCAGGGCAAGCTGCTGCGCGCTCTGCAGGAGCGCACGATCGAGCGGGTGGGGGGTACCCGGTCCATCCCGGTGAATGTGCGGGTGCTGGCCGCCAGCAATGTTGATCTCCGCGACGAAGTGCGGGCCGGGCGCTTTCGCGAGGACCTGATGTTCCGGCTCAATGTGTTTCCCATCACCTTGCCGCCCTTGAAGGAGCGGCGCGATGACATCCCGCTGCTGATGGAACATTTTCTGCAGCGCTATGTCGCCCTGCACCAGCGCGAGGTTCCTGGCTTCACGGCCCGGGCGGTCCAGGCCCTGTTGCGCTATGACTTTCCGGGCAACATCCGCGAACTGCAAAACCTGGTGGAGCGCGGCGTGATCATGGTCGAGCCGGGTGAACCGATCGATGTGCACCACCTGTTCCGGGGGGGCGAGTTGCTGTCACACGAGGCCTTGGGCCTGGATGAGAGTGGCCAACTGACCCAGGTGACCGCGCAGGCGCCGGTGCCTGGCGCCGAGCTCAACCGGCGCGTGCGGCGATCAAATGCAGGGACCGCCGTGCAGGCCCGCGGCCCGGGCGGCGATGCAGGCGCTGCGGCCGAGTTGCAGCGTTACCGCCAGGCCTGGGTGGCGGCGCGTCATAACGTGGCTGAAGCCGCTCGGGTGCTGGGCCTGAGTCGAGCCCAACTGGCCTACCGCCTCAAGCGGGGCGGCCTGTTGTGACCCCGGGCGGCCGGTGCCGGCCTCAAGCCCGCGGTCGCACCTGGACGGTCTGGTCGATGGCTCCGAACACCGAAATACCGTGCGTATCCCGCACCTCGATGCGCACACGGTCGCCGTGGCGCAGGTAGGGGTGCAGCCCGGCCTCGGGGGTGCCCGCCAGCATCTGGCGCACCCGTGCCTCGGTGATGCACGCATTGCCGGTCTCGGGGGCTGCATTGCTGATGGTGCCGGCGCCGATGATGCTGCCCGCGCCCAGGGCCCGGGTGCGGGCCAGGTGGGCCATGATCTGGCCGAAATGGAACACCGTCTCTTCGCCCGCATCGGGTTGCCCGAACCATTGGCCATTGAGCTCGATGTGCACCGGCCGGTGCAGCATGCCGCCCTGCCATGCCGTGCCCAAGGCCGCCGGCGTGACCGCGACCGGTGCGAAGCTGGTGGCCGGCTTGCTCTGGTAGAAGCCAAAGCCGCGGGCCAGCTCGGCCGGGATCAGGCCGCGCAGCGACACGTCGTTGAGCAGCACCACCAGGGCGATGTGTTGCAGGGCCTGTTCGGGGCTGACCCCCATCGGCACGTCGGTGGTGATGACTGCGATCTCGGCCTCCAGGTCGATGCCGTGGGCCTCATCGCACGCCACGATGGCTTCGGCGCCCGACAACATCACGTCCGAGCCGCCCTGGTAGACCAGGGGCTCGTCTTCGTAGCGCGGCGGGATGGGCTCCTGCCGCCATTGGTAGATCAGGCGGGCGTGGTTGCGGTACACCGAGGCGTCGGCCCATTGGTAGGCCCGGGGCAATGGAGCCAGGCATTGCTGCGGCTTCAAGGCCGTGCAGCCCTGCCAACCTGAGGCATCCAGGCTGTGGGAGCGCCGGGCCAGGGCCGGGGCCAGCGCTGCCCAGTCGTCCAGCAGGGCTTGCAGGGTGGGGGCGGCGGGGCCGGCCGGGGCCCAACGTTGGCGTGAGGGGCTGACCAGCATCAGTTCGCCATCGCGGCGCCCGTTGTGGCGCGTGGCCAGTCGCAGATCGTGTTGGGGCATGGTGTGTGTCCTCAGTCGAGCTGG
This sequence comes from Curvibacter sp. EU05-FHT14A10, assembly GCF_058791075.1. Taxonomy (NCBI): domain Bacteria; kingdom Pseudomonadati; phylum Pseudomonadota; class Betaproteobacteria; order Burkholderiales; family Comamonadaceae; genus Curvibacter; species Curvibacter sp. EU05-FHT14A10. The sequence continues at coordinate 99,874 of NZ_JBYTDE010000017.1, forward strand.
ATGTTGGAGGCCTTGATCACCTTGCCCCAGCGAGCGCTCTCGCTGCGGGCCAGGGCCTGAAAATCGGCCGGGCTGCCAGGCAGGGGCTCGAAGCCGAAATCGGCAAACAGCTTCACCACCTTGGGGTTCTGGGTGGCTCGGCGCAGTTCGGCGTTCAGGCGGCTCACCACCTCGGCAGGCATGCCGGCAGGGCCGACCAGGCCGTGGAAAGCCGCAGCGTTGACCTCCTTGTAGCCCAGCTCGGCAAAGGTGGGGGTGTCGGGCAGGGCGCTGGCGCGCTGCGGTGAGGCCAGGGCCAGCACACGCACCTTGCCGGCGCGCATCATCTGCAGCCCCGAGGCCAGGTCCAGCATCATCACCGGCACCTGGCCGCCCATCACATCCTGCATGGCCGGTGCGGCCCCCTTGTAGGCCACGTGGGTGAGGCTGATGTCGGCCTTCTGCTTGAACAGCTCCATCGCCACATGGTGAGGTGAGCCGTTGCCGGGTGAGGCGTAGTTGACCCCGTCGCGGTGAGCCTTGGCGTAAGCGATGAATTCAGCCAGCGTCTTGGCCGGAAAGTCGGGGTGCACCACCAGGGCCACCGGAATGCGGCCGATGGCTCCGATGTACGTGAAGTCGGTGGCGGGCTTGTAGGGCAGGCGGGCGAACATGTGCTCGTTGAACAGCAGTGCAGCGTTTTCGGCCTGCATCACGGTGTAGCCGTCGGGCTTGGCCTGCAGCAACACCGATACCGCGATGTTGGTCGACGCGCCCGGGCGGTTGTCGATGATCAGGGGCTGTCCCAGCAGGGGCTGCATGGCGTCGGCCAGGGCTCGGGCCATGGCGTCGGTGCCGCCGCCGGCGGCGTAGGGCACCAGCCAACGCACGGGCTGGTTGGGGTAGGGTGGTGTCTGGGCCTGGGCCTGCCCGGCGACGCCAGCCAGCAAGGTCAGGGCCAGGCCAGCGCAGGCTCGGCGGGTCAGGGAAGGGTGCTTGTTCATGTCTGTCTCCGGTGTGGGTTTGTTGTGCTTGGGGGCCGTTGGTGGGCCGATAGTGGGCGGGTGGCGGGCCTCAGCCGCGCAGCGTGGCCCAGAGTTGCTGGTCGCGTTCGGCGGTCCAGATCGTGGGATGCTCGGTGCCTTGCAGTTCTTCAACTGCGCGGGCCACGTCGAAGGGCAGCACGTGCTGGAACACGGGCCAGTCGCCGAAGCGTGGCGTCATGGCTTGTTGCGCGTTCTCGAAGCAGGCCCGCAAGCCGAGGCCGGCCGCCAGGCTCTGTCGCACACTGTCCAGCAGGGTGCGCAAGAAGGCCTGGGTCAGGTCGATGGCTTCGGCACAGGCGGCCTGGCCGTGTTGCACGGCGCCACGCCCCGGTACCAGGGTGCGTGGTTGGAGTGCCCGCACGGCGTCCAGCGTGCCCAGCCAGTCTTGCAGGTAGGCATCCCCGGCATACACGCCGCAGCGGTTCTCGACCACGTCGCCCGCAAACAGCACGCCGCAGTCGGGCAGCCAGGCGACGGTGTCGCCCCCCGAGTGGCCGCGGCCCAGGCAGTGCAGGTGGATCTCACGCGAGCCCAGGTTCAGACGCATTTCGCGCTCGAAGCTCAGGCTGGGCCGGGTCAGGCCGGGGACCTCCTCGACGCCTGCAAACAGGCGTGGGAAGCGCCCCACTTCCGAGTCGAAGTCGGCCTGGCCCCGGGTGCGCACCCAGTCGGCCGTGCCCTGGCTGGCGATGATGGCCTGCACCTCTGGGAAGGCGCTGGCACCCATCACACGCACGGCATGGTAGTGGGTCAGCACAATGAACTTCACAGGCTTGTCGGTGACGCTGCGGATGGCCGCCAGGAAGTCGCGTGCCAGCCGGGGGGTGGGGCGGGTGTCGATGGCCACGACATGCTCGTCGCCGACCACAAAGCCGCAGTTGGGGTCGAAGGCGCTGATGTAGCCGTAGACGCCTGGGGCCAGCGTCTGGACCTGGGGCTTTTGCTCCTGCAGGTCGGAGGCCGAGGCAAAGGAAGGGGCATGGGTGCTCATGGATGGGCTTTCAGGTCGGGGTGGCGGGGGCGGCCTCGCGGGCGGCGTTCAAGCAGGCGAGCAGCACGTCTTGCTGCCCGCATTGATTGGCCAGCAGCAGCAGCAGGCGGGCATTGAGGTCGGCGCTGGCGGCTTCGCTCAGGCCCTCATGGGCTTGCACCAGGGCTGCGTAGAAGGCGTCCGGGTCGGGGATGTTGGGTTTGGTGTTCATGGGGGTCCAGGCTCAGGCGGTCATGGGTTCAAGGGTCGGGGTGGTTTGGCCAGTGACGCGGCACAGGGCCTGGATCAAGGCATCGGCGTCACAGGCCGGCAAGGTGGCCGCCAGGTAGGCGTCGGGGCGCAGCAGGCACAAGGTGCCGGCGCTGTGATCGGGGTCGAGCCCCAGGTGCCGGGCCAGCACGCCGCCGGGGTCTTGCAGGTCGGCCTCGGGCCCCCCGATGAGCAGCAGCCGGGCCGGCAGCGTGGTCTGTCGCAGGCGCCGCTCGGTCTCGGCCCGTGCGGCCGCTGTGGGGGCAAACCACAGGCCCAGGCAATCGCTGCCCTGGCGCAGCAGGTGCATCAGCGTCGTGGGGCGGCCCTGGCGGTCTGGCAGTGCCAGGTTCTGCACGCTGCGCGCCCCCTGGGGCAAGCAAGCTGAGGGCGGGTAGTCATTGGCCACAGACATGCGCCCCGTGTTCACCAGGGCCCGGGCGAAGGGGTGCTGGCGCGCCAGCGCCAGGACCGCGCGGCGCAAGGTGTGTTCTGCCGGGCTGCGAGGGGCCAGAAAACGGGCCGAGCGGCTGGTCACCTGCAGGTTCTCGACACAGGCGGCGCGGCGCTCGGCGCTGAAGCTGTCCAGCAGGGCGTCGGGGGCTTGGCCCTGGTTCACCAGGGCCAGCTTCCAGCCGAGGTTGGCCGCATCCTGCATGCCGGTGTTGCCACCCCGTGCACCGAAAGGGCTGACCACGTGGGCAGCATCGCCGATGAAGAACACCCGGCCGGCCCGGAAGTTGTCCAGCAGGTGGTCTCGGTAGCCATAGGGGCCGATCCAGACAAATTCAAAGTCGACATCCGGCCCCAATTGCGACCGCAGCCTGGAGCCCGCCACTTCTGGCTGACTGATGGCCTCGGGGTCGGCATCCTCGGGCATTTGATAGTCGATTCGCCAGACGCCATCGGCCATCAGGTGCTGCCACACCGCTCGCCCGTCATTGAACGGGGCGTCCACCCAGGTCCAGCGCTCGGTGGGCAAGGGGTGGGTGAAGCGCACATCGGTGATGCACCAGCGATCGGTGCTGCGTGAGGCGTGTGTTTCCAGGCCCAGTTGGGTGCGGATGGGGCTGTTGGCGCCTGTGGCGTCGATCAGGTAATCCGCCTCCAGGGCATACGCGCCGTCGGGGGTCTCGACCTGCAAGCGCACATGGTCGCCATGAGGCTCGATCTGCGTCACCCGGCTGCTCCAGCGCAGATCGGTCAGCCCCAGAGTCTGGATGCGATCCACCAGGAACCACTCCAGATAGAACTGCTGCAGGTTGATGAAGGGGGGCTGGCTGGAGACGCTGTGGTCTTGCAGGTTGAAGCTGTAGACCTCTTGGGTGCCCGAGAAAGTGCGACCCAGCGACCAGGCCACCCCTTTGGCGAGAGCTTGCTCGGCGACGCCCAGCCGATCCAGGATCTCAAGCGACTTCTGCGCGTAGCAGATGCCGCGCGAGGAGGCGCCCCGCACGCCCACGGTGTTGTCTTCGTCGATCAGCACGCTGCGCACACCGCGCTGGGCCAGGTCGCAGGCCAGGGTCAGCCCGGCCGGGCCGGCCCCCACGATCACGATGGAGTAGCGGCCCGGGGCCTGGCCCTGGTGCTCCGGTGGGGGGGTGTAGGCGAAGCTGGGCAGCTCGTAAGGCGGGGCAAAACGATAGCTTGTCATGGTCTGTCTCCGGTTTGTTCTGGGGGGGGAGGGCGGTCCTGTCAGTGGCTGGCCTTGCGACGGGCCTTGAAGGCCGTCCACTCACGGACCTCTTGATGGGCCTGCCTGGCCAACTGGTTCATTTCGGCCATGTCCACCGTGGGGGTGGTGAGTTCAAGGCGGATGCCGTTGGGGTCGAAGAAATAGATCGAGCGGATGATGTGGTGGTCCGTCACGCCCAGCACCTCGACGCCGGCGGCCTGCAGCCGGGCCTTGGCTTGCTCCAACTCGGCCACCGAGTCGACGCGCAGGGCCAGGTGATTGACCCAGGCCGGCGTGTTGGGCGAGGGCTGGGCGGTTGTGTCGTCGCCCAGGTCGAAGAAGGCGATGTACGAGCCGTCACGCATCTGGAAAAAGATGTGCACGTAAGGGCAGTACTCGCCGGTGCTGGGCACCACGTCGCTCTTGATCACGTGTACCAGGGGCAGGCCCAGCAGGTCTTCGTAGAAATGGCGCGTCTCTTCGCAATCCCGGCAGCGCCAGGCGAAGTGATGCAGCGATCGGATGGGGACGAAACCGGCAGGTTCCGATGCAGTGATGGGGTTGGTGACAGGGACGGTCATGGGGCGGCCTTGAGGTGAGGACCGCATTACATCGAGAGCTGTCTTATCATTCAAACGAAAAAATTTCATCGATTGATGAAGGATTCATATGAATGGAAATCTGAGCCTCAGGCAGTTGCGGGCGTTCGAGGCGGTGGCGGCCGAAGGCAGCTTCACCAAAGCGGCTCAGCGCCTGTTCCTGACCCAGTCGGCCCTGAGCGTGCTGGTGCGCGACATGGAGCGCGAACTCGGCCTGTCGTTGTTTGACCGCCATACCCGGCGGGTGGAGCTGTCGGAGGCGGGGCGAGATTTCTACCCGCATGTGCGCCGCATGCTCAATGAGCTCAGCGTGGCGGTGGGCAGCATGATCGACTTGCGCGACAAACGCCGAGGCGTGTTGCGCGTGGCAGCGCCCCAACTGATGGCCTGCACCCTGGTGCCCCGGGTGTTGGCGGTATACCGGCGGCAGTATCCGGGCGTGGACATCCGCCTGCAGGACACCTTGCCTGAGCACTTGATGGAGCGGCTGCAGGCCGGTGAAGTTGAACTGGCCATCGGTCCGGATGGCGTGCTGGACGACGCCGGCTTGCGGCGCTACCCGTTTCTGAGGGACCGGCATTGGCTGATCTGCCGCACCGACGATCCCCTGTGCGCGCAAGACCCGTTGCGCTGGCAGGACCTGGATGCCTGCCATTTCATCGCCCCCACACGCGACTTCATTGCGCGCATGAAAGCCAGCCTGGGCGCCTACAGCGAGGCCCTGCTGATGAACCCCTGGCAGGAGACCTCGTACTTCACGACCGCGTTTGGCCTGGTCTCAGCCGGCATGGGGGTCACCCTGTGTCCCACCTATGCCGCGCCGCTGGTGAAGGCCTATGGCCTGCAGATGCTGGCGCTGCAAGAGCCCGCCTTCTACCGCGAGGTCTGTGTCTACAGCCAGCTTGGCAAAGAGCTGTCACCCGCGGCTGCGAGCTTTGTCCAATGCCTCGGCGAGGTGGTGGCCGACGCGGCCTTTGCCGAGCCGGTGTCGCCCAGAGGCTGAAGAAGGCCTCAGCCTGCCTTTTTGGCCGCAGCGCGTGGGCGACGGGCCTTTTTGGCCGCCGGCGCTGCCGTGTCCACGGACGCGGCATCGATCGGGGTGGCCTCGGGCGACGCCACAACGACGGTGGCTGCTGGTTCGGCGGCTTCGACCGGCGCGCCGACCGTGTCATTGGGCAACTCAGCCTGCGCTTCGTTGGCCTGGGCGCGGGCCTTGGCGCCCGAGCGGCCACCGCGGCTGCGGCGGCGTGGCGAGGCCTGGGTCGAGGTGTCTTCTGCGGTGGCGTCGGGTGTTGCGCCCTCATTGGTGGGGGCGGCACTGGTCTGCTCGTTCACCGGGGCCGGGGGCAGCCCTGCTGGCGCATCGTTTTCTTCGGGCGTCGGAGTTGCGGTACGGCGGCTTGTGGCCGCCGCCTGTTCCTGGCGCTCGCGCAGTTCGCGGGCCTTGCGGGCGCGCGCCCGGGCTTCGGCCTCGGCGGCGGCCGCCGCAATGGCGCTGTCATGCTCTGGCAGCGCTGGCGGGTTCTGGCCCTGGCTGCGAGGGGGCTGTTGGGCTGGCTGGCCCTCGCCACGCGGTGCACCGGCTTCGGAGCGGTTTTCTCGCCCGTCCCGGCTGTCCCGACCGTCGCGGTTGTCACGGCCTTCACGGCCTTCACGTCCGTCACGTTGGCCACCCCGGCGGCCGCCCCGTGAGCGGCCATAACTGGCTGGGGGTTGCTCGTCGTTCTCGGCTTCGACCTCTGGGGCATCCGCCACCGGGTCTGCGACTGCCACGGGGGCGGGGACCGGTGTGGGGGCGGCGGCCGGTGCGAATGCTTCCGGCGGGAAGTAACGCGACACCGGGCGTTCATAGGGCTGCTCGGCGCGGGGCGCCTGGGTGGCAGGGGCCTGCGAATTGAAGGCTTGGGAACCGGAGGTTTGCGAGGGTGCTGTGCCTGCGCTGCTGCCGCCACTGCTGCGGAACACATAGGCGCCCGACTTGTCGTCGCGGCCAAACTCCATCAGGCCCCGGTTGTGGGCCTCTTCGAGCAGGTTGCCGAAGGTGCGAAAGCCAAAGTAGTTTTCATTGAAATCGGGGCGGCGGCGCTTGATGGCCTCCTTGAGCACCGAGGCCCAGATCTTGCCGCTGTCGCCGCGCTCGGCCATGAGGGCGTCGAAGGTCTCCACAGCCAGCTCCAGCGCTTCGCTGCGCCGGGCGTCGCTGGCTTCCTTGCGCTTGCGCTCCTCTTCCGGGGTGCGGCGGGCTTGCTGCGGCGCATCGGCGGGCTGCTGGCGGCGGGCCAGGGCGCGCTGTTTTTCACGCACCAGGTCGTCGTAGAAGATGAATTCATCGCAGTTGGCAATCAGCAGGTCGGAAGTCGACTGCTTCACGCCCACGCCGATCACCTGCTTGTTGTTCTCGCGCAGCTTGGACACCAGGGGTGAAAAATCAGAGTCGCCGCTGATGATCACGAAGGTGTTCACATGCGACTTGGTGTAGCACAGGTCGAGGGCATCGACCACCATGCGGATGTCGGCCGAGTTCTTGCCGGACTGGCGCACATGCGGGATCTCGATCAGTTCGAAATTCGCCTCGTGCATGGTGGCCTTGAAGCCCTTGTAACGGTCCCAGTCGCAATAGGCCTTCTTGACCACGATGCTGCCCTTGAGCAGCAGCCGTTCGAGCACGGGCTTGATGTCGAACTTTTCGTAGTTGGCGTCACGCACGCCCAGCGCCACGTTTTCGAAATCACAGAACAGCGCCATGCTGAGGTTATCGGGTGAGTTGGCCATCAGGCTCTCCATTGGGGTTGCAGCCCTGGATCATCACATGGATTGACACAGCCAAGCCTGCACTGAAGTTCAGGGCGCAAGCTCTGCGCCCTTTTCGAGCAGCAAGGCGCGCAGCACCGAGCGGTGGCAGCGGGCCTCATCCTCGCAATAGCAGCCTAGCGAGAAATTGCTGTGGTGGGACAGGGCGGCCAGCACGTCCAGGCTGCGGCTGGCCTCGGGCTGGGCCATCTCCTTGCGGAACTGGCGCTCAAAAGCCTGCCACCGGGCCGGCGTGTCGGCCTCCTGGCCCAGCTTCATGGTCTCGGGGGTCGGGGACAGGTTGGGGTACCAGACGTCGTACCAGTTCTGGCTGGCGAATTCTGTCTTGGGCACGCCCCGCGGGGGCCGCCGCACCGTGCCGATGCGGGTGCCTTCGTCCGCGGTCCGGGGGCTGCCGAGCTTCACGATGCGCAAAGTCATGTCATGAATCCATTGAAGTGATCAGATGTGATGGTGTGGCGCTGCCCCAAATCGGGGCTATGTCATCGATTCTCATCGCAGAAATGCTTTGTAACAAATGTATTTGCTGCCTTTGCGAACCACCCGCCGGTCCAGCCTAGCATGCCTTGCAACAGAAAGAATCGCGAGCAGGAGACGAGGTGGTAGTGCAACACATTGGGTTGACCCAGGTTGAAGAGAACGCGGCAGGCCAGGCGCTTTTGCAAGGGGTGCTGAACCATGCCCGGCGTTATGTTGAAGAGTCATTTGGTCACCGCCTGGTGGGCATTGAAGGCGCGCAACTCTTTGAGTTGCTGCACCGCGATGTCGACGCTTCAGAGCACCGTGTCTATGCCATCGATCTCCACAACGGCGTCAGCAAAACGGTGGGCTTCATCACACTGGGCCTGGGTTATGCCCATTGGGACGGGGCGTACATCCACTTTCTGGTGATCGATGAACGTTTCCGAGGTGCGGGTCTGGCGCGGCAGGCCGTGCAACAACTCGAGGCCATCGCGTCGACGCTGACCCGCCGAATTCGGCTGAAGGTCTACCCACCCGATACGGACGTGGCCGGTTTCTGGCAAGCCATGGGCTACACCGTCAGCGGGCGCTTCCCGGTCAGCTTCACGCCGCCGACAGGGCTGCCGCTGCACTACACCATGTTGGAGAAAGCATTGCCGATGGGCGCGTGAGGGGCGGCGCTGCCACCCACACCCCTGCGGTGATTTCGGAGAAACAGAAATAGTTGTTCTTGTTGACGATCGGAATTCGTGATTTCTGAATTTCCGAAACTACTGGTGAAAATCGAGAAATACACCTAATATTTCGGAATAGCAGAAATATTCACTGCAGAGTCCACTTGAAGGGGCTTTTGCCGGAGATTCCGAAATGAGTGATGCGTCCAGCCGCAGTCCCACCCGACTGATGTCCGCCCCTGAGTTGGGACCGGTCGTGCGTGAGCGACGCAAGTCGCAGTCACTTCGCATCGATGATGCCGCAGAGCTGCTTGGCGTCTCAGTGGACCTCATGTCTCGCCTCGAGAATGGCCAAGGGTCGGTGCGCCTGGACAAGGCACTGACCGTGCTCGATGGCCTCGGCCTGGCGCTGGTGGTGCTGCCCAAGGAGCACCCCTGGGCCCGCGAGGCCGCCGGCGCTCACGCATCGGAGCCGCTCAGCACTGGCAAGGCATGAGGCGGCTGTCATGACCCACGCACTTAACGTCTGGGCCGAACAGAACCGAATCGCCACCCTCGAACACGAGGGGCGGGACGACCGCTGGCGCTTGAGCTATGCCGGGCACTGGGTCTCTGACGCCCAGTCCTATCCCCTGTCACCGGCCCTGCCCCTGACGCGTCAGCCGGCTGACCTGCCCTCTGCGTCCATCAAACGCTTCATCGAGCATCTGTTGCCTGAAGGTCGGGCGTTGGATGTGGCCGTGGCCTACAACGGCCTGGACAGGACCAACCTCTTTGGCCTGATCTGGGCACTGGGTGCCGAGACCGCGGGCGCTTTGCGCTTCACAGGCGATGCAGAGGCAGCGCTGCCGGTGGGCGAACCCGTGCTGCGGGAAGTCTCCCGCCAGGAACTCGAACAACGCATCGGCGAGCGAGACCACCTGCCGCTGACGGTGTGGGATGGCCGGGTACGCATGTCGGTGGCTGGCCTGCAGGACAAGCTCTTGGTCTATCTCGATCGACCCCTGAATGATGGCGGGCGGCTGTTCCTGGTGGATGGGCCGGGCCTGGCGTCGACGCACATCCTTAAGCCCGACACCGGCAATCCGAAAACGCCGCACCTGGCGGTCAATGAGCACTTTTGCATGTCGCTCGCCCGCCGCATGGGCCTGCCGGCTGCCGAGGTGGGGCTGCTGCGCACGCCCCGACCCGTGCTGGTCGTTCGGCGCTTCGACCGTGCTGTAGAAGTCGATCACGGCCCACCCAGGGTTCACCGTCGGCACATCATCGATGCCTGCCAGGCTTGCGACCTGCCGGTGGCCTACAAATATGAGCGGTATTTGGGCAACGCGCCTGCAGTCCAACACATCCGCGACGGCATGAGCTTTGAACGTCTGTTCGGCTGCGCTGGGCTGGCAGCCAACACGGCTGCGGCGCGCCTGGCCCTGCTGCGCTGGGCCCTCTTTCAGTTTCTGATTGGCAACAGCGATGCGCACGGCAAGAACTTCTCATTTTTCGTCCACCCCGGCGGCCTGCTGGAACCTGCACCCTGGTACGACCTGGTGAGCGTTCTGCAGTACGACGGATTGGACACCGAGTTGGCCATGGCCTTTGGCGATGTGTTCAGCCATGCCGAGGTGTCGCCCTTCGCCCTGGCGGATTTCGCGGCGCGCTGTGGCATCAGCCGCAAGCTGATGCGCCGCGAAGGCCAGCGACTGGCCAAGCTGGCCGTCACCGAGGCGGCGGCTCAGGCCCAGGGTACCGACTATGAAGACGAGTCCGAACGGGCGTTTGTGCAGGGCCTGGCTGGCTACATCACTGAACAGGCCCGGCGGCTGACGCAACTGGTCGAGGACGCTGCAAGCTTGAAAGATGAGTACCTCTGAGAGCCTCTAGACATGCTGCGAGAAGCCTGGACCTGCTCAGCGTGACGCATGAGGTACCCCACCTGGATCAGCAAACTGTGCGCACCGAGCTTCGCAGGCCTGAGGGACATGGCCCATCCGCGGCCCGGTGCTTCGAAGCCTGGGGCTAAACTGATGGGCGGGCCGGTTTGAGGCCCAGCGGCCTCTCCACTCCCCAACCCTTTCCGCCATGGACCTTCAGCAGCTCAGCCAAACCCTGGAGCACGACGCGCTCGGCGTGGTGTTTCTCAACGTGCTGCTGCAGCAACTGGGCTTGCCGGTGCCGGCGGTGCCCACCCTGCTGCTGGCGGGCAGCCTGGCCGCCACGCCGGGGGCGCTGGGCAAACTGGCGGCCGGCGCCATGCTGGCCTCCGTGCTGGCCGATTGGGGCTGGTACCACGCGGGCAAGCGCTTTGGCTACCGGGTGCTGTCGGGCCTGTGCAAGCTGTCGATCAATCCCTCGTCCTGCGTCAGCCAGACCGAGGCGCGCTTTCTGCGTTGGGGGCCGGCCTCGCTGGTGGTGGCCAAGTTCGTGCCTGGTTTTTCGACCGTGGCGCCACCGATTGCGGGGGCCCTGCGCATGCACCAGCCCAGTTTTCTGATGGCTGCCGGTACCGGCGGGGGCCTGTGGGCCGGCCTGGCGCTGGGGGCAGGCTGGCTGCTGCGCGACACCGTGCGCCAGGTGATTGCGGCGCTCGAGCGCAACACCGCCGAGGCCTTGACCGTGGTGGTGGTGCTGGCCGCCGCCTGGTTGGCCTGGAAGTTCTGGCAGAAATACCGTTTTCGCCGCCTCAGCGCCGTGCCCCGCATCGGCATCGAGGAGTTGCGCGCCGCGCTGGCGCGTGAGCCCCGCCCCTTGTTGCTGGACTTGCGCGGCGCCGTGATGGTGGCCCAGACCGGCCCCATCGAAGGGGCCCGCGTGGCCGAACACAGCCAGCTGGAACAGGCTGTGGGCGACTGGCCCCGCAACCACCCCATCGTGACCTTGTGCGCCTGCCCGCAAGATGCCGGCGCCATCCTGGCGGCACGCCGCCTGCTGGACCTGGGCTACCTGTCGGTGCGACCGCTCGAAGGCGGCTACGAGGCCTGGATGGCCTCAAAGTGATGCGGATTCGCCCGGTTTCCAACCTCTGCCGGACCGCTGGCCCGGCCCTCTGGAGTCGTTCATGAGCCCAGCCCCACGTGGCGCTGCCAAGCCCTCTGTGCCCCAAGCCACCCGAGCTCCCAAACCGCCCTCAAGCAACCCGCACGCCGACTACCTGATCGTGGGCGCCGGCCTGGCCGGTGCCACCGCGGCCGAAACCCTGCGGGCCGAGGGGGCCACCGGCCGCATCGTGGTGCTGGGCGACGAGGACCAGCCGCCCTACCAGCGGCCGCCGCTGTCCAAGAGCTTCCTGACACTGAACCAACCCCCGCGCGTCAGCACCGTGTTGGCCGACGGGGCCTGGCAAGCGCTGGGCATCGAGCTGGTGCTGGGTTGCCGCGTCAGTCGACTCGACACGGCACAGCGCACGCTGCACACCGAGGCCGGCCCCCAATGGACCTACGGCCAACTGCTGATTGCCACCGGGGCCCGGCCCCTGCGGCTGGAACTGCCCGGGGCGGAGCTGCCCGGCATTCACTACCTGCGCTCGCTGGCCGATGCCCAGGCCCTCCGGGCCAGTGCGCTGCAGGCCCGCCGGGCTGTGGTGATCGGGGGCAGCTTCATCGGGCTGGAGGTGGCTGCTTCGCTGCGCCAGCGCGGCATCGAGGTCACGTTGATCGAACGCGGCGACTTGTTTGGGCGCTTCAACACGCCGGCCTTGTCCGATTTTTTCCACCGTTGTTTCACCGAGCGCGGCGCCCAGGTGCTGCTGGGTGACAGCCCGGTGTTTTTCAGCGGCAGCGACCGGGTCCAGGCCGTGCATACCCAGGGCGGGCAGGTGCTGGCTTGCGACATGGTGGTGATCGGTGCCGGGGTGCAACCCCAGACTGGCTTTCTGGAGGGCAGCGGCCTGCAGCTTGACGAGGGGGTGGTGGTCGACCGCTTTTTGCAGGCCAGCCAGCCCGGGGTGTTTGCCGCTGGCGATGTGGCCTTCTTCGACGACCCGGTGCTGGGCCGGCGCCACCGGGTGGAGCACTGGGACAACGCCATCAAGCAAGGCCGCCTGGCGGCGCGCAACATGCTGGGCCAGCGTCTGCCTTATGACGAGGTCAGCTACTTTTTCAGCCAGGTCTTCGAGCACAGCTTCAACCTGCTGGGCGAGATCGAGCCCGGTCTGCAGCGCATCGACCGGGGCTCGCTGCAAGCGGGCTCGTTTGCGGCTTTCTACCTGCGCCACGACGTGCCGCAGGCCTTGTTCTCGCTGGGGCGGCCTTCGCAGGAGACCCGGCTGGTCGAAAACCTGATCAAGCGGCGCGTCAACCTGAGCCGCCTCAAGCCGCAGTTGTCCGATCCGCAGTTCACGCTGCAGCAGATCCCGAATCAGACCTTTCTGATTCTGCAGGGCGGTGGGGCCTATGGGGCCTTCGAGTGCGGCGCGGTGCAGGCCTTGCAAGAGGCCGGCGTGCGCCCCGACGTGGTGGCCGGGGTGTCGATCGGGGCCTTCAATGGCGCCATCATCGCCGGCAACCCCGATCGGCCGGCCGAGGCGCTGCAGGCCTTCTGGGCCGAGCTGGCGACCTTGACCCCGGCGGTGCCCGACGAAGCCCTGCGCCAGACCCTGGCCTGCCAGCAGATTGCCACCTGGGGCGTGCAGCCGTTCTTCACGCCCCGCTGGCTGCAGCCCATGCTCGGCATGGCGCAGTGGCCGCAGAACTGGACCAGCCTGTACGACACCAGCCCCATGCGGGCATTGCTCGCGCGCTACGTGGATTTCAGTCGCCTCAAGGCCAGCCCGGTGCGGCTGATGGTCAGCGCGGTTGACCTGGAGACCAGCGAGCTGGTGGTGTTTGACAGCTACATCGACGAGCTCACGCCTGATCACATCCTGGCCAGCGGCAGCCTGCCGCCCGCCTTCCCCTGGACCACAGTCAATGGGCGCCATTACTGGGACGGCGGCATTGTCAGCAACTCGCCGCTGGAGCGCGTGGTCGAGCGTTGCGGTTCGGCGGGCAAGCAGGTCTACATCATCGACTTGTTCCCGGGCCAGCGCCGCCGCCTGCCCGGTAACCTGAGTGAGGTGATGGCCCGCCGCGACGAGATCCTGTACTCAGAACGGGTGCGCAGCGACGTGCGCACCCGTGAGCAGGCCCGCGACTACCAGCGCCTGGTGGAAGACCTGATGGCCGAACTGCCGCCCGACGCCGCGGCGCGGTTGCGCCATCAGCCGCGCTACATTCAGCTGATGGGTGACGATGCCCCCATGACCATCACGCGCATCGTGCGCGAGGACAGCGATGACGCCCCGTCCTCCCGCGATTACGATTTCTCGCGCGAGACCGTGGCCCAGTTGCAGGCCGCGGGTTATCGCATGACCCGCAAGGCGCTGCAGCGCTGAGGCGTCCGACGCCTTTTTGCGCCCTGTTCTTCGCGCCCTGACTTTCGCGCCATGTCCCTTCGCAGCCGCATTGCCTTCCGCACCTTTCTGATCCTGGCCTTGCTGCTGGTGCTGTTGCCCATCGTGGTGGCCAGCGGCTGGTTTTTCTACCGCTCAGCCCTGAGTGCGCGTGAGGAGTTCGCGCAGCAACTGGCCGACGAGGTGTCCAGCCGCGTGCGCGAGAAGATCGTCAGTTTTTTCGACGTGCCCATGCGGGTGGTCACCTTCAACGTCGAGCAGGCCCGGGCCGGCCAACTGCTGTATGCCCAGCCCGAGGCCTTGATGCGGCAGTTTCTGCTGCAGATCGACCAGCAGCCCCAGCTCACCTTCATCTCGATGGGCTTGGCCGATGGCCAGTACTACGCTGGCAGCCGGCCCCCCATCGGGGCCAACCGCCCCTTGCAACTGCTGCGTGCGCGCATCGCCGATGGCCGTGCCATGGAGGTACTGCGCCTGGACGAGGCCAGCCGGGCCCTGGTGCCTGTTTCGCGCAGCGAGATCGCCTACGACGCCCGCACCCGGCCCTGGTTCCAGTCGGCGCTGGCCCGCGACGGCCTGGCCTGGTACGCCCCTTACCGCTACCTGATCAACGATGCCCAGGGCGCCTATGCCGCCATCGGGATGGGGGTATCGGCCCCGGTGCGCGACCGACAGGGCGCCCTGGTGGGCGTGGTCACGGCCGATGTGGCGCTGTCGCAGATCAACGAGTTCCTGGCCCGGGTGGCCCGTGAGTCTGGCGGCCAGGCCTTCCTGGCCGATGAGCATGGGGCCCTGCTGGCTTCGTCCACGCCCGAGCCCGGCCTGCCCGCCGACGGGCTGCAGGCGCGCAAGGCCGAAGACAGTGCCGACCCGGTGTTGAAGGCCGTGGGCCGTGCCATCCGGGCCAGCGGTCAGCCCGAGGGCAACCGCTTCATCGATGTGGGCTCGACCCAGCATCTGGCCCGTTGGTGGACCCAGCCACTGCACAACGGGCCCAGCCTCACCTTGGGCGTGATCCTGCCCGAGAGCCGCTTCAACACCCCGCTGCGCGGCGTGTTGCACAACACCTTGTACCTGACCCTGGCCGTGATGCTGGCGGCCCTGCTGTTCTCGGTGCATGTGGCCAACCGCGTGGTGCGCCCGCTGGCCCGCCTGGGGCACTGGGCCGGGCGTCTGACCCGCGGCGAATGGCATGCCAGCGCGCCGGCGCCCAGCCCGATCCGCGAGCTGGGTGCCCTGTCAGACGCCATGCGCTACATGGCTCGCCACCTGCAGGAGCACGCCCAGGACCTGGAACAGACCGTCACCTTGCGCACGCGTGAGCTGAAGGAGGCCCTGCAGGCCATCGAGCAGACCCTGACCGACCAGCGCCATTTCATCGCCATGCTGTCGCATGAGGTGCGTTCACCGCTGGCCGTCATCCACACCACGGCGCAGCTGATGTGCCTGCGTGCCAAGGATTCGTCCACCCAGCTGGCCCAGGCCGAGCGAATCCTGCGCGGGGCCATTCGCCTCAACTACTTTTTTGACAACTGCCTCACGCAGGACCGCATCGACAGCGAGAGCTTCGTGCTGGAGCCCACCCCCATTGACGTCCCCGGTCTGATGGCCTGGGTGCTTGACAACGGCTTGCAGTTGTCGCCCGGCCACCCCTTGCAGATGCAGGTCGGGTCGGGCCTGCCTGCGTTGCATGGCGACCAAGTGTTGCTGCGCATCATGCTGATGAACCTGGTGTCCAACGCCTTCAAGTACTCGCCCGAGGGGGCGCCGGTGGCCCTGCACGCCTGGCAGCAGGGCGATCGCCTGTGCCTGGCGGTCGACGATGCGGGCCCCGGCATCCCCCCGGAAGAGGCCGAGGTGGTGTTCGACAAATACCGCCGTGGCCGCGGCGCCGAGGGCAAGCCTGGCGCCGGCCTGGGCCTGGCCCTGGTCCGGCGCATCGCGCAACTGCATGGCGGACGGGTCTGGCTGGAGGCCCGCCAGCCCCAGGGCAGCCGCTTCGTGATCGAGCTGCCTTTCGGACCCGGGTCGGCCATTCACCCGGTCTGAAGTCACTTCCAAGCCCCGGGAAAACCCCGCGCAGCAAGCCCTGCGATGCCTGTTACAACATCAGCAGCCAAGGCAAGAGGCCGGGGGCTGGCTCGAAAATCGCTTGCCCTGGCCTGAGCCCCGACCGCGATCGGCATCTGGGCCGTCATCCGCCGGGGCAGGGCCTTTGCCTTGTCCATCTGCCCGGCGGGCTTGTCCCCATCAGCGCAACATGAGCCACTCCAAACCCCGCATTGCCATCGTCGAAGACGACGCCGACCAGCTGCACAGCATCGAAGAATTTCTGCTCGACTCGGGCTACCGGGCCTGGGGCGTGGGCAGTGCCGAGGCCTTTTACAAAAAGTTCATGAGCGACCCCGTTGATGTGGTGCTGCTCGACATCGGTCTGCCCGGCGACGATGGCCTGTCGGTGGCCGGCCTGCTCAAGGCGCGACCCGAGGTGGGGGTGATCATCCTCAGTGCGCGCGATGCCCTGGGTGACCGCCTGGCTGGCATGCGTGCCGGGGCCGATCGTTACCTGGTCAAACCCGTCAACCTGCTGGAGCTGGCGGCCAACATCGACGCCACGGCCAGCCGTTTGCAACCCCGGGCAAGTGCCGCGGGCAGCCCGCCCGAGCGGCCGGAGCAGGCCCTGCCGCGCAGCTGGTCGCTGGCCCTGAAAGACTGGGTGCTGTGCTCGCCCGAAGGCCGCAGCCTCGCCCTCACCACGCACGAGTTCCTGTTCGTGCAGCACCTGGTGCAGGCCCAGGGGCAACCGGTGTCCAAGCGCGACCTCAGCGACAAGCTGTTCGGTGCTCGGGCCCAGAACGGCAGCGAGCGCCTGAACCTGCTGGTGACTCGCCTGCGCAAGAAGGCCACCGAGGCGCTGGGTGAGGCCTTGCCCATCAAGACCCTGCACCAGATCGGGTACGCGTTCACCGTGTCGGTGCGGGTGGGCGAGCTGGTCTGAACCCCTTTGGGGCAGGGAGCTTTTTAGGGCTTTCCCCAGGTCGCGCTGAATCCAAATGAAAGTTTTGGAAAGCGCACGAAGCCCCCGACCGGGCAACACTGAATGCAGCAGCGAGAGACGGACCGGCCCCTGCAGGCCGGTACCGGCTCCGTCGGCTTCACCCCATTCAGTCCACGCACCGATCCAGGAGCCCCCTCATGCAACGTCGCCAAATTCTGCAAGTCTCCGCCCTCAGCGCCCTGTCTGCCTCCCTGGGGCTGGCCGGCCGCAGCGCGCTGGCCCAGGCCGCCAGTGGCCCGATCCAGTTTGCCTGCCCGGTGCCCATGTCGGGGGCGTTTGCCGCCAACGGCAAGTTTGCCGACCTGGGCATGCGCCTGGCCATCGAGCAATATGGCTCGGTGCTCAAGCGGCCGCTGGCCTACACCGTGCTGGACACCGAGGGCAAGCCGGCCACCGCCGTGCGCAAAGTGCAGGAATCGGCCCAGCAGCAGGGCACGCGTTTCTTTGCCGGCGGCATTCTGTCGGGTGAGGCCCTGGCCATGGGCAAAGAGGCCGAGAAGGCCGGCGGCATCTTCGTGACCACCGCGGGTGCCGACGAGATCACCGGCCAGGACTGCAATGCGGCCACCTTCCGTTGGTCAGTGCCCACGTATGGCGCCATCGAGCAGACCGTGCGTCCCTTGACCGACCTGATGCCCAAGGCCAAGCGCTGGTACACCATCACGCCGCAGTACGTGTTTGGAGACGGCCTGCTGTCGGCGGCCAAGAACATCTTCAAGGAGAAAGGCATCGAGCACGTGGGCAACAGCTACCACTCGCTCGCCGAGAAGGAGTTCAGCGGCTACATCACCAACGCGATGGCCGCCAAGCCTGACGTGCTGTTGCTGCTCAACTTCGGTGCTCAGTGTGCCGACACACTGCGCCAGGCGATCAGCTTCGGCATGCACAAGAACATGACCATCCTGGTGGCCTGGGCCTCGGGCCTGGAGCAGTTCGAGTCACTCGGTGCCGACCTGTGCGAAGGCATCTATTTCGGCGCCCAGTATTGGCACACCGTCGACTCCGAGCTCAACCGCGATCTGGTCAAGCGCAGCAACGACAAGCTCAAGATCAACCCCAACTACAGCCTGGCGGGCTCCTACATCTGCACCAAGCTGATGATCGACGGCATCCTGAAGGCCGGCACGGTCGAGCCCAAGGCCGTGGTGGCCGCGCTGGAGGGCCTCAAGTACGCCGGCCTCACCGGTGAAGAGGAAGTGCGCAAGGCCGACCACCAGGTGCTCAAGAACTATTACCTGCTCAAGGGCAAGGCCAAGGCCCAGATGAAGAACAAGGACGACTACGTCGACGTGCTCAGCGCCGGCAAGTCCTTCCTGCCGGTCGACAAGACCGGCTGCAAACGGGCCTGATCCCCCCGCCGCACGCGCGCTCCCCCTTCTCCGCCGACCGCAACGCGTGCCCCCTGGGGCCGTGCGCGGTCCTGCGGACCTGTCTTTCAACCTGATCAACGCATGAACATCTACCTGCTTCAGATCATCAACGGGGTCGGCATCGGCATGCTGTACTTCCTGTTGGCCGTGGGCTTGTCCATCGTGTTTGGACTGCTGCGTTTCGTCAACTTCGCCCACGGCGCCTTCTACCTGATTGGCGCCTATGCCTGCTACCAGATGACGCGCTGGGGCGTGAGCTACTGGCTCACCCTGCTGGCCGCACCGCTGCTGGTGGGGGCCCTGGGCTGGCTCACCGAGAAGGTGGTGCTGCGCCATGTGTATGCCAAGGCCCATGAGTTCCACATCCTGGTCACCGTCGGCCTGGCCCTGGCCGTGCAGGAACTGGTGATCCTGCAATGGGGCCCCCTGGGCGATAGCGTGGCGGTGCCCGACGCCCTGCAGGGCGTGGTCATGTGGGGAAGCTTTGTCTACCCCAAGTACCGGCTGTTCGTGATCGGTTTCACCGCCGCGCTGGCCGTGCTGCTGTGGTGGGTGCTGGAGGGCACGCGGCTGGGCAGTGCCGTGCGCGCCGGCAGTGAGTCGACCGAGATGGTCTCGCTGCTCGGCATCAATGTGCATCGCATCTTCAGCCTGGTGTTCGGCCTGGGGGCCGCCACGGCGGCGCTGGCCGGGGTGCTGGCGGCACCGATCCGGGGGGCCGAGCCTTTCATGGGCATCGAAGCGCTCTCGGTGGCCTTTGTGGTCGTGGTGGTGGGCGGTATGGGCAGCTTCAGCGGTGCGCTGTTGGGGGGGCTTTTGATCGGTGTCGTGCAAAGCCTGATGAGCACGGTCTGGCCCGAAGGGGCGCGTCTGATGATCTACATCGCCATGGCCGCGGTGCTGTTGCTGCGTCCGCATGGCCTGCTGGGCCGCAAGGAGTGAGTGAGATGAGCAAGAAGCAAACCCCATCCTCGTGGCCGCGCCTTCGCGGGCCCCTGCTGCAGTTCTGGCTGGCCCTGGCCGTGGTGGCGGCCATGCCGCTGCTCATGCATTCGGGTTCACTGGCCAGTGAGGTGCTGATCTTCGGCCTGGCCGCCATGGGCTGCAATCTGCTGCTGGGCTACACCGGCCTGCTTTCGTTCGGCCAGGGCATCTTTTTTGGCCTGGGCAGCTACACGGTGGCCCTCACGCTGACCCGCTGGCCCCTGCCCATGCCGCTGGCCCTGGTGCTGGCCATGGCCGTGGGCGCCCTGGGGGCGGCCGTGGTGGGCTGGGTGTCGATCCGGCAGAAGGGCACCTATTTCGTGATGCTCACGCTGGCCTTCTCGCAGATGTTCTATTTCATCGCCTACACCGCCACCGGCCTCACCGGGGGCGACAACGGCCTGATGGACATCCCGCGTCCCAGCCTCACGCTGATGGGCCTGCCGCTGTGGAGCCTGGTCACGCCCTGGCAGTTCTATGGCTTTGTGGCGGCGCTCTTCATGTTGGTGTTCTGGGCCCTGCTCAAGGTGTCGCAGTCGATCTTCGGCCGCACGCTGCTGGCCGTGCGAGACAACGAAGAGCGCGCGGGCGCCATCGGCTACCCGCTGAAGCTGCTCAAGCTGCAGGCTTTTGTGATCTCGGGCGCCGTGACCGGTCTGGCTGGGGCCCTGCACGCCATGATGACAGGCTTGGCACCACTGTCGAATGCCGAACACCACACCAGCGAGATGATCCTGGTGATGACCGTGATCGGTGGCACCGGCAACTTGCTGGCCTCGGTGCTGGGCTCGGCCTTCTACCTGTTGCTGGGCGACTGGCTGTCGGCCCTGTGGCCGCGCTGGCTGCTGGTTCTGGGCCTGATCCTGATGGCCGTCAGTCTGTGGATGCAGCGCGGCCTGTGGGGCCTGGCCGAAAGCATTTGGAGGCGGCTGTCCCGCCAAGGAGAGCAGGCATGAGCGCCCCGATTCTGCTGGAGGCCAGTGGCCTCGAAAAACACTATGGCAAGTTTGCTGCCCTGGGGGGCGTCAACCTCAAGGTGCGTGCCCACACCGTGCACTCGGTCATCGGGCCCAATGGCGCGGGAAAGACCACGCTGTTCCACCTGTTGACGGGTACCAAATCGGTCAGCGCCGGGCGCATTGTGTTCGACGGCCACGATGTGACCCGGGAGCCCGACCACCGTCGCGTACAGCGCGGCATGGCCCGCTCTTTCCAGGTCACCAGCTTGTTTCTGAGCCTGCCGGTGCGCGAAAACCTGCGCCTGGCGGCCCAGGGCGTGACGCCGCGTGCCGCCTTCAATGGCTGGCAGGCCCCGGTGGGCCCCAGGGCGCTGGCCGAGGTGGTGGACCGCGTGCTGGCGCGCGTGGGGCTGCAAGGACTGGCCGACACGTCGGCAGGCAACCTGTCGCATGGCCAGCAGCGTCGCCTTGAGGTGGGCATGGCGCTGGCGGCCCGGCCCAAGGCGATCTTTCTGGACGAGCCCACCTCGGGCATGGGCATCGACGACCTCGAGGAGATGAAGCACCTGATCCAGAGCCTGCGCGATGAGCACACCGTGGTGCTGATCGAGCACAACATGAACATCGTGATGGACATCTCCGACACCGTCACCGTGATGCAGGCCGGCAGGGTGCTGGCCGAAGGCCTGCCGCACGACATCCGCAGTGATGACCGCGTGCGCGCGGCCTACCTGGGCAACATGATCACCGGAGGCAAGGCATGATTCTTTCGCTCAACGAGGTGCACGCCCACTATGGCAAAAGCCATGTGTTGCAGGGCGTGAGCCTGCATGTGAACAGCGGCGAACTGGTCACCTTGCTGGGCCGCAATGGGGCCGGCAAGACCACCACGCTGAAGACCATCGTCGGCGTGTTGCGGCCCAGCCAGGGCACTGTGCGCCTTTACGGGCACGAGCTGCAGGGCCTGGCCCCGCATGCCATCGCCCGACAGGGGGCCTGCCTGGTGCCCGAGCACCGCGGCATCTTCAAGCTGCTGACGGTCGAGGAGAACCTGTTGTTGGGGCAGCGCCGCCACTCACCCTGGCAGTTGCAGGACATCTATCGCATCTTTCCGCGCCTGAAGGAGCGCCGCAAGAACGGCGGCGCCCAGCTGTCGGGCGGTGAGCAGCAGATGCTGGCCATCGGCCGGGCCTTGATGAACGACCCCAAGCTGCTGATGCTCGACGAGCCGGTAGAGGGCCTGGCCCCCGTCATCGTCGAAGAGATCGTGGCCCAGCTCAAGGTGATCAAGGCCGAGGGCGTGTCCATCCTGCTGGTGGAGCAAAACCTCGAGGTCTGCACCCAACTGGCCGACCGCCACCTGATCCTGGAGCAGGGGCGCATCGTCTACGAAGCCGACAACGCCACCTTTCTGGCCGACACCGAGGTCAAGGACCGCTACCTCGGCGTGGGTCTTGCATGAGGACTCTTTCATGAAACTGCTGATTGCCCGACTCAACCACGAGACCAACACCTTCTCGCCTGTGCCCACGCCCCTGGCGGCGTTTGCCCCCACCTTTGGGGCTGAGGCGCTCCAGGCCCAGCAGGGCATGCGCACTGCGATGGCTGCGTTCCTGGACGCCGCCCAGGCCTTGGGCGCCGGGTGCGTCACCCCGGTCTCGGCCACGGCCAACCCCAGCGGGCCGGTGCAGGCCCAGGCCTATACCGAGCTGTGTGACCGCATCGTGGCTGCCGCCCCGGGCTGCGACGCCATCCTGCTCGACCTGCACGGCGCCATGGTGGCCGAAAACAGTGCTGACGGCGAAGGCGATCTGCTGGCCCGGGTGCGTGCCGCCGCCCCTGGCGTGCCCATTGGCGTGGCGCTGGACCTTCACGGCAACATCACCGAGCGCATGGTGGACAACGCCGACGTGATGGTGGGCTTCAAGACCTACCCGCACATCGACATGTACGAGACCGGTGCCCATGTGGCCCGGTTGTTGCTCGCCATGCTGAAGGGCGTGCCGCGCTACGGCGTGCGCTGGCGCCCCCTGCCGCTGATGAGCCACACCCTGCGCAGCACCACGCTGGGCGGCGCCATGGCCCAGGCGGTGGAGCGCGCCAAGGCCCTGGAGGCCCAGGGCCTGCCGGCCATGACCGTGTTTGCGGGCTTCTCGCTGGCCGACATTGCGGCGCCCTGCGTCAGCGTGGTGGCCACGGTGCGGCTCGATGCCGAGGGCGAGGCCCAGGGCCAGCAGGCACTGGATGGCCTGGCCGATCAGATCTGGGCCCAGCGCCAGGGTTTCATCTATGACAGCGAGCCCCTGGCCGATTCGCTGCAGCGGGCCCAGGCCCTGGCCCAGGGGGCCACCCGGCCCGTGCTGCTGCTCGACCATGGCGACAACTGCATGTCGGGCGGCAGCTGCGACACCCTGGACGTGCTGCAGGCCGCCTGGGCCCAAGGCTTGAGTGGCATCACCGTGGGGCCTTTGTGCGACCCAGAGGCGGTGGCCGCTCTGATCGCGGCCGGCGAGGGGGCCGAGCTCAGCGTGCCGCTGGGCAACAAGGTCTCGCTGGCCGGCCTGGGCCTGCTCAAGACCCCCGTGCTGGTGCAA
The DNA here is from genome assembly GCF_058791075.1 of Curvibacter sp. EU05-FHT14A10. NCBI lineage: Bacteria > Pseudomonadati > Pseudomonadota > Betaproteobacteria > Burkholderiales > Comamonadaceae > Curvibacter > Curvibacter sp. EU05-FHT14A10. The sequence continues at coordinate 122,705 of NZ_JBYTDE010000017.1, forward strand.
GGCCGGGTGCGCGCCATCAGCGATGGCAGCTACACGGTCAGCGGCCCGATCTACACCGGCCAGCGCTGCCACATGGGCCGCACCGTGTGGCTGGACACCGGCAGCACGCAGATCGTCGTCACCGAAACACCGCACGAGCCCTGGGACCTCGGGGTGTTCAGCTGCGTCGGGCTGGATCCGCTGCTGGCCCGTTTTCTGCTGCTGAAGTCGCGCATGTACTGCCGCCCGGTGTTCGTGCCCCTGTCGGCCGGCCTGGTCGAATGCGACAGCCCGGGCGTGACCAGCTCCGATTTCAGTCTGTTCCCGTTCCGGCACGTGAAGCGGCCGGTGTTCCCGCTCGATGCGCTCTGAGCGCTTCGAGCGAACGATTCAAAACCCATCCTCTTTCACCATGACCACTGCCAACCCCCAAACCCTGCGCATCAACGGCGAACGCCTGTGGGACAGCCTGATGACCCTGGCCCGCATCGGCGGCACCGACAAGGGCGGC
>NZ_JBYTDE010000018.1:0-105245 GCF_058791075.1 Curvibacter sp. EU05-FHT14A10
GCCCTGACTTCGGGTCGCCTTTCTTTGCTTACTTTCTTTGGCGAAGCAAAGAAAGTGAGGCGGCCGCCGGGCCGCAATCCCGGCCTCCGCCCTCAAACAAAGAGCAGAAGGAAGAAAGCGCACCGAAGGGCAGACGCCAAACATCAACAGTCCCTCACCTTCCAAGATAAACCTCAATCACCCGCTCATCCGCCTGCACCTGATCCAGCGTGCCCTGCGCCAACACCGACCCATCGCACAGCACCGTGACGATGTCAGAGATGGTCCGGATGAAGCTCATGTCGTGCTCCACCACCATCAGCGAATGCTTGCCCTTCAGCGTGAGGAACAGCTCGGCCGTGCGGGCGGTCTCTTCGTCGGTCATGCCGGCCACGGGTTCGTCGAGCAGCAGCAGCTTGGGGTCTTGCATCAGCAACATGCCGATCTCAAGCCATTGCTTCTGGCCGTGGCTCAGGTTGCCCGAGAGCCGGCTCACCGAATCGGCCAGGTGGATGGTGTGAAGCACTTCGGCCAGGCGGTCTTTCTGGGCCGAGTCGAGCTTGAAGAACATCGAGGCCCGCACGCCCTTGTGGGTCTTGAGCGCCAGCTCCAGGTTCTCGAACACCGTCAGGTGCTCGAACACCGTGGGCTTCTGGAACTTGCGCCCGATGCCCAACTGGGCGATCTCGGCTTCGCGGTAGCGCAGCAGGTCGATGGTGCTGCCGAAAAACACCTTGCCCACATCGGGCCGGGTCTTGCCGGTGATGATGTCCATCATCGTGGTCTTGCCGGCGCCATTGGGCCCGATGATGCAGCGCAACTCGCCGGGAGCGATGTCCAGCGACAGCTTGTTGATGGCCTTGAAGCCATCAAAGCTCACGCTCACATCCTCCAGGTACAGGATGCGGCCGTGGCTCACGTCCACCTCACCGGGCACCATGACGCGGCCAAAGCCGGCCGTGCGGCCCCCCGATTCGGTGTTGTTCTTGCCGCTTTCCAGGGCGGCCATGCGGGCTTCGACGCGGCGAGCGCCCTGTTCCAACAGATCTGGCGTCATTTGGCGCCCCCTTCACGAATCTTCTTCACCAGGCCCACCACCCCATGCGGCAGGTACAGGGTCACCGCAATGAACAGCGCCCCCAGGAAATACAGCCAGAACTCGGGCGCCGTCACGGTCAGCCAGCTTTTGGCACCATTGACGATGAAGGCCCCGATCACCGGCCCGATCAGGGTGGCACGCCCTCCCACCGCAGCCCACACGGCCATCTCGATCGAGGCGGCGGTGCTCATCTCGCTGGGGTTGATGATGCCCACCTGGGGCACATACAGGGCCCCGGCCACACCGCACATCACGGCCGACAGCGTCCAGATGGTCAGCTTGTAGGGCAGCGGGTTGTAGCCCGAGAACATGACCCGGCTCTCGGCGTCGCGGATGGCCTGCAGCACACGGCCGAACTTGCTGCGAATCAGCCAGCGCGCCATCAGGAAGAAGCCCAGCAGCGTGAGCCCGGTCAGCACGAACAGCGTCATGCGCATGCTGGGGGTGGCGATCGGCAGGCCGAGGATGCGCTTGAAATCGGTGAAGCCGTTGTTGCCGCCAAAGCCGGTTTCGTTGCGGAAAAACAGCAGCATGGCCGCAAAGGTCAGGGCCTGGGTGATGATCGAGAAGTACACCCCCTTGATGCGCGAGCGGAAGGCGAAGAAGCCGAACACCAACGCCACCAGGCCGGGCACCAGCACGATCAGCAGCAGGGTGGCCACAAAGCTGTCGGACAGCGCCCAATGCCAGGGCAGGGCCTTCCAGTCAAGGAACACCATGAAGTCGGGCAGGTCGCTCTTGTAGTTGCCGTCGCGGCCGATCTGGCGCATCAGGTACATGCCCATCACATAGCCGCCCAGTGCAAAGAACAGGCCGTGGCCCAGGCTCAGGATGCCGGTGTAGCCCCAGATCAGGTCCATGGCCAGGGCCACGATGGCGTAGCACATGATCTTGCCGACCAGGGCCACGGCGTAGTCGCTGAGGTGCAGGGCACTGTCGACCGGCACCAGCAGATTCAGAGCGGGCGCCACGGCGCAGACCACGATCAGGGCCAGCAGGAAGGCGCCCCAACCGGCGCCGGTCAGCAAAGGCGCTGGCGCCGGCAGGGTGAAGGATGAGGAGGTGCGTGAAGAGGGGGTCATGCTCATGGTCATGGAGTTCGCTCCTGGTTCAGGCTTCGGCGGAGCGGCCCTTCATCGCGAAGATGCCTTGCGGGCGCTTCTGGATGAAGACGATGATGAACACCAGCACCGCGATCTTGGCCAGCACGGCCCCGGCGATGCCTTCGAGGAATTTGTTCAGGATGCCCAGGCCCAGCGCGGCGTAAACGGTGCCGGCCAATTGGCCCACCCCGCCCAGCACCACCACCATGAACGAGTCCACGATGTAGCCCTGGCCCAGGTCAGGCCCCACATTGCCCACCTGGCTGAGCGCACAGCCGGCCAGACCGGCAATGCCCGAGCCCAGTGCGAAGGCATAGGTGTCGATGCGGGCCGTGTTGACGCCCATGCATGAGGCGATCGGACGGTTCTGCGTGACGCCGCGCACAAACAGGCCCAGGCGGGTCTTGCCGATCAGGAAGGCCATGCCCAGCAGCACGGCGGCGGCAAAGGCGATGATGATGATGCGGTTCCAGGGCAGTTGCAGATTGCCCATGAGCACCACGCCACCACTCATCCAGCTGGGGTTTTCCACGCCCACGTTCTGGGCACCGAAGACCGAACGCACCAACTGCATCAGCATCAGGCTGATGCCCCAGGTGGCCAGCAGGGTTTCGAGCGGGCGACCGTACAGGAAACGCAGCACGCTGCGCTCCAGCGCGGCGCCCATCAGGGCCGAGGCAGCAAAAGAGACCGGCACCGCAGCCAGCAGGTACCAATCGAAGGCGCCGGGCAGGTACTTCTGGAACAGGCCCTGCACCACATAGGTGGCGTAGGCACCAATCATCATCAGCTCGCCATGCGCCATGTTGATGACGCCCATCAGCCCGTAGGTGATGGCCAGCCCCAGGGCCACCAGCAGCAGGATGGAGCCCAGGCTGATGCCCGAAAACAGCGCGCCCAGGCGGTCACTCCAGACCAGCGAGGCCTCGATCTTCTGCAGCGAAACCTGGATCACGCCCTTGACCTCGGGGTCGGCCTCGTCTTTCAGACGCTCCACCAGCACGGTCTTGGTGCTGGCATTGTGGCTGTCGCCCAGCAGGCGGGCCGCCTCCAGGCGCTTGGCCCGGTCTGCGCTGCCCAGCAGGATGCGGGCACGCACCAGGGTCAGCTGCTCTTTCAGGCTGGCCACGCTTTCGGCGGCCAGTGCTTTTTCAATCAGGGGCAGGCGGGCTTCGTCGGTTTCCGCCTCCAGGGTCTTGAGGGCCTCGCGGCGCAGTTTCTCGTCGGGCGAGAGCAGCTTGAGGCCGGCCAGCGCGGCATCAAGCTCAGCGCGCATGCGGTTGTTGTTGATGACGTCTTCGGCATCGTCGGGCACGGCGCTTTCAGCGCCGGTGGTGGGGTCGATGGCCTTGCCATCGCGTACCAGCCAGACCTGCACGGACTTGTCGCCCGCCTTGATCTTGACGGCGTCGTCGGCCAGGGCCTGGATCAGGGCCACGGTTTTTTCGTCGGGGTTGGCCGTGGCCTTGGCCAGGGCTTCGATGCGGGCGTCGGTGTCGCCAGCGGCCAGCGCCTGGGCCAGTGCGGGCTCCAGGGCATGGGCCTGCAGGCTGGTCAGCACGGCAGCAAGTAAGAGGAGAAATCGGGTCAGCATGGCGCCTCGGCAATCAGGTTCGGGCGCCGCACCCGGCCGCATGGCCGGCGCGGCGCCCCGGGGACCTGCAAGGCGGGTTGCAGGTCGGTCTAAGACCTTGAACACGCGCTGAGCAGGGTCGGTGGTCAACCCTGCATCAGGCCTCGTCAGGTCCTTACTTCTTTTCAGGCTCGTCGGCCTTCTTGTCGTTGCCTTCGATGTAGGGGCTCCAGGGCTTGGCCTTGACCGGGCCCGGGGTCTTCCAGACCACGTTGAACTGGCCGTCAGCCTTCACTTCGCCGATGAACACCGACTTGTGCAGGTGGTGGTTCTTCTCATCCATCTTGGACACGATGCCGCTCGGGGCCTTGAAGGTCTGGCCGGCCATGGCGGCAATCACCTTGTCAACATCGGTGCTCTTGGCCTTTTCGACGGCCTGCTTCCACATGTTGATGCCGATGTAGGTGGCTTCCATCGGGTCGTTGGTCAGCGGCTTGTCCTTGTGGCCAGCCACGTTGTGGGCCTTGGCGTAGGCGCTCCACTTCTTGATGAACTCGTCGTTGGTCGGGTTCTTGATCGACATGAAGTAATTCCAGGCGGCCAGGTGGCCCACCAGCGGCTTGGTGTCCACGCCGCGCAGCTCTTCTTCACCCACCGAGAAGGCCACCACCGGCACGTCCTTGGCCTTCAGGCCGGCGTTGCCCAGTTCCTTGTAGAAAGGCACGTTCGAGTCGCCATTGATGGTGGACACCACGGCCGTCTTGCCGCCCTGGCTGAACTTCTTGATGTCGGCCACGATGGTCTGGTAGTCAGAGTGGCCGAAGGGGGTGTACTTCTCGTCGATGTCGGATTCCTTCACGCCCTTGCTCTTCAGGTAGGCGCGCAGGATCTTGTTGGTGGTACGGGGGTACACATAGTCGGTGCCCAGCAGCACCCAACGCTTGGCCGCACCGCCATCCTTGCTCATCAGGTAGTCGACCGCAGGAATGGCTTGCTGGTTGGGCGCAGCACCGGTGTAGAACACGTTCTTGCTCAGTTCCTCACCTTCATATTGCACGGGGTAGAACAGCAGGCCGTTGAGTTCTTCCACCACCGGCAGCACCGACTTGCGGCTCACCGAGGTCCAGCAGCCGAAGATCACAGCCACCTTGTCCTGGGTCAGCAGCTGCTTGGTCTTCTCGGCAAACAGCGGCCAGTTGGAGGCCGGGTCCACCACCACGGGCTCAAGCTTCTTGCCCATCACACCACCCTTGGCGTTGATTTCTTCAATCGCCATCAGCACGGTGTCTTTCAACACGGTTTCAGAAATGGCCATGGTGCCCGACAGGCTGTGCAGCACGCCGACCTTGATGGTGTCTTCGGCGGCGTGGGCCGGGATGGCGCTGATGCCCGCCAGCGCGACGGCGGCGGTGAGGGCCTTGAGGGTGAAGCGACGTTGCATGAGGGGACTCCGGTTGAGGTTGGATCGTTGCGTCACTGCGGCGGGTGCCTGGGAAATCAGTGACGACGGATGTGATCGTAGGAACCGGGGCGCGATGCGGAAATACGCCGGGTGGCGTATGCGGCGCTACAAGGTCGAACCGGATCTGCCCGGGCCTCCTGGATACAACGTGGCGTCAGCCCAACAGCTTCCACCCTGAAATCACTCCGTGAGCTACATCAAAGCAACCGTCTGTCGAACTGATGGGGCCCAAACACTTCATAATGTTTGAAGCCGTTTTTGCCAGATTCATCAGTAAAGCTTGTCCCGAGCCAACCCCGTCGCCCCACCACTTCTCAAGCGATCCATGCGCTGCCAGCAACCGTGACCACCACTGCATTCCAGCGACTTGATCGGTGGATCTACCGGGGCCTGTTTGGCTTCTCGGCCTATCTGTTGCCGGTCGCGATTGCCCTGTTTTCTCTCTGGGCGATGTGGGTCTGGCCTTCAGCGCACCCTGAGGTGGAGGGCCACCGGCTGAGCTTCAAGGCCCAACTTCAAGAGCCCGCGACATCAGACCCTCTGAAGGCAGATCGCCAACTGGCAAAGGCCCCCAGCTTCGAATTCTTCGATACCCGACTGTCCGAAAATCCGGTCTGGTTCCAGTTCAGCCTGCATCGAAAAGAAAATGAGAGAAATGAAACTGTTGAGTTTCCATCTCGCCATTTGATAAGCCTGGCATGTTGGGACCGCCTTGACATGCGATCCGTCGGACAGGCCACACGTGAACAACTTCAAGGTGATCTGATCGCCTCCCGCAGGGCCTTTGCCTACCCCGTGCCCGAGGGGCGAGCCGATCTCGAACTGACCTGCCAGGCCCAGTTCATCGGCCCTGCCCGGCTCACGGTGGAGCTGTGGAAGAACGCCGATCTGGCCATCGCGGCCCGATCCTACGAACGCAACTCAGGCCTGCTCGACGGAGGCCTGATCGTGCTGTCCGTGTTCGTCCTGATCACGGCCTTGATCAATCGCAACAGCACCTACCTGCTGTTCGCCATCTGGCTGACCATCAACCTTCGCATGGCGGCCTTGTCAGCGGGCTGGGACACCCAATGGCTGGACATGACCATCCCGGCGGAATGGATCCAGCGTGTCAGGCTGATCACGGTGGCCCTGATCTATGTGGTCACCGTCACGCTGTACAAGAGTCTGTTCAAGGAACATCTGGAGGAGGTCGATGGGTCGTGGCTGATGCGATTCACGCAATGGTCGTGTCCCCCTGTCCTGGCGTGCTCGTTGTTTCTGGGCTTCCCAACCTTTCTACCCATGCTCTGGGTCTGCGCCACCATCACTTGTGCGACGCTGGTGTTCTACTTGCTCAGGATCCTGCTGTCCACGAGGTCCACGGTAGCCGCCTGGTACGGAGCCTCCATTGCAGTGATGCTGGCATCCAGCCTGTATGAAGTCATCGCCGCAGCCTTGGGCTACAAGTCCCTGATCGGCTCGGTCAACAGCGTCACGGCAGCGCTGTCGTCCAGCCTGCTGGCCTCTCTGGCCATCGCAGCCCAGATGCGTGATGAGCACACCCGTCGACTGCAGGCTCAGGCCAAACTGCAACAGACCTATGAGGCACTACCCATCGGCCTGTTCACGCTGGACAGCCACGGCGCGTTTCTGAGTGCCAATCCGACGTTGATCTCGGCCCTGGGCCCCGCGGTGCTGGCCCCTGGCAGCAACCGCTGGGACCAGTATTTCGGCCCGGACTCCTGGCTGCGCCTGCAGCACATGCTCAACGCCCGGGTGAATGCCGAAATCGAGGTCCAGAGCACCCGCGACCGGCGCAGTGACAACGCCAGCAAATTTTTGGTCAAGGCGACCCTGGCGGGCGAGCACATCGAAGGTTCGCTGGAAGACATCACCGAGCGCTCGCGGGCCACCGCCCACCTTCAGTTCCTGGCGCATCACGACGCACTGACCAAGGCCTTGAACCGAACTGCCATCCAGGATGTGTTGGAAGAAGCCGTCTGGAACACCCGGCCAGGCGCATCGCTGGCACTGGCCTACCTGGATCTGGACCGATTCAAGCTGATCAACCACTTGTATGGGCACGCTGCTGGCGACGAGGTGCTGCGCCAGGTCGTGAGCCGAGTCACCCACCTGCTGTCCAACGAGATGTCGATCGGCCGGGTCGGCGGTGACGAGTTCCTGGTCACCATGCCTCAGACACGCATTGCACACGCCACTCTGCTGTGCCAGGGCATCATCAACAGCATCAGCAGCCGCCCCTACAAGGTGGGCGACCGCAGTTTTCACGTGCGCGGCTCCATCGGCCTGATCGAGGTACAGCTCGGTACCGAATCAAAGGACGCGATCTCCACCGCCGACCGGGCCTGTCGTGACGCCAAGGCAAGCCATGGCAATCACCTGGTGGTTTTTGAAAAGAACTCGCCCCTGTTCCAGGAACATCAGGCAGAGATGCGCCTGGTGGAGCAGCTCTCGGCCACCGGTGAAGCGCCCGAGGGGCTGTTCCTGGAAATGCAGCCCATCATGTCGCTGGATGCCCCGTTCAAATCGCTGAATTTTGAAGTTCTGCTCAGGATGCGCGACAGCAAGGGACAGCTCACACCGACCTCACGCTTGATTGCAGCGGCCGAGTTCAGCGGCCGCATGGGCGTGATCGATCGTTGGGTGCTCTCGCAGACGCTGAGCTGGATCGAGGCCAACCAGAGTCGGCTGACGCAGACCCTGTTCGTCTGCATGAACCTCAGCGGCGCTTCGCTCAATGACGAGCGCTTTGTGCAGGAGGTCTTCCAGATGCTCCAGCGCCATGCGACCATCGTCAATAGCCTGTGCCTGGAGATCACCGAAAGCGTCGCCCTGCACGACCTGGAGAACACCCGGCGCTTTGTCGACCGGGTGCGCAGCCTGGGCGCCAAGGTGGCGCTGGACGACTTCGGGGCCGGCTACACCTCGTTCTCGTACTTGCGAGATCTGCCGGCCGATCTGCTCAAGATCGACGGCAATTTCATCGTCAACATGAACCAGCACCCGGCCAATGTGGCCATCGTCGAGGCCATCGTCAGCCTGGCGCGCAACCTCGGGATGAAGACCATCGCCGAGTGGGCCGAAGACCCGGCCACAGTGCAAACGCTGGCCGACATCGGGGTGGATTACGTGCAAGGCTTCATCATCTCGAAATCACGCGATCCGAACGACATGTTGCAAGGAGATGCCTCGGCCGACTTCATTCAGGACGAGGGCTTGAAGGCCATGGTCGCGGGCCTGGAAGAGCAGCGCAAACTGCCATCCGACCTGATCCCACCCGGCTCACTGGGCCGCAAGATGAACCTCGGCAGTTGAGCGCCGCACTGACATGGGCTGCAGCGCCGGCCTCACAACAGCCGCTTCCTGTTCAATCTCAATGTCCGGGTGACAGGTATGAAAGAAGAAATCGTACAGCGGGTGCTGTGAAGCACGCCACAGGGGCTCCACGTCCGCCACTTTCAGGGACATCACCCGGTGGGGCAGATTGCCCGCATGTTTCAGCGGCACACAACCCAACTCAGGAAAGACATCGGAAAACAGCAGGCGCTTGTACTGGCGATCAATTGGCGGGCGTCCGGCAATCACCATGCAGTCCACCTGAGACTGCACACAATACAGATAGAAGGCCTTGAACAGGACGGTCTTGACCAGGTGGCCGGCCACCCCATCCTTGATGCCCAGGCGCACGGCCTCAGCCAGGCGACGCCGGTGCAGCCATTCAGGCAAGCGCACCGACTGCTCCAGCGGCAGCGCATCGTTCCGGTTGGTCTGGATGCGCATGGTGCCCAAAGGTGAGCCATCAAGCCGTGACTCGGCCAGCAGGACCACGGCGTCCGAGTTGAAATCGGACAACTCAGGCTGCCTCAGTTGCTCGGCAAACACCGGCAGGTGCCGTGCATAGGCGGCGTGACGCACAGCCACGGCTTTGGCCAGCTCGTCTTCCGTGCGCACCAGCCGCACCGTGAAGGGCAGATGTTGCACCGTCGTCGCAGTCGCGCCTTCGGGCACCGGATCGATGCCGGCAACCCTGGGGTCGGGAACGATGATGTCTGAAACGGGAAACGAGCTCATCACTGCAGCCATGTAGGCCTCCTGTGGTAACGGGTGGGGGTGGGGGTGGGAGTTAAAACGCTCGCATCCACTCTAGAGTGGAACCTCTATCCGCAAGCCCCCGAAAACGGCTAGGAAACCGCGCTTATTCACTGGAAGAACAAAATTGACATAAATCAAAATGCCGGCGTCATGGCGTCTCGCGCATAACCCTCTGCATATCCGGCATGAACGGCACGGCATAACCCGCCTCACGGCGTGCATAACCCTTGGCGACTGATCAGCACCGGGCGTACCGTAGAGGCTCTGTTCACCCAAGCGAGATCCGCATGAATCAGCCCCTCTCCTATGTCCACCCCACCGCCAACAGCCCCTGGGGAACCTACCTGTCTCAAGTCGACCGCGTGCTGCCTTATCTCGGCCCCCTGGCTCGCTGGTCGGAAACCCTGAAGCGCCCCAAGCGCGCTCTGATCGTGGACGTGCCCATCGAGATGGATGACGGCCGCATCGCCCATTTCGAGGGCTATCGCGTGCAGCACAACCTGTCGCGTGGCCCGGGCAAAGGGGGCGTGCGTTTCCACCCCGATGTGACACTGGAAGAAGTGATGGCCCTGTCGGCCTGGATGACCGTGAAGTGCGCGGCCGTCAACCTGCCCTACGGCGGCGCCAAGGGCGGCATCCGCGTCGACCCCAAGCAGCTGTCGCAGCAAGAGCTTGAAAAGGTCACCCGCCGCTACACCAGCGAGATCGGCGTGATCATCGGCCCGCAACAAGACATTCCGGCCCCCGACGTCAACACCAACGCCCAGATCATGGCCTGGATGATGGATACCTACTCGATGAACACCGGCACCACCGCCACCGGCGTGGTCACGGGCAAGCCCATCCACCTGGGTGGCTCGCTGGGCCGGGTCAAGGCCACCGGCCGTGGCGTGTTCGTGACGGGTCGCGAAGCCGCCCGCCGCCTGGGACTGAACCTGCAGGGTGCACGCATCGCCGTGCAAGGCTTTGGCAACGTGGGCTCGGTGGCCGCTGAACTGTTTGCCGAGGCTGGCGCCAAGATCGTGGCGGTGCAAGATCACACCGGCACCATCTACAACCCCAACGGCTTCGATCTGAGTCAGTTGCTGCCACAGTCCCGTACCCGCGGCGTGGCCGGCTTTGCTGGCGGCGAGGCGATTGCCGACGAAGAGTTCTGGGATCTGCCGGTGGACATCCTGATCCCGGCGGCCCTGGAGGGCCAGATCACCGCAGCCCGGGCCCAGCGCCTCAAGGCCCGCCTGGTGCTCGAAGGCGCCAACGGGCCCACCGTGCCCGAAGCGGACGACATCCTGGCCAGCCGGGGCGTGCTGGTGGTGCCCGACGTGATCTGCAATGCCGGCGGCGTCACCGTGAGTTACTTCGAGTGGGTGCAGGATTTCTCCAGCTTCTTCTGGGACGAGGACGAGATCAACCAGCGCCTGGACCGCATCATGGGCAATGCCCTGCAGCAGATCTGGGACACGGCCGACCGCCACAAGATCACGCTGCGCACCGCCACCTTTGCCGTGGCCTGCGAACGCATCTTGACCGCCCGTCAGGAACGCGGCCTCTACCCCTGAGCCCACGCGGCCCCCACGCTGCCACGCCCTGGCGGCAGCGCCAGCGCACGTGGCATTCAGGGTCATGGGGCGGGTTCAGGGCAACTGGACCCGATCCTTCAGCCGCGCCAGGTCTTTGATGATGATGCGGTTGTAGGTGGCGTCCAGAATGCCTTGCTCGATCAAGAGGCCCAATTCGCGGTTGATGGTCTGGCGCGACACCCCCAGCATGGCCGCCAGGTCATGCTGCGACAAGCGCACCCGCAGGGCCAGGCCTTCAGACTCGGCCACGCCATAAAAGTCCACCAGGCGCAGCAGGGTCACCACCAAGCGCTGCGGAATACCACTCAAGACCTGTTCGTGCAGCGCCTGCAAGCTGTAACGCTGGCGCTGCAGGCCCAGCCGGGCCACCTCGCGCCACAGCTGGGGCTGCTCGGCCAGCACCGACAGCACCGCGTCGCAAGCCAGGTGAACAATCAACGAATCCTCATGGGCGTGGTAGTCGTAAGGCAGGGGTTCGTCCTCAAGCAGACGCACCAAGGGGGCCAGATGGCCAGGCCCCAGCAGCCCATGCACATACTTGCGGCCCTCGGCATCCACGCAACCCACCTCCAGACAGCCTGACACCACGGCCAGCAGATCCCGGGCGTGGCGGTCATGCGCCAACACCTGGGTGCGCCGGTGGTAGGTGCGCAGACGGGCCTCTTTGGCGAGACGGCGCCTGGCCTCGTCAGGCCAAGGGCTGAACAGCTCGTTCCAGCGCAGAGATCGTTCGATCAGTTCAAGCTCACTGCCTGGCGCTGACTGCCTGGCGAGGGGCAGCAAGGGCATCGGTTCGAGAGTCATGGGGGGCTTTCCGGCGCCCATCCCGGCGCCATGTGAGGGTCTCTGTCGGCGCACTGACAGATTTGCGGCATCGAACTTTTCATCATAGGTCTACCCCTTCTGCGCCCGATCGCCCCGGCGCAGACAGCTTCATTGACGGTAGCTCTCTACGGACAGAACAGATGCGCCCTCTGCTCGACTTGCCATGCCCCAGGGCCGCCATGTGCGCAGGCCTGCTGCCCCTGCTTTGGGCGGCCTCTGCCTGCGCCTGGGGTCAGACCGAAAGCAGCGCCGCAGCGCTCAGCCTGAACGTGGTGCTGGACGCCTACCTGGCGCGGGTCCGGGCCGGGCCGATGTCCGGCACCGCCCTGGCGGAGGGCGGACACAACGCCTCGCTGATCGCCCTGCGGGGCGCGGAGCCGCTGGGTGAGGGGCTGAGCAGCCGATTTCAACTCGAGGCAGGCCTGTCGCCCACCTCAGGCGCCGGGGCTGCACCAGGCGGGGGGCTGCAGTTCAACCGGGTGGCGTCTCTGGGCCTGACCGGCCCCTGGGGCCAGATCGACATGGGCCGCCAATACACCCCCATGTTCCTGGCCGTGTTCGGGCACGACCCCTTCGGGCTCAATGCCGTGTTCTCGCCCCTGCACCTGATGGGCAGCCTCGATGCGCAAGCCAGCCAACAAGCCTTTGCGGCCCGCGGCAACGGCCTTCTGCGCTACCGAAGCCCCAGCGTGACCGGCCAGCCCTGGGCGCTTGACCTGGCCTGGGCCTCGGGCGTCGGCGCCAGCTCGGGTGCCGGCAGCGGCCTGCGCGGCGCCGCCCTGTCGTGGCAGCCAGGCCCGCTGTCGCTGTCCTATGCGCGGCAGCAGGCCGCCAACCCAGCCCCGCTTGGCGGCCACAGCCAGCATCAGGCCCTGAGCGCCTCCTGGCGACAGCCCGGGCGCAGCCTGCACGCCCACCTCATGCACCTGGGCAACAGCCAGCCCGGGCAGGCCTCGGCGCGCCTGCTCGCGCTGGGGCTGCAGCAGGGCCTGGGCCCCCACAGCACCGCCTTGATCGAAGCGGTCTGGCGCCGGGTCGAGCACAGCCCGCGCACCCAGCAGGCCCTGAGCCTGGGCCTGGACTACCACCTGGCGCCGCGCACCCGCCTGTACGCCCGCTGGATGGTTTTGAACAACCGCGCCGATGCCTCGGCCACCCTGGGCGGGGTCAGCATCCCGCTCGACAGCGGCCACGACCTGCGGCTGCTGGGGCTGGGCCTGCGGCAAGACTTTTGAACCCGCCCCCCGCATCCTCACCAACCCTCGGCGCCGCGCCCCGCCCCTCACCGAAAGCCCCCATGCCCCTGAACTTCGACTTCTCCCTGGCGCCCCCCGAAGCCGTCACCCCGCAAGTCAGCCTGGCCCGGGCCATCGGCCTGGGAGCCACCCTGTTTGCCTACCCCCTGGTAGAAATCTACCGTACCTGCACGCTGCAGACCCAGGTTCCGTCGCCCACCCGGCGTGACATCAACACACTGATCCACATCAACCACCCCGCCACGGCACAACAGCGCGACGTGGTGACGCCGGCCCATGACCTGCTCTACACCAATGCCTGGCTGTCGCTGACCGATGGCCCGCTGGGCCTCAGCGTGCCGGCTTCGGCGGCCCACCCGGGCCGCTACTTCGTGCTGGCGCTGTACGACGCCTACACCGAGAACTTCATGAACCTGGGCCCGCTCAACTGCGCCCCTGAAGGCGAAACCGTCTGGCTGCTGGGGCCCGACGGCGGGGCGGTGCCGGACGGCGCCCGCACCGTGCCCTGCCCCACCCGGCTGGTGTGGCTGATCGCCCGAGTGCTGGTGCGCGACGGTGAAGACCTGGCGGCGGCCCAGGCCTTGCAATCGGACATCCGTCTGCACACCGACAGCCCACTGGCCCACATGCCCTGGGCGGTGGCCCGCTGGCAAGGCCCGACCACCGGCGTGATGCACGCCCTGCGCAAGCCTTCGGTACGGGGTGAAGACCTGGCTCCAGGCTTCTTCACCCATTTCTGCCAAGCCCTGCACGAGGCCCCGGGCCGGCCACAAGACCAGAATCTGCTGCGCTGGATCACCCAGGCCGGTTTGCGCGCCAACCCCCGGTTCGACTGGAATACCCTGGCCCCCTGGTGCCGCGAAGGCCTGGCCCAGGGCTTTGCCGAAGCCATCCGATTGCTGGACGGCATGCCTCAAAGCCACGGCACCCAGCCCTGGCGTACCAGCACGGTGATCGGTCGCTATGGCAGCGATTACCTGGCTCGCGCCCTCACCGCCTGCATGGGCCTGGGGGCCCTCAGCCCCGACGAGGCGGTCTATGCCACGAGCCATTTCAGCAGCGACCTGCGCCCGCTTCATGGCCAGCGCCGCTACACCCTGCGTTTCGAGCCCGGTCACTGGCCACCGGCGGATGCGTTCTGGTCGGTCACGCTGTACGACGCTGACCGTTTTCTGTACGACAACCCCTTGGGGCGCCATGCTGCCGGTGACCGCAGCCCCTGGCTGCGACCCGAACCCGACGGCAGCCTGCTGATCCACTTTGCACACCAGCCTCCTGCCGGAACGTCCCACTGGTTGCCCACCCCCGCCGGCCCGTTCTACCTGGTCATGCGCCTGTACCACCCCCGCCCAGAAGCCAGGCACTGGATCGCTCCGGCGCTGCAGGCCCTGCCCGACTGACATCCTCTTGATGCCCCTATCTTGTGCCGGAGATCACCATGACCCGCCTGATCCAACGCAGCCTTTCACCCCCTCTTTCACCCCCTCTTTCACAGCCCCCTGCCTCGGCAACATGGGCCGCACGGCTGCGCAGCGGTGCCGTCGGCGCGCTCACCCTGCTGGGGCTGGCAACCCAGGCGGTGGCCGCTGATGCCAGCCCGAGCTACCCGCTACGGCCCGTGACCCTGATCGTGCCCACCAGCGCGGGCGGCGGCACCGATGCCGTGGCCCGGGTGCTGGCCGACGCGCTGGGCCAGGCACTGCACCAAGCCTTTGTGGTCGACAACCGCCCCGGGGCCAACGGCCTGCTGGGCAACGCCCTGGCGGCCCGTGCGGCGCCCGACGGCTACCACCTGCTGTTCACCTACGCGGCCACCATGGTGGTCAACCCCTTGCTGTACAAAAAGCCCGGCTACGACCCCTTGCGCGACTTCGAGCCCGTGATGCAGATCGGCCGGGGTGGCACCTTGCTGGTGGTGTCTGCCCGCCTGCCCGTGCACACGGTGGCCGAGTTCCTGGCCTATGCACGGGCCCACCCCCAACAGCTGAGCTACTGCTCATGGGGCCAGGGGTCGGGCGGTCACCTGGCCATGGCCAGCCTGATGCAAGACACCGGGCTCGACCTGGTGCACGTGCCCTACAAAGGCAGTGCGGCCTGTGTCAACGACCTGCTCGCCGGCCAGGTGAGCGCAGCCTTCGCCGACGCTTCGCTGGCGCTCGAACTGGTGCGCCAGGGCCGCCTGCGGGCCCTGGCCCTGAGCGCCGAAGTCCGCATGCCCACCCTGCCCCAGGTCCCCACGCTGACCGAATCGGGCTACCCCTTCACGGCCTATTCGTGGCTGGGCCTGTTTGCACCGGCCGGCACGCCGGCGGCCATCATCAACCAGCTCAACAGCAGCCTGAACCAGGCCTTCCAGAACCCCGCCGTGCGCCAGCGCCTGGCCCAACTGCAACTGACCGAGCTGCCCCCCATCACCCCCGCCGAGTTCCGCACCACCCTGACGCAAGACATGGCCGAGTGGCGCCGACTGGTGCTCAAACTCGGTCTGAAGGCCGAGTGAATCAGGCCACAAGGCACGACCTGCCCAGGCAGCCGCACCAGAGGTCAGAGCCAAGGGCCCAACTGCACACTGCGGCCGGATGGCTCCTCGTAACCTGCCTGTTTTGAAAGGCTTTCGATGCCCCAGGCCCTCCCTGCACCCGACCTGGGTGCCCAGCCAGCCCACCCGCACACCGAAGCCCGCCAGCGTCAGGTGCAAAGCCAACTCGATTTCGGTGACCAAGGCGATTTCGACGATGCCCGGCGCGGCTTCATCGGCACGGTCGAGCACGCGCTGGTGCCGCGTGCCAAGGGGGCGCCGGTCTGGAACCTCGCCCCCTATGCCTTCCTCGATCAGGCCAGCGCGCCCCCCAGCGTCAACCCCAGTCTGTGGCGCCAGGCCCGGCTGAACCACCTGCACGGCTTGTTCGAGGTCGCCCCCCGCATCTACCAGGTGCGGGGTTTCGACCTGGCCAACATCACCTTCATCGAGGGCGACACCGGCCTGATCGTGATCGACCCCCTGACCTTTGAAGAATCTGCACGGGCCGCACTGGCCCTGTACCGCCAGCACCGCGGCGCCCGACCGGTGCGCGCCGTGATCTACAGCCACAGCCACATCGACCACTACGGCGGGGTGCGCGGCGTGCTCGATGAGGCCGAAGTGCTGGCCGGCAGGGTGCCGGTGATTGCCCCCGACAAGTTCATGGAAGAAGTGGTGTCCGAGAACATCCTGGCAGGCGTGCCCATGCGACGACGCGCGCAGTTCCAATTTGGCACCACACTGCCCCCCGGTGTGCGGTCGCACGTGGACAGTGGCCTGGGCAAGGCCGTGGGCCAAGGCACAGCCGGCCTGATTCCGCCCACCCTCAGCATCAGCACCTCGGGCCAGCGACAGTTCATTGACGGCATCGAGATCGAGTTTCAGCTCACGCCGGGCACCGAGGCCCCGGCCGAGATGAACCTGTATTTTCCGGGTCTGCGCGCCCTCAACACCGCCGAGAACGCCTGCCACACGCTGCACAACCTGTGCCCCTTGCGCGGCGCCAAGACCCGCGACGCCCTGGCCTGGGCGCGCTACCTTGACGAGGCCCTCGACCGCTATGCCGGCCAGGTGGACGTGGTGTTTGCCCAGCACCACTGGCCAGTGTGGGGCGCCGAACGGGTCAACACCTTCATGACCGAGCAGCGCGACCTGTACCGCTATCTGCACGACCAGACCCTGCGCCTGATGGCACACGGCCTGACCGCACTCGAGATTGCAGAGCAACTGCTGGTGCCCCAGGGACTGGACAAAAAATGGCATACCCGGGGCTACTACGGGGCCGTGGTGCACAACGTGCAGGCCATTTACGCCCACTACATGGGGCCCTACGACGGCAACCCGGCCCACCTGAACCCACTGCCCCCGACCGAAGCCGGGGCCCGTTACATCGAGTACATGGGGGGCATGGACGCCGTGCTGGCGCGGGCCCGCAGCGACTACCAGCAAGGCCACTTCCGATGGGTGGTGCAGGTGATGAACCACGCTGTCTTTGCCGACCCCAGCCACGCCGAGGCGCGGGCCCTGGCCGCCAACGCGCTCGAACAACTGGGCTACCAGAGCGAATCGGCCACCTGGCGCAACAGCTACCTGTTGGCCGCCCGGGAGTTGCGCCAGGGCAAACCGAAAGCCCAAAGCAGGGTCAGCGGCGCACAGCAGGGCGTGGTGGCGCTGCTGCCCATGACCCACGTGCTGGACCAACTGGCCATCCGCATCAAGGGCCCGGCAGTGGCGCACCTGCAGGCCCGAATCGACTGGCTGCTGCTGGACGAAGGCAGCGAGCACCGACTGACCCTCAGCCACGGGGCCTTGAGCCATCGCCCGGGCCGCCATGGCGCCGCGGCCACGGCCACCCTGCGCTGCCGGCGGGCCGCCCTGTCGCGGGCCCTGGCCAGTGCCGACGGTCTGGCCAACGCCATCGACGACGGATCCATCGAAGTCAGTGGCGACGTGGCCCTGGTGCGGGCGCTGTTCGGCGACCTGGACCGCTTCGATCCGGCGTTTGCCGTGGCCGAGCCCTGAAGGCACCGGCCTCGTCAGGCGGGGCTGGGGCCCTTACCCCTCAAACTGGGGGTGCAACTGCCGGATGCGGTTCATGGCCATGCCGGCCGCCGCGGTGCGGGTTTCGACGCCGAGCTTGGCGTACACCCGCTCCAGGTGCTTTTTCACGGTGGCCGGGCTGGCCCCCAGGATGTCACCGATGTCGCGGTTGATCTTGCCCTTGACCACCCAGTAGAGCACCTCGGCCTCGCGCGCCGTGAGCTTGAAGCTCAGGCTCATGGCCTCGATCACCGCGTCGTCCGACACCTCCTGCATCACGATCAGCCAGTCACCACCGCCCTCGCTGTCGCCGGTCTGCTGGTGCAGGCGGAAGGTGAGCCGGCGCGGGCCCTGGTCGTGATTCAGGCGCGGCGGCTCGATGCTGGCCTGGGCGTCAGGCAGGTGGCGCCTCAGCCAGCTCACCACCGGCTCCGGCGTGACCGGTGCCGCCGTGCCAAAGTAACGCATCAGCAGATCACGCGCCAACGGGGTCTGCCACATCAGCCGCCCATCGCTCACCCGCACCGTGATGCTGGCGTAGCCAAAGGCATCGAGGGCATTGCGCGCCTGCCCCGCCTGCCGCGCCGCCTGGCGCGCCTGGCGAGCGCCCTGCAGGTGCACGCTCATGCGGGCCAGCACCTCCTTGGGCTTGATGGGCTTGGTCACGTAGTCCACCCCACCGCTCTCCAGCGCCGCCACCAGGTGCTCGGTCTCGGTGAGCCCGGTCATGAAAATGATGGGGATGTGCGCCGTGCGGGGCTCGGCCTTCAGGCGGCGGGCCACTTCAAAGCCATCCATGCCCGGCATCATGGCGTCCAGCAGCACCACATCCGGCAGGGCCTGGCTGGCGCGTTGCAGCGCGGCCTCGCCCGAAGTGGCCACCAGCACGGTGTAGCCCGACTCGTCCAGCGCGTCGTGCAGCATGGCCAGGTTGTCGGGCACGTCGTCCACCACCAGCACCACATCGCTGTTGGCACGGTCCAGGGTCTGATCGTAAGAGGGCGCGTTCATGGTGGCGGGGTCGGGCGGGCGGGCTCTGAAGCAGAAGAGGTCGATTGTGCCGTGATGGCCTCGGCCAGCGCTTCAAACTGGAAGCCCCGCGCCAGCGGGCGCAAACCCTCGACCCAGGCCGCACAGGTGGGCTCGTGGCGTTCGATGTCGGCCAGGGCGTTCATCACGCCGCGGTAGTAGCCCAGCGTCACGGCCTCCAGCAACACCTTCAGGCGAGGCTCGCTCGGACGGGCACCGGCGTCGGGCGGGAGCTCCGTGAGGGGCTCGGCCTCCACGGCCATCTGGGCCGGCTTGGCCTCGTCCGAAGCGTCCTGGGCCTGGCCCGGCCCCTGCCAAACCAGGCCCAGGCGCCGTTCCAGCCAGTCGAGCAGCTCGCTGTGGCGCACAGGCTTGACCAGAAAATCCTCAGGCGCAATGGCCACGTCGTTCTCCAGGCCCTTGTCGAAGGCATTGGCCGACACGATGGCCACCTGGGCCCGGGTATGGCCCGCGGCACGCAGGCGGCGCACGGTCTCCCAACCATCGATGCCGGGCATGGCCAGGTCCATGAACACCGCATCGGGCGCGTAGCCGGCGGCCAGCAGGTCCAGCGCATCGTGGCCGCTGGCGGCGGTGCGCAACTCAAACCCCAGGGGCTGCAGCAGTTGCACCAGCAGTTCGCGGTCGGGCTCTTCGTTGTCCACCACCAGCAGGCGCCGGCGCGGTCCCAGGTATCCGGAGCGCTGCGCTGCGGCTGGCGCCTGGGCCGGCGGGTGCTGCAGGGCGCTGTCGTGCACCTCGGGCAAAAACAGCCGTACCCGGAACACCGAGCCCTGGCCGGGCGTGCTGTCCACCGACAACTCGCCGCCCATGAGGTCGGTCAGCATCTTGGCGATGGTCAGGCCCAGGCCGGCCCCGCCCGAGCCGGCACTGGCCGTGGTGCCACGCGCAAAAGGCTCGAAGATGCGCTGCAACTCGGCCGCGCTCATGCCCGGTCCAGTGTCATGCACCTCCAGCGTGGCCATTTCGCGGCCGTGGCGCACCCGGAACGTGACCTGACCGCGGGCCGTGAACTTGATCGCATTGCCCAGCAGGTTGATCAGGATCTGGCGCAGGCGCTTTTCGTCGGCGCGCACCACCTCGGGCAACTCGCCCTGGGCCTCGAACTGGAAGCGCAGGCCCTTGGCCGCCGCCTGCAGCTCGAACAGGCCCGCCACGTCGTGCACGAAGTCGGCAAAGCGCATGGGGCGGACCTCCAGCGTCATCTTGCCGGACTCGATGCGCGCCACATCCAGCGTGCCCTCGATCAGGGTCAGCAGGTGTTCGCCGCCGCGTCGGATCACGTTCACCGCCTGCCTGCGGTGCGGCGGCACGCCGGGGTCCTCGCCCATCAGCTGGGCATAGCCCAGGATGCTGTTGAGTGGCGTGCGCAGCTCATGGCTGATGGCGCTGATGTAGCGGCTCTTGGCCTGATTGGCCTGGTCGGCCTGCTGGCGCGCCCGCTCGGCCACCTGGCGTGCGGTCTGCAGGGCCTCGTCGGTCTGGCGGTGCAGCTCGATCTCGCGCATCAGCAGGCGGGTCTGGCGGTTCGACTCCTCCTGCGCCACCTGGCGGCTTTTGTGCGCCAGCACCAACCACCAGGCCACGATGCCCGCAATCACCAGCATGGCCATGTAGGCCTTGAGAAAGCCGGTGCGCAGCGACAGCTGCCCCAGCGGCTCGGCCGGCAGCATGTCGCCCAGGGTGCGCAACTCCTGGTGGTAGAGCAGGCCGAACACCGTGGCCAGCAGCGGCACGATGATCAGCATCAGCAACAGAAAATGGCCCAGCCCGGTGTCCAGGTAGGGCCAGATGCGACGCGGCAGCAGCCAGCGCAAGGCCCCCGACCACTGGGCCGACAGGCTGGCGTGGGGCTTGCACAGATCACCACAGCGCGCGTCCAGCGTGCAGCACAGCGAGCAGATCGGCCCGCGGTAGGCTGGGCAATGGGCCATGTCGGGGGCCTCGTACTCGCTCTCGCAGATCACGCAGCGGCGCAGGGCGGTGCTGGGGTCGGCCCCCGCCACAGGGGGGGCCTCGCTGTGGCGGGCGATGTAGTAGCGCCCCCCGGTCAACCAGGCCAGCAGTGGCGAGGTCAGCAGGGCCGTGCCCAAGGCGATCAGGGCCGAGAAGGCCTGGGCCAAGGGCCCGAACAGCCCCAGGTGGGCGCTCACCGACAGGGCCGAGGCCAGGGCCATGGCCCCCACCCCCACCGGGTTGATGTCGTACAGATGCGCCCGCTTGAACTCGATGCCCGGCGGGCTCAGGCCCAGGGGCTTGTTGATCACCAGATCGGCCACCACCGTCATCATCCAGGCGATGGCGATGTTCGAGTACAGCCCCAGCACATCGCCCAGGGCCTCGAACACATTCATCTCCATCAGCATGAAGGCGATCAGGGTGTTGAACACCACCCACACCACCCGCCCCGGGTGGCTGTGGGTGACGCGCGAAAAGAAGTTGGACCACGCCAGCGACCCCGCATAGGCGTTGGTCACGTTGATCTTGAGCTGCGACAGCACCACGAAGATGGCCGTCGCCGCCACCGCCCAGCCATAGCGCGGAAACACATACTCATAGGCGGCCAGGTACATCTGGTTGGGGTCCACCGCCCGGTCGGGCGGCACCATGTGGGTGATGGCCAGGTAGGCCAGCAGGGCCCCGCCCAGCATCTTGGCCACGCCCACCAAGACCCAGCCCGGCCCGCCGGCCAGCACGCCCGCCCACCACCGCCCCGGGTGCGCCGGGTCGGGCCGGGGCATGAAGCGCAGGTAGTCGGCCTGCTCGCCCATCTGGGTGATCAGCGCAATCCCCACCGTCGATGCCGCACCAAACAGGTGCAAATCAAAGCCCGCAAAATCCCGCCCCTCACCACCGTAGTGCGTGATGCCGGCAAACGCACCAGGATCGCGCAGCAGCACCGCCACAAAGGGCACCACCAGCATCACGATCCACAGCGGTTGGGTCCAGACCTGAAGGCGGCTGATCACCGACACCCCGTGCGTCACCAGCGGAATCACCACCAGCGCACACACCAGGTAGCCCCAGGACGGCGGGATGCCCAGCGCCAGCTCCAGCGCATAGGCCATGACGGCCGCCTCCAGTGCAAAAAAGATGAAGGTGAACGAGGCATAAATCAGCGAGGTCAGCGTCGACCCGATGTAGCCAAAACCCGCGCCACGGGTCAGCAAGTCCATGTCCACGCCGTAGCGCGCCGCGTACACGCTGATGGGCAGGCCGGCCAGAAAGATCACCAGGCCGGTGGCCAGAATGGCCCACAGGGCGTTCTCGAAGCCATACTGAACCAGCAAGGTGGCGCCCACGGCCTCCAGGATCAGGAACGAGGCGGCCCCGAAGGCGGTGTTGGCCACCCGGAAGATCGACCAGCGCCGAAAGCGCTGCGGCGCAAAGCGCAAGGCGTAGTCCTCCAGCGTCTCGCGCACCACCCAGCTGTTGTAATCGCGGCGGATCTTGACCACCTGCTGCGGCGCGCCGGCATCGGCGCTCACGGGCGCGTCGACGTCCGGCCCGGCCGAGAGCAAGGCGGTCTGGCCCAATGGGCCACCTGGCCCGCTGGGGCCACTTGAACCGCTCTGCCCGATGGGTCTTTCGGATGCCCTCATGCGTGCTGAACTCCTTGGTCTGATCCTGTCGCGGGCCTCCGGGTACCGCCCCGGTCCCCTGCCATGCCCCAGAGCGGTGCAGCATTCATGCCATGCGCCGCGAAACGCTCGCATCCCTGCGATCTGCCAGGTTTTTTTGCATCGAGCGGGAACTTGTGCGCTGCAGCGAACACAATCCAGCGTGTTCCCACTCCAGAAAACCGGCTCTTCCCCGTTCACCATGCGTCTGCTTCTGCTTTGCCTGCTCTCAGTGCTGCTGCTCGGCTCGACCCTGCTGCAGAGCGAGAACACGGCCTGGGCAGGCGAGCCCGAGCTGCTGCAAGGGGATGTGCTGCTGGTGACCTCGCCCTGCGAGGTGATGGCCGACGAGCCAGACACGCTGGACGAAGAGCTGCGCACGGCCGTGCGCCTGTACCAACCCCCGGTCACCAACGACGACCGCACCGAAATGTTCTGGGCGCCCGAAGAGCCCCACCTGGACACCCCTCTCCACACCAGCGCCCCCGCGCTCTTCTCGGTGCGGCTGAGCAGCGTCTGCCCCCGGCCCCTGCTGCGCCCGCCACGCCTGGCCGCCTGAGGCCCGCGCCCGCCTGACGGCCCGGCGCCACCCTCCCCCCCTCCCTGTCGACTGACATCGCCTGCCGATCCGGCCGCCGCTGACGCGAGCGCCGGACCCGCAACGCCTGAGCGCGTTGCGCACGCACGGCCCCAGGCTTGGCGCCTGTGGGCCGGCCCACCCGCTTTTCTTCACGGCCCTGTGCCGCCCAAGCCATGCACGCTTTTGATTCTTCCCTGCCACGGCGCCTGCCCAGACTGGCGCTGCTCACCGCAGCCCTGTCGCTGGGCAGCATCGCCCCCCATCTGGTCCAGGCCCAGACAATGCCCACGCCCAGCCACCGCACAGACGCCACGCCGGTGATGAGCCTGGAACAACTCACCCGACGGGTGCTGGAGCACAACCCCGAACTGCTAGCCGCCCTGCAGGCGCGCCAGACCGCCGCCGCCGGCGTCACCAGCGCCGCCGCCCTGCCCAACCCACGGCTGGAGGTGAGCGGCGGCCACAACAGTGCCCGCCTGCCCGCGGCCACACCGGGCCAAGTGCAAACCTGGGCGGTGTCGCAGTTGATCGAAAACCCGGCCCTGCGCAGCGCCCGCCAGGACGCCGCCCGGGCCGGGGTGAAGGGCAGCACCGAACAGGCCGAAATCACGCGCCAGGCCCTGATCGCCCAGGTGCATTTGCGCGCCTACGAAGCCCTGCTGCGCCAGGCCGAAGCCGCCAGCGCCAGCGAATCGCTGGCCTTGCTGGAGCAGGTGCGAGAACGCGTGCGCCTGCGGGTGGACAGCGGCGAGGCCCCGCGCTACGAAATCATCAAGGCCGACGCTGAAATCATCAACGCCCGCCAGCGCCAGCAAAGCGCGGCCCTGCAGGCCGAACAGGCCTTGCTGAGTCTGAACCGCCTGGCCGCCGGCCAGTTGCCCGAGCGCTGGCGACTGCAGGCCTCGCTGGACGATGCACCGACGCTGCCCAGCCTGAGCGCGCTGCGCGCCCAGGCCCATGAGCGCAACCCGGAACTGCGCGCCCTGCAGGCCGAGATCGAGCGCGCCCAGGCCCGCCTGGCCGAGGCCAGGGCCAGCCGCTGGCCCGGGCTGGAACTGCGCTACAGCCAGACCCGTGACCCCGAGATCCGCCAGAACCAGTTGGGGGTGAGTGTGCAGATCCCGCTGCTGGACACGCGCAGCGGCCCCCGTGCCGAGGCCGAATCCGAGCTGTTGCGCCTGCAGGGCCGCCTGGACGGGCGCCGCGCCGAACTGGGCCAGCAGGTGCTGCTGGCCTGGAAATCCCTGGAGCTGGCCCGCGGGCGCACCGAGGCCCTGAGCCAGGGCGCCGTGCGAGAAGCCGAGGCTGCGCTGCGCGTGGCCCAGGCCGCCTACCGCTATGGCGAGCGCGGCATCCTCGATGTGCTGGACGCTCAGCGCGTGCTGCGCAGCGTGCGCGCCGACCTGCTGGATGCGCGCTACCAACAGCAAGTGGCGCGCATCGAACTCGAACTGCTGGCCGGCCGCCACGGCGAGCCCGAGTTCCCCGCCGCCACCACCGCCCCCCCCACGCCGGCCGGCCCGACCGCCACCTCCCACCAGCCCTGACGCCCCCTCTTTCCATGAAACCCATCATGAACGCATTCACGTTCCCTCCCCTGGCCACCCTGAGCACGCTGACATTGGCCTTGCTCTGCGCCTTCACCTTGAGCGCCTGCGGCCCGGCCGACAAGCCCGCACCTGTCGCAGAGGCCCCCGCCACCGACCCGATGGAGGTGCGCGTCAAGCCCGAGATGGCGGTCCAGTTCAAGGTGCAGAAACTGGCCCCGGTCGACCTGGTGCCCACCCAGGACGTGGCCGGCCGCATCGAGGCCAATGACCGCCTGGTGACCCGCATCGGGGCTTCGGTCACCGGCCGGGTGACCGATGTGCTGGCCGAGGTGGGCGACCGCGTCAAGACCGGCCAGGCCCTGGCTCACGTGGCCAGCCCCGAGCTGACCACGGCCCAGTTGGCCTACCTGCGCGCCCACGCCGCCAGCCAATTGGCCGAACGGGCTGTGGAGCGCGCTCGTCAGCTGATCCAGGCCGACGTGATCGGCTCGGCCGAACTGCAGCGCCGCGAATCCGAGCTGAGCATCGCCCGCGCCGAATTGCGCGCCGCCGGCGACCAACTTCAATTGATGGGACTGCCTACGGGCGCCATCGAGCAATTGCGCAGCCAGGGCACGCTGGCGGCCAAGACGGCCGTGGTGGCCACGCTGTCGGGCGTGGTGATTGAACGCCAGGTGAGCCGAGGCCAGGTGGCCCAGCCGGGTGACCCCCTGTTCACCGTGGCCGACCTGGGCAATGTCTGGGTGGTGGGCGGCCTGCCCGAACAGGCGGCACGCTCGGTGCAGCCGGGCCAGGCCGTGGAGATCGAGGTGCCGGCCCTGGGGGCGCAGCGCCTGCGAGGCAAGATCGTCTACGTGGGCGACACCGTCTCGCCGGAGACCCGCACCGTCACCATTCGCACCCAGGTCGACAACGCCCGTCGCGACCTCAAGCCACAGATGCTGGCCACCATGCGCATCGCCGCCGCACCCCAGCAGGTGCTGGCCGTGCCCGCCGCCGCCGTGGTGCGCGAGAACGACCGCGACCACGTGTTCGTGCGCCAGGCCGAGGGCCGCTACCGCCTCATGCCGGTCGAGCTGGGGGCCGCCAGCGGCGCCCAGCGCCCGTTGCTCAAGGGCCTGCCCGAGGGCAGCGAGGTGGTGGTCGAAGGGGCCTTCCACCTGAACAACGAGCGCAAGCGCGCCGAACTGGAGTAAGCCATGGTTGCCTCCCTGATCCGTGCTGCGCTGAGCCAGCGCCTGGTGGTGGTGGTGCTGGCCCTGGTGCTGTGTGCCTTCGGCGTGCGTGAAGCCACCAGGCTGTCGGTGGACGCCTTCCCCGACGTGACCAATGTGCAGGTGCAAGTGGCCACCGAAGCGCCCGGCCGCTCGCCCGAAGAGATCGAGCGCTTTGTGACCGTGCCACTGGAAATCGCCATGACCGGGCTGCCCGGCCTGGTCGAGATGCGCTCGCTCAACAAAAGCGGCCTGTCCATCATCACCCTGGTGTTCACAGACACCACCGACGTGTACTTTGCGCGCCAGCTGGTGACTGAGCGCCTGATCGAGGTGACGCCACGCATGCCCGCCGGCATCGTGCCGGTGCTGGGCCCGGTCTCCACCGGCCTGGGCGAGGTCTATCAATACACGCTGGAGCGCCCCGACGACGGGCAGCGTGCGCTGACCCCCGAAGAGTTGGCCGAACGCCGCACCGTGCAGGACTGGGTGCTCCGCCCCATGCTGCGCTCGATCCCGGGTGTGGCCGAGATCAACTCGCAGGGCGGCTATGTCAAGCAGTACCAGGCCCTGGTCGACCCCGGTCGGCTGCGCCACTACGGGCTGTCGGTGCAGCAGGTGGTGCAGGCGATTGCCAGCAACAATGCCAATGCCAGCGGCGGCATCCTGCCGCAGCTCACCGAGCAGTACCTGATCCGCGGCCTGGGGCTGATCCGCACCCTGGACGACATAGCCAACATCGTGGTGAAGGAACAGGCCGGCGTGCCGGTGTATGTGCGCGACGTGGCCACGGTCCAATTGGGCAGTGAAGTGCGCCAGGGCGCCATCATCAAGGGCGGCTACACCGAAGGGGTGTCGGGCATCGTGCTGATGATGCGGGGCGGCAACGCCAAGCAGGTGGTCGGCCGGGTGAAGGATCGGGTGGACGAGATCAACCGGCAGGGCCTGCTGCCCGACGGGCTGCAGATCGTGCCCTATTACGACCGAACCGAGCTGGTCGATTCGGCCCTGTTCACGGTGGGCAAGGTGCTGGTCGAAGGCATCTTCCTGGTGGTGGTGATCCTGTTCATCTTCCTGGGCGACGTGCGATCCAGCCTGATCGTGGTGGCCACCCTGGTGATTGCTCCGCTGACGACCTTCATCCTGATGAACCGCTATGGCATCTCGGCCAACCTGATGTCGCTGGGGGGGCTGGCGATTGCCATCGGCCTGATGGTGGACGCCACGGTGGTGGTGGTCGAGAACGTGTACCACCGCGTGGGTCAGGCCGGCGCAAGCATGGGCGCGCGGGTGCGCGCCATCCTGGACGCCACCACCGAGGTGGCCACCCCGACCATCTTCGGCATGGCCATCATCATCCTGGTGTTCCTGCCGCTGATGACGCTGCAAGGCATCGAGGGCAAGATGTTCGCGCCGCTGGCCCTGACCATCGCCATGGCCCTGGCCGTGTCGCTGGTGGTGTCGCTGATCCTGTCACCGGTGCTGTGCGCCTACTTCCTCAAGGGCGGGGCTGACCACGACACCCGGCTGATCGCCTTCCTGAAGCGCCATTACCTGCGCTTGCTCGACGGTGCCACGCTGCGCAGCCGCCTGACGCTGGGGGTGGCCGTGGGCCTGCTGCTGGGATCGCTGGCGCTGTTCCCGCTGCTGGGCAAGTCCTTCATGCCCACCATGAAGGAAGGCGCGCTGACGCCACAGATCAACCGCGTGCCCAGCATCTCGCTGGACGAATCCATCCGCATGGAAATGGACGCCATGAAGGCCGTGGCCGAGGTGCCCGGGGTGCGCATGGTGGTGTCCAAGCTGGGCCGGGGCGAGTCGCCCGCCGACCCCGCCGGCCCCAACGAGTCCGACCCCATCGTGCTGCTCGACCCGAAATCGGACCGCACTCAGGACGAGATCGACGAAGACATCCGACAACGCCTGTCCACCATCCCCGGGGTGCAGATCGTGCTCTCGCAGCCGATTTCGGAGCGGGTCGACGAGATGGTGACCGGGGTGCGCTCGCAGCTGGCCATCAAGGTCTTCGGGGATGAACTGGGCGAACTCAAACGCCTGTCCGAGCAGGTGGCCCGGGTGCTGAAAAGCGTGGACGGCAGCCGAGACATCCGCATCGAGCGGCTGTCAGGCCAGCAGGCACTGACGGTGGACATCGACCGCAAGGCCATCGCCCGCCACGGCATCAATGTGGCCGACGTGCACAGCCTGATCGAGACCGCCATCGGAGGCAAGGAAGTGACCACCCTGTACGAAGGCGAGCGCCGCTACAACGTGGTGGTGCGCTTCCCGGCCGCGGCGCGGCAGAGCGCCGAGGCCATCGGCAACACCTTGCTGACCACGACTGACGGCGCCCAGGTGCCGCTGTACTCGGTGGCGCGCATCGAACTGGTGGACGGCCCGGCGCAGATCAGCCGTGAAAGCGGCAAGCGCCGCGTGGTGGTGGGCGCCAACGTGGAAGGGCGCGACCTGGCCGGCTACGTGGCCGAGGTGCAGCAACGCCTGGCCCAGGAGGTGCGCCTGCCCGAAGGCTATGAGTTCCGCTTCGGCGGGCAGTTCGAGAACATGGAGCGCGCCATGGGCACGCTGGCGGTGATCGTGCCGCTGACCATCGCGGCCATCTTCTTCCTGCTGTTCCTGCTGTTCAACTCGGTGCGGCTGGCCAGCCTGATCATCCTGGTGTTGCCCTTTGCCTCGATCGGGGGCCTGGTGGCCCTGTTCGTCACGGGCGAGTACCTGAGCGTGCCGGCCTCGGTGGGCTTCATCGCGCTGTGGGGCATTGCGGTGCTCAATGGCGTGGTGTTGGTGACCTGCATCCGGCGCCTGCGCGAAGACGGGCTGGAGGTGGCCGCCGCGGTGCGCGAAGGCTGCGTGCAGCGCTTTCGCCCCGTGATGATGACGGCCACCGTGGCCCTGCTGGGTCTGGTGCCGTTTCTGTTTGCCACCGGCCCGGGCTCTGAGGTGCAACGCCCGCTGGCCATCGTGGTGATCGGGGGCTTGATCTCCTCCACCCTGCTGACCCTGGTGGTGCTGCCCACGCTGTACCGCTGGTTCGACGAAAAGCCCACCGAAGCCTGAAGGAGGCCGACATGAAGGAAATCCGAGCCATCGTGCGGCCCAGCCGCTTGAACCGCCTGCGCGATGCGCTGCGCGCCATCCCCAATTTTCCGGGGGTGACCATCTTCCGGGCCGAGGGCTTCACCGCCCCGGCCGCGGTGGACAAACGCAGCGTGCGCGAAGAACTGACCGACTTCAGCCCCAAGCTGATGGTGTCGGTGCTGGCCCAGGCCGAGATGGTGGAGACCATCCGCCAGGCCATCACCCAGGCCTGCCAGACCGGCCAGATCGGGGACGGTCTGGTCTGGGTGGTGGACATCGACGAGACCCACCGCATCCGCGACGGCAGCGCGGTATGAGCCTTTGCCCCCCTGTGAACCTGCGAGGTTTCTCAGGGGGTGGCATGGCCGCCAGACAGGCTCAAGGTGGCGGCATGGCCGCCACGTAGGGCGCATCGGTCAGGGTGCGCAAAAAGGCCACCAGGTCATCAATGTCCTGCTCGCTCAAGGCGGGCGGCTGGTCGGGGCGGCGGTTCAGCGGCGGGGAGTTGACGTTGACGTTGCCGTGGTGGGCCGGGGCCACGTCTTCGAACACACTGCCCGAGGCATACCACTGGCCGGGTTTGATCGAACGTGTGTTGTAGAAGGCCACCGCGTCGCGCAGCGAGTGCAGCACGCCGTTGTGCATGAAGCTCTGGCGCAGCGCCACGTTGCGCAGCCCGGGGGTGCGCAGGTAGGCGCACCACTGCTGCGGTTCGGGCCACTGCTGGGCCCGCGCCGTGACGCACAAGCCCTCATCGAAGTGCCCGGCCCGGCGGTTGGGTGCCAGGGCCCGGTTGCGTGGCACGGCAATCGCGTCATAGCCGAAATCGGTGAACAGCGAACGCTCGGGCCGTGAAGCCGTGTCCGACAGGGCGTGACACGAGGCGCAGTTGCCCTTGTCTGGGTTCTTGAACAGGGCCAGACCGCGCATCTCGGTGGGGCTCAAGGGTTGGCGCGCGCGCAGGTAGGCATCGAAACGCGAGCTGAAGGGCGCCATCTCATCGCTTTGCAGGTAGGCCTCGAAGGCCGCACCCAGGGCCCGTACCAGGGTCTCGGGGTCACGCATCACGGCCGGGCCGAAGGGGGCCACCCCGCTGTCGGCCAGGGATTGGGCCAGCCCGTTGCGGCGCAGGCGCTGCAGCAGTTGCCGCGGGCTGCCGTTGTTCATCTCGTGCGGGTCGAACAAGGGCCCGCGCGCCTGCTCGGCCAGGGTGTCGGCACGGCCATCGGCCATCAGGCCGCCAAAGGGCGACGGATAAGGCGCGTCGTCGTCCTGGTAGAAGTGGCGGCGCGGCACATAGCGCACATACAGCAGCGAGGGCGCGTTGCGCAGGCTGAACTCGCCGGCGCGGCTGCCACGTGGCGTGCCGGGCCCGCCGGCCACGGCCTGCGGCCCCGGCATGAAGGCGCGGGCCGGGTCGTGGCAGCTGGCGCACGAGGCACCCGCCGGTTCGGACAGGCGTGGCTCGACAAACAGGCGCCGGCCCAGGGCCACCAGGGCCGGGTCGGGTGCAAAGCGGGCACTGGTGGCGTCGTACTTGGCGGCCAACAGCGGGCTGCGGCCGATCGCGGCCAGCACCTTCTGCGCCCCACCGCCCGAGACCAGGACCACGCTTTCAGGGGCGGCCAGCGCCCCGGCACACAGGCTGCCTGCGAGCAGTCCGCCCAAAAGGCGCCAGGCGCCCGCCAACAGCGACCTCACGGTGTCAGGAAGCCGGTCTTGTCGCAGCTCAGTGCCTTGCCCGACTGCACACAGGTAGCCATCAGCTTGCCGGCGGCGCTGTAGGCCTTGAAGGTCCAGCCCGTGGCAGGGGCCGCGTTGCGGTCCATCACCATGAAGCCGAAGCTGGCGCTGTGCGTGATGCGGTCGATCGTGGCCCCCACGGCGGGCGTCAGGCCCGCGGGCAGCGGGTCAGGCAGCGCCACATCCAGGGAGTCGCCGCCGTTGCCGGTGACCAGCGTGGCCGGGTGGCCCGAGGCGAAGTTGATGGCCTGGAAGTCATGCACGTGACCATGCAGGGCCACGTTGACGCCCGGCGGGTAGTAGGCCTGGGCGTTCAGGCTGCTCATGGCCGACTGCAGGGCCAGGTTGCCGGGCGCCGGGGTGCTGCCGGCCACCGGGGCAAAGGCCAGGATCGGGTGGTGGTTGGTGAAGATGGTGTTGACCACGCCGGTCTTGGCCGCCAGGCTGCCCACGGTCTGGAACTGCTTCTGATAGATGGCGAACTGGGCATCGGTGGGCTTGAGGGCGGAGGAACCAGTCTTGGCCGAATCGAACACCACGATCTGCGAGTCGGTGCCCAAAGCCACCGCGTAGGGGTCGGCATAGTTGGCCGTGCCGTCGTTGACCGGGTCGTCGCAGTTGCGGGCGGCCGAGTAGCTGCGCACGTCCATGAAGCGGTACCAGCCCTGGCCGGCGCGCGCGCATTCTTCGTGGTTGCCACGCACCACCACCCAGGGGGCGGCAGACAGCAGCGGGGCGGCAGGCTGGAACAGGTCGGCCAGCCAGGTGTCCCAGCCGTAACCCCAGGGGCTGCCCTGGCAGCCGGCCACGTCGCTGGGGCAGGCGTTCTCACGGTAGTGGTAATCGCCGATGTGCAGCACCAGGTCAGGCGTCATTGAGGCCGCGACCTTGGACAGGCTGGCAAAGGGCCAGGCCACCGGGTCGCTGCAGGCCTGCCAGGCGGCGCCGGCCTTCTTCATGCGGCAGCCGGTGTCGGCCAGCACCAGCACGCGTTGGGGATTGGCCTTGGGCACGGGCAGCACACGGTTGGCCACGGCCACCTTCTGCGCCCCACCCGGCAGGTTGGCTTCGCACACCGAGACCGGGAAGGCCGAGGGCTTGGAATCCACCGGGTCGCTGGCCGTGGTGCGCTGTGCGGCCGTACCGGGGCCCACGCGCAGGTTCATGCGGGTGGCGTTGCCATCCACCACCAGCAGTGGGCAGGCGGCATTGGCGCTGGTGCCAGCCGCGGTGGGCGGGGTGTAGCTGGTGACCACACGGGCGATGGCCTGGTTGCTGTCGCCCATTTCTACCCAGGCCGCCTGGATGTTGGCGTCGCCGCTGGCGGCATCGGGGGTGCTGTCACCGCTGCAGCCGGGCAGCACCAGGGCCGCGCCCAGGGTGGACAAGCCGGCCAGCCAGACCAGGGGGTGCTGTTGGATTTTTTTCATGGTGGGTTCTCCGTCCTCGGTAAACCCCACACCGTACGGAGCGGCTGTTTCAGCGTCGTGACAAGACCGCTACACGGCCTTGACATGCACTGAATTCTGGCGTTGCGGGCACCAGCATGGTGCACCACCAGGCAAGGTTCCTGCTTTAACATTTGGAGACATTCAGACCGACCCTTATCGAGGCATCCCCATGGAATTGACCCCCCGGGAAAAAGACAAGCTGCTCATCTTCACCGCTGCCCTGCTGGCCGAGCGCCGCAAGGCGCGGGGCCTGAAGCTGAACTACCCCGAGGCTGTGGCCTACATCAGTGCCGCCGTGATGGAAGGCGCGCGGGACGGCAAGACCGTGGCCCAGTTGATGAGCGAAGGGCGCACCCTGCTCAGCCGCGACGAGGTGATGGAGGGCATCCCCGAAATGATTCCCGACATCCAGGTCGAGGCCACCTTCCCTGACGGCACCAAATTGGTGACCGTCCACCAGCCGATTCCATGACATCCGCGACAGGAGAACAACGACCATGATTCCCGGCGAACTGATCATTGACGAGGGCGAGCACGCCCTCAACACCGACCGCCCCACCGTGACCCTGCTGGTGCGCAACACGGGCGACCGCCCGATCCAGGTGGGCTCGCACTACCACTTTGCCGAAACCAATGCGGCGCTCGGCTTTGACCGCGCCGCGGCGCGCGGCATGCGGCTGAACATTGCCTCGGGCACCGCTGTGCGCTTCGAGCCCGGGCAGGAGCGCACGGTCGAGTTGGTGGCCGTGTCAGGTAGCCGCCACATCTACGGTTTTCGCGGCCTGGTGCAGGGCGCCCTCTGAAGCCTGCAGGCAAAGGACACACCATGAGTTCCATTTCACGCCGCGCCTACGCGGAAATGTTCGGCCCCACCACGGGCGACCGCATCCGCCTGGCCGACACCGACCTGATCCTTGAGATCGAACACGACCACACCCTGGCCGCCGGCAGTTACGGCGAAGAGGTGAAGTTCGGCGGTGGCAAGACCATTCGCGACGGCATGGCACAAAGCCAGCGCGCCCGCGCCGAAGGCGCCGTCGACACCGTGCTGACCAATGCCGTCATCCTGGACCACTGGGGCGTGGTGAAGGCCGACATCGGCCTGAAGAACGGCCGCATCGTGAAGATCGGCAAGGCCGGCAACCCCGACACCCAGCCCGGCGTGGACATCATCATCGGCCCGGGCACCGAGGTGATCAGCTGCGAAGGCAAGATCGTCACCGCCGGGGGCATCGACACCCACATCCACTTCATCGCACCGCAGCAGATCGAAGAGGCCTTGTGCAGCGGCATCACCACCATGATCGGCGGCGGTACCGGCCCGGCCACGGGCACCTTTGCCACCACCTGCACCCCCGGTCCCTGGAACATCGAACGCATGATGCAGGCGGCCGACGCCTTTCCGATGAACCTGGGTTTTCTGGGCAAAGGCAACGCCAGCCTGCCCACAGCGCTGCATGAGCAGATCGACGCCGGTGCCATCGGCCTGAAACTGCACGAAGACTGGGGCACCACGCCCGCCGCCATCGACAACTGCCTGAACGTGGCCGAGCTGACCGACACCCAGGTGGCCATCCACACCGACACGCTCAATGAATCGGGCTTTGTCGAGGACACGGTGGCCGCCTTCAAGGGCCGCACCATCCACACCTTCCACACCGAAGGCGCGGGCGGCGGCCATGCCCCCGACATCCTGCGCGTGGTGGGCGAGGCCAATGTGCTGCCCTCGTCGACCAACCCGACACGGCCCTACACCATCAACACGCTGGACGAGCACGTGGACATGTTGATGGTGTGCCACCACCTGCACGCCAACATCGCCGAGGACCTGGCCTTTGCGGAGAGCCGCATCCGCAAGGAGACCATCGCAGCCGAAGACATCCTGCACGACCTGGGCGCCATCAGCATGTTCAGCTCGGACAGCCAGGCCATGGGCCGGGTGGGCGAGGTGATCCTGCGCTGCTGGCAGACCGCCCACAAGATGAAGCAGCAGCGCGGCAAGCTGCCCGCCGACACGGCACGCAACGACAACTACCGGGCCCGGCGCTACATCGCCAAATACACCATCAACCCGGCCATCGCGCACGGCATCGGCCACATCGTGGGCAGCATCGAGGAAGGCAAATGGGCCGACCTGGTGATCTGGAACCCGGCCTTCTTTGGCGTGAAGCCCTCGCTGATCCTCAAGGGCGGCTTCATTGCCATGGCCGCCATGGGCGACCCCAACGCCAGCATCCCCACGCCCCAGCCAGTGCACTACCGGCCCATGTTCGGCGCCTTCGGCGGGGCCATTGCCAAGGGCTCGCTCACCTTTGTGTCGCAAGCGGGCATGGCAGCAGGCATCGACCAGCGCTACGGACTGCACAAAACCCTGGCCGAGGTGAAGAACATCCGCACTGTGGGCAAGAAGGACATGCTGCTCAACGACTATGCGCCGCGCATGGAAGTGGACGCCCAGACCTACGAGGTGCGGGCCGACGGCCAGTTGCTGACCTGCGAGCCCGCCACCAGCCTGCCGATGGCGCAGCGCTATTTCCTGTTCTGAGACCGGGTCGATCCCCTGAGACCCGGCCAGGGTCGGGGCCGAAGCGTTAAAGTTTCGGCCCCCGTTCTCACTTTCCCGTCTGGATTGCCGACCATGCTGCAGATCTCCAAAATCATCCCCGGTGGCCAGGGCCTGGCGCCCGTGCTGCTCAAGCGCGCCCACTCCCTCGAACTGGACTGGGACGTGCGCCAGAAAAGCCGTTTCGATGCCACCGACTCGGGTGGTCGCCACCTCGGCGTTTTCCTGCCGCGCGGCACCACGGTGCGCGGCGGCGACGTGCTGGTGGCTGAGGATGGCTCGCTGGTGCGCGTGATCGCGGCCCCCCAGCCTGTGCTGCGCATCACGCCCTGCAGCAGCCATGGCAGCCCCTTCGACCTGGTGCGGGCCGCCTACCACCTGGGCAACCGCCATGTGCCGATCGAGCTCAAGCCCGACCACCTGAAGATCGAGCCCGACCATGTGCTGGCCGACATGCTGCGCAGCATGCACCTGATCGTGAACCCGGTGGACGAATCGTTCGAACCCGAGTCGGGTGCCTATGGCGACCACGGCGGGCACCACCACGGCCATGGGCACGACCATGACCACGGCCACGACCATGAGCACCACGACCACGATCACAAGCACGCGGCCCACGAACCCGGCCCCGATGCCCCGCACGAGCACACCCAGGATTGCGGCCATGACCATGGGCACGACCACCAGCACGGGCATCAACACACCCACGACCACGATCACGGCCATGAACACGGCCCGGGTTGCAACCACGACCACGATCACGATCACGACCATGGGCACCGTCACTGAAGCCCCTGGTCCGGCCCAGCCCAGCCCGGGCACGGCCGGCCTGCTGTCGCTGATCTGGCTGGCCTCGCCGGCCCTGCCGGTGGGCGGCTTTTCCTATTCCGAAGGGCTGGAGGCCGCGGTCGAATGGGCCGGGGTCGACAACGAAGCCCAGGCGGCCGGCTGGCTGCTGGACCAGTTGCACCTGGGCCTGGCCCGCGGCGATCTGGCCGTGTTGGCGGCCAGCGTGGAGGCCTTGCGTGCCGACCGACTGGACCGCCTGGCCGAACTCAACCAATGGGTGTTGCATACCCGAGAGACCAGCGAGCTGCGCCTGCAAAGCGTGCAGATGGGCCGCTCGCTGATCGACTGGCTGCGCAACCTGCAGCCCGCCCAGGCAGAACGCGTGCAGGCCCTGGGCCTGACCTACCCGGTGGCCTTTGCCGCGGCCGCCGCCGCAAGCCCTGCCAGCGCCGCCGACATCTGTGCCGCCTTTGCCTTTGGCTGGTGCGAGAACATGAGCCAGACTGCCATCAAGGCCGTGCCCCTGGGCCAAAGTGCGGGCCAGCGCATCCTGGCCCGGCTGGCGGCCGAGATCCCGGCCGCCGTGGCCGGTGCCATGGCCCTGGACGATGCCGACCGCCAGGCCTTCACGCCGCGGCTGGCCGTGCTCTCGGCACGCCACGAAACCCAGTATTCCCGGCTTTTCAGAAGTTGAGCCCCACCCTGCACCCGCCCTGCACCCGCCCTGCCTTTTACCGAGACCCCACATGAGCACCGCCCTGCACCACATCCCCGGCCGCACCAAGAAACTTCCGCCCCTGCGCGTGGGCATCGGCGGCCCCGTCGGCTCGGGCAAGACCACCTTGCTGGAAATGCTGTGCAAGGCCATGAGCCCACAGTACGACCTGATCGCCATCACCAACGACATCTACACCAAGGAAGACCAGCGCCTGCTGACCGTGAGCGGCGCCCTGCCCGCCGAACGCATCCTGGGGGTGGAAACCGGCGGCTGTCCGCACACGGCCATCCGTGAAGACGCCTCGATCAACCTGGAGGCCATCGACCGCATGTTGGCGCAGTTCCCTGACGCCGACGTGGTGTTTGTCGAGTCGGGCGGAGACAACCTCGCCGCCACGTTCAGCCCCGAGCTGAGCGACCTGACGATCTATGTGATCGACGTGGCTGCGGGCGAAAAAATCCCGCGCAAGGGGGGCCCTGGCATCACCAAAAGCGATCTTTTCGTGATCAACAAGACTGATCTGGCCCCCCATGTGGGTGCCGACCTGGCCGTGATGGAGGCCGACACCCAGCGCATGCGCGGCAAGAAGCCCTATGTGATGACCAACCTGAAAACCCTCAGCGGTCTGACCCAGGTGGTCGAGTTCATCGAGACCAAGGGCATGCTCAAGGCCTGAATCGCCGCTGCAGCGGCAGGCCTGACCCGGCCTGCCGGAACGGGTTTGTTCATCGACAACACACGGGTGCGCCTGCCGGCATCCGTTTCAAATGCTTGTTTTTGCCCCCTTCTCCTGTTAAGTTCGTAACGAGTCATTAATTACCCGATACGACGTGAGGGGCTATGTACATTCGCTTGTTTGTGCTGATGGTTCTGGTGGCGTTCAGCTATTACGCTGGTGTGTCGCACAACACCCGCAACCACGGGTTCAACACCGTGGTGGCCTATTCGCTGCTCGTGTTCGGCCCCATGCTTTATCTGTTGCCCAGTTACGAGGCCTTCAGAAGCCGGCAACCCAAGCGCCTGACCATCGCTTTGTTGAACCTGTTTCTCGGCTGGACCGTGCTGGGTTGGGTGGCTGCCCTGGTGATGGCCATCAAGAAACCCGAGGTGACCTTACCCGACGGCGAGGAAAGCGGGTACTTCGACAGTGAATTGCTGGTGCGAGGCTTCTCACTCCTCAATTGCCCGAAATGCGGCGAAAAGGTGAAAGAAGACGCCATCAAGTGCAGGCACTGCGGCACCAGCCTCACGCCCGCTGTGTGAGCGGTCAGGCCGCGCGGGCCGGGGGCACGCCCTGCCGCGGTAGCCGCACCACAGCCAACAAGCCCCCGCCATCCGGACGGTTGCGCAGTTGCAGCAGGCCCTGGTGGCGCAGTGCGATGTCTCGCGCAATCGACAAGCCCAGCCCCATGCCGCCACGGTGCCGCTGGACGGTACTCTCCAGGCGCACAAAGGGCTGCAGCACACGCTCAAGTTCGGCCTCGGGCAGCCCGGGGCCGTGGTCGCGCACCTCGATCCCGACCTCGCGGCCATCGTCCCAAAGAAAAATCTCGGCCTGCACCCCGTAGCGGATCGCATTCGTCAGCAGGTTGCCCAGACAGCGCCGCAAGGCCAGCGGCTGCACCAGCAAGGCGCCGGCCCGCCCATGCACCGGCACCCAGTGCCCGCAGGCCTGCTGGTCATCGGCCAGGCTGTCAACCAGGGCCTTGATGTCCAGCCACACCGGTGGCTCGGGAGCGGCCACACCGCGCAAGTGGTCCAGCGTGGTGGTGATCAGCGCATCCATCTCAGCAATGTCGCGCCGGAACAGGCTGCGGTCGGCCGGGTCGAGCAGGCGCTCGGCCCGCAGGCGCAGCCGGGTCAGTGGGGTGCGCAAGTCGTGCGAAACCGAGGCCACCACCCGGTCGCGCTCCTGCAGGCGTTGCTGGAGCGTGCTCTGCAGCTGATTGAAGACCCGGCTGGCTTCACGGAACTCGGCGCTGCCTTCCTCTGGCAAAGGGGGGCGTTCCAGGCCCTGACCCATGGCCCGTGCGGCCAGCACCAGGCGCTCGACCGGTGCGGCACAGCAGCGGGCACCCACCCAGGCCGCCAGCACCGCAGCCAGCAGGCCCAGCGCCCACTCCAGCGCACCCTGCCAGGCCAACGGCGACGAGGCCCGTTGGGCCGCCCCCTCCAGGTCGAACACCCAGGCGTGCAAAGACAGCAGCAAGGGCCCCAGCAGCAACTGGCCCACCACCGCCATCCCCACCATCACCCAGGCCAGGCGACCAAACAGCGAGGCCGGCAGGCAACGCACCAGGCCGCGCGCCAGGCAGGCGCGCCAGCGCGAGGGATGCAGCAGCGGCTGGAGCACCAGGGTGAACATGGCTTTGAACTCGGTTGTACGGGCTCAGGGCTGCCAGCCCATGCGCCCCTGCACGTGGCGCACATTGAACAGGTAGCCTGCCCCACGCACGGTCTTGATGAAACGGGGCTCGCGCGGATCGTCCCCCAGCTTCTGGCGCAGTCGCGACACCAGCAGGTCGATGCTGCGCTCGAACACTTCCATCGACCGGCCGCGTGCATCCTCCATCAACTGGTCACGGCTGCAGATGCGCCGCGGCA
Organism: Curvibacter sp. EU05-FHT14A10; assembly: GCF_058791075.1. Classification (NCBI taxonomy): domain Bacteria; kingdom Pseudomonadati; phylum Pseudomonadota; class Betaproteobacteria; order Burkholderiales; family Comamonadaceae; genus Curvibacter; species Curvibacter sp. EU05-FHT14A10. The sequence goes on from NZ_JBYTDE010000018.1 coordinate 38,512, forward strand.
TCGACAAAAAGGTGCAAAGCAGCCTGAATTCGGCATTCGACAAGGGGGTGACCACCCCCTCTGGGGTGATCAGGTGACGCGCCATGCGGTGCAGCTGCCAGCCATCAAAGTGCACCACCTCGGACTCCTCGGGCGGCGGCGCCTGCCCGCTCGTGATGCGACGCAACACCGTCTGGATGCGCGCCACCAGCTCACGTGGCTCAAAGGGCTTGCTCATGTAGTCGTCGGCCCCCATCTCCAGCCCGATCACCCGGTCGTAAGGATCGCCCCGGGCCGTCAGCATGATGATCGGGATGCGCGAACGCGAGCGCAGCTCACGCGCCAGGGCCAGGCCATCGGTGCCGGGCAGCATCACGTCCAGCACCACCAGATCGACCGGCTGCGCTGCCAGCACCCTGCGCATGGTGTCGGCATCACGCGCCGTGTGAGCCGTGAAACCAAAGCGCGACAGGTATTGGGCTAGCAGTTGGGTGATGTCTGCATCATCGTCAACCACGAGGATGTGTTGCATGGGCAATCGAGAGCGAAAGACGCCGAAGTCTACGCACCGCCGCACCCCTTCAAGCCAGTCAAATGGACCCTGAATACCCGGCTGTTCCAGCCTTAGAAACGTGGTTTGTAAGCATCTTCTTACAGTCCTGACATACCCTGAGTACGGGGAGCGATGACAGTTGGAAGACCTGCACCCGACCAATCCACAACCCTCTTCGATACCCGTCTCAGCCCTGCCCCAAGCCCAAATCGTGACCCAAGGCCGGCTACAATGCTGGGCGCAGGAAGTTTGGCAGAGTGGTCGATTGCACCGGTCTTGAAAACCGGCAACCCGAAAGGGTTCCAGGGTTCGAATCCCTGAGCTTCCGCCAGTATTTTCCAGTGGCCCCGCTGGTCCACCCCCTTCAGAGAAAAGGTACTCAGTTGCACTGAGTGCCTTTTTTTTCGTCCGCAGGGCGGCTGTCATGCGCCTTCAGGTGCTCCGTTCTATATCGACCAGGGAGCCGGAAACTCAACTGCAGATTGACGCGCTCAAGGCGGCAGGGGTCGTGGAGCGCCCCAGGTTTTGAGGAGGCCCCAACTCTTGAGAAGCTGACGCCATGAACAAGTCACCGAAGTTCTCCCCCCAAAGTCCGCGAGCGAGCCGTTCGCAGGGTGCAGGAGCACCGAGCCGCCCCCCTTCCCAGCCACTCTGACGCAAACTCCTACGCCGACGCCGGCAACTTGCCCATGACCGCCTCACAGGACGCAGCCGACGGGTGCCTTCAAGGGATCGGATCAAGCAGCGTGGGTCCTGGCTTCGCCATCGGCCACAGCGCTGGGGCTGGGGGCAGACCAGACGCTGTCACTGGCACCGGCCTGGATGCGGCGCTGGGTGACCCTGGCCATCCAGACCAGGCAAAGCGCGCCGATGAAAGCCGTGACATCCACCCCCAGCGCAGCGACAGAGCCATGAACCCAGAGTCCCAGAGAGGGGAACGTCCAGGCCAGCAGGCTAGTCAAGGGGATGGCGAATGTCAGAGCCGCAGCCACCCCCAGCAGGTGGAAACAGGCCCGGCCAGCGCCTGCACGGAAAGACCATGCCAACGCCGAAAAGAACGCAAGGTAATAAAGCGCGCGCGTCCAGTAGGCCAAGTCAAGTCCATGACCATGCAGCCATTTCTGAGCCACCGTCATCAAAGACACGCCGCAGATACACCCCAGACAGACTCCAACGGTGGCCGAGGCCATCAGGCGGCAGTCCAGACGTTGAACCGGGGCGCCTCCGGCACTCAATTGGGCGCGGCGACGGCGCGACTCCACCCATAACAAGTTACCGCTGTAAAACAGCCAAGCCCCCGCCAGGCCGAGCAGGAAGTACATCCACTTCACCGCCACGTCGCCAAACGAGGCCATGTGGAGTGCGAAAAAGCTGCTGATGAACAGATTGGCCGTGCTCTGGGCTCCGGGCAGGTAGTCGGTGCTCAACACTTTGCCGGTGTAGGGATCGATGGCTACGAAGCCACCCCGCGCGCGCGGCAACACAGCGCTGTCGTCCCGCCCCCAGACGCGCGCCACCGGTCTCGGCCCCGTGACCTGCTGGTATTGCAACATGGTGGGCTGGAAGCCCGGGGACAAGGTGCTGACCCTGGCAACGATGGTCTCTGGAGCCAACATCGCCGAGGGATCACGTGGCGTCGGGGCAGGAGACGGCTGAGGCCCTCGCTGGAATGCTGCCCCCCATTTGCCCTCATGGATCAATACGTTCTGCAGCCCGTAGATCGGATCATGGAACGCAAACACCACGGCGCTGAGCGCCATGACCAGGTGGAATGGCAGACTGATGATGCCCACCACGTTGTGCGCATCCAGCCACATGCGCTTGAGGTTCTTGCCCACCCTCAAGGCAAAGAAATCCTTCACCAGGGACGGTAGCAGCACGATCACTCCAGAGACCAGGGCCAGGGTGTAGAGGATCGCCACCACGCCCATGACCCAGCGATTGGGATCATTGTCGAAGGGCAGACCGACCACCCGATGAAGAACATCAATGAACTGGGCCAGGCTGGAGGGGTGGACTTCGCTGATCCGGGCTTGGCCTGAGGCATCCAGGGTGGCGACAAAATGGCGCTGGGCCGAGTCGTCGTGCTCTTCAGCATCCGCCTGGCTGCGAACCTGCCACTGCATCCGGGCCGGAACGTTCTCCACGTCTTCCAGGTGGAGGGTGAAATCACGGGCTGCGGCGGGATCGGTGGCCAGGGTCTTGAGGATCAGGGATTGCGCCTGCTCAAGGGGCACCCTCTCGATCGCCTGCGGTGGCGTGGCCCATCGCGCCAACGGCTCCTTGAAGACCGTCAGCGCGCCCGCATAGAAGGCGATGAACAAGGCCATGCCACTGAAGATGCCAGTCCAGGTATGAACTGATTTGTAGATGCGGATCAGGTCGGCTCTCATGGTCTGTCAATGTGCGGATGCAATCCAAAATCGAAGGGCCCCAAGGGCTCCCCAGCTCAGCAGGTTGGCGCCACCCAGCCACAGCCAGGCGCTGAGACCGCTGCGGAACAGGTAGACCCCGCTCCAGGCCCCCAGCGCGATGAGGGGCACCACCCACATCACCAACTGGCCTCGTACTGGCAAAGACAGGCCTGCCAGCGCCAGCGACAACAAGCCGCTGCATGAGAGCGCCAAGCTCAGGCCCAGCCCTGCGCCCGCAAGGGTCTTGCTGAGCCAGTCGGGCTCGAGTTTCTTCTTGGCCAGACTCATGTCAACGCACCCGCAACGCATGGATCAACACCCCGACGTAGGGCAAGGCAGCCCCTACCAGCATCAGAGCCGTGAGCCACACATAGGTGGCCACCAGGGCCTGCATGCCAGCAGACAGGACAAGCCAGCCCAACAGCGCACACAGCGCACCGCTCACGCGCGCCGGACCGCTCGGCCATGGCACCCCGATCCAACGCTGCTGCGGCGAACCCAGGTAGATGCAGACCATGCAGAGCGTGGTCATGATCAGTCCGAACAACACCTCGTATCTCATAGCGCTTGTCCTCAAGGCTGTGGCGGATCCACATCCGCCAGCGGTGGCAAAAACAGGTCGATGCCGCGGGTGAGGGCGGGCATCCAGACATAGCCGTGGTCTTCTCCGGCCAGCTCGTGATAGGCCACCCGCCGACCCCAATCTGGCCGTGACTGCAGATCTTGAGCGAGTCGGCGAGCCTCCAACACCATGGGCCGGCTGGCCAGCAGCGCCAACACCTCGGGCGAATGCCGTCCAGGTGGGGTTCTGTCCTCCAGGGCGCCCACGCTGATCTGCACCCGAGGCCGACAACCGCGGCAGTCGCCAACCCGCTCGGGGACCTCTTGCAGTATCTGCCGGCCCTGCCACCAGATCGAAGGACTGGAGGCTACAAAGGTGCTGAAGCTGCTCGGCCGTGTGAACAAGGCATGCAGGACCAGCAAGCCACCGAACGAGTGTCCAAACAGAGCCTGGCTCTCGGCGTCCACCGGGTGGCGCTGTGCCACCAACGGCTTGACCTCCTGCTCCAGGAAATCGAGAAAGGCGTCGGCCCCGCCCTGCTCACCCTCGCTGTTCGTCACACCGTCGCCGGACAGACCGGGTGCGGCGATGGTGTAGTCCCGCCTGCGGGCTGCAAAATCGAAATCGGCACTGCCGGGATAGCCAACGCCCACCACCAGTGGCGGTGTCTGGCCCGTCACCAGACGGCGCCGCTCAAGCGTTCTGGCCACCCAGGCCGCCACAGGGAAGCTGGCATTGCCGTCCAGCACGTAGAGCACCGGATACCCCTGGGCAGGCGGCGGGGTGCCCGGCACCGAGACAAAGAGGCGGTAGCGATGTCCGCTGTGCCGCGCCTGCAGCTCGGCGGACTGGGCACCGGGCACCAACACCGGCCCCCACACAGGGTCTGCGTGTTTGGTCACCGCTCGGCACTGGCCAGCAGACAGGGCAAGAGCCAGAGTGACCAGCAGACGCGCGATCATCGCTTGCGGACGCATGGGCCAGCCCTCAGAAATCCGTGCTCAAGGACGTCATGAACGTGCGCCCCTGCCCCAGCGTGGCGATGGGCGTGGTGTCGCTGAAGGCGCCCGAGTAGTAGTGCCGGTCCAGCAGGTTGACGACATTGAAGCGCCAGACCACCTTTTTACCGGCCATCCGGGTGGCATAACGGGCCCCCACCTCCAGTTCACTCCAACCGGCGAGCTTTTGTGTGTTGGCCGCGTCCAGGTACTGGCTGGAGCTGGTGACCACCTTGCCGTTCAGGGTCAGGCCCATGACCCAGGGCGCATCCCACTCCAGGCCGAGATTGCCCTGCCAGCGCGGAGCCCCAACCGCCGTCTTGCCATCGTAGCTGCCGTTGGCGGTCCGCGTCTGCGTACCCTGTGTGAATGTAGCCCCACCCAATAGGCGCGTGCCGCGGACCACCTCGCCAAAGGTGTACCACTCCAGGCCTCGAACCCGCTTCTCACCTCCATCGGAGGGCACATTGCCACTGAGGGTGATGAGCATCGGCTTGTTGATTTCGAACAGGCTGAACGTGTTGGTGAAGGAACCTGTGTCCCACTTCACGCCGACCTCCTTCTGGTCGGTCTTGTAGGGTGCAAAGGTGAAGTTGTAGGCATAGGTGGGCGTGCTCACGCTGTCGCCCTTGCTCAGGCCCTGGACGTAGTTGGCGTACAGCGACACGCTGGGCCCCCAGGGCTTGACGACCAGCCCAACCATCGGCGTCACGGCACTCTTGTCGTAGTCACCCGAAACTGCGCCCGTGGTGCTGTAGTTGGTGGTCTTGACCCGCTGATGCCGCAACCCCAGGGTCAACCGGACCTGGTCTCTCATGAATGACAGCGTGTCCAACAAACCCACACTGGACAAGACCGACTCGCTGGTCTTGGGTGCCGAGCCGGGCAAGGTGGGCATCGCCATCGTGCTCGGGTTGTAGATGTTGGTGGTGTAGGCAGCCGACGTGTTGGTGGCGGCGCCGGCCTCCTGTACCAGGTTGGAGGTCTGCAAGGCCCACTCGTGCTTCACCTGACCGAGTTTGAACTGGCCGCGCAGGCCGGCCTCCGCTGACACGTTGTCGTTGTAGCCGCGCGAGCCATAAGTCCGGGTGGTGGCGCTGGTGCCCGAGGCATTGAGGCTTCGCACGTGCGTGCCGTTGATGAAGCCCGCGTAGTCATGACTCATGGCGCCCAGGCCGGCATACACGGACAGGGCGTCGTTGATGGCGTATTCGGCTCGGGCCAGGACGCCCTTGCTTTGCAAGTCGCCATAGGCCGTCGGGAACTGGTTGATGCTGGGATCGGGAGCGGCCGCTACGGCGGAGGTGAACCAATACATGGCCGGCGTGCCACCTTTGAACGACTCCTTGCTGCTGTACACGTCCAGTGAGGCCTTCAAACCCCGGCCCCGGTAGTCCAAGGCCGTGGCCAACAACTCCCGCCTCTTGTTCTGGCCGTTCAGGGTGGTCTCGCCATCGCTGAATGCGCCATTGACACGGATCCCCCAGGCCTTGTCTTCTCCGAAGCGGCGGCCGATGTCCACACTGGTGCCCAACTGGGATTGGGTCTGGTAACCCACCGTCACGCGATTCAAGGGCTCATCGCCGGCCCGCTTGAGCGCCAGGTTGATGACGCCGCCTACCGCTCCGCTGGGAGCCATGCCGCCGACGGCAGCGCTGGGCCCCTTGAGCAACTCAACCCGCTCCACAAACTCCAGTGGAATGTGGCCAATGGGCAGCAGGCCGAACATGCCGTCCAAGGCCACGTCGTTCTGATTGACATCGAAACCCCGAACCCGGAAGTTCTCGTAGGCGTGACCACTGGAGGTGGTGAACCGCACCGACGGATCGTTGCTGAGCACATCCGCCAAGGTACGGGCCTGCTGGTCTTCAATCACCTGTGCGGTGTAGGCGGTGATGTTGAAGGGGGCATCCAGGGTGTCGACGTTGCCCATCATCCCGAGCCGGGCACCGGTCGCGACCTGGCCACCGCTGTAGGGCTGCGGCAGATCCTCCGCGGCCGACGGCCCCGCGGTGATGGTGACCGTCGGCAAGGAGGCGCTGGCGGCACCGCTGTCTACCGGGTCTGCGGCCTGCGCCTGCGCGACCACGGCCAGGCCCACGCACAACAAGGTTGCAGCGCGCGCCGTGGCCCGGCGCGCCAGGCCCAGCCCAAGCGAGGACACCGGCCCCAAGGCGCGCTGCAGCAGCGTGCTGCCCCCCATCTCCCAAACTGAATGAACCATTTTGAATCACCATCAAATGCGAATGATTCTCATTGTTACACGACTTTGAGCTGATTCGTGTCCAGTTCGTAAACGCGCTGCCCGCCCAAAAAATCGGTGCAGGCGAGGGCTGTCGGAGCGGAGCGGCGCCAACCCAGTTGGCGAGGTCTAGCTCCAAGGTCTTGAAAAGAAAAGGGCGGAAAGCAGCAGGAGTCGAACCTACCCAGGAGCGGCTGACGCCCCTGACCGGGTTTGAAGCCCGGGCACACCACCGGGTGTGTATGCCTTCCAGTGCCGCAGGCCGCCGGGTGGGCGACCTGGGTCAGAAATGAAGCCCCTGCAGCGGCGCGGGGCCGGTGCAGGGTGGCAGGATTCTACCGGTGCCCTGCCCTGCTTTCAGGCCACCGGGGCTAAGGTTGTGGGCAGGGGGCTACCCTGCCAATGCGCGTCGGGGCGCAGCAGGTGGGCATCGCGCACGCGGCGGGTGTAGCCCACGCGGTCGAAGAACTCCAGGATCTGGATGGCGCGTTTGCGCCCCAGGCCGGTGGCATCGCGAAAGCCGGCGGCTTCGACCAGGCCCTGAGGCTGCTCGGCGGCCAGGCGGGCCACCAGGGCGGCCAGCTCGTCCATCGCGCTGGCGGCATAGAACAGGTCTTTCACCACCTGGAACACCTGCCCTTGGCGGGCCTGTTTGCGCAGCAGCTGGCGCACCCCTTCTTCGGTGCCGTGGTGGTCGCGGGCCAGGTCACGCACCCAGGGCGGGTCGTAGCGGCCGGCCTGCAGGCGGCCCTGCACCTGTTGCCACAAGGTGTGCTCGGCAGCGCTCAGTTGCACCCGGTGGCCGGGCCGATGCAGCCAGGCCCCCGTCTGCTCGATCTGGTGCTCGCCGAGCAAGGTGTCGACGAGGCCCCGCCACAGGGCATCGTGCGGGGACTGCGCCAAGCCCGGCAGGGCCATGCGGCGCAGGCGCGCGGCGTTCAGGCCCGGCTCGTCGGGGTTCTTGTCGTGAAACTGGGCCAGCCGGGCCAGCAGTTGCTCGCGCAGCGGCTGCCAACGCCCGGGGTGGATCAGCAAGGCGTCATCGGCCCCCAGGGGGATGGCGAGGGCGATGTCCTGCAATTCATCGGGCGCCAGCGCCCGGCCCATCAGGCGCTGCAGTTGCGAGCGCGCCAGGCCCAGCGGGGCGCTGGCGATCAGGGGGCGGGCATCGCCCGTGGTGACCAGGGCTTCGAGGGCGTCCAGGGTGGCCACGCGCTCGGGGCTGCGGCGCTTGCGCTCGGGGGCCTCGGGGTCGAGCACGCAGCCGCCCGCAATGGTGCGGCTGGCCTGGGCATTGCGCAGGATCAGGCGGTCACCGGGCAGCGCAAACACGGGCGCATCGAGCACCAGTTGGGCCCGCACCTCGGTACCGGGCTCGATGCGCTCGCCCTGCAGCAAGGCCACATGGGCCGTGAGGTGGGCGGTGCCCAGGTGCAGGTGCACGGGGGCCCACTGGGCCAGGGCCGGGGCGTCGGGCAGCAGGCGCAGGCGCACGTCGATGCGCCGGCTGGCCTGCAGGGCACGTGCATCGGCGATCCAGTCGCCGCGATGGATCGCGGCCTTGTCGATGCCCACCAGGTTGAGGGCGCAGCGCTGACCGGCATGGCCTTCGGGGCGGTTCTGGTTCTGGGCGTGCAGGCTGCGCAGGCGCACGCTGAGGCCACTGGCCGAGTGCTGCAGGGTGTCGCCCACCTGCACCTGGCCGCCGAACACGGTGCCGGTGACCACGGTGCCCTGGCCGGCCAGGGTGAAGACCCGGTCCACCGCCAGCCGGAACAGGCCATGCCGCGGCCGGGCCGGCGCCGCCTGGGCCAGCGTGTGCAGGTGCTGGCGCAAGGCGGCCACGCCGGGGTCGTCGGGCTGCTGGGCTGCGGTTTCAAACACCGGGGCCCAGGCCAGCGGGGTGGGTGCCAGCAGCGCGGCGATGTCGGCCCGCACCTGGGCACGGCGCTCGGGGCTGGCACGGTCGGCCTTGCTGAGGGCCACGGTGGCCTGGCGCACGCCCAGCAACAGAACGATGTCGAGGTGCTCGCGGGTCTGTGGCATCAGGCCGTCGTCGGCGGCCACCACCAGCAGGGCGTGGTCGATGCCTACCGCACCGGCGGCCATGGTGTGCACAAAGCGCTCATGGCCGGGCACGTCGATGATGCCCAGCACCTCACCATTGGGCAGCGGGGTGTAGGCATAGCCGAGTTCGATCGAGATGCCGCGCTCTTTTTCTTCCTTGAGGCGGTCGGTCTCCACGCCGGTGAGGGCGCGCACCAAGGTGGTCTTGCCGTGGTCGATGTGGCCTGCGGTACCGATGATCATGGGCGGCTCAGCGATTCAATGCGGCGCTGAGCTGCGGCAACTGCGCCTCGAAGGCGGCCTGGTCGGCGGCCTCCAGGCAGCGCAGATCCCACCACAGGGCGTCGTCTTGTGTGCGGCCGATCACGGGCCGGGGCAACTGGCGCAGCGCGGCTTCCAGTTGCTGCAACTGGCGACCGGCCTGGCGCGCCTGCACAGGGCTCAGGCGCAGGCCCTGGCTGGGCAGCAGATCCACCGGCAAGGCGCCGCTGCCGATCTGGCTGCTCATGGCGCCCACCTCCACGGCCCAACGCGGGCCCACGGCGGCCTGCACCAGGGGCTGCAAAGCCTGCGCCTGGGCCTGCATGTCGGCCACCGGGCGCGTGAACAGCCGCAAAGTGGTGAGGCGCTGGGCCAGCAGATCAGGCGACAGGTACAGGCGCAGCACCGGCTCCAGGGCCGCCAGGGTGAGCTTGCCCACCCGCAGGGCGCGCTTGAGCGGGCTCTTCTTGATCTGGGCGATCAGGTCTTTGCGGCCCACGATCAGGCCGGCCTGCGGGCCGCCCAGCAATTTGTCGCCGCTGAAGGTGACCAGGTCGGCGCCGGCCGCAATGGTCTCGCGCACCGTCACCTCGTGGGGCAGGCCCCAGGGGCGCAGGTCGACCAGGGTGCCGCTGCCCAGGTCCACCACCAGGGGGCGCTGGCGGGCATGGGCAATGGCAGCCACCTCGGTTTCGGGCACGCTCTTGGTGAAGCCGGTCACCTCGTAGTTGCTGCAATGCACCTTCATCAGCAGCGCGGTCTGCTCGCCCACGGCGTTCTCGTAGTCACGCGCATGGGTGCGGTTGGTGGCGCCCACCTCGACCAGGCGGGCCCCAGCGCGGGCCATGATGTCGGGGATGCGGAAGGCGCCACCGATCTCGACCAGCTCGCCGCGCGAGACGATCACCTCGCGGCCGGCGGCCAGCGCGCTCAGGGTCAGCAGCACGGCGGCGGCGTTGTTGTTGACCACCGTGGCGGCCTCGGCCCCGGTCAGCTCGCACAGCAGGTCTTCGACCAGGTCGTCGCGGTCACCCCGGCCGCCGGTGGCCAGGTCGTACTCGAGGTTGGCCGGGGCCGTCAGGGCCTGCACCACAGACTCGACGGCCTCTTGCGGCAGCAGGGCCCGGCCCAGGTTGGTGTGCAGCACCGTGCCCGTGAGGTTGAACACCGAGCGCAAGCGGGGCGCAAAGCGCCGGGTCAGGTGCTGCTGCACCGACTGGCGCAAGGCGGCCTCATCGGGCAGGGGCGCGTCGCCCGCCTGCTCGCGCCAGGCCTGGCGCGCCCGGGCCAGCACCTGCCGCACCGCCTCGGTGAGCGCCTCTTTGCCATAGGGGGCCAGCAGCGGCTGCAGCTCGGGGTGCTGCAGCAACCGATCCACCGAAGGCAGGCTGGCCAGGGCGGGGACGGGAGAAGAACGAGAGGCCTCGGGCTGGGTCATGGCGGACTGGGTGCAAAAAAGCTCAGGACAGATCAGGAGGCAAGGCGGCGTCGTCGCCCTGCTGCGGCTCGGCCACGGCCACGAACAGCAAGGGATTGGGGCTGGCCCGCTGAAAGCGGGTCTCACCCATCAGCAGGTCCAGGGTCAGGCTGGCCAGATCGTCGGCCAAGGGCTCGGCCAGAGGGTCTTTCTCCTGGTTGACCAGTTTGCGGTAGGTGCCGCATTCGCTGCAGGTCTCGGCTGTGACCACGCCTTTGTCATTTTCGATGCCCTGGTACGCCACGCCCTGGGTGGATTCGCAGTGCGAGCACTTCACGCGCACCATGTGCCATTCGGTGGCGCAGGTGCCGCAGTGCAGGTAGCGGTGCCCCGCCGCCTGGCCCCCGATGCGCAGCACGCTGGCCACCGGGGCGCTGGCGCACACGGGGCAGACGCTGGCGGTGTCGGTGTAGGGCACGTCGGCCTCGGTGAGCTGGCTGGCCAGCCGGGTGAAGCTGACCTGCAGGGCCGCCATGATGAAGGGCGAGAGGCCCACGTCGCGGGCCGAGCCCTCGCCTTGCAGCAACTTGCGGGCAATGTCGTCGCGTTCGGCATGGCTGAGCTCGCGCAGGGCGCCGAGCAAGGGTTGCAGGGCTTCTGGCAGACCGTCTTCGCGGGCCAGTGTGTCGATCAGGCTGTCGAGCACATCGTGCCAGGCCGGATCCAGGTGATCGAGTGCGGGCATCAAGGGCATGCCGTGCTGCTGGGCTCGGGTCTTGATGTCTTCGGCCACGATGGGCACCGGCACCTGAGCCACGGCCAGGTGCTGGGCATCCATGATCTTGGCCACGAACAGCAGGTAATCGGCAATCGGGTTGCCATCGGCCAACTGGCGCAGGCGGGCCGCGCGTTCGGCAAACAGCGAGCCCGCTGCGGGCGGCAGCACCCGGGGGAAGCGGGTGTGGTCCAGGGCTTCAATGTCACCGGGTTGAAGAATGCGTTGCATGGAAAAGTGTCCCAAAAAAGCAGCCGCCGGCGCGCCAACAGCAGGCGCCCGGCGGCAGTGAGCCCGATCAGAGGCGTTGAACAGGCAGGAAGATCAGCTGTTGTCGCCCGTCATCTTGCGGTACCAGCCACGGTGGTGCTGCTTGGCCCAGGCCCGTGTCACGGTGCCATAAAGCATGGCCCGGATGGTACCGCGGGTCCAGATGGCGGCGTAGATGTGCATCAGGATCAGGCCGATCATCCACACCCCGGCCGCCGCGTGCAGCAGCGAGCTGATGCGCACCACATCGGCGGGCAGCTTCCACCAGGCGCGCCACATCGGCAGGCCCGACAGAAACAACACCACCATGCCGCCCACCAGGCCCCAGAACAGCAGCTTCTGGCCGCCGTTGTACTTGCCTTGTTCGGGCATGTCGTGGTCGTTGCCGTCCACCATCTTGTTGACGTTCTTCAGCCACTCAACATCGCGCGGCTCGACCACGTTCAGGCGCCAGAAGCGCAAGCCCATGATCACAAAGAACGCCATCATCACCACCCCGATGTAGGGGTGCAGGATGCGGGTCCAGGGCCCGCCGCCGAAGAGCTGGGTCAAGGGGAAGAACGCCGGGTGGAAGAACGCCAGGCCCGACAGGGCCAGCAGGATGAAGCAGATGCCCACCACCCAGTGGTTGGCACGCTCGGACGCGTTGTAGCGCTGCAGGTCACGAGGGTTGCGTCTCATGGTGCGGTCTCCTGGTTGGCCTGGGCTTGCGCCTGGGCGGCTTGGTCCTTGGCTTCCATTTCATCTTCCAGTTCCTTGGACACCTCGTTCGGGCCCTTGGTGATGTAGTGAAACAGGCTGCCCACCGCGGCGGCGCCCAGGGCGGCCATGGCCAGCGGCTTGGCCACGCCCTTCCACAAGCCCACGAAGGGGCTGATCTTGGGCGAGTCGGGCAGGCCGTGGTAGAGCGAAGGCTTGTCGGCGTGGTGCAGCACATACATCACGTGGGTGCCCCCCACCCCGGCCGGGTCGTACAGACCGGCCTGGTCGAAACCACGCTCTTTCAGGTCAAGGATGCGTTCCTCGGCCTGATCCTTCATGGCCTCCTTGGTGCCGAACATGATGGCGCCGGTGGGACAGGTCTTGACGCAGGCCGGCTCCATGCCCACCGCCACGCGGTCCGAGCATAGGGTGCACTTGTAGGCCTTGTTGTCCTTCTTGGAGATGCGCGGCACGTCGAACGGGCAGCCCGTCACGCAGTAGCCGCAGCCGATGCAGTTTTCCTCCTGGAAGTCGACGATGCCGTTGGCGTACTGGACGATGGCACCGGGCGAGGGGCAGGCCTTGAGGCAGCCCGGGTCTTCGCAGTGCATGCAGCCGTCCTTGCGGATCAGCCACTCCAGGTTGCCGCTGGCCTCGTTCTCGTACTCGGAGAAACGCATCACGGTCCAGGACTGGGCGCTCAGGTCGGTCGGGTTGTCGTACACCCCGGCCGCCGCCGTGCCCACCTCGTCGCGCAGGTCGTTCCATTCCATGCAGGCGGTCTGGCAGGCCTTGCAGCCGATGCACTTCGAGACATCGATCAGCTTGGCCACCTCGCCCGCGTGCGCCGAGCGCGCGCTGGGCGAAGGCGTGGTGGTGGCGGAGCGGCGCTTGATATCGAGAGATTGCAGAGATGACATCAGGGGCTCCTCAAACCTTCTCGACCTTGACCAGGAAGGTCTTGAACTCAGGCGTGTTGCTGTTGCCGTCGCCCACAAAAGGCGTCAGCGTGTTGGCCAGGAAGCCCGGCTTGGTCACGCCCTTGAAGCCCCAGTGGATCGGGATGCCCACGTGCTGCACGGTCTTGCCCTCGATCTGCATCGGCTTGATACGCTTGGTCACCAGGGCCACGGCCTTGATGTAGCCGCGCTTGGAGCTGACCTTGACCATGTCGCCGCTCTTCACCCCCACCGACTCGGCCAGGCTCTCGCTGATCTCGACGAACTGCTCGGGTTGCGTGATCGCGTTGAGCAGCGAGTGCTTGGTCCAGTAGTGGAAGTGCTCGGTGAGGCGGTAGGTGGTGCCCACGTGTGGGAACTCGTCGGCCTTGCCGAAGGTGTCCCAGATGCCGGGCAGCACGCGCGCGGCGGGGCTGCTGGTGGCCTTGGGGTTCTTCGGGTGCATGGGGTTGTAGCCCAGCGGGGTGTCGAAGGGTTCGTAGTGCGTGGGGAAAGGCCCTTCGTTCATGCCCTTGCGCGCGAAGAAACGTGCCACGCCTTCAGGGTTCATGATGAAGGGGCCCGTGCCGGTGTCGGGGCCCAGGGTGGGTCCGATGTCGGGCACATCCGCCCCCGTCCAGGCGCTGCCGTTCCAGCCGATCAGCTTGCGGTGCGGGTTGAAAGGCTTGCCCGCCACGTCGCACGAGGCGCGGTTGTACAACACCCGGCGATTCGCCGGCCAGGCCCAGGCCCAGTTCAGCGTGTTGCCGATGCCGGTCGGGTCAGCGTTGTCACGCCGGGCCATCTGGTTGCCGGCCGAGGTCCAGGAACCCGCCCAGATCCAGCAGCCACTTTGCGTGCTGCCGTCGTCGCGCAATTCACCGAAGCCACTGAGCTGCTCACCGGCCTTGCGGATCACCTTGGTCGGGTCCTTGGGGTCGGTCAGTTGCACCAGGGCACGGCCGTTGGACTCTTTGGCCACCTCTTCCGGACGCGGCTCCTCGGGGTCGGCGTAAGGCCACCACAGGTTGGCGATCGGATCGGGGAACTTGCCACCCTCGGCCTTGTAAAGGGCCTTCAGGCGCAGGTGCAGCTGCGACATGATGTAGATGTCGGTCTTGGCCTCGCCCGGCGGCTCGGCCGCCTTCCAGTGCCACTGCAACACGCGCGAAGAACTGACCACCGAGCCTTCTTCTTCGGCAAAGCAGGTGGTCGGCAGGCGGAACACCTCGGTCTGGATCGAGGCGCTGTCCACATCGTTGTACTCGCCGTGGTTTTTCCAGAAGTCGGCGGTCTCGGTGGCCAGCGGGTCCATCACCACCAGGAACTTCAGCTTGGACAGGCCGTTGCGCACGCGGTCCTTGTTGGACAGCGAGGCCAGGGGGTTGAAGCCCTGGGCGATGTAGCCGTTGACCTTGCCCTGGTTCATCAGCTCGAAGATCTGCAGCATGTCGTACTGCTTGTCGAGCTTGGGCAGGTAGTCGTAGGCCCAGTTGTTCTCGGCCGTGGCCGCCGGCCCCCACCAGGACTTCATGAGGCTGACGTGGAACTTGGGATAGTTCTGCCAGTAGCTCATCTGCCCCGGGCGCAGCGGCATCTGGGTGCGCGCAGCGATGTATTTGGCGTAGTCCTGCTCGGCCTGGCCAGGCATGGTCAGGTAGCCCGGCAGGCTGGCCGACAGAATGCCCAGGTCGGTCAGGCCCTGGATGTTGGAGTGGCCGCGCAGCGCGTTCATGCCCCCACCGGCGATGCCGATGTTGCCCAGCAGCAGTTGCACCATGGCGCCGGTGCGCAGAATCTGTGCGCCGGTGGAATGCTGGGTCCAGCCGAGGGCGTACAGGATGGTGGCCGCACGCCCGGCCTGCGCCGTCGACGCCAGCTTCTCGCACACGTGCAGGAACT
Source organism: Curvibacter sp. EU05-FHT14A10 (assembly GCF_058791075.1). Taxonomy (NCBI): domain Bacteria; kingdom Pseudomonadati; phylum Pseudomonadota; class Betaproteobacteria; order Burkholderiales; family Comamonadaceae; genus Curvibacter; species Curvibacter sp. EU05-FHT14A10. Next base: position 53,592 of record NZ_JBYTDE010000018.1, read on the forward strand.
TGGCTTTGGGCGTGCCACACACCTTCTCCACTTTTTCAGGGGTGTACTCGGCATAGTGCTTTTTCAACCACTGGTACACGCAGCGCGGGTGTTGCAGCGTGGGGTCGGTCACCACGTAGCCATCGTGGCCGATCTCGTAGTCCCAGCTGGCCTTGTCGTAGCTGCGCTTTTCAGGGTTGTAGCCCGAGAAGATGCCATCGTCGAAGGCGAAATCTTCACGCACGACAAAACTGAAGTCGGTGTAGTTCTTGACGTACTCGTGATGGATCTTGTCGTTGGTGAGCAGGTAATTGATCACTGCACCCAGGAACACCAGATCGCTGCCCGAACGGATGGGAGCATAGAAGTCGGCAATCGAAGCCGAGCGATTGAAGCGCGGGTCGACCACCATCAAGTGCGCCTTGTTGTGCGCCTTGGCCTCGGTCACCCATTTGAAGCCGCAGGGGTGGGCTTCAGCGGCATTGCCGCCCATGATCAAAATAACGTCCGCGTTCTTGATGTCGACCCAATGGTTCGTCATCGCTCCACGGCCAAACGTCGGGGCAAGACCTGCCACCGTCGGGCCGTGTCAGACACGTGCTTGGTTGTCGAGTGCAAGAAGGCCCCAGCTGCGGGCCACTTTGTGCGTGATGTAACCGGCTTCGTTGCTGGCGGCCGAGGCGGCCAGCATGCCGGTGGTGAGCCAGCGGTTCACGGTCAGCCCATCGTCGGTCTTTTCGACGAAGTTGGCGTCACGGTCTTGCTTGAGCAGCCTGCTGATGCGGGTCAGCGCGTCGTCCCAGGACAGGCGTTTCCACTCATTGGAGCCCGGTGCCCGGTACTCGGGGTACTTGAGGCGGTTCGGGCTGTGCACGAAGTCGAGCAGGCTGGCGCCCTTGGGGCACAAGGTGCCACGGTTCACCGGGTGGTCCGGATCGCCTTCGACGTGGATCACCGACAGCTTGGCGTTCTTGGCGCCATCGCCCAGTGAATGCATGAGGATGCCGCAACCCACCGAACAGTAGGTGCAGGTCTGACGGGTGACGGTGGTGGCCGCCAATTTGTACTGACGGACTTCCGCCAAGGCTGTGGTGGGTGAGAAACCCATCAGGGCCAGGCTGGAGCCCGCCAGAGTCGAACCAGTCACTTTCATGAACTGGCGTCTGGAGAGTTGCACCATGGGGGTACCTTCTTGATTGGAGCAGGCCGAAATTCTAGGTTGAAGCCGCGACCCACATTTGCAAAATAGCGCAAAACGTGAGCGTTTTCCATGGGTATTTCACGCATATCAAGCAATTTGCCGGGATTATTGATGGATTAACTCCGAATATCAGCTTGATAATCCTGCGAAATTGACACATTCAAAAAACTTATCAAGCCACTCAACCCCACCGGCCTTCCGCTTGTCAAAGGGCTGAATAGCCTTGGTCTTGAAAGATGAATTTATATTCGTCTATGATCCGCCGACATGAAACCCAAGGACGAAGAAAAGCTGCGCGCCATCGCCGAGGCCACTTTCACCCTGGTCGAGCAGACCGGGCTGAGTGGCCTGACCATGGCCGCCATTGCCCGTGAGGCCGGGTTGGCCACCGGCACGCTGTATGTCTACTTCAAGTCCAAGGAAGAATTGATGGTGGGCCTGTACGAGCAGGCCAAGCGCCAGACCGCCGCCAGCCTGATGCAGGGCGACGACCCGTCGGCCCCCTTCCGACAACGCTTTCGCCGCATGTGGGACAACTGGCTGGAACACCGGCTGGCCCATTCGGCCCAGGTGGTCTTTCTGGAGCAGTACTACAACTCCCCCTGGTTCAGCGAGGCCAGCCGACAGCTGTCAGCCCAACTGATCAAGGGCTGGATCGACCTGATCGACAACGCCAAGGCGCAGCAGATCCTCAAGGACGTACCCACCCCGCTGCTGATCAGCAGCTTTGCCGGCTCGGTGCGCGAAACCGCCCAATTGCTGCGCAACGGCAGCCTGAACCACACCCCCGAGCAACTCGGCATGGCCTTTGGCCTGTGCTGGGACGGCATCAAGGCCTGACCCGCCCACCCCTGAATTCACCGGCCGAATCCGCCCTTTAACCGAATAAATATTCACCCAAAGAGGACCCACCCCATGAGCACCCTGAACATCAACGGACAGAACCACGAGGTTGACGTGGACCCGTCCACCCCCATTCTCTGGACCCTTCGCGACACCCTGGGCATGACCGGCACCAAGTTCGGCTGTGGCGCGGCCCTGTGCGGTGCCTGCACCGTGCACCTGAATGGCCAGGCGATCCGCTCGTGCGTGACGCCGGTGTCGGCGGCCAGTGGCCAGAAGATCACCACCATCGAAGCCGTCACCGGCGGCAGCGACAAGGTGGGCCGGGCCGTGCACCAGGCCTGGGTGAAGCATGACGTGGCCCAGTGCGGCTACTGCCAGAGCGGGCAGATCATGTCGGCCACCGCCTTCCTCAAAACCCTGCCGCGCGGCAAGCTGCCCAGCGAGGCCGAGATCGACACGGCCATGGCGGGCAACATCTGCCGCTGCGGCACCTACGCGCGCATCCGTGCCGCCATCACCGACGCCGCCAAGGCCCTGGCCTGATTCCCAGAAGGAGCACCTCATGAACTTCGACCCAGCCACCTTCGAACTGCCCCGCCACCTGCAGGCCCTGATGCAACGCGAGCAAAGCGCCAGCGCCCCTGCGGCCGGCGGCCTGCCGCGCCGCAGCTTTCTGAAACTGGGCGCCCTGAGCGGCTTTGCGCTCGGCGCCTTCCCCTTGGGCACCCTGGCCCAGGACGCGGCCCAGCCGGCCACGCTCAAGCCCACGCAACAGCCCTCGGCCTTCCTGCACATCGGGGCCGACGGCAGCACCACCATCACCATCAACCGGCTGGACTTCGGCCAGGGCGTGCAGACCTCGCTGCCCATGATCCTGGCCGAAGAGCTGGACGCCGACTGGTCCAAGGTGAAGAGCGTTCACGGCAGCAATGACCCGGCGTATGTCGACCCCTTGTTCGGCCTGCACATCACGGGCGGCTCGGGCTCGATCGCGCACTCGTACACCCAGTACCGCGAGTTGGGGGCCCGCGCCCGCGCCATGCTGGTGCAGGCCGCAGCAGCCCGCTGGAAGGTCGAGCCAACCGGCCTGCGCACGCGAAACGGCCAGGTGATCGGCCCGGCCGGCCAGCAACTGGGCTACGGCGAACTGGCCGAGGCCGCCATGGCCCTGCCGGTGCCCACCCGCGTGACGCTGAAAGACCCGAAAGACTTCCAGCTGATCGGCCAGCCCACGGGACGGCTCGATGCAGCGGCCAAATCCAGCGGCCACCAGGACTATGGCATCGATGTGCGCCTGCCCGGCCTGCTGACCGCCGTGGTGGCCCACCCGCCGGTGTTTGGTGCCCGACTCCAGTCGGTGGACGACAGCGCCGCCCGCGCCATCAAGGGCGTGAAGGCGGTGCTGCGCATCCCGGCAGACCGCGGTGGCGAAGCCGTGGCCGTGCTGGCCGAAGGCTACTGGGCCGCCAAGCAGGGCCGTGACGCCCTCAAGCTGGAATGGGACAGCAGTGCCGTCGAAAAGGTGGACAGCGTGCGCCAGTTGGCGCAGTACCGAGCCCTGGCCACGCAGCCCGGCCCGCGCCGCTTCGATGCCGACGTGTCGGCCCTGGACAAGGCACCGCACCAGATCAGCGCTGAGTTCATCTTTCCTTACCTGGCCCACGCGCCCATGGAGCCGCTGAACTGCACCGTGCGCGTTGAAGCGGGCAAAGCCGAACTGTGGGTGGGCACCCAGATGCCGGGCCTGGACGGCATGGCCGCGGCCACCGTGCTGGGCCTGCCGCCGCAGAACGTGCAGGTGCACGTGCAGATGGCCGGAGGCGGCTTCGGGCGCCGCGCCATCCCCAGCAGCGACTATGTGGTGGAAGCCGCCCAGGTGGCCAAGGCCGCCCTGGCTGCAGGCATCAGCGCGCCGGTGCGCCTGCTGTGGAGCCGCGAGGACGACGTCAAGGGCGGGTACTACCGCCCCATGCACCTGCACACTGCACGCATCGGCTTTGACGGCCAGGGCCGCATCCAGGCCTGGGACCACGTGATCGTGGGCCAGTCGATCCTGGCAGGCTCGCCCTTCGAGCCCATGATGGTCAAGAACGGCATCGACGGCACCGCAGTGGAAGGCATGAAGGAGCCCTACGAGATCCCGATGCGCCTGACCGTGCAACACCCCAAGGTGAATGTGCCGGTGCTGTGGTGGCGCAGTGTGGGCTCGACCCACACCGCCTTCGTGATGGAAACACTGATCGACGAGATCGCCCGCACCACCCGGCAAGACCCCGTGGCCTACCGCATGAAGCTGATCGGCGAACAACACCCGCGCCACAAGGCCGCGCTGCAACTGGCGGTCGAGAAGTCAGGCTACGGCAAGAAGAAGCTGGCCCCGGGTCGCGCCTGGGGTGTGGCGGTGCACGAGTCGTTCAACTCGGTGGTGGCCTATGTGGTCGAAGCCTCGCTGAAAAAGGGCGTGCCCACGCTGCACAAGGTGACGGCCGGCGTGCACTGCAACCGGGTGATCAACCCGCGCAGCCTGGAAGCCCAGGTACAGGGCGGCGCGCTGATGGGCCTGTCGATGTGCCTGCCCGGCGCCGCCATCACCCTGAAGGACGGCCAGGTCGAGCAGAGCAACTTCGGTGACTACGCCGTGCCCCGCATCACCGCCATGCCGCAGATCGCCGTGCACACCGTGCTCAGCGACGACGCCCCCACCGGCATGGGCGAGCCGGGCCTGCCACCGCTGGCCCCGGCCTTTGCCAATGCCGTGGCCCGACTCAGCGGCAAGCCCGTGCGCGAACTGCCCTTCAAGCAGGGTTGAGAAAGGGCCGGGCCGCCCCCTCAACCAGGGGGGCGGGCCTGTGCCTTCTTGCGGGCGTACATCGCCAGATCGGCCTGGCGCAGCAAGGCATCGGCCTGGTCGGCATCGTCAGGGCACAGGGCCACGCCGATCGAGGCCCCCACCTGGAAGGCCCGCGATTCCACGCTGATCGGCTGGCTCAGGGCCTGGTGCACCCGTTGCACCAACTGGCGCGCCTGCTCGCGGCTTTGCACCCCGCGCTGCAGCACGGCAAATTCATCGCCCCCCAGGCGGGCCACAAAGTCGGCCTCGCGGGCGATCGAGTTCAGGGCCTTGGCCACCCCGACCAGCACCAGGTCTCCCACCGCATGACCGTATTGGTCATTGATGGGCTTGAACCCATCCAGATCCAGGTAAAGCACCGCGCAGCCCACGCCGGTGCGACGGGCCAACGAGACCTCGGCCTCCAGGCACTCCATGAACATGGCCCGGTTGATCAGGCCGGTCAGCGCATCATGGTGGGCGGCAAAGCGGATGCGTTCCTCGTCGAGCTTGCGCTGGGTGATGTCGGTCACGGTGCGCAACAGGCCGCCGTCCTCAATCGGAAGGTTGCGCACCTCGATCACCCGACCATTGGCGCGCCGGCGCTCATAGCGTGGCAGATGAGGCGAACGCCCGCCCGCCTGGACATACTGCTGCACCCTGTCAGGCGCCCCCTCAAACTCATGGTGGGCACGCTGGTAGTCCAGCACCTCGGACAGGCTCATGCGCTGCCCCATCCACTGCCGGGGCAGCTCAAGCAAGTCCAGGAAATTCAGATTGCACAACTCGATCATGCCGTCGGCGCCAATCAGGGCAATGCCCTGGTCCAGGTTCTCGACAGTGGCCTCCAGCAGCACCGACTTGTGACGCAGTTGCTGCTCGCGCTCACGCGCCAGGCGCTCAGCCGCTTCCAGGCGCTGTTGCTGGCGCTTGATCTCGGTGATGTCGACGTGGGCATAAAAAGCCTCGCCGCCCCCGGTGGGACGGGCAATCACACGGCAAAAGCGGTTGCCCGGCAAGGGCAGCTCAAACGGCGCCCCCGAAAAACGCAAGTGGTCCTTCAGCACCTGCAGGCCGGCGGCATACAGTTCGTGCTGGGACGTGTTGAGCGCCAGATCCTGCTGCCAGGCCGCCTCGAACACCTGCTCGAAACCGCTGCCCAGGGCCGAATGTCGATCACGCAAGCCATACATCAGGACAAATGATTCATTGACCCACTCGATGCGCCCGCCATCCAGCCCACACACCATCAAGGCATCAGGCACCTTGTCCAGCAGCACAGGCCCGCCGACCGGGAGCACGGCGGGCGATCCCTCCGGCGCGGCCGCCTGAGGGGCCAAAGGTGCTTCGCTGCGCCACAGGCGCATGCGCCCCACCCCGGGCACCGGCAGCGACGACACCCGCAGGTGCCGCCCCAGGTGCTCAAACTCATACGGTTGGTTCTGTTGCTGGTGGCGCGCAATGCCTGCCTCGATGTAGTGCTCGATGCCGCAGAGTTCTTGCGGGCTCAGGCGCCCGCTGTAGAAACGCCGCAGGTTGAGGCTGTAGTGCTCTCCCTCGTGCACCTGCCCATCGTGCTCCGGAAAGAAGCGAAAGAAGCAGCGATTCCAGGCCAGGGCCCGGTCCTGGTCGTCGAAGACGCACATGGCGATCTCCAGACCATCGAGAATTTCGCCAAAGGTTTTCAGTTGCTGCAGCATCGGGTTCCCGGTCCGAAGGACCCCAGGCCGGTCTGCCGGGGGTTTGAGCCCCATGATAAGCGCCGTTCGTCGGTTCAGGTCTCAGAAATGACCCTCTGTCCATCATCGCGTGGCACCAGGTCCAGGCGCTGATAAAGCCCGGCCAGGGCCTGGGCCACCGCGCCCACCACCGAGACGGCGTTGCTCGGGTGGGCAATGCAGTCGGTGCTCCAGACCTGGCCCACGCCGGCGGCCTGCAGGCGCTGCAGCGCGTCGCCGGCAAACAGCGCATGGGTGACGGCCACATCCACCGATTGGGCGCCGGCCGCCAGCAGCAGTCGGGTGGCCTCGATCAGGGTCTGGCCCGAGCTGGCCACGTCGTCCATCAACACCACCGCCCGCCCGGCCAACGCCGGCGCCAGCCCCGCGGGCAGCGCGATCTCGACATGCCGGTCGCCGTGGCGCAGCTTGCGGCACACCGCATGGGCCCAGCCGTGGGCCTGGGCTGCGCTGCTCACCCATTGCAGCGATTCTTCATCGGGGCCCAGCAGCAGCACGTCCTGGCGCTGCGAGGCGATCCAGGCCCCCAGCAAGGGGGCGCCACTGAGCACGATGGCATCGGCCAGCGGCACAGCCTCTTGCAGCGTGGCGACCCGGTGCAGGTGCGGGTCGACCGTGATCAGGGCATCGAACAGGCCGGCCAGAAAGCGGCCCACGATGCGCTGGCTGACGGCCTCACCCGGCTGGAAGGCGATGTCCTGGCGCATGTAGGCGAGGTAGGGGGCCACCAGGCACAGGTGCCGGGCCCCGAGCTGGCGTGCGGTGTCGGCCAGCAGCAGCAGCTCGACCAACTTTTCGTTGGGCTGGTGCAGCGAACGCCACACCACCACCCGTGGCGGCAGGGCGGGCGGCAGGCGCAAGCGCCACTCGCCGTCCGGAAAGCGGTGGCGCTCCACCACCGCAAGCGGCAGGCCGGCGGCCTCGGCAGCGCGGCGGGCCACGTCCTGTTCATCGTCAAAACAAAGCAGCACCGGGGTGTCTTCTGCAAAGGGCATGGTCGGGTCCTCAGGATTCAACAAAGACATGAGGCACGGCCTCCACCGCACCGATCTGGTAGCCATGGCCGCGCTGGCAGGCCTGACGGGCAAACTCCAGGTCGGCACCAAAGCCCGCGTGCACCCGGTACAGCAAGTCGCCCGGCGCCACCGGATCACCCAGTTGGCGCATCAGGTCCACCCCGGCCCCCTGCACATGAGGTGCCCCGGCCAGGCGGGCGATGCGCGCAATCTGCAGGTTGTCGATGCTGGTGACCACACCCGCCTCCGTGGCCCGAGCCTCAAAGCTCAGCGCCCCCAAAGGGGGGTTCTGGTAGTCGAAGGCGCAGGCGCCCTGGGCCTCGATGATGGCGTTCATCTGGGCCAGGGCGCGGCCGGACTCCAGGATGTCACGCGCAATCGCATAGCCCTCGCCCCCGCGCACGTCGGGGTGGCATTCGATCAGCCGGCCGGCCAGGCGCAGCGATTTCTGGCGCAGGTCCTGCGGGGCCTCGGGGTCGTTCTGCAGCACCTGCATCACGTCGCGCGCCTCCAGCACCGGCCCGATGCCGCGGCCGATGGGCTGACGCCCGTCGGTGATGACCACGTCCAGCGACAGGCGCATGCGGGTGGCCACGTACTCAAACAGGCGGCGCAGGCGCTGCGCCTCGGGCATGGAGCGTACCTTGGCGGTGGGGCCGATGGGGATGTCCAGCACCAGATGGGTGGCCCCGGCGGCGATCTTCTTGGACAGGATGGAGGCCACCATCTGCCCTGGCGAGTCGATGGACAGCGGCCGCTCGACCGAGATCAGCACATCATCGGCCGGCGACAGGTCGGCCGTGCCGCCCCAGGCCAGGCAGCCGTGGTGCTGGCGCACGATGTCGGTCAGGCGATCGAAGGGCAGCTCGACCCGGGCCAGCACCTCCATGGTGTCGGCCGTGCCCGCGGGCGAGGTGATGGCTCGTGACGAGGTCTTGGGAAACACCAGCCCGTAGGCCGCCACGATGGGCACCACCAGCATCGAGGTGCGGTTGCCCGGAATGCCGCCGATGCAATGCTTGTCCACCACCACGGGCTGGCGCCAGTCGAGCCGGCGCCCGGTCTTGACCATGGCTTCGGTCAGGAAATAGACCTCTTCGCGGTCCAGTTCGCTGCGGTTGCTGGCCACCACGAAGGCGGTCAACTCGATCTTGGAATACCGGTGCTGGGCGATGTCACGGATGATGGCGTCGAAATCGGCCTGCCCCAGGCGCTCGCCGTCCAACTTGCGGAACAGCGCCGGGATCGACTCGGGCGGTTCGGCCTGCGACACCGTGGCCGGGTGCCCGTCCTCGACGCCCAACTGGGCAAAGGCATCCTGCGACAGGCCCACCTCGCCGCAGCCCACCAGCCCGGGGTCGTCCACCACGTTGAGGGTGGCCAGGATGCGCCGCCCGTTGGTGCGCACCTCGACCTTGGACAGGGCCTGAAAACCCTCGGCGCGGTAGACCTCGCAGTCGCGGTGGAGGTAGGCGACGTTCTCGCGGTAGGTGTCGATGGCCAGGCGCCGCAGCTTGAGGCTGGGGCTGAGGGGCACTGTGGCCGTGGCCGGTGCAGACACGGATTCGCTCATGCGGACTCTCCTTGAATGGCCCGGGCCTGCTGCCCGGCACCCGTCCATTGTCCACCCGGAAAACCGACGAACGGGCCTAGCATGGCACCCACGTGACGCGCCGGGCGCGCCTCAGGCCGATACCGCTCAGAGTGAGCTCACGATGATGGTGACGCGGCGGTTCTGCTGGCGCCCGGCCTCGCTGCGGTTGTCCTCGATCGGGCGGCTGAAGCCGAAGCCCTGGTGCCGCACCTGGGCCGGTTCGAAGCCGCGCTCCACAAAGGCCTGGGCCACCACCTGGGCGCGCCGCTCGGACAGGCGCTGGTTGTAGGCCGCCGCACCCTGGTTGTCGGTGTGCCCTTCGACGGTAAGGCGGGTGATACCCAGGCTTTGCAGCGTGCGGGCCAGGCGCTCAATCGCCGCGATGGCGTCGGCGGACAAGGAAGCGTCGTTCACCGGGAACACCACACGCCCGGCCAGGTCCAGCTCCCAGCCCTGCTCGGTGGGCCGGAAGCCCAGTTCGCGCAGCGCCGTCTCGCGGGCCTCAGGGGCCGCCACGGCCACCGGCGGACCCAAGGCGGGCGTGGGGCCGGCACAGCCGGCCAGCAGGCTCGACAAGCCGACCAGGGCAGTGACCAGCCCCAAGGACAGGGTGGCAGGGCATCGGATCGGCGGGTTGGATTGGCCAGCCAAGGTCATGGGGGTCTCCAGTCAGATCAGGCAGGGGCCCAGCGTCATGGTGACGCCGGCTCGGCTTGGGGCATGGCCCGGTCATGCGCCACGGAGGGACGCACCTTGTCTCGGTACATGGCGGCATCGGCGGCGCGCACCAGCTCGTCCACGCTGGTGCCCTGGGCCGGGAACAGGGCCACGCCGATGCTCACACTCAAAGGCAGGGTGAGGCCGTTGTCCAGCTGAAGCGGCTGGGCCAGGGCGCCGCGCAGCCGGTCCACGCACAGGCGCACCTCCGCCTCGTCCCCAACCGGGAACAGCACCGCCAAAAACTCGTCGCCACCGTGGCGGGCCACGAAATCGGACTCGCGCACGGCCGACTGCAGGCGTTGCGCCAGCTCGACCAGCAGCGCATCGCCCACCGCATGGCCCAGGGTGTCGTTGACCTGCTTGAACCGGTCCACGTCGATGAACAACACCGCAGCCTGGCCACCCTGACGCTGGCAGCGCTCGAACACGGCCGCCAGGTGTTCAAACAGGTGGCTGCGATTGGGCAGCCCGGTGAGCACGTCGTGCTGGCTGGCGTGGCGCAGCGATTCATTGCTGCGGCGCAGATCGTTGTGGCGCGCAGCGATGCGCCGCTGCTGTCGCTGCAGTTCAACCAGCAGCGCGTTGAAATCGTCGGCCAGGGCATTGAGCTCCAGCACCGAGGTGGGCGCCGCCCGGCGCTCGAAGCTTCGGCTGGCCCGCACCGCCCGGGTCAGCTCCACCATGGCCCGCAGGGGCTGCACAATCAAGGCGGTGAGGCGGCGCGACACCGCCCACACCGCCAGCGCTGTCACGGCCACGCAACCCAGCAAGGCGAGCAGCAGCCAACCCAGGTCAGCGAGCAGAACGCGGCCATCCGAGCGCAGCTGCACTTCGCCCAGCCCGCCCGCGCCGGGCCCACCGCCCTCCACCGGGGCCGTCACCGGCTGGGGCAGAAACACGGCGGCCACCCGACGCGCCAGGCCGTCGAAGGCGCCCAGCCCGGGGCGCTCCACCTGCAGCAGGCGCTGCCCGCGCGCATCGAGCACCGTGACCGAGGCCAGTTGCTCGCGTTCGGCCAGTTGCTCGGCCAGCTCACGCAACGCTTCAAGATCACGAAAGCGGATCGCGGGTTCGCCCGCAAAGGCCAGGGAATGGGCAGCCATGACCAGGGCATGCCGGGCGTATTGCTGCAGCGAATACAAACTGGCCGCACTCATGAACAGCCCGGCACAAGCAAGGGCCACACCGGCGCTGCGCCACTGCCCCAGGCGCACCAGGCGGGCCACGCTGCGCACTGGGCGACGACCTGAGCGCAACGGCCTGCTGCGGGGGGTTGGCAGGGGTTGGCTCATGGTCGCCCCCCTGTCGGTCTGACGGTCAGTTGCAACAGCCGGGCATTGACCCGCAGGCCGCCATAAGCGATCGCATCGAGGTTGGCCTTGATCTGCCAGCCCTGCGGCCCCTGCAACAGGCAGAACTTGCCGCCATAGGAGCAGAAGTCGTCGCCCAGCCCCAGAGTCAGGATGGGGTGGCGGTTCAGGCGCAGCAACAGCGGCTGCAGACCGCGCACCGGCAGGGCGCCAAAGTAGATGGCCTGGCAGTCGAGCAGGCTGTCGGCCAGCTCGGCGCGCAGGCTGCGCAAGCTGCTGTGCACCGGGGGCAGGGCCTGGGCGCCCAGGGCATCCAACTCACGCGCCAGGGCCACCGAGTCGGCATCGACCTCGTTGAGGCACAGGCGGTGGCTGGCCAGGGGCTGAGGCCAACGGGTGTAGTGAAGAATGCCCAGCAGCAGCTCGGGCAAGGCCGGCGGGCGGGCCGTCGGTGAAACCGGGCCGGCCGGGGCCGCCTCAGGGTTGACCTGGGCGGGGGCCGGCGTGGCACAAGCCGACAGGGCCATCGCCAGGGTGGCCCATCGCCAGGTCAGGGATCGCAAACGGGTCAACATCAATCGGAACCAGGCCCGGGGCGGAAGCCCGGGCATCTGTTGCCGATTCTAGGAAGGCCCCCTCAGAAACCACCCCCAGCCACGCGAAGGAAACGGGCCGCCATGCGCACAAGTTCACGCAGAAAGGCGCCCTTTGGCGCTCTGTGGCGGCCAAAGCCCAGGCCAGGGCCCAGGCTCAGGCCCGGGCCGGCAGCACCGTGCCCACGCACTCGCCGAAGCCGATGCGCGCTGCACCCGCCTTCTCGCACCAGCCACGCAGCACCACGGCATCGCCGTCTTCCAGGTACACGCGCTGCTCGCCATTGGGCAGTTGCACCGGGTTCTTGCCGCCCTGGGTCAGCTCGATCAGTGCACCGGCCTGGTCCAGCGTGGGGCCCGACAGGGTGCCACTGCCAAACAGGTCGCCCGGCTGCAGGTTGCAGCCATTGACAGTGTGGTGCGCCACCATCTGGGCCACGGTCCAGTAGGCATGGCGGTAGCTGGTGCGGCAGATCACGGCCACGGCCTGGGCGGCCTCGCGCAGGCGCGGAGTCTGCAGGCCGACCTCCAGCTGGATGTCGAAGGCGCCTTGCTCGCGGTTGGGGGCCGAATCCAGGTAAGGCAGCGGCTGCGGATCCCCTTCGGGCCGCGTGAAGGCCACCCGGTAAGGGGCCAGGGCCTCCAGGGTGACGATCCACGGCGAGATCGTGGTGGCGAAGTTCTTCGACAGGAAGGGGCCCAGCGGCTGGTACTCCCAGGCCTGGATGTCGCGCGCCGACCAGTCGTTGAGCAGGCAGATGCCAAACACGTGCTGCTCGGCCTGGCCCATGGCCACCGGTTCGCCCTGGGGGTTGCCGGCGCCCACGAAGATGCCCAGCTCCAGCTCGATGTCGAGCCGCTTGCAGGGCCCGAAGCCGGGCTCGGTGGCGCCGGGCGCCATCGTCTGCCCCTTGGGACGCGGGAAGGCCTGACCCGAGACACCGATGCTCGACACCCGGCCGTGGTAGCCGATGGGCACCCACTTGTAGTTGGGCAGCAACGGGTTGTCCGGGCGGAATTGCTTGCCGATGTTGGTGGCGTGGTGCACCGAGGTGTAGAAGTCGGTGTAGTCGCCGATGCGGGCGGGCACGTCGTATTCGGCCTCGGACTGGGGCACCAGGGCCGGCTGCAGCGCAGCCTGCTCGGGTGCGCCTTCGCGCAGCGCACGCGACAGGGCCAGGCGCAGCGCGCTCCAGGCCGGGGCACCCAGGGCCATCAGGGCGTTGAGTTTGTCCTGGGCAGCGGCCTGCAAGGCCTGGGCGGCCGCACCTTGGAACACGCCGCTGGCAGCCAGCGCCGCCAGATCGACAATCTGGTCGCCAATGGCCACGCCACCGCGCCAGGCCTCCTGGCGCCCGGTGCGACGGAACACGGCAAAGGGCAGGTTCTGGATCGGAAAATCGGTCCCGGCCACCTGGGCCGAGGCGACCCAGCTGCGCAGGGCCGGGTCATGGGTTTCGTTGAGAAGGGTCATCGTTCAGTGCAGGTTCGCCTGGGGCGGGTGCGGGTGGGTGGGGTCGGAGAGCAGGGATGGCCAGCGCCCAGGTCTTCAGGCCTGGCTCATGCTGCCGTCGTGCATCCAGGCGGCGTGCTTGGGCGCGCGCTTGGTCTGCGACCATTCTTCGATCATCTCCCACTTCACTTCGTCGAGCTTCTTCATCATCTCGGGGGTACCGGTGTCGGCGGCCAGTTCCAGGCGGTGGCCATTGGGGTCGAAGAAGTAGATCGACTTGAAGATGGTGTGGTCGGTGGGGCCGATCACCTCGATGCCGGCGGCCTCCAGGCGGGCCTTGGTGGCGATCAGGGTGTCCACCGAATCGACCTTGAGGGCCAGATGCTGCACCCAGGCCGGGGTGTTGCGGTCACGGTCCATGGGGGGCTGGCTGGGCAGCTCGAAGAAGGCCAGCACATTGCCGTTGCCCGCGTCCAGGAAGATGTGCATGTAGGGATCAGGGGCCTTGGTCGAGGGCACTTCGTTCTCGGCGATGGCGAGCACGAACTTCATGTCCAGGTGCTTTTCGTACCACTGCACGGTTTGCTTGGCATCGATGCAGCGGTAGGCGACGTGGTGAACTTTTTGAACCAACATGGTGAGGTCTCCGTGAGCGTTGTGTCTGGCGATGATCGTCGGGGGTTTTGTCGTCGGGCACTCGCCATGAGGCCCGGGGCAACGCCATTGGACTGGATCACCAACTATCATGCAAGCCGTTTTATTCGATCAATTTATAGGTTAATCCGATGAATGTGACCTTGCGGCAGTTGCGGGCCTTTCTGGCGGTGGCGCGCACCGGCAGCTTCACCCTGGCGGCCGAAAGCCTGTACATCTCGCAATCAGCCTTGTCGGGCCTGGTGAAGGAACTGGAGCAGTCGATGGGCGTGCGTTTGATCGACCGCAGCACACGCCGCGTGCACCTCACCGAGGCTGGCGAGCGCCTCAGCCCGATGCTGGCAACCGTGCTGCATGACCTGGACGAGGTACTGCACCGCGCCGTGGATGACACCACCAACAAGAAAGGGGTGGTGCGGGTGGCGGTGTCGCAGTTGCTGGCCTCCACCCTGATGCCCGAGCTGATCGCCCGCTTCCAGGCCGATCACCCGGGGGGCTCGGTGAAGCTGGTGGACGTGCCGGTCGAGGATGTGATGGCGCGGGTGTTCTCGGGCGAGGTCGACATCGGCATCGGCCCCGAACGCGAGCCCAACTCCGACATCACCTCGGCCCACCTGTTTGACGGGCCCTTCATGGCCGTCTTTCCGCCCGGCCACCCGCTGGCCCAGAAAGCCAGCCTGCGCTGGGCCGATCTCAAGCCCTACCCCGTGATCGGCCTGCAAGGCCAGTTCACCGAGCGCCTGGCCCAGGACCTGCGGGCCGCCGACCCCGACTTCCAGTTTGCGCCGAGCACCGAGGTGGCCTACATGTCCACGGCCTTGTCGATGGTGCAGGCCGGTCTGGGCGTGGCGCTGTGCATCCCGTACGCCGCGCCGCTGGTCTCGCTGTATGGCCTGAACATGCAGCCGCTGCGCCAGCCCGAGGTGCGCCGCAGCTTCGAGGTCTTCACCCGCCGCGGCCGATCACTGTCCCCCCTGGCCCAGGCCTTTCTCGACGACATCGGGCCGCAGATACGGGGGATGGCGTATTTGGGGTGAGGGGGTGCCGGCGGCTCCCTCAAAAAACCACACCGATCAGGCCTCACCGCCTTGCAATTCGCGCTCAATCTGTTCGATGCTGGGCAAATTGGTTCTGAGTGGATCAGGGAGCGATTCGATCAGCTTGTATTCGGCGATGCCCATCGGTTGGCTTTTATCGCCCAAGGCGTATTCGGCAACCACCTTGTTTTTGCTTTTGCACAGCAACAAGCCAATGGTGGGGTTGTCGAGATCATGCTTCACCTGCCGGTCTATCGCCGTCATGTAAAAGCCCAGTTGCCCAAGGTGCTCCGGCTTGAACTTGCCGCCCTTGAGTTCAATCACGACATAACAGCGCAACTTCAGGTGGTAGAACAGCAGATCGATGAAAAACTCGTCGCCGCCGACATCCAGCAAAACCTGCCGCCCGACAAAAGCAAAGCCCGCCCCTAATTCCAGCAGGAATTCGGTGACATGTTGGGTCAGCGCATGCTCCACCTCGTGCTCTTGCGCCTCGTCGGTCAAGCCCAGAAAGTCGAAGCGGTAGGGGTCCTTCAGTGATTCGCGCGCCAGATCGGACTGTGGTTTGGGCAGACTCACTTCGAAGTTGGTCACGGCTGAGCCGCTGCGCTCCAGCAAGCGGGTTTCGATTTGCATCACCAGCACATTTCGAGACCAGTTGTGCTCGATGGCCTTGGCGGCGTACCAGCGACGCGCGTCAGGGTGGGATAGCTTGTCCAGCAGCGCCAATTGGTGGTACCAGGGCAATTGTGCAAGCACCGCTTGCACAAATTCGGTGTCGGGCCAAGCTTGGGCAAAGGCGCGCATGTATTTGAGGTTGCGCGGCGAAAACCCTTTCATGTCAGGGAAGGCGCTGTGCAAATCATGCGCCAGCCGTTCAATCACCTTCGCCCCCCAGCCTTGCTCATGTTGCTTGGTCAGTATGTCGCAGCCGAGTTGCCAGTACAGCAGCACCAGTTCGCGATTGACCGCCAGCGTGGCCCGTTGCTGAGCGCTGTGGATTTTGATTTTCAGCTCGCTCAGCCAGTCAACATAGCCCGTGGGCGTGGGCATCAGAGAGGTGGGTTGATCACTCATCCATTTGCTCCCCTGTTTTCGATTTTGACCAAAATGACATGCTTGGAATCCCAGCCGTCGACGGCGCCACACACGTCGTTGGCAATTTGCCAGTTGCGGCACTGCAGTTCGGCGCGTTGTTGGGTGCTTGTCATCGTCAATGTCCCGTTTCGATTCGGTTCAGGCTGAGAGCATGAGGCAACCAATGGCCTGGCCACACCCTGCTCCAGTGCTGTTGCCAGCGATTGTTACCCCAATCCAGAGGCCTTCTGGCGAATCCCCCCTCCACCGGCACCGAGCCTCAAAGATCCCTCAACGCCGCCTCAATGTGCTCGCGCACCAGGCTGGCGCTGCCCAGCCGCTGCGCGTTCAGCAAGGCCAGCTTGACCAGGAACAGCTCGGCCTTGTCGGGGCCGGCCTGGTCGATGGCGGTGGCCAGGGCGTCGTAGACGTCTTCCAGGCCGGGCAGTGAGAGGATGTCGGGTTGGGTGGATTGGGCGGTCATGGCAGCGATCTTGGGTGGGTTCATTGCGGCAGGGCGGTGTGCAGGGCGGCCTGCAGGCGGTGGGCATCCAGCGTGAGCCAGCGGGCGCACACGTGCTGGTCGGGGCGCAGCAGGTAGGCGGCGCCGCTGGCGGGCACGCCATAGCCCTGGCGGAAGTGGCCGTCGGCATCGGGCAGACAGAGGTCAGCACCGGCCACCGGGCCCGTGGCGCCCACGGCGATCACCTTCAGGGGCACACCCCGGGCCCGGGCGGTGGACACCACCTGCTGCAGGGCCTCGGGCAGGGCCGGGGCTTCGGTGAAGTACAGCAGGTCAAAACCGCCGCCCAGGTGGTCGAGCAGAAAATCATCGGCCGAGAGGCGAATGTTGCGTGGCGGCGCGCCGTGCGCCGGGCCGGCGGTGAACAGGGCGTTGTCGTCGCCCATGCTGTTGAGCGCCGAGGCGCTGTACTCGTGCGGGCGTGAGGTGCGCCAGTGGTAGAGCGGGCGCACAAAATCCTGGCTCAGCGACAGCGACAGCACGGCGTCGCGCAGCAGGCGGAAGCCGCGGCTGGGCGGGGTCATGAAGCGGGTGCTCTTGCCCGCCTCGTCGATGATCTCGCGGGCGGCGCCCACGCGCTCGGCGCTGTAATTGGCCAGCAGTTTCTCGCCGGCCAGGCCCTTGACCACCAGGCCCAGTTGCCAGCCCAGGGCCTGGGAATCCTGGAACGCAGTGTTGGCGCCGCGCACCCCGAAGATGGGCAGCAGGTGGGCCGCGTCACCGGTGAACAGCACGCGCCCGTGCACGTAGTCGGGCAGCGTGAGGGTGCGGGCCGAGTAGACCGAGCTCCAGTCCATCTCCCAGGGCGTGCCGGCGTGGCCGATCATGGCCAGTTGCGCATCGATGCGGGCCTTGAGCGACTCGGGCCGCAGCGCCTGCTCGGGCGTCTCGCCCGGGGGCAACTGGTAGTCGACGCGCCAGATACCGTGCGGCTCGCGGTGCATCAGGATGGTGTTGCCGGGGTTCCACTCGGGGTCAAAGAAGGCCAGGCGCTCGGTGGGCAGGGGCAGGTCGATGCGGATGTCGGCGATCACGAAGAAGCCCTCGTACGAGGCCCCTTCCATCTTCAGGCCCAGGGCGGTGCGGATCTCGGAGCGCCCGCCATCGGCTGCCACCAGCCAGTCGGTGTCCAGGGCATACGGGCCCTCGGGCGTGTCGATCTGCAGGTGGGCCACGCCCTCTTCCTGGGTGATCTGCACCAGCTTGTTGCCCCAGCGGAAATCAATCAGGGGCTGGGCCGCGCAGGCGTCCAGCAGGTACTCCTCCATGTACTGCTGCTGGATGTTGAGCATGGGAAAGAAGCGGTCGTCGCTGTCGTGCGGCGCTTCCATGCGGAACACGCGTTGGCCCCGGTAGTACGAGTTGCCGAAGCGCCAGGGCAGGCCCTGCTCGCTCATGCGGTGGGCCACCCCGACCTGCTGCAGGATCTCCATCGAACGGCGCGTGAACACGATGGCCCGGCTGCCCTGCGACACCTGCAGCTCGCTCTCCAGCACCACGCTGGGCACGCCATGGCGGGCCAGCTCCAGCGCCGCCACCATGCCGGCCGGGCCCGAGCCCGCGATCACCACGCGCTGGCGCGCCTGGGGCGGGTGGGCCGAGGGCAGCCAGGGGGCAAACACCTGGTAGGGGTAATAGATCGAGGGCCGGGCTTCGGTGGTGGGCTGGTGCATGGTGATGTCAGTGCTCAGAAAAAGGAAAGGGCGGGCAGGCGGCTCAATCCAGCTTGATGCCGCTGGTCTGGATGACCTGGCCCCACTTGGCGCGCTCGGCGGCGGCGTAGTCGGCCATCTGCCGTGGCGTGCCGGGAATGGACTCCAGCCCCAGGGTCTGCAGGCGGGCCTTGATGGCGGTCGAGCCCAGGGCGCCGAGCAAGGCGCTGTTGAGCTTGGCGATCACCTCGGGCGGCGTGCCCGCCGGGGCCACCAGGCCCTGCCAGGCGTAGGCCTCGAAGCCCTTGAGCCCCTGCTCCTGCAGCGTGGGGATGGTTTCGAAATTGGGCACCCGTCGCGGGCTGGCCACGCCGATCGGGCGCAGCTTGCCGGCGGCAATGAACTGGTAGCCGCTGGCCGTGTCAACAAACATGAACGGCACCTGGCCGGCCACCACGTCCTGCACCGCCGGGGCAGCGCCGCGGTAGGGCACATGGGTGAGCTGCAGGCCCGCCTGGGCCCGGAACAGCTCGGTGGCCAGGTGGTGCGGGCTGCCGGCGCCCGGGGTGGCGTAGTTGGCGCCGTTCTGGGCCTTGGCCCAGGCCTTGAACTCGGCCAGGGTCTTGACCGGCACCTGGGGATTGACCACCAGGATCATCGGAAAGCGCACCGTCAGGCCGATGGGGGCGAAGTCTTTTTCGGCGTTGTAGGCCAGCTTGGTGTACAGAAAGGGGTTGGCTGCCAGGGTGGCCGTGTCGGCCGACAGCAGCACGTGGCCGTCGGCCTTGGCATGGGCCACGTACTCGGCCCCGATGTTGGTGGCCGCGCCGGGCTTGTTGTTGATGATGATGGGCTGCCCCAGCGCCTTGCCCATGGCCTCGGCCAGGGTGCGGGCCACCACGTCGGTGCCGCCACCAGCCGGATAAGGCACCACCCACTCGATGGGCTTGGAGGGATAGGGGTCGGCCGCCAGTGCGGGCGTGGCCGGGGCGGCCACGCCGGCCAGGGCCAGAAGCAGCCAGGCGCGTCGGCGCAGGGTTGGGTGGGGCAGGTGCATGGTCAGTCTCTTGTGTGGGTGGGGAAAGCTGGGTCTTGCCGTTCGCGCCCACGGCGTTCTGCCCTGGATCAAACGACAGGCTGAAATTTAAGCCATTTAGTTGCGTGTGCAACTAGGTGATTGCCCTGATGGTTGCGAGCACAACTTGAATCGTGATGCTCAACCGACCAGATCGCCCAAAAGACCGCTCCTCTTCGTTAACTACAAAACCGCATAAGAACCATTGTTCTTATTCGTTCACGTTTGGATCGGGGGTTTTCAGAATCAAGGCCAGTCACCAAAACAACCCAACCCCCATTCGATCGGAGCCTCCACCATGTCCAGCCGCCGCTCTTTCTTCCGCGTTCCCCTGCTCGCCGCCGCCGTGCTGGCCGCGGGCACCCTGACGGCCCTGCCGGCCGCCGCCCAGACCGTGAACCTGCTCAATGTGTCCTACGACCCGACGCGCGAGTTGTATGTGGAGTACAACGCCACCTTCGCCAAGTACTGGAAGGCCAAGGCCGGCCAGGACGTGTCGGTCAAGCAGTCGCATGGTGGCTCGGGCAAGCAGGCCCGCTCGGTGATCGACGGCATCGATGCCGACGTGGTCACGCTGGGCCTGGGCGGCGACGTGGATGCCGTGGCCAACCACGGTGGTCTGATCGCCAAGGACTGGGTCAAGCGCCTGCCGCACAACAGCTCGCCCTACACCTCGACCATCGTGTTCCTGGTGCGCAAGGGCAACCCCAAGGGCATCAAGGATTGGGACGACCTGATCAAACCCGGCGTGGCCGTGATCACCCCCAACCCCAAGACCTCGGGCGGCGCCCGCTGGAACTACCTGGCCGCCTGGGAATACGCCAAGCGCCAGTACGGCGGCGACGCCAAGGCCAAGGAATTCGTCGGCAAGCTCTACAAGAACGTGCCGGTGCTGGACACCGGCGCCCGCGGCTCGACCATCACCTTTGTGCAACGCGGCGTGGGCGACGTGCTGCTGGCCTGGGAGAACGAAGCCTTCCTGGCGCTGAAGGAGTTCGGTGCCGAGAAGTTCCAGATCGTGGCCCCCTCGATCAGCATCCTGGCCGAGCCCTCGGTGGCCGTGGTCGACAAGAACGTCGACAAAAAGGGCACCCGCAAGGTGGCCGAGGCCTACCTGAGCTACCTGTACTCCGAAGAAGGCCAGGACATCGCGGGCCGCAACTTCTACCGCCCCACCGATGCCAAGGCCAAGGCCAAGTACGCCTCTCAGTTCCCGCCGCTCAAGCTGTTCACCATCGACGAGGCCTTTGGCGGCTGGACTGCGGCCGACAAGGCCCACTTTGCTGACGGCGGCTCGTTCGACCAGATCTATTCACCGCGCTGAGCTGACGACACACCAGCGCACTCCCCTTTGCATGTCCCTTTGCTTCTGACTTCCAACCACTGAAAGAGATCCACCATGTCCATCCAAGCCATCAACGTCCGCAACCAGTTCAAGGGCAAGGTCCGCGAAATCATCCGCGGTGATGTCGTGTCCGAAATCGACGTTGAAACCCCCTGGGGCATCGTCACCTCCGTCATCACCACCCGCTCGGTCGACGACCTGGGCCTGACCCTCGGCTCCGAGGTCGTGGCCCTGGTGAAGTCGACCGAAGTGTCGATCGCCAAGCTCTGATCTCCGGCCTGCGCTGACAAGTAGAAAGCCACCCCGTCATGAGCCCATCCCCTCGCCAAATGCACCTGGGGGCCTTCCTGTTCGGGGTGGGCCACCATCTGGCGGCCTGGCGCCATCCGGACGTCGATCCGGCCGGTGCCGCCAGCCTGGCGCATTACCAAAACCTGGCCCGTCAAGCCGAGGCCGCCAAGTTCGACGCCATCTTCTGCGCCGACAACGTGGGCCTGTCCGATGCGCCCGCCCACCTGCTGGCGCGCAACGCCCTGCCCTACATGCTGGAGCCGCTGCAACTGCTGACGGCCCTGGCCGGCGCCACCGAGCGCATCGGCCTGGTGGCCACGGTCTCGACCAGCTACCTGCCGCCCTACCACCTGGCGCGCAAATTCGCCACCCTGGACCGCCTCAGCGAAGGCCGTTCGGGCTGGAACCTGGTCACCTCGGGCTCCGATTTCGAAGCCCGCAACTTCGGCCTGGACCAGCAGGCCGACCACGCCAGCCGCTACCAGCGCGCCCATGAATACGTGAAAGTGGCCCAAGGCCTGTGGGACAGCTGGGAGGACGACGCCTTCCGCTTCGACGCCCAGGCCGGCCAATTCTTCGACCCAGCCAAGCTGCACCGCGTGCGCCACGAGGGCACGCACTACTCGGTGCATGGGGCCCTGCAGACGCCGCGCCCCATCCAGGGCTACCCGGTGATGGTCCAGGCCGGCTCGTCGGAAGACGGCCAGAACCTGGCCGCCGAAACCGCTGAGCTGGTCTTCACCGCCCAACAGACCGTGGAGGAGGCCCGCGCCTTCTACCAGGGCCTCAAGGCCCGGCTGCCAGCCTTCGGACGCACTCCGGATGCCCTGAAGATCCTGCCCGGCGTGTCGACCTTCGTGGGCCGCAGCGAGGCCGAGGCACAAGACAAGTACGAAGCCCTGCAGTCGCTGATCGACCCAGCACAAGGCCTGGGCCTGCTGTCGGCCTTCCTGGGCGGTGTGGACCTGTCAGGCTATCCGCTGGACGGCCCGCTGCCCGCGCTGCCACGCACCGAGGGCTGGCAAAGCCGGCAAGACCTGTTCAGCGCCATGGCCCGGCGCGAGAACCTGAGCCTGCGCCAGCTCTATCAGAAGGTGATCTCGGCCCGCGGCCACTGGACCCTGGTGGGCACGCCCGTGCAGATCGCCGATCAGCTGGAGCACTGGTTCCAGACCGGCGCCGCCGATGGCTTCAACGTGATGGGCCCCACCCTGCCCCACGGCCTGAGCGACTTCATCGAAGGGGTGCTGCCCGAGCTGCGCCGCCGCGGCCTGTTCCGCACCGACTACACCGGCCGCACCCTGCGCGAGCACCTGGGCCTGCCCCGGCCGGCGCACCCGGCGGCCCTGGCTCGCCAGGCTGCTGCAGCCCCCCAGAACGCGGCCCTGGCCGAGGCCAGCCCGGCCTGAAGCCCCCCGGCCCCGCCGATCGCGCCCCTGGCCCGGCCAGAGGCGCCCAACCCAGAGCCCCGAACCATGTCCGCCACGCTTGCCCCCCACTTTGCTGCTGCTGCCACAGAACCGGCGCAGTCCTTCGACATCCGCCCCCTGGCCGGCCCGCTGGGCGCCGAGGTCATCGGCCTGGACCTGTCGCGCCCGGTTAACACCGAGGATTTCCGCCGCATCCACCAGGCCCACCTCGACCACCATGTACTGGTGTTCCGCGACCAGGCCACTCTGACGCCTGAACAGCATGTGGCCTTCAGCGGGCGCTTCGGCCCGCTGCAGATCCATGTGCTCAACACCTTCGCCCTGCCGGGCCACCCCGAGGTGCTGATCGTCTCCAACATCCTCGAAAACGGCAAACCCATCGGCCTGGGGGATGCTGGCGTGTTCTGGCACTCCGACCTGTCTTACAAGGAAAAGCCCAGCCTGGGCTCGCTGCTGCATGTGCACGAGCTGCCCGCCGAAGGCGGCGACACCCTGTTCGCCAACCAGCACCTGGCCTGGGACAGCCTGAGCGCCGAGCTGAAGAAGACCCTCGCCCCCCTGAAGGCCGAGCACCACTACCTGGCCCGCTATGCCGAGCTGCAAGCGCGCAGCCCCTGGCGCCCCAACCTGAGCCCCGAGCAGGTGGCCCAGGTCAGGCCCGTGGCCCAACCCGTGGTGCGCACCCACCCCGAATCCGGGCGCAAGGCGCTGTTTGTCAGCGAGCACTTCACCACCCGCATCCTGGGTGTGCCCGAAGACGAAAGCCGCGCCTTGCTGGCCGAGCTGTTTGCCCACAGCGTGCAGCCGCAGTTCCAGTACCGCCATCGGTGGCAGCCGCACGACCTGGTGTTCTGGGACAACCGCTCGGTGCTGCACCTGGCCGCCGGCACCCCGGACCACCTGCGCCGCAAGCTTTACCGCGTGACCATCGAAGGCGATGTTGCCTTCTGACGCCCCCCAGCCCATCCTCGCCATGAAACAAACACTCTCCCGTCGCCTGGCCCTGCGTGCCGCCGCCCTGGCCAGCAGCACTGCCCTCCTAATGAGCAGTCTGGCCCCCTTGCAGGCCCAGGCCGCCGAAGGCCAGCTGCGCATTGCCGAGCAATTCGGCATCGTCTACCTGCTGCTCAACGTCGCGCAAGACCAGAAGCTGATCGAAAAGCACGGCAAGGCTGCCGGCATCGACATCCAGGTCGAGTTCATCAAGCTGTCGGGCGGCGCCGCCGTCAACGATGCCCTGCTGTCGGGCTCGATCGAGGTGGCCGGTGCCGGCGTCGGCCCACTGTTCACGCTGTGGGACCGCACCCGCGGCAAACAGAACGTGCGCGGCGTGGCCTCGCTGGGCAACTTTCCGTACTACCTGGTCACCAACAACCCCAAGGTCAACAGCATCGCCGACTTCACCGGCCTGGACCGCATCGCCCTGCCGGCGGTGGGCGTGTCGGTGCAGTCGCGCATCCTGCAGATGGCCGCGGCCAAGAAATGGGGCGACGCCGAATTCGACCGCCTCGACAAGCTCAGCGTGGCCCTGCCCCACCCCGAGGCGGCCGCAGCCATCCTCAAGGGCGGCACCGAGATCACCGCCCACTTCGGCAACCCGCCCTTCCAGGAGCAGGAGCTGGCCGGCAACCCCCAGGCCCGCGTGCTGCTCAAAAGCTACGACGTGCAAGGCGGCCCTTCATCGGCCACCGTGCTGTACGCCACCGAGAAGTTCTACAAGGACAGCCCCAAGACCTATCAGGCCCTGGTCGCCGCGCTGGACGAAGCCGCCCAGTTCATCACCGCCAACCCCGACAAGGCGGCCGACATCTACCTCAAGGTCACACACGCCAAAACCGACCGCGATCTGTTGCTGAAAATCATCCGCAACCCCGAGGTGCAGTTCAAGACCGCGCCGCAAAACACCCTGGGCCTGGGCCAGTTCATGCACCGGGTCGGCGCGATCAAGAACAAGCCGGCCACGGTGAAGGACTACTTCTTCGACGGCAGCCCAGCCCAGTCGGGCAGTTGAGGCCAGGTTCGCCATGGCCAGCCAAGCTTCTCCACTGCACCCCGTACCCCTGTTGCAGCTCGACGGCGTCAGCCTCGACTACCGCAGCCCGCAACGCGTGGTGCGCGCCACCCACCGCATCAGCCTGGACGTGCACCAGGGCGACCGCTTCGTGCTGCTGGGAGCCTCGGGCTGCGGCAAGTCCAGCCTGCTCAAGGCGATTGCCGGGTTCATCCCGCCCAGCGAGGGTGAGATCCGACTGAAAGGTCAGCCCGTGCGCGGCCCGGGCCCCGACCGCATGGTGGTGTTCCAGGAGTTCGACCAGCTGCCGCCCTGGAAGACCGTGCTGGCCAATGTGATGTTCCCCTTGCTGGCCTCACGCCGTCTGGGCCGGGCCGAGGCGCGCGAACGTGCCCTCGACGTGCTCGACAAGGTGGGCCTGGCCGCCTTTGCCCAGGCCTACCCACACCAGCTCTCGGGTGGCATGAAGCAGCGCGTGGCGATTGCCCGTGCCCTGGCCATGCAGCCCCAGGTGCTGCTGATGGACGAGCCCTTCGCCGCCCTCGACGCCCTGACCCGGCGCAAGATGCAGGAAGAACTGCTGGCCCTGTGGGAGGCGCTGCGTTTCACCCTGGTGTTTGTCACCCACTCCATCGAAGAGGCCCTGGTGGTGGGCAACCGCATCGGCCTGCTGTCACCCCACCCGGGCCGGGTGCGCGCCGAAATCAACAGCCACGAATGGGACCTGCACAGCGCCGGCAGCCCAAGCTTCCAGGCCGCGGCCCAACGCATCCACCACCTGTTGTTCGAAGAGAGCCCGCCCAAGGCCGCCCCGTCAAACAGCCATCCGGCCACCCCCTGGAGAAACGCCGCATGAGCGCCTCACCGACCTCATGGCCGACACCGCCGGTGCGCCCCGAATACGAACGCACCCTGCCCCCGCTGGACGACATTCCGCTGGCGCACCCCCTGCCACTGGCCAGCCGCGCCTGGCAACAGCCCGGCCTGCGCCGTGGCCTGATCCTGCTCTTGCTGGCCGGGCTGTGGGAACTGCTGGCCCGCTGGCAAGACAACGACCTGCTGCTGCCCACCTTTGGCGCCACCGCCCGCGCCCTGGCCGACGGCCTGCTCAGCGGCGAGCTGCTGCAGCGCACCCAGATCTCGCTCGCGGTGCTGCTCAAGGGCTACCTGGCGGGCATGGCCCTGGCCCTGGGCCTGACCACCCTGGCCGTGTCCACCCAATTCGGGCGCGATCTGCTGGCCACCCTGACCGCCATGTTCAACCCCCTGCCCGCCATCGCCCTGCTGCCGCTGGCCCTGCTGTGGTTCGGCCTGGGCCAGGGCAGCCTGGTGTTCGTGCTGATCCACTCGGTGCTGTGGCCACTGGCCCTCAACACCTACGCCGGCTTTCAGGCCGTGCCCGAGACCTTGCGCATGGCCGGCCGCAACTACGGCCTGACCGGCATCCGCTACGTGCTGCAGATCCTGATCCCGGCCGCCCTGCCGGCCATCCTGTCGGGCCTCAAGATCGGCTGGGCCTTTGCCTGGCGCACCCTGATCGCGGCCGAGCTGGTCTTCGGCGCCACCTCGGGCAAGGGCGGCCTGGGCTGGTACATCTTCCAGAACCGCAACGAGCTCTACACCGACAAGGTCTTCGCCGGCCTGGCCCTGGTCATCGTCATCGGCCTGGGGGTCGAAAGCCTGGTGTTCTCCAACCTGGAGCGGGTCACCGTGCGGCGCTGGGGGGTGCAGCGCTGACCCAGCGCACACAGTCCGACACCGCTAAGACATTTCCCTCATTAGAAAGAGAGAAATCATTCGTTTGAGTATTGAAAGCCCTTTCTTAGAGTGCTTGTCAGCCGCCGAATCCCCGCGACGCGGCCTCGATAAGACCCAGAAAGGCTTTCAAGATGTCTGTTGCCACCCCTGTCGAAAACACCCTTCCCGAAGCCCTGAAAGCGGCACGTGCCGCGGCGGCGGCGGCCGGCCTGCCCTATGCGGGTGGGGTCACGCCCCAACAGGCCTGGGCCCTGTTTGAAGCCGGCGACGCCGCCCTGGTGGACGTGCGTTCGACCGAAGAGCGCAAGTTTGTCGGCCATGTGCCGGGCAGCCTGCACGTGGCCTGGGCCACCGGTACCGCGCTGACGCGCAACCCCCGCTTCACCCGCGAGTTGGAGGCCAAGGTGCCCAAGCACGCCCCGGTGCTGCTGCTGTGCCGCAGCGGCAAGCGCTCGGCACTGGCGGCCGAAGCCGCGGCCAAGGCGGGCTTCACGGCCGTCTTCAATGTGCTTGAAGGGTTTGAAGGCGAGATCGATGCCGCCCAGCACCGCGGCGGCAGCGATGGCTGGCGCTTCCGCGGCCTGCCCTGGGTGCAGGACTGAGCCCGCCCCCTTTTCTTTTCTTGCCCTGAGCGCGCTCCCCCATGACCTTGCATGCCCTGCCCCTGCCCCACACGACGGACGCGCCTGAAGTGCGCCCGTCCCCCTTTGACGTGCACCAGGTGGTGCGCGAGTTGGCCGAGGCGCGACGGCGCTGGCGCGAATCGCAGCAGCGCTCCAACGAGCCCGGCGGCCGCGAGCTGCCCTCGCGTGAAGCGCTGACCCACATCCTGGACCTGCTGCGCGGCGCCCTGTTCCCGATGCGCCTGGGCCCCCCCGACCTGCGCCAGGAGGGCGAGGATTTCTATGTGGGCCACACGCTGGACACCGTCCTGCAATCGCTGCTGGCCCAGGTGCAACTGGAGTTGCGCTACGCCCACAAGCACCAGCCCTTGGTCGAGGCGGCCACGCTGGACCTGCGTGCCGAACGGATCGTGCGCGACTTTGCCCACTCGTTGCCGCAGCTGCGTGAGCTGCTCGACAGCGATGTGCTGGCCGCCTACGCGGGCGACCCGGCCGCACGCAGCGTGGACGAGGTGCTGCTGTGCTACCCCGGCATCCAGGCCATGATCCACCACCGCGTGGCGCATCGGCTTTACGAGCTGGGTGTGCCACTGCTGGCGCGCATCGTGGCCGAGCTGGCGCACAGCGAGACCGGCATCGACATCCACCCCGGCGCCCGCATCGGGCCGGGCTTCTTCATCGATCACGGCACGGGCGTGGTAATTGGCGAGACGGCGGTCATCGGCGAGCGCGTGCGCATCTACCAGGCCGTCACGCTGGGGGCCAAGAGCTTTCCCACCGATGAGCAGGGCAACCCCCAGAAAGGCCTGCCGCGCCACCCCATCGTCGAAGACGAGGTGGTGATCTACGCTGGCGCCACCGTGCTGGGCCGCGTCACCCTGGGCCGCGGCGCCAGCGTCGGGGGCAATGTGTGGCTGACGCACGACCTGGCACCGGGCACGCACATCACCCAGGCCCGCTCGCAACATGCGCCCGCCGGAGCGGCGTCATGAGCGCCCGCCTGCCCGAGCTGTTCGGCCTCGCCGTGCGCCAGCAACGCGAGCGCCTGGGCTGGTCACAGGAGCGACTGGCCGAGAGCGCCGACCTCAACCGCAGCTATGTGGGCGAGCTGGAGCGCGGCCAGGCCGTGCCCTCGCTGATCACGCTCGACAAGCTGGCCCGTGCGCTGGGGCAAAGCCCCAGCAACCTGCTGGCACAGACCGAACGCCTGTCGCAACAACGGCTGATCAACGGTCTGCGCTTGACGGCTATAGCCTGTTGAACGCCGCTCCGCCCCGCCAGACACTGCCCGCTGACCTTTTTTCTCTTTTCAACCACTGCGGAGTCTTCCATGTCGGAACACCAAAACGCCCAGGCAGCCCTCAGCGACAGCGCTGCACGGCAACTGGCCAATGCCACCAAGACCGTTCCGGTCCTGTCCACCATCAGCCCCCGCTGGCTGACGCACCTGCTGCAATGGGTGCCTGTCGAAGCCGGCATCTACCGACTCAACAAGGTCAAGAACCCCGAAGACGTGCTGGTGGCCTGCGCCAAGCGCGATGAATCGGAACTGCCGCAGACCTTCGTCGACTACGAAGACGCCCCGCGCGAGTACTTCCTGAACGCGGTCTCCACCGTGCTTGACGTGCACACCCGCGTCAGCGACCTCTACAGCAGCCCGCACGACCAGATCAAGGAGCAGCTGCGCCTGACGATCGAGACGATCAAGGAAAAGCAGGAAAGCGAACTGATCAGCAACCCCGACTACGGTCTGCTGGCCAATGTCGCGCCCTCGCAGATCATCTACCCTCTGACCGGCGCCCCCACCCCGGACGATCTCGACGAGCTGATCACCAAGGTCTGGAAAGAGCCCGCCTTCTTCCTGACCCACCCGCTGGCCATCGCCGCCTTCGGCCGCGAATGCACCCGCCGTGGCGTGCCGCCGCCGACGGTGAGCCTGTTCGGCTCGCAGTTCCTGACCTGGCGCGGCATCCCGCTGATCCCCAGCGACAAGGTACCGGTGGCCGACGGCAAGACCAAGATCCTGCTGCTGCGCGTGGGCGACAAGCGCCAGGGCGTGGTCGGCGTCTACCAGCCCGGCCTGGCCGGCGAGCAAAGCCCGGGCCTGTCGGTGCGCTTCATGGGCATCAACCGCAGCGCCATCGCCAGCTACCTGATCAGCCTGTACTGCTCGCTGGTGGTGCAGTCGGAAGACGCCCTGGCGGTTCTGGAAGACGTTGAGATCGGCAAGTTCCATGACTACCCTGACACCTACAAGTGAGCTCGCACTGCCGGGCGGCTCGGCGCCGCCGGGCCTGCCTGATGTGGCGACGCTGACGCGCCTGGCCGGCGAGTTCTTCTCGGCCCTGCCCGGTGGGCTGCCCAAGCCCGCGCCGCCGCAGGCCCTGGGGGGCGTGCCGGCACCGGCCAATGTGCTGCCCGGCGGCAGCTCCACCGGCCCGCTGACGCAAGGCCCCCAATTGCCCGGCACGCTGGCGCCAGGGGCCAATGTGGCGCCCAACAACCCGCAAAGCGTGCTGTCGCTGGGGGCCTCCGCGCCCTCGCTGCAGCCGCATGCGGCCGCGCCCAACGGCCTGCCCGACAGCGCCGTGGTGGCCGCGCCAGCGCTGGACAGCCGCCTGGGCGGCCAGGCGTTGGGCGTGCCCCAGGTGGCTGCGGCGCCGAGTGCCCAGCCCCATTCGACGCCCTCCACGCCGTACTACTTCCTCGGCGAAGCCAGTGGCTACCCGAGCACCGGCCCGGCGGCGGCCGCCCCGCGGGACGACCGCGTGAGCGCCCAGTCCTTCGGCCTGCCCGGGGCCGACGAGCTGCGCGCCCTGCTGAGCAGCAAGGGCCCAGCGGGGTCCCAGGCCACCTCTGCGGCGGGCCCGGGCTCCAGCTACTACTTCGTGCCCAGCGCGGGCGACAGCGTGGCCGGCCCGAGCGCTGCCCTGCCCCACCAGCAGGCCGCACAACGGCCGGAGGGGCTGGACGTGAACGCGGTGCGCCGCGACTTCCCGATCCTGCAGGAGCGCGTCAATGGCAAACAGCTGGTGTGGTTCGACAACGCCGCCACCACGCACAAGCCGCAGTCGGTGATCGACCGCCTGGCCTACTTCTACGCCCACGAGAACTCCAACATCCACCGGGCCGCGCATGAGTTGGCCGCCCGCGCCACCGACGCGTACGAAAGTGCGCGCGAAAAGGTGCGTGCCTTCATCGGCGCCCAGTCGGTGAACGAGGTGATCTTTGTGCGCGGCGCCACCGAGGCCATCAACCTGGTGGCCAAGACCTGGGGCGTGCAGAACGTGGGCGAAGGCGACGAGATCATCGTCTCCCACCTGGAGCACCACGCCAACATCGTGCCCTGGCAACAGCTGGCGGCGCAAAAAGGCGCACGCATCCGCGTGATCCCGGTGGACGACACCGGCCAGGTGTTGCTCGACGAGTACCGCAAGCTGCTGAACCCGCGCACCAAGATCGTGGCCGTGACCCAGGTCTCGAACGCGCTGGGCACGGTGGTGCCGGTGCGCGAGATCGTGGCCATGGCCCACGCGGCCGGGGCCCGCGCCCTGGTGGACGGGGCCCAGTCGGTCAGCCACCTGCGCGTCAATGTGCAGGAGATCGGGGCCGATTTCTTTGTGTTCTCCGGGCACAAGATCTTTGGCCCCACCGGCATTGGCGTGGTCTACGGCCGGCGCGAGTTGCTCGACACCATGCCGCCCTGGCAAGGGGGCGGCAACATGATCGCCGACGTGACCTTTGAGCGCACGGTGTTCCAGCCGCCGCCCAACAAGTTCGAGGCCGGCACCGGCAACATCGCTGACGCGGTGGGCCTGGGTGCCGCCCTCGACTATGTGCAGCGCATCGGCCTGGACAACATCGCGCGCTACGAGCACGACCTGCTGGCCTATGCCACCCACCTGCTGGCCCCTCTCCCCGGGGTGCGCCTGATCGGCACCGCGGCCGACAAGGCCAGCGTGCTGTCCTTTGTGCTCAAGGGCTACACCACCGAAGAGGTGGGCCGGGCCCTGAACGAAGAAGGCATTGCCGTGCGCTCGGGCCACCACTGTGCCCAGCCCATCCTGCGCCGCTTTGGCGTGGAGGCCACGGTGCGGCCCTCGCTGGCGTTCTACAACACCTGTGAAGAGGTGGACCGCTTCATCGCGGTGGTGCGGCGCCTGAGCAGCGGCCGCGGCTGATACCAAGCCGCCCAAGACAAAGCCGACCCGGACAGACGCCCGGGTCGGCTTTTTTTCATGGGGCCAGGGGCCGCAGCCCCGGGCGTCAGACCTTGAACAGCTTGTCGAAGCGGCGGTCCCACAGCGGGGCCACCTCGGCCGGGCCGTCCAGCACGCCCAGCTTCTGGAAGGTGTCGGCCACTTCCTGGTGCCCCTTCACCACACTGTCCGACACCGCACGCAGATCGAAATCGGTGCTGCGGTTGTTCCACAGCTCGATCAGGTCGCCCACCGGGATGCGGGTCTCTTCAGAGATCACACGCGCGTACTCCAGGTAGTTCTGGTTGGCCCACAGGTAGGCGCGGCGCAGGCGCAGCAGGTAGTCACTGATGGCGGCCTGGGTGGCAGGCTGGCTGATCGACTTGGGGTTGGCGTAGATGGGGAAGTTGCCCGTCAGGTAGCCCACCCCGGTCTTGAGCACCCGCGCCCCGTACTTGAGGCGGGCGATCTGGCCGTTGTAGCCATAGATGGCCCAGGCATCGAGGTCGCCCCGGTCAAAGGCCGACAGGCCGTCTGCCGGGCTCAGGTTGATGGCCTGGATGTCCGAGAAGCTCAGGCCGGCCTCGGCCAGCTGCTTGCTCAGAAAGTAGTGCGCGGTGGTGGCACGCACATAACCCACCCGCTTGCCCTTGAGGTCGGCGATGCTGCGGATGGCGGTGTCCTTGCGGGCCAGCGTGACCTGGTTGTTCAGGTCTTCGCGCACCACGGCCACAAAGCGCACCTGCGCCTTCTGGCGCGCCGCGAACAGCGCCGGGATCTCGCTGCCCGAGCCCAGGTCCAACGCGTCGCCGTTCAGGGCCTCGATGT
This sequence comes from Curvibacter sp. EU05-FHT14A10, assembly GCF_058791075.1. Taxonomy (NCBI): domain Bacteria; kingdom Pseudomonadati; phylum Pseudomonadota; class Betaproteobacteria; order Burkholderiales; family Comamonadaceae; genus Curvibacter; species Curvibacter sp. EU05-FHT14A10. The sequence continues at coordinate 85,376 of NZ_JBYTDE010000018.1, forward strand.
GCAGCACGCCGTTGTTCAGCTCGCGCCATTCGATCTTGTAAGGGGTGTCGGTCAGCTTGGCCGCCACCAGCAGGGCCCGCCAATTGCCCTTGTAGGTGCCGATGCGCAAGGTCACCTTGGAGAGTTCGGCCGGGTCCACCGCTGGGGCCGGACCGGCGGCCTGGGCCAGGCCGGCTTGCAGCCAGGCGGGTGCGGTGAGGGCGGCACCCAGCAGGTGGCGGCGGGAAAGCGAAGCGTCGATTTTGTTCATGGTTTGGGAGTGGGGAAAAAGAACGGTAAGGCGGGCGCTCAGTAGCCACGCTGGGCATCGACCAGATCAGCCAGGGGCTCACCCTTGAAGTAGCGCTGGAGCTGGTCAATGAACTTGTCGGCCGTGGCGGTCTGCACCTCGCCCGCCGCCCATGAGATGTGCGGCGTCAACCGCACCCCAGGGTGGGTATAGAGCGGGTGGCCGACCGGCAGCGGCTCGGGGTCGGTCACGTCCAGGGTGGCGGCGCCCAGGCGACCGCTGTCCAGGGCCTGCAGCAAGGCCTGCTGATCGACCAGCGCGCCGCGGGCGATGTTCACCAGGTGCAAGCCGGGCCGGGCATGGGCCAGGGCCTCGGCGTTGATCACATGGCGCGACTCGGCCGTGATCGGCAGCGCCAGCACCAGGTGGTCCACCTGGGCCAGCAGTTCGGGCAGCGAGCGGGCCTGGGCCACGCCCGGCTCGCCCAAGGGGGCCGCACTGCGGCGCAGCGCCGTGACCTGCATGCCAAAGGCCAGCGCCCGCCGGGCCACGGCCTGGCCGATGGCGCCAAAGCCCAGCAGGCCCAGGTGCTGGCCGGCCAGCAGGCGCAGCGGCTGGGCCTCGGCACGCTCGAACTCGCGCCGCCAGGCCTCGGGGCTTTGGACGCGCCGATCCGCCCAGGGCTGGTTGTGTGCCAGCAGGGCCGACAGCACATAGTCGGCAATCGGGGCCGCAGCCACGCCGCGCGCGCAGCTCACCTGGGGCACCTGCAGCAGCCAGGGCGGAAAAAAGTCCACCCCCACCGAGGCGGTGTGCACCCAGCGCAGCGTGCCCGGCCAGCCGGCCGGGGCCTGCGCTGGCGCCTGGCGCCAGCCGTGGCCGGGCGCGGTCAGCAGCACATCCACCTCGTGGGCCCGGGCCCAGCCGGGGGCCTCGCGGTCGTTGATGACCACCAGGCGCGGGTCGACGGCGGCAATGCGCTCGCCCACCGCCGCGCCCAGCGGGTTCAGCACCACCAGGCGCTCAAGGCTTGGCGCGCCCATCAGGCCACCACCGCCTCGCCGGCCGCTTCGTGCACGGGCTCAGCGACCTTCTGGGCCTGTTCACGCGCCACGGTGTAGCGGTTGGCCGGCACCGGCAGGCCCAGGTGGGCGCGGAAGGTGTCGTGCGGGTAGTCGGTGCGGTAAATGCCGCGCGCCTGCAGGATCGGCACCACCAGCGACACGAAATCCTTCAGCGAGGTGTTGGGCAGGGCTTCGAAGAAATTGAAGCCATCGGCGCCCTCGTTCTCGAACCAGCGCTGGATCTCGTCGGCCACCTGCTCGGCCGTGCCTACAAAAGTGCGCTTGGGCGCCGCATGCCACTGGGCCACCTGGCGCAGCGTCCACCCCCGCTCACGCGCCACCTGCTTGATGCGGTCGCTGGCGGCCTGCTGGCTGTTCTTGCCGATGTCCCCGAGGTCCGGAAAGGGCTGGTCGAGCGGGTAGACCGAAAAGTCGTGGTCATTGAAGGGCCGGGCCAGGGCGGCCAAGGCGTTCTCGATCGGCACCAGCGAGGCGGCGATCTGGTACTTGGCCTCGGCCTCCTCCGCGGTGCGGCCCACGATGGGCCGGATGCCCGGCAGCAGGAAGACCTGGGCCGGGTCACGCCCGGTCGCAGCCACCCGGGCCTTGACGTCGCGGTAGTAGGCCTGGGCGTCTTCCAGCTGGTCGGCATGGAAGAAGATCGCATCGGCGCGCTGGGCTGCGAAGTTCTTGCCATCCTCGGAGGCGCCGGCCTGGAAGATCACCGGCTGGCCCTGGCGCGAACGGGCAATGTTGAGCGGCCCCTCAACCTGGAAGAACTCACCCTGGTGGTCCAGCCGGTGCAGCTTGGCCGAGTCAAAGAACTGGCCGGTGGCCTTGTTGCGCACCAGGGCGTCGTCTTCCCAGCTGTCCCACAGGCCTTGCACCACATCGAGGTGCTCGCTGGCCAGGCGGTAGCGCACGTCGTGCGCATAGTGCTCGGCCTGGCTGTAGTTGCGCGCACTGCCATCGAGCCACGAGGTGACCACGTTCCAGCCAGCACGTCCACCGCTGATGTGGTCCAACGAGGCGAACTGGCGGGCCACGGTGTAGGGCTCGCTGTAGCTGGCCGTGACGGTGGCCACCAGGCCGATCTTGGAGGTGACGGCCGCCAGGGCCGACAGGATGGTCAGCGGCTCGAAGCGGTTCAGGTAGTGCGGGCTGGAGCGCTCGGTGATGTGCACGCTGTCGGCCACGAACAGGAACTCAAAGCGCCCCTGCTCGGCCAGTTGGGCCTGCTCGGCATAGAACTTGAAGTTGACGCTGCCGTCGGCCAGTGCGGCCTCGTGGCGCCAGTCGCCCCAGCCGGCGCCCACGCCATGCAGCACAAAGCCGAATTTGAGTTGTCGTGTTGTCATGAAAAGCCTTTCGGAGAATGAATGCGGGAAGGGTTGCGACACCGTAGGCGCCACGGTGCCCCATGCCAACGAAGATTTGCGGTGATCGATATGTGCCGGGCACACAGGGGCCGCAGCCGTTCTTCAGACCACCAACGCCGGTCGGGTCGCCGGCACCGGCGCTGCGGGCGAGGCGTTGCCCAGCAAGGGCCAGGGCTCGGGCGGGGGTGGCGGTGGTGGCGGCGGCGGTGCCGTGGCAGCCAGGCGGGCGGGCGCCCGGCCTTCGTCGAGGGCCATGCGCACCACGCCGGCCGTCAGGCTGGGGGCAAAGGCCTCGATGAACGACTCTTCGTACGAGCGCAAATAGGTGCCGGCCCGCACGGCGAGCCGGGTCAGGTTGAAGCCGAACAGGTGGCTGGCATCCAGCGCACGCAAGCCCTTGTCGCGCAGCGGGTCGAAGGCCATGCTGGCCACGATGCCCACCCCCATGCCCAGCTCGGCGTAGGTCTTGATGACGTCGGCGTCCATGGCGGTCAGCGCGATCTCGGGCTGCACCTGGTGGTGGGCAAAGGCCTCGTCGATGTGCGAGCGGCCGGTGTAGCCGGTGTCGTAGGTGATCAGCGGAAACTCGGCCAGGCGGCTCAGCGTCACCGGGCCGTCGTGCCGCAGCAGCTCGTGTCCGGGCGGGACCACCAGTGAGTGGCTCCAGCGGTAGCAGGGCAAGGCCACCAGCCCGTCGAACTGGGCCAGCGCCTCGGTGGCAATGCCTACATCGGCCTCACCCGCCAACAGCATGGCAGCCACCTGCTGGGGCGTGCCCTGGTGCAGGTGCAGGCGGATCTCGGGGAAATGCTGCGAGAACTGCTTGACCGCCCTGGGCAAGGCGTATCGGGCCTGCGAGTGCGTGGCCGCCACCGACAGTTGGCCGCTGCGCGGGGCCACGTACTCCTGCCCTGCCTTGCGCAGGTTGTGGCTGTTGAGCAGGATGCGCTCGATGATGGGCAGCACATGGCTGCCGGGCTCGGTCAGCCCGGTCAGGCGCTTGCCGACCCGCACGAAGAGCTCAATGCCGAGTTCGTCCTCCAGTTCACGGATCTGTCGGCTCACGCCAGGTTGCGAGGTGTTCAAGGTCTGGGCCACCTCGGTGAGGTTGAAGCCGCGTCGCACGGCCTCTCGCACCGAACGGAGTTGCTGGAAGTTCATGGCGGATGCGTCCTGGGGGTTGGGTCCCATCGAGCGCTTCGATGGCCTCGACAGTTTCAAGAGGGTCTGAAAAGGACGCGATTCTTCGCCGGTTGCCCGCCGCAGAAAACGAATATTTGGGCAGCACCTTATCCCCAAAACGAGGATGCAAAGGCCCCCTGCCAGCGCCAAAAGCCAGGCCCCTCACGGGGCCCGGCCGGGGCGTTCGCGGGCAGCGCCGAGGCTGCGCCGAAAGGCGTCAAAGCCCCAGCGCGCGTCGGCCCGCCGCGATGTGCACGCTGTCGTCCTGCGGGGTGTGCACCACGCCGCACTGCGCGTCGCGCAGGTGGCGCTCCAGCGGGTTGCGCCGTGCCAGCCCGTGGTTGCTGCTCAGGGCCACCGCCTGTTGCACGGCCTGCAGGGCGTTGTGCGTGGTGACCGACTTGACGATGCCGCTGTCGGCAAAGCTGGGCTCCAGGCCGGCCTCCAGGTCGGTCACCAAACTGTCGATCAGGCGTTGGTTCACGGTGAGCAAGGCTTCGATCTGGCCCAGGTGCTCTTGCGCTCTTGGCAAGGTGGCCAGCGCCGCACCCAGGCTGCTGGGTTGGCGGTCGTGCAGAAAACCCACCACCCAGTCGCGGGCGGCGCGGGCCACGCCGGTGTACAAAGCGGCAAAAAAGGCGGCCATTTCAGCTTGCATCAACAGGTCGCCCTGGCCCCAGTCGGTCGGGGCTCGCAGCTCCAGCGGTGCGTCCGCGGGCAACAGCACGTCTTCAAACACGATGTCGTGGCTGCCGCTGGCGCGCAGGCCCAGGTGATCCCAGGTGTTCTCGATGCGGGTGCCGGGCAGGTCAGCCGGCACCAGGAAAGCCCCCGTGAGGGGCTGCTCGTCATCGGTGCGGGCCCACACCAGGTACCAGCTGAGGATGGGCGCCCCGGTGGAGTAGATCTTGCGACCCGACAGGCGCCAGCGGCCATCGGGCTGACGCCGGGCGATGGTGGCCGGCAGGCCGCCGCGCGCCGGTGTGCCCAACTCGGGCTCGACACGCAAGGCGTTGGCCAGGCTCACACGCTGCAGCGAATCCTGTACCACCCGGCGCGCCAGGGCTTCGGGCCAGGGCTTGTGGCGCCGGCCCATGCCACGGTGCTGCATGTACTGCATGGTCAGCACCAGGGCCGTGGCCGGGTCGCCGTGCGCCACGGCGCCCACCACATCGGTGAGCTGACCCAGGCTGGCGCCCTGCCCGCCGTAGGCCACCGGCGCGGCCAGGGTCAGCAGGCCGGCCGCGTGCAGATCGTCGAAGTTGCGGAACGGAAAGCTGCCATCCCGGTCATGGGCCGGCGCTCGGACCGCGAATTCGACGGCCAGGGCGCGTGCGGTCTGGCCCCAGCTCAGCGGGGCGTTCACTGCAGCACCTCGGGTTGCTCGCGCACGATGATGTCGTAGAAGCCCTTGAACGAGAACTCGGCGCCGCCCGGGCGGCCGACCTGGCTGTGGGTCAGCAAGGCCACCTCGTGCGGGATCGGCTGCGGCTTGCCGGCGGCCTCGGCCAACAGTTGGGTGTGGCAGGCGTTGTCCAGCGCGATGTACCACCAGGCGGCCGACTCGACCGAGGGGCCGGCCGTCAAAATGCCGTGGTTCTTCAGGATCACGGCCTTGCGCTGGCCCAGCGCCTGGCCAATGCGAAAGCCCTCATCGGTTTCCAGCACCACGCCGCTGAAGGTGTCGAACAGGGCGTGGTCCTGGTAGAAGGCGCAGCCGTCCTGGGTCAACGGGTCCAGCTCACGGCCCAGGGTCGACCAGGCCTTGCCGTAGGTCGAATGGGTGTGGGCGGCGGCGACGATGTCGGGGCGCGTCTCGTGCAGCGCGGCGTGGATGGCAAAGGCGGCCCGGTTGAGCGGGCCCTGGCCCACCACGATCTCACCTTGCGAGTTCACCAGCAGCAGATCCGACACCTTGATCTGCGAGAAATGCAGGCCCAGGGGGTTGACCCAGAAATGGTCGCTCAGCTCGGGGTCGCGCGCCGTGATGTGGCCGGCCAGGCCGTGGTCGAAGCCAAAGCGGGCGAACAGGCGGAAAGCCACGGCCAGGCGTTCCTTGCGGTGGCGGCGCTCGGCCTCAACCGTCGGACGGGCCGGGGTTTCATCAAACCAGTCCTTGCGTTGCGGGTGGGGGTTGCGCACCAGGGTGAGCGAAGGGGTTTGCAGAACAGCAGACATGGATGAACTTCTTTCAAGCGGCTTTGAGTTGGGCTTGGGCTGCGGCGGCGGCCTCGCGCTCGGCCACCTTCTGGCGCACCAGCGGCAACAGTTCACGGCCGTAGTCGATCGCGTCGGGCAGGGGGTCGAAGCCGCGGATCAGGAAGGTGCTGATGCCCAGGTCGTAATACTGGAGCAACGCATCGGCCACCTGCTCGGGCGTGCCCACCAGGGCCGTGGTGTTGGAGCGGCCGCCGGTCTCGCGGGCAATCGCCGTCCACAGGCGCTCGTCCACCCGGTCGCCCTGGGCCGCATCGGCCAACAGGCGACGCGCCCCCTCGCTTTGCAAGGGGCCGCCGCGGGCAAAGCCCTGCAGCGAGCGCACGCGGCGCGTGTCTTCCAGAATGCGTTCGGCGCGGGCCCAGGCCTCGTCCTCGGTGCGGCCCAGGATGGGGCGGAACGAGATGCTGAAGCCGATGTCGCGCCCGTGCTGGGCGGCAGAGGCCCGCACGCGGCGCACCAGATCACCGGCCTGGGCCAGCGACTCGCCCCACAGCGCATAGACGCTGGCGTGCTTGCCGGCCACTTGCAGTGCGGCCTCGGAGGCGCCACCGAAATAGATCGGCAGGTGCGGCTGCTGCAGGGGCTTGACCTCGGACCAGCCGCCCTCGATGCGGTAGAAGCGGCCTTCGTGGTTCAGGGGCTTGTCGGCGGTCCAGATCTGGCGCAGCACGCTCAGGTACTCGTCGGTGCGGGCATAGCGGTCGTCGTGGCCCAGGAAGTCGCCGTCGCGGCGCTGGTCTTCGTCCGAGCCGCCGGTGATGTAGTGCACGGCCACGCGGCCGTCGGTGTACTGGTCCAGCGTGGCCAGTTGGCGCGCCGTGACGGTGGGTTGCTGCAGACCCGGGCGGTGCGCCAGCAAGAACTTGATGCGCTGGGTGACCGAGGCCGCGTAGGTGACCGCCAGCAGGTTGTCGGGGCTGGTGGCATGCGCCGGCACCAGGATGCGGTCAAAGCCGGCGTGCTCATGGGCCTGGGCGAACACGCGCACAAAGTCGCGGTCGATCACCGGGCCACGGCGGGGGAAGGTTTCAGAAACTTCGTGCGGCTGGATCATGCCGATGAACTGGACACTCATGGGGGGCTCCTGGGTTGGAAGAACGGTGAAAGGCTTCGCGGATGGCTTCACGATAGGCCGCCCCCGCCCGCGCAACAACGAAGCAAAACGCGTGAGGACATGCGCTTTCGGCATGTCCGCCCCACCAGCTCAGTGCGGGATGCCCCCGCGGCGCGGAGCGACCGGGTCGGCGTCCATGGCGGCCACCAGGGCACCGAGCGGATCGGTCGGGGCGGGCAATTCCGGGGCTGGTGCGGCCGGGGCTGGGGCCTTCTCCGACCGGCACACCAGATCGGCGGCCGACCAGCTCTGGCCAGGCAGGGCCCGGGCACGCAACCAGCCTTGCCGGTCCACCAGCACCTGCTGGCCCTGCAGGCGAGCGACGGGCTGGCCCAACACCAGGGCCAGGGCCTGGCGGAAGTCGGCCGCATCGGCCTCCACGAGACGGCAATCAGTGCCGGCCTCGGCCAGACCGCTGCCCTGCCCGATGCCCAGCACGCGCGGGTCCAGCACCAGCGGTGTGCCGGGCGAAGCGGCCACCAGCAGGCGCTGCCCTTGCATGCCACGAAGACTGCGTAGCTCGCTTGCGACACCGCAACGCACCCGGGCATCGGGCAGGCGCACCGGCAGCTCCCAACGCCCTTCGCGGGCCAGGGTCTGGCCTGAGGCCTGGGCCTGCAGAAAATCGAGCACGTTCCAGGTGTCGGCCTCACTCAAGGCGTCGGCAAAGCCGGGCATGGTGGTCTGGCCATCGCGGTCTTGCAGGCCGTGGCGCACTCGCCACCACAGCTCCCCCTCCAGGCGCTGCCACAGCAGACTGCCGTTGAGCCGCGGGGGCCACATGGGCAAAGCGGGCGCATCGGGCCCCTCACCGCCGCCATCCGCCGCATGGCAGCGCTGGCAATGCCGCTGGTACACGGTCTGGCCGCGCACGATGGTCTGGGCGCTGAAGCCGCTGTCACTGACATGGAAACTGCTGGGCGTTGCCGGCCCGGCCAACAGGCCGAACACGCCCCAGGGGGCCGCCGCCAGCAAGGCCACCGCAGCGGCCCACGCGGGCCAGCGGGCGCGCCGCCAAAAGACCGCCAGTCCAGTCAAGGGCAATGCGATTGCCAGGGCCGCCGCGCACAGCAACAGGCGGCGCGCCTGCCCGGGCTCAAACACCATCAGTTCGCCATGCAGCCGCTGTGCCCAGGGCCACACCGGCTGCCCGGCCAGGCTGTCGCTCAGGCCCAGGGCAAACCACAGACGGTGCAGGGCATCCTGCACCGCGTACAGGACGCCGAGCACGGTGTTGACCTGCTCGGGCGTGGGGGTCCAGTCGATCACGCGCTCAGCCCGGCCCCAAGCACAGCCCTCACCAGCTCGCGTCCAGGCCCAGGTGGGCCAGGGCCTGGTGGCGCACAGTTCGGCCAGGCGTGGGTCACCGCGGTGGCGCGGGTAGGGCAACTCATTGACCAGCTCGGCCACGATGCGCGAGGGCCGGTCGGACAGCACGATCACGCGCTGAGCCAAAAAGAAGGCCTCTTCCACGTCGTGCGTGACCAGCAGGGCCGAGAAGCCCTGGCGCTGCCACAGCGCCAGCAGCTCGGTCTGCATGGTCAGGCGGGTCAGCGAGTCGAGCTTGCCCAGGGGCTCGTCGAGCACCAGCAGGCTGGGGTCGTTGACGATGGCACGCGCCAGCGCCACGCGCTGGGCCATGCCGCCCGAGAGTTGGTGCGGGTAGGCCTTGGCGAAGTCTTGCAGGCCCACCAGCTTGAGCGCGGCCTCGACACGCGGCTGCAGCGCCGCCAGCGTGCCGCGCGCCTGCGGGCCCAGGGCCACGTTGTCGCGCACAGTGCGCCAGGGGAACAGCGTGGGGTCCTGGAACACCACGATGCGCGACGGGTCAGGCCGGGCGACCGGCTCACCATCGTGCAGGATCTGCCCCGCGCTCGGCGGCTCCAGCCCCGCCACCAGACGCAGCAGGGTGGACTTGCCGCAGCCACTGGGACCGAGCAGGGCCACGAATTCACCGGGGCGGATGTGCAGGCTCACGCCATCGACCACCGGCAGCGTACCGGCCGGTCCGTCAAACTGATGGCTGACCTGCTCGATGCGGATGTCCGCACCGTTGGACGCGCCTGCCTGCGGCTGGCGGACGGCATTCGACGAGCTCACCATTGCACCACCCCCTTCTGCCACGACAGCACGCGGTCGCGCACGGTGAACAGCAAGGTGATCACGCCCGAGAACAGCAGGGCCATCACCAACAGCGCCCCATACATATTGGGGTAGCTGGCCCAGCCCTGGGCCCAGGTGAGGTACCAGCCCAGGCCCGATTTGACGCCCAGCATCTCGGCCACCACCAGGGTGGCAAACGCATGGCCCAGGCCCATGAACAGGCCCACAAACACCTGCGGCATGGCCGCCGGAATGGCCACCCGGAACACCAGAAAGGCGTTGGAGGCCCCCAAGGTGCGCGCCACGTCATAGAACTGGCGGTTCACCGTGGCGACGCCCGACCAGGTCAGGATGGCGACCGGAAAGCCCGTGCCCATGGCGATCAGGAACACCGCGGTGGACCAACTGGAGGGGAAGAAATAAAACGAGATCGGCAGCAGCGCGGTGGTCGGGATCGGGCCCAGCACGCGCAGCACCGGGTGAATCCAGTAATGCGCCCGGCGCGACCAGCCCATCAGCACGCCCACCACAAAGCCCACCGCCGCCCCTGAGCCGATGCCCACGCCCAGCAGGATCAGCGAGTTGGCCGCACTGTCACCCAGGCGGCGCCAATCGCTGACGTACACCTCGGCCAGACTTTGCGGCGGCGCAAAGAACGGCGTGGGCAACCAGCCCAGCTTGGCCGTGACCAGCTCCCAGGCCAGAAAACCCAGGCCCAGCACCGTGAGCCAGGGGCCGAAGCCGCGCAGGCGCTGCACCACCGGCGCGGCCAGCGGGCCACCCAGGCTCAGCACGGCCAGCGCGGCCGCCAGCCCCAGGCTGACCCAGCCGAACTCGGCGGTGTAGTTCCAGTCGCTGAAGCCAACCTGCTTGTTCGGCCAGCCCAGGGTGAGCGCGCCCAGGGCCGCCCAGGCCACGGCGGCGGCCAGGCCGGTGGCCCACCAGGCCGAGGGCGCGGCCGCCTCGCGCCGCAGCGGCAGCGCGGCCGAAGCCGGGGGGGAATGCACGGTGCTGTTCATGACACGCCTCCTCAGGACAGCACGTCGGCGTGCACGAACTCAGCAAAGCGCACCGGGTCGGTGCTGGGCTTGAGCACCCCCACCAGCTTGAAGTCGCGTGCAAAGAACTCGATCTCTTTCTTCAGCGCCACGCCGCTGGGGTGGTGCTTGTGGGTCAGCGTGCCCAGCACGGTGCGCAGGTCTTCCACCGACACCTTGGAGTAGGGGCTGTAGATCTTGGCGGCTTCGTTGGGGTTGCTGGCCACAAAGTCGGAGGCCTCGTTGATCGAGCGGGCCAGCGCGGCGGCGGTGGGGCGGTCTTCGCGCGCCAGCTTGCCGCTGACCCCCAGCACGCAGCAGGTCTTGTCGGCGTACTCGCCACTGAGGTTGGTGGCCAGCTCGATCAGGCCCTTGGTCTTGCGCTCGATGATGAACAGGTTCGGGTCGCCGTCGGCGATCGCGTGGGCCTCGCCCTTTTCCACCGCCACGCCCAGCAGGTCGCCCGGGAACTGGCGCCAGGTCACATCCTTTTCGGGGTCGATGCCGGCCTTGGTGAACAGCACCGAGAAGAAGTTCTTGCCTGGGCTGTTCAGGTCCGACACCGCGATGGTCTTGCCCTTGAGCTTTTGCAGGCTGGTGACGCCGGCCGGGCCATAGCCCACCAGGCGGGTGCAGCCGCCGTGCGAGCTGCTGACCAACTTGACGTCAAAACCCGACTCCAGTGGTTTGATCCAGCGGTGGATCATGCCCACGCCAGCATCGGCCTTGGAGGTGGCGATCGACTCCAGCAGTTGGTCGGTCGAGCCGGTGTAATTGATGAGCTCGACATCCAGCCCGTTTTTCTCGAAGATGCCGCGGGTGATGGCCACGGGCACCGGGGCCAGGCAGACCGCGTTGGCGTTCCAGGCCAGCTTGATCGGGCGGCGCTTGCCGGCGGCCAGCACCTGGCTGGCCCCCACGCCGGCCACGGCCGACAGTCCCAGGGCCCCCACCGAGCGCAACAGGCGCCGGCGCGATGGCACGATGATCGAAGAAGCAGAAGATGGATGAGGTGTGGTCATGAGAGGCTTTCTGTCGAGGCAGGGCGTTCAGGGCGTTGGGGCCGTTGCGGACCACGGCATGCGCCGCAGGCTCCGCTGTTGAGCGCATTTGACAGAAATCATTCGCGCCATGGAAATGAGAAAACCAGCCATGCTTATGAAGAAGTCAGCCAGCACGCTTTGGCGCTTTGCGCTTCAATACAGGCTGCCCCTCAGCCCCAACAGCTGTCCCTCCCAAAGCCCATGAGCCACCAAGACCCCACCCCGCCCCAGCTGCCGCGCCTGCGCGATTTCGTGCAGCAGTTCACCCGCCTGACCGACACCCACCCGGACGAGGCACGCCTGCTGCAAGAAGGCGGCTCGCTGCTGGCGGCCCTGGTGGCCCATGACGACTGGCTGCCCGCCGAGCTGAGCCAACCCCACCCCGAGCACTACCAGCAGTACCTGCTGTACGCCGATGCCCGCGAGAACTTCTCGGTGGTCAGCTTTGTATGGGGGCCGGGCCAGGCCACGCCCATCCACAACCACACGGTATGGGGCCTGATCGGCATGCTGCGCGGCCAGGAACGCTCGCAAGCCTACGCCCGCGATGCCGCCGGCCACTGGCGCCCCACAGGCGAGGCTCACGAGCTGCACCCCGGCGAGGTCGATGCCGTGTCCCCCCGCATTGGCGACGTGCACCGCGTCAGCAATGTGCTGGCCGACCAGGTGTCGATCAGCATCCATGTGTATGGCGCCAACATCGGGGCCGTGAAGCGCTCGGTGTTCCTCGAAGACGGCACCGAAAAGCCCTTTGTGTCGGGCTACAGCAACCGCAGCCTGCCCAATCTGTGGGACCGCTCGGCCGAGGTGCGGGCCAGCCTGGCCGGCTGAACTGCATGGCCCCCTTCCTATTTTTTGAATTCCTGCCCCCCACAAGAAGAGCCCCACCGTGACCATTGCCCTGCCCACAACCCCCTACGCCCAAGTCCGCGAGCACCTGCTGGCCGGGCGCGAGATCGCCCTGCTTGATGTGCGCGAAGAAGACCCGTTTGCCCAGGCCCACCCGCTGTGGGCCGCCAACCTGCCGGTGGGCCGCATCGAGCTGGACGCCTGGACCCGCATTCCGCGCCGCGACACCGTGGTGGTGGTGTTCGATGACGGCGAGGGCCTGGCCGACACGGCCGCACGCCGCCTGCAGGCCCTGGGCTACACCCAGGTGTCGCTGCTGGCCGGCGGCCTGCAGGGCTGGCGTGACGCAGGCGGCGAGCTGTTCCGCGACGTCAACGTGCCCAGCAAATCGTTTGGTGAGCTGGTCGAGGCCAAGCGCCACACCCCCTCACTGCCCGCCGAAGAGGTCAAGGCCCTGATCGAAAGCCAGGCCAATGTGGTGGTGCTCGATGCGCGCCGCTTCGACGAGTACCAGACCATGAGCATCCCCAGCGGGGTGAGCGTGCCCGGGGCCGAGCTGGTGCTGCGCGCCGCGGCCCTGGCCCCCGACCCGGCCACCCACATCGTGGTCAATTGCGCGGGGCGCACACGCAGCATCATCGGCACCCAGTCGCTGGTGAACGCCGGCCTGCCCAACCGCATCACCGCCCTGCGCAACGGCACCATCGGCTGGCTGCTGGCCGGCCAGACGCTGGAACACGGTGCCGCCCGCCGCGCCCCCGAGGTGAGCGCCGAACAACAGGCCCGCGCCGCCGCCCAGGCCCGCGCCGTGGCCGACCGCGCCGGGGTGCGCCGCGCCACGCTGGCCGATCTGCCCGCGTGGGCGGCAGAAACCCAGCGCACCACCTACCGTTTCGATGTGCGCACCCCTGAAGAATTCGCCCGGGGCCACCTGCCGGGCTTCCGCAGCGCCCCGGGGGGGCAACTGGTGCAAGAGACCGACCACCAGGCCCCGGTGCGTGGCGCCCGCATCGTGCTGAGCGACACCGATGGGGTGCGCGCCAACATGAGCGCCTCGTGGCTGGCCCAGATGGGCTGGGAGGTGCACGTGATCGACGCGCTGCCCGCCCAGGCTTTGACCGAGAGCGGGACGGCGCCAACCGCCGTGCCCCCGCCCGAGCAACCGATCCCGCTGACCTCGGTGGCCACGCTGCAGGGCTGGCTTGCCGAAGGGGCCGACACGGTGGTGATCGACTTCACCCCCAGCGCCAACCACGTGAAACGCCACATTCCGGGCGCCTGGTGGGCGCTGCGCTCGCAACTCGCCCAGGGGCTGGCCCAGATCCGCGCTCAGGTGCCTGGCGTGCAACGCCTGGTACTGACCTGCGGCAGTTCGGCCCTGGCCGCCTACGCCGTGGCCGAAACCGCCCGCCTGAGCCCAGGCCTGAGCGTGTCGCTGCTCGATGGCGGCACCCAGGCCTGGATCGAAGCCGGCCTGCCGCTGGAAAGCGGCGAAACCCACCTGGCCGCCCCGCGCATCGACCGCTACCGCCGCCCTTACGAGGGCACCGATGCGCCCCGCGCAGCCATGCAAGGCTACCTGGATTGGGAGTTTGGCCTGGTCGAACAACTGGGGCGCGATGGCACGCATGGCTTCCAGGTGATCTGAGCCGGATCGCGACAGGCGCGCTAACGCCTGGGGCCCGGGCATTCAATCGTTCAATCTTTCAATCGGCTTGAAATCCCGAGGCCTTGATCACCGGTTCCCAGCGTTTGGCCGAGGCGGCACCACGGCTGGCCAGCTCTTCGGGCGACTTGCCCACCGGCAGAAAGCCCATGGTGGCCAGGCGCTCGCGCACATCGGGCAGGGTCAGTACCTTGGCCAGGGCCTGGCTCCAGGCGGTCACCACGGCGGCCGACGTGCGGGCCGGGGCATACAGGCCGTTGAAACCCATGCCCGAAATCGTGGGGTAGCCCTGCTCGGCAAAGGTGGGCACGTCGGGCAACTGGGGCACGCGCTGCTCGGATGACACCGCCAGCACCCGGATCTTGCCGGCGCGGTGGCCCTCGACCAGCGAGCTCATGACATCGATGTCGGCACTGATCTGCCCGCCCATCAGGGCCAACACGGCCGGAGCGCTGCCCTGGAACGGGATGTCTTCCATCTTCACGCCGATGGCCTCGCCCAGCACCATGCCGAAGAAATGGTGCGGCGCGCCCCGTGCCGGAATGCCGTAATTGGCCTGGCCCGGGTTCTTGCGCGCCCAGGCCACGTACTCGGCCAAAGTCTTGGCCGCAGGGGCCGTGCCCACGGCCAAGGCAAAGGGAAACTCCGACACCGTACCGATGGGCTGCAGATCACGCTGCGGGTCATAGCTGAGTTTGCGCAGGGTGTAGGGGTAGAGCGCCACCAGGGCATCGGGCCCGAGCATGACGACACTGCCGTCGGTGGGTGCATTCTTCAGCACCTCCATGGCCAGCCGGCCGCCGGCACCAGGCTTGTTGTCGACCAGCACAGGTCGCTTGAGTTCGTCCTTGAGCTTTTCAGCCAGCACGCGGGCCAGGGCGTCAAACGAGCCGCCAGCCGGAAAGCCGACCAGGATGCGGGCCGCTTGCCCTTCAGGCTGGGCCAGCGCCGGGGCCGCCAGTGCGAGCCCCAGCAGGCCCAGGGCACCGAAGGCCAGCATGCGACGGGTGTAGGAATGGATTTTTTTCATGGTTTGTCTCCTTGCAGATGGGTCGTGAAAGCGAAGTCAGGCAGATCTCAGCAACCGCGCGTGATCGGGGTCTGCACTGGCTTGTGGCGCAGGCCCAGGCGCAGCAGTTCAAGCTTGGCCAGAGCCTGGCGGTGCACCTCGTCGGGGCCGTCGGCCAGGCGCAGGGTGCGCTGGTCGGCATAGGAGAAAGCCAGCGGAAAGTCCTCGCAGACACCGCCACCGCCGTGGGCCTGGATGGACCAGTCGATGACCTTGCAGGCCATGCTGGGGGCCACGATCTTGATCATGGCAATCTCGGCCTGGGCGGCCTTGTTGCCCACCGTGTCCATCATCCAGGCGGCCTTGAGGGTGAGCAGTCGGGCCTGCTCGATCAGGCAGCGTGCCTCGGCGATGCGTTCGTGCCAGACGCCTTGTTCGGCCACGGCACGGCCAAAGGCATGGCGACTGGCCAAGCGCTGGCACATGAGTTCAAAGGCCCGCTCGGCCGCACCGATGGAGCGCATGCAGTGGTGGATGCGGCCCGGCCCCAGGCGACCCTGGGCGATTTCGAAGCCACGCCCCTCGCCCAGCAGCAGGTTGGCCACGGGCACACGCACATCGGTCAGCGAGACCTCCATGTGGCCATGGGGAGCATGATTGAAGCCAAACACCGACAGGGCCCGCTCCACCTTGACGCCAGGGCTGTTGGCCGGCACCAGGATCATGGACTGCTGCTGGTGGCGCGCCGCCTCGGGGTTGCTCTTGCCCATCACGATGAACAGTTCGCAGTGCTGGCTGCCAGCCCCTGTGGACCACCACTTGCGCCCGTTGATCACATAGTCCTCGCCCTCGCGGCGGATCTCGCACTGGATATTGGTGGCGTCTGACGAAGCCACCTCGGGCTCGGTCATCAAAAAGGCCGAGCGGATTTCGCCGCGCAGCAAGGGTTCGAGCCAGCGGTCTTTCTGGGCTTCGGTGGCATAGCGGTCCAGGGTCTCCATGTTGCCGGTGTCAGGCGCCGCGCAGTTGAAGACCTCGCTGGCCCAATGCACCCGGCCCATCACCTCGCACAGCGGCGCATATTCAAAATTCGACAGCCCCTCGGCTGCGCGCGGCGAATGCGGCAGAAACAGATTCCACAGGCCTTGTGCGCGCGCCATCGCCTTGAGGCGCTCGACCGTGGGGCAGTGGCCCCAGCCCTCGCCGGTGAAGTCGCCCTGGGCCGCGGCTTCGCGTGCCACCTGGGCCTCGTTGGGCAGGATGTGCTCGTTCATGAAGGCCTGCAGGCGCTGGCGCAGCGCGGTGGTCTTCTCGGGTTCCTGGAACAGGTTCATGGGATTCTTTCAGGGGAGGGAAGAAAAAGAAGGGAAGGCCTCAGCCGCCCACCAGGCGCCAGCCACGTTCGGCCACGGCCCCGGCCTGGGCCGACACCTCGCGCGCGATGGGACTGGCGGCGGTGCCGTCTTGCACGCGGCGGGCAATGCCCTGCAGGATGGCGCCCAGGCGGAACAGGTTGCAGGCGAGGTAGAAAGGCCAGTCGGCCTGAACTGCGGCGAGGTCGTCGCGGCCCATGCGGTCGAGGTAGCGCGCCACAAAGTCCTGCTCGCTCGGGACGCCCAGCGTCGCCAGATCCAGCCCGGCCAGGCCCTGCAACGGGCCTGGGGGGTGGTGCCAGGCCATGGCGTGGTAGGCCAGATCGCTCAAAGGGTGACCCAGGGTGGACAGCTCCCAGTCCAGCACGGCCAACACCCGCGGTTCGCTGGGATGGAACACCATGTTCTCGATGCGGTAGTCGCCATGCAGCAAGGCCAGCGCCTCGGTGTCATGCGCCGAAGCGGGGATGTGGGCGGGCAGCCATTCGATCAAGCGCTCCATGGCGGGCAGATCGTTCGTCTGGCTGGCCCGGTACTGACGCGTCCAGCGTGCGATCAAGCGCTCAAAGTAGCCTTCGGTACGACCAAAGTCCTGCAGGCCCTGGGCCCGCCAGTCCACCCGGTGCAAGGCCGCGAGCACCCGGTTGGCCTCGTCGTGAATGGCCGCACGCTCCGCCACGCAGAGACCCGGCAGCGAGGCCTCGCGGAATACCCGGCCCGGCACAAAAGCCATCAGGTAGAAGGCGGCACCGATCACCGACTCGTCGGCGCAGAACTGGTGCACCCGGGGCACCGGCACCTCGCTGCCCTGCAAGGCCTGCAAGACCGCGAACTCGCGCTCGATGGCGTGGGCTGAGGGCAGCAGCGCCGCCTGCGGCCCAGGCTTGGCACGCAGCACACGCGGCTCGCCATGTGCAGGCGTCAGCAGCCAGGTGGGGTTGGACTGACCGCCCGCCAGACGACTCAGCTGCAGGCCGGCTGCCGCTGCCGGCCAGTGGGGTGCGAGCCAGGCCTGCAGAGCAGGTCCATCGGGCGACAGCGGGCTTTTGGCATTGTTTTCTGGGGGCATGATTCGTCCTTTTGTCGCATTGTCGGACAATTGGACAATAAGACCCAATCCGGAGGAAACCCTGAGCGTCACGGCCGGGACAGCGTCCAGCCAGGGCGGTAGCACGGGCTACACTGCGCAACCCCTCCGTGATTCGCCTTGTCAAACCCCTGCCCATGGACATCGAAAAGCTGCAGTTCTCACCCGCCTACCGACTGGTTTCGGAGGACCTGAGGCGGCGCATCGTGAGTGGGTCCCTGCAGCAAGGCGATGCCCTGCCTACCGAGACCGAGTTGGCCACGGGCTTCGGTGTGCACCGATCCACCATCCGTGAGGCCCTGCGCCAGCTGGAACAAGACGGCCTGCTGCGGCGCGACGGCAAACGCCTGCTGGCGGCCACGCCCGAGCACAGCGCGCTGTCGCAGGCCGCCGAACGTGCCCTGCGCATGCGGCAGGTGAGTTTTCTCGACGTGTGGCAGGTGGCCTCAGCCCTGGAACCCCTGTGCGCCGCTCTGGCGGCCGCCCAGATCACCGACGATGAGCTGGACGCGCTGGAGGACAACCTGCGCCGCACCCGAGACCTGCTGCAGGCCGGCGGCTCGCCGGTGGAAATCGACATCGAGTTCCAATCCCTCGTGGCGCAGGCCACGCACAACCAGGCGCTGCTGCTGGCCCGCGGCCCGATCAGCCAACTGATGCTGGCGGGCTATGCCGCGATTGCGCCCAAGTTGCCCCAGTCGGGCGCCCGCCTGCTGGAGGTGCACGAGCAGGTGACCGCCGCGCTGCGCCGCCACGATGCCGCCGAGGCCGAGGCCTGGACACGCAAACACCTGCAGGATTACCGCCGCGGCTGCGAGATTGCCGGCCTGGACATGCGCCAGCCCATCCCGCCCGTGGGTTGATCCAGCGCTGAAATATTTTTCTCAATCGTTGCGTGGGGTTTTTGGGCTCTCGCGTCAAAACGGCCCCACGATGGATGCTGTTACAAACATGGACAGACCGGGTCCACACTGACCCATGCATCGGGGGGCCTCTTGAACCTGTTCGCCGGCCTGACGTTGGACACACCCACGCTGGTGTTCTCGATTGGCGCATTGGCGCTGTTCATGGCCGTGTTCGCCTGGAACACGGCCTATGGCCTGCCAGCCGCCGACATGGGCCTGCGCAGTTGGGGGCTGGCCATGCTGTCGCTGTGCGGGGGGTTCATGCTGTTCTTCCTGCGCGGCCATGCCCCGTTGGTCCTGACCTTTGTGCTGGCCAACACGCTGGTGCTGCTCAGCTCGGTGATCTGCGTGGATGCGCACGCGCGCCTGCTCGAACAGCCCACCCCCTGGCGCACCCTGGCGCTGGCCAACCTGCTGGGGGTGCTGGGCACCATGCCGGTGTACCTGGGCTGGCTGCCCCGAGGGGTGGCCATCCTCACGGTGTCGCTGGCTCTGGGCGGCAACTTTGCCATCAGCGCCCAGTTGATCTGGCGCCGCCATCGCAGCACCGGCTCCCGTGCCGGCCTGCTGGCGGCCGGCATTCTGGCCGCCATGGCAACCGGCTCGGCGCTGCGCGGCATTTACAACATCACCGGTGAGCGCGCCAGCCTGCTGATCAGCTCGCAAATGCTGCCCCAGGTGGGGTCGCTGCTGCTGGGGGCCTTGTTCACCGTGGGCAGCTCGCTGGGTTTTCTGGCCATGGTCAATGAACGCCAGCGGCGCGAACTGGAGACCCACTCCCGCCGTGACGGGCTGACCGGACTGCTCAACCGCACCGCCTTTTTCGAGGCCGCGCATGCCTATGTGGCCGGACCGGGTGGCGAGCGCTTCGGCGTGGTGATGATGGACATCGACTGGTTCAAGAAGATCAACGACCGCCATGGCCATGCTGCTGGGGACACCACGCTCACTCAGCTGGGGCGGCTGATCACCCAGCACACCCGACTGACCGACCTGGCCGGACGCTATGGCGGCGAAGAGTTCTGCCTGTTGCTGAAGGATTGCACGCTCGCCGAAGCCCAGCGGGTGGCCCAGCAACTGGTGAATGAGGCCGCCCGCCAGAGCGTGCGCCTGCCCGGCGGCCAAGCCCTGCACTTCACGCTGTCAGCCGGGTACGCACAGCGCCAGGGCCCGCACGAGAGCCTGGAGCAGGTCATCAACCGGGCCGACCACGCCTTGTACGAAGCCAAGCACGCGGGGCGCAACCGGGCCGTGGCGGCCTTGCCCGCCGAGCCCCCCGACTCGGTGCCCGCGGCACCACAAGGCAGCACCGACAACGTCGGCACCGCCTCCCAGGCGGCCTGACGCACGCCTGCCGGGCCCCAGCCCGGACCGGGTTCAGGAGACAAGCCTGTCAGAAAAAACCTGACAAGCACCCGACACAAAAGAGACAAGCAGCACAGGCAGAGGCCGACTTAATTTTTGATTGGGGGGTATTCACAATCCATTTCAACAGATCGACATTGCTTCATGCCCCCGGGTGAGGCGCCTCAGAAGGAGTTTGACCATGACCAGCGAACAAATGCTTGCCGAGATCCGCGAAGCCAACCTCACCTACCTGATGCTGGCCC
>NZ_JBYTDE010000019.1:0-82737 GCF_058791075.1 Curvibacter sp. EU05-FHT14A10
AGTTGAGCAGCGCAGCGGACCCTGCGCAGCAGGGCGTGCACGTCGGGTCGCCTTTCTTTGCTTACTTTCTTTGGCGAAGCAAAGAAAGTGAGGCGCCCGCCGGGGCGCAATCCCGGCCTCCGCCCTGAAACAAGCAGCAGATGGAACAGAGCGCAGCGGCGCAACAAGACCACAACCCAGTGGACAAGGCACATCATCCAGATGCAGCCCGCCTCAATCCGAAGGATGACCCTTTACCCCTTCTCACCCACAAAAATCTCCACCCTCCGATTCCGCGCCCGCCCATCCGCGGTGTCATTGCTGGCCACCGGCTGGTGCGAACCCCGGCCCTCGACCATGAAGCGGTCGAAAGGCACGCCGCGGGCCACCAGGTAGTCGCGCGTGCTGGCGGCACGGTCCTGCGACAAGGGGTTGTTGACGGCATCGCTGCCGGTGCTGTCGGTGTGGCCCACGATGCGCACCTCGGCGCGCGGGTTGTTGCGCAGGCCTTCAGCAAAGCGGTCGAGGATGGGGCGCAGGTTGGGCTTGACCACCGCGCTGCCGGTGTCGAACGAGATGTCGCTCGGGATGTCGAGCTTGAGTTGGTTGTCGGCGGTCTGCACCACCGTCACGCCCGTGCCTTGCGTGGCCTGCTCCATGGCGCGCTTTTGCTCGTCCATGTGGCGCGACCAGATGTAGGTGCCCAGGGCGCCGATGCCGGCGCCCACCACCGCCCCGGTGCCGGCGTTGCCCCCGGTGGCCGAGCTCAGGACCGCGCCGGCCAGGGCGCCGATGCCGGCGCCTGTGCCGGTGCGGCGCTGGTTTTCGCTCATGTCGGCGCAGCCGCTCAGCAGAGCAGCGGCCAGCACGGGGATCAGAATGAATGAGGATGGGGTGTGCTTGCGCATGAGGGGTTCTCTCCTTGATCAACAGACCGTCATTGAACAGACGGTGAACCCGCGTTGTAAGCGCAATTGCCGCGCAGTGCCCGGCCCAAAGTGCTATTTTTTGTGTGGTTTTTCGGCTTCTGCGTCCTCGGTGCGCGACGGTTCACCTCCGCGGCGACCCGAAAACATGGTCCACCAGACAATCGCCACCAGCACCAGCAAGGCCAGCAGGGCTTCAAGCAAAATCAGACCCATGATGAAAAGACTCCTGTGGAAGGCGGTGACGGCCGTCATTGTAGGAATGCTGGCCTCGTGCGCGAGCCCGCCCTCCAGCAGCCCGACGGCCCCGGCCACCTCCCCGGCCCCGGCTGGTGAGCCCGCAGCGCCCCTGCCCGGCTGGACGCTGAGCGAGGACGAAAGCCGCCCCTTGCCCCCGCCGCGTGTGCAGGGCAACAGCCGCTGGGTGCCGGTGCGCTGGGCCGAGCTGCCCGGCCTGGGGCAAGACCCGTTGTTCGAGGCCTGGAACGCCTGGATCAAGAGCTGCGAGCGCCCCGGCCCCGTGTTTGCCCCGCTGTGCGGCGAAGTGCGCCAGCTCAGCATCGCGACGCCCGAGGAGCAACTGGGCTGGCTGGTGCGCCGCCTGCAACCCTACCGGGTGGAGAGCCTGGAAGGCCAGGCCGAGGGCCTGCTGACCAGCTATTACGAGCCTGTGATCCCGGCCAGTCGCCTGCCTGGCAATGGTTACAACGTGGCGCTGTACCGCGCCCCTGCCACCCTCAACCAGCGCCGCCCCTGGTACACCCGTCAGGAGATCGACACCTTGCCCGAGGCCCAGGCGGCCTTGCGCGGACGCGAGATTGCCTGGATCGCCGACCCGGTGGAGGCCCTGGTGCTGCACATCCAGGGCTCAGGCCGTTTGCGCATCACCGAGCCCGATGGCTCGCAGCGCCTGGTGCGCCTGGCCTTTGCCGGCACCAACGACCAGCCCTACAAGAGCGTGGGGCGCTGGCTGCTCGACCAGGGCCAGACCCGCGACGCCACCTGGCCCGGCATCCGCCAGTGGTTGGCGCAGAACCCGCAGCGCACCAACGAGCTGCTGTGGAGCAACCCGCGCTACGTGTTCTTCCGTGAGGAGGCCTTGTCGAGCAGCGACGCCAGCCAGGGCCCGCGCGGCGCCCAGGGCGTGGAGCTGACGCCGGGCCGCTCGATTGCGGTCGATCGGCAGAACATCCCCTACGGCACGCCACTGTGGCTGGCCTCCAGCGGGCCCACCGCCCAGCTGCAGCGCCTGGTGCTGGCGCAGGACACGGGCAGCGCCATCATCGGTGCGGTGCGGGCCGACTACTTTGCCGGTTGGGGGGCCGATGCCGGCGAACTGGCCGGCCGCCTCAAGCAGCCGCTGCGCCTGTGGGCGCTGTGGCCGCGCTGAGCGCCGGCCCGGTCTTTCCGGGGGTCATGAAGCTGTCATGACGGCGGCCTAGTCTGCCCGGCTTGGCCGGGCTTGTCCTGTCCTGGCCTGCAGTCTCGCCCACCCCAACTGGAAAGATCGTCCCATGTCCGCAGATTCAAACACCGCATCACGCCGCCAATTGCTGCGCGCCCTGGCCGCCGCACCCCTGTTTCCCCTGGGCGGTCTGGTAGGCTGTGCCAGCACCCCGGCGGCCCGCCCGGCCGCCTTCCGTTCGGTGCGTTTTGAAGGCATGGCCGCGCCCACGCTGGCCCACCCGCAGGCCATGGCCACGACGACCGTGCAGTCGGCCCTGAGCGTGACCCTGGCCGACGGCAGTCAGCGTACCCAGGCCCTGGCCTACCAGCCCTTCTTCATGACCGGCGAAATGCTGCCCGACGGGCAAGGCGGCCAGGTGCTGGCGGGGGGGTACTACGACATCCGCAACCAGCCCATCCTGGACCGCTCGGTGCCTGGGCGCGAACGTCATTTCTATTCCGATTGCCCCGATGGTTCCTCGCTGCTGACCCTGCCCAAGGCCCAGGTGGCGGGGGTCAAGGGCAACACGGTGTTTGCCGTGGTTCAGTTCGAATACGCCACGCGCAACCAGGCCGGTGCCGCCACCTACGGGCAATTGCCCTCGCCGATCGCCGTGATCACACTGGACCAGAACCCCACCACCGGCGCCCTCAGCGTGGTCAAGTACCACAATGTGGACACCTCGGGCGTGCAGGGCCTGTGGATCACCTGCGGCGCCAGCCTGTCGCCCTGGAACACGCACCTGTCCAGCGAAGAGTACGAACCCGATGCCTTCGCCGTGGCCAGCAACGCCCAGTTCAAGGCCTTCAGCCAGAACCTGTATGGCGACCCAGCCAAGGCCAACCCTTATCACTATGGCCACCTGCCCGAGGTGACGGTGCTGCCCGATGGCACGGGGCGCATCGCCAAGCATTACTGCATGGGCCGCCTCTCGCACGAGCTGGTGCAGGTGATGCCCGACGAGCGCACGGCGCTGATGGGGGACGACGCCACCAACGGTGGCCTGTTCATGTTCGTGGCCGATCGTCCGCGTGACCTCTCCTCGGGCACGCTGTATGTGGCCACCTGGAAGCAGACCTCGGGCGTGGGCCCGGGGGCGGGTGACATCGGCTGGATCCGTCTGGGCCATGCGAGCAGCGCCGAGATCCATGCCCTGGTGGACGGCGGCATCCGCCCCGGCGACATCATGGACGTCAAGACCAGCGACCCGGCTGACGCCAGTTACACCCGCATCCCCTTCAACGGCAAGTTCAACTGGGTCAAGCTCAAGCCTGGCATGGAAAAGGCCGCCGCCTTCCTCGAAACCCACCGCTATGCCGCCCTGGTCGGCGGCAGCCTGGGCTTCACCAAGATGGAGGGCACCACGGTCAATGCGAAGGACAAGCGCGCCTATTCAGCCATGTCCTACGTCCAGGCCAGCATGCTGGATGGCTCGGGTGGCATCCGCGTGCAAGGCCCCAAGGCCGGCGCCGTCTACGAGCACATCCTGCAGGGAGGTCAGAAGGACAGCAGCGGCCAGGCGATCGACAGCGACTGGGTGTCCACCCACATGGAACCCCCGGCCGCCCTGGTCGGGGTGGATCTGAAGACCCCCGACGCGCTGGGTAACCTGGCCCATGCCGACCACATTGCCAACCCCGACAACATCAAGTTCTCCGAGAAGCTGCGCACCCTGTTCATCGGTGAGGACAGCGGCATGCACGTGAACAACTTCCTGTGGGCCTACCACGTGGACACGAAACAGCTCACGCGCCTCCTGTCCTGCCCCTCGGGCGCCGAATCGACCGGCCTGCACGCGGTGGACGAGATCAACGGCTGGACCTACATCATGAGCAACTTCCAACACCCGGGCGACTGGGAGAAGCCCTTGCATGACAAGGTCAGGGACACGCTGGACCCGTTGGTGCGCGCCAACTTCAAGGACCGCTTCGGCGCCTCGGTCGGCTACTTGACGGGGCTCACGCCTCAGGCCTGATCGGTTTAATCGGCCGGCATTGCCGGTCGGGTCAGCGGGGGGTGTTGACCCTGCCCCCGGCCGGCGTCAGGTGCCCCAGCGGCAGCGCGCTGCTGGCCTTGACCTCGCCCAGCGAGAAGCTGGTGTGCAGGTCTTTCACATTGGGCAGGTTGATCAGGCTTTTCAGCGCAAAGCGCGAAAAGCTGTCTAGGTCCTGCGCCACCACCTGCAGCTCGAAGGTGCCGGTGCCGCTGATGTAGTGGCAGCTGATCACCTCGGGCAGCTGGCGGATCGCGTCCTCCAGCCGCTTGGTGGCGTCGCCGGTGTTGCGCTCGGCGTCCAGGCGCACAAAGGCCAGCACGCCCAGGCCGATCTTGTGCCGGTCAATCTCGGCCCGATATCCCTTGATGTAGCCCGCCTCTTCGAGCGCCCGCACGCGGCGCCAGCAGGGCGCGGCCGACAGGCCCACACGCTGCGAGAGCTCGGCATTGGTGAGCCGGGCATCAGCCTGCAGTTCGCTCAGGATGGCGATGTCGAATTTATCGAGGGAGTCCACGGGGTGAGACGGCGAAAAGTGCGAAAGGAAGGGTCGAATGGAAGGGACGAGGGCCGCAGCATAGCCGACAAACAGAAAAAGAAAGGCCGGCGCTGGGCGCCGGCCTGGGGGGCAAGCCTCGGTGGACTCAGTCGAGGTAGTCGGAGTAGTCCTTCTTGCCGTAGCCGTCCAGCCGGGTCCAGGGCGGGGTGGCGGGGGCGGCGATGGTCTGCACCACGGTCTTGCGCGAGCCCTGGGGCCCGCTCGACTCCACGCTCACCGGCACCATCAGCTTGTGGTTCCAGACCACGGTCAGGCGGCCGTGGGCGTCCTGGCGCGTGTAGGTGGTGGTGTCGCCCACTGGCGCGGCCGCCTTGAGCTGCTGCAGCACGGTGGGGTCGATCAGGTGCCAGGCGGCGGGCCAGGAGCCGTCAAACCCCACGTTGCCATAGTCGGTGCGGGCAATGTCGATCACCACCTTGTCTTCGGCCGAGACCAGCCGCAGGCGCGGCTCGCCGCGCTCGTCGCGGGTGACCCAGCGAGCGGCGGCCGCCACGTCCAGGTGCTTGTGGGCCTGGTGGCCCTTGGCGTGCTCTTCCTCGGAGTGCGCATGCGGCGGGATCACGCGTTCGATCCACACCATCTGCGGGCGCCGGTGTACCCGTTCGCTGAACTCTGCCGTGCGCTTCACGCCATCGGCACCCAGCGAAATGCTGGTGTGGCGCACCTGCAGGTCCAGGCTGGGGCCCGTGCCCACGCCTTGGACCGCGCCTTGGGCGCCGGCCCAGGGTGCGGTGGCTGCCAGACCGCAGGCCAGCGCGGCCTGCAGCAGGTGGCGGCGTGACGAGCGGGGCTTTGTGGACGCCGCGCGCATCAGAAGCCGAAGGCCTGGCGCACCAGGGTGTTCACGCGGGTGTTGTCCAGCGTGCCCTTGAACGGGGCTTTGCCGGCGCCGGTGGCGAACAGCATCACGTCGCCGCCGCCGTGGGTTTCCGAGCCGGCGCTGCCCAATTGCACACCGACTTCCTGCAGGTAGTCCTTGTTGCCCGAGGTGTCGACGTTGCTCAGGTCGTCACGCACCGATTTGCGCGGCCCGCCCCCGTTGCCGAACACCAGGGTGGTGTAAGGCTTGCCGTCGGCCGCCAGGGCGGTCTGCTTGGTGCGGTTGTTGGTGCTCTTGCCCAGGATGTCGTTGCCCTTGTGCGAGTAGCCGTTGAACGCCATGGTGTGGTCGTGGTCGGCCGTCACCACCACCAGGGTGTTGCTCAGGTCGACCTTGGCCAGCACGGCTTTGACAGCGTCGTCGAAGGCGATGGTGTCGGCCAGCGCGCGCTTGGCGTTGGTGCCGTGCAGGGCGTGGTCGATGCGGCCGCCCTCGACCATCAGGAAGTAGCCGTTGCCGTTCTTCGACAGCACGTCCACCGCCTTGGTGGCCATCTGGGCCAGGCTGGGCTCCTTGGCCGGATCGCGGTCCAGCTCGTAGGACATGTGGCCTTGCGACAGCGCCTGGTCAAACAAGCCCAGCAGGCGGCCGTTGGGTGCGGCGTTGAGGCTGGTGAGGTCGCTCACGAAGGTGTAACCCTGGCCCTGCATCTCGGCCACCAGATCGCGCCCGTCGGGGCGGCCTTTGGGGGTGGTGGTGGCGTTGAACGGGCGCCAGAAGTAGCTGATGCCGCCCAGCATCACGTCCACGCCCTTGCCCAGCGCGGTGTTGAAGCCGGCGCCGCCGGGCACCGCCTGACGTGAGATGTGGTACTCGGCATCGCGGTGGCAGATGTGCGAGTAGGTGGCGGCCGGGGTGGCGTGGGTCAGGCGGGCGGTGGTCACCACGCCGGTGGCCTTGCCGGCGGCAATGGCCTGTTCCAGCAGGGTGGGCACGCTGGCGCCGTTGCCGGTGGCCGGGCAGTTGTTGATGGCGTTGCTCACGCTCGGGCTCACGCTGGTGTCGGTGCCGGGCTTGATGGCCAGGGTGTTGCCGTCCATGGACAGCACCTCGTTGCGCATCTTCACGCCGGTCATGTAGGCCGCCATCGAGGGGGCGCTGTCGGTGGTCTGGGCGTCCAGCGAATAGGTCTTGATGCGGGCGGTGCGCGGCAAGGTCTCCATGGTCAACTGACCCGATTCGCCGTACTTGTAGATGCGGCTGGCGGTGACGGTGACCGGGCCCATGCCGTCACCGAGGAAGAAGATCACGTTCTTGGCTTCGCCAGCGGCGAAGGCCTGGCCGGCGCACAGCGCGCCCAGGGTGAGGGCCAGCAGTCGCTGGGCAAAGCGCGGGCCACGGGGCAGGGAGAGGTTCAAGGGGTTCATGGCGGTGTTTCCAGATCGGGGGTGTGTGGCGGCGCTCATCAGAGGCCCATGGCATTGCGGATCAGGCCGAACACGGCAGTGTTCTCGATCACGCCGGTGAAGCTGTCGGCGCCCTTGCCGATGGCGCCCAGGAACACATCGGCGCCGCCGTGGGTTTCGCTGCCTGCGGCCACGGGGATGGTGGCTTCCTGGTGGTAGGTCTTGTCGAACACCTGGGCATCGGTCAGTGCGGTGCGGGTGGCCTGGCGGTTTTCGCCGTTGCCGAAGCCGATGATGGTGAAGGGATTGCCACCCGTGTCCTTGGACAGCAGGCCGTCCACATAGCTGCGCAGCAGGCCCAGCACGCCGGGGTTGCTGTCCGAGGTCTTGCCGGTGCGGGCAGCGTAGCCATTGAGCACCAGGGTGTGGTCATGGTCGGCGGTGACGACGATCAGGGTGTTCTTCAGGCCCGGGTCCAGGGCCTGCATCTTGTCGATGGCGGCCTTGATGGCGTTGTCAAAAGCCACGGTGTCTTGCAAGGCCTTGCGGGCGGTGGTTTCGTGCAGCGCATGGTCGATGCGGCCACCTTCCACCATCAGGAACATGCCGGCCTGGTTGCCCTTGAGCTGGTCGATGGCGCGGGTGGTCATCTCGGCCAGGCTGGGTTCCTTGCTGCTGTCGCGGTCCAGGTCGTAGGACATGTGGCTGGACGTGAACAGGCCCAACAGCTTGCCGCTGGCGGGCAGGGCGTTGAACTCGGTGCGCGAGCCTGCAAAGCTGTAGCCGGCCTTCTTCATCTCGGCCACCAGGTCGCGGCTGTCGCTGCGGCTGCTGCCGGTGCTGCCCTTGGGCTGGAAGTGGCGCAGGCCGCCACCGAAGACCACGTCCACGCCATCGCCCAGGGCGCTGTTGTAGCCGCTGCCACCGGGCACCATCTGGGCGGCGATGCTGTTTTCACCGTCGCGGTGGCAGATGTGCGAGTAGGTGGCGGCCGGGGTGGCATGGGTGATGCGGGTGGTGGTTACCACGCCGGTGGCCAGGCCCTTGGCCTTGGCGATCTCCAGCAAGGTGGGCACACTGTTGCCATTGCCACTGGTGGGGCAGGTGCTGTCGGCGCCCGACACGTAGTCGGCAAAGCTGGTCTTGTTGTAGGCCGAGGTGTCTGGGCTCATCGAGATGACTTCGTTGTTCATCTTCACACCGGTCATGTAGGCCGACATCGAGGGCGCGCTGTCGGTGACCTGGGCGTCGGCCGAGTAGGTCTTGACGAAGGCGCTTTCGGGCAGGGTGTCGATGGTCAGGCTGCCGTCTTCACCGGCCGCGTAGATGCGGGCGGCGGTCAGGGTCGTCAGGCCCATGCCGTCGCCCAGAAAGAACAGCACGTTCTTGGGCGGGGTGCTGCTGCTGCCGCCGCAGGCCGTCAGGGTGGCCACCGCCAGGGTGGACGCGATCAACCAGGATTTCATGAGTTACTCCGCAAGGGGTCTTTACAAAGTCTTTAAATTTGTAACTTCTTCATGAAAGTGCTGTGACAGCCCCAGGGTTGCTATTGGTATTTGGCCTTTCCGGGTGCTGGGTTGTGATTTTGGAAATTGCTGATTTTTTTCCAATCTGGAATGAATCTTTCTTTGTAAGTCGATTTGAGAAAGATATTGAATTTTCATCGCCTTTCATGGGCACTATTAGCAAAGACTTATCAGAGCAGGCCGCATACACTTTCCCGAGCCGGTGGTGGCGTTTGTTACCACCCGTCCACTTCTGAAAAATCCCGCCCAGGGCCGCCCGAGTCGGCCCACCAGGAGACAAGCCATGAACGCCCCTTTGCCCGAACACATCCGCCGCGCGTTGGAAACCGTGACGCTGGATGACAAGTACAGCCTGGACTACGGTCGGGCCTTCATGAGCGGGGTGCAGGCCCTGGTCAAGCTGCCCATGCTGCAGCGCCTGCGTGATGCGCAGGTGGGCAAGAACACGGCGGGCTTCATCAGTGGTTACCGGGGCTCCCCACTGGGGGGCTATGACCAGGCTTTGTGGAAGGCCAGTGCCTACCTGAAGGCGCAAAACATCGTGTTCCAGCCTGGGGTCAACGAAGAGTTGGCCGCCACCGCGCTGTGGGGTACCCAGCAACTGGGTTTTGCGCCGCCCGGCACGCAGAAATTCGACGGCGTGTTCGGCATCTGGTACGGCAAGGGCCCGGGCGTGGATCGTTGCTCCGATGTGTTCAAGCATGCCAACATGGCGGGCACCACGCCCTGGGGGGGCGTGATCGCGGTGGCCGGTGACGACCACATCTCGAAAAGCTCCACCGCCGCCCACCAGAGCGACCACATCTTCAAGGCCTGCGGCTTTCCGGTGTTCTTCCCGTCCACGGTGCAGGAGATCCTGGACCTGGGCCTGCATGCCTTTGCCCTGAGCCGTTACGCCGGCGTCTGGTCGGGCCTGAAGACCATCCAGGAGATCGTCGAGTCGAGTGCCACCGCCATGATCGACCCGGACCGGGTGCAGATCCAGATCCCCACCGATTTCGAGATGCCCCCGGGCGGCGTGCACATCCGCTGGCCCGACCATGCGCTGGACCAGGAGGCGCGCCTGTTCGACACCAAGTGGTACGCCGCCCTGGCCTACATCCGCGCCAACCGCCTCAACTACACCGCCGTGCAGGGGGCCAACGACCGCCTGGGCATCATGGCCAGCGGCAAGGCCTGGAACGACACCCGCCAGGCCCTGCTGGACCTGGGGCTGGACGACAACGCCTGCCGGGCCCTGGGCATCCGGCTGCACAAGGTGGGCGTGGTGTGGCCCCTCGAGGCCCAGCTCACCCGTGAATTCGCCACCGGCCTGCAGGAGATCCTGGTGGTCGAGGAAAAGCGGCAGGTCATTGAATACCAGCTGAAAGAAGAGCTGTACAACTGGCGGCCCGATGTGCGCCCCAATGTGGTGGGCAAGTTCGATGAAGGCGAGGGTGACTTCAGCGGCGGTGAGTGGGCCCGCCCCAACCCCACGGCCAACACCTTGCTGCGGGCCAATGCCGACCTGACCCCCGCCCTGATCGCGCGGGCCATCGCCAAGCGCCTGCGTCGCCTGGGGCTGCTGCCCGCCGGGGCCGACCTGACGGCCCGCATCGACGCCCAACTGGCCATCCTGGAGGCCAAACAGAGCGCCTTGAACGTGATCGAGGTGGCGGGCGTCAAGGGCGCCGACCGCCAGCCCTGGTTCTGCTCGGGCTGCCCGCACAACACCAGCACCGTGGTGCCCGAAGGCTCGCGCGCCATGGCCGGCATCGGCTGCCACTTCATGGCCACCTGGATGGACCGCGCCACCGTCGGTTTCACGCAGATGGGCGGTGAGGGCGTGCCCTGGACGGGCCAGCAGCCCTTCAGCACCGAAAAGCATGTGTTCGCCAACCTGGGCGACGGCACCTATTTCCACAGTGGTCTGCTGGCGGTGCGCCAGAGCATCGCGGCCGGCGTCAACATCACCTACAAGATCCTTTACAACGATGCGGTGGCCATGACCGGCGGCCAGCAGGTAGGCGAGCGCCCCGAAGGGCACTCGGTGATCCAGATTGCCCAGAGCATGCGTGCCGAAGGGGCTCAGAAGATCACCATCGTCACCGACGAGCCCGAGAAGTACGCGGGCGTTCAGGGCCTGCCCGCGGGCATCGCCATCCAGCATCGCGACACCCTGGATGCCGTGCAGCGCGAGTTCCGCGAACTCAGTGGCACCACCGTCATCATCTACGACCAGACTTGCGCCACCGAAAAGCGCCGCCGCCGCAAGCGCGGCAGCCTGGTCGACCCGGCCAAGCGGGTGGTCATCAACGAGCTGGTCTGTGAAGGCTGCGGCGACTGCGGCGTGCAGTCCAACTGCCTGAGCGTGGAGCCGCTGGAGACCGAATTCGGCCGCAAGCGCACCATCAACCAGAGCAGCTGCAACAAGGACACCTCCTGCCTCAAGGGCTTCTGCCCCAGCCTGATCACGGTGGAGGGTGGCCAACTCAAGAAAAAGGCCAAGGGTCAGGCCCCGTCGCCATTCGAACTGGCCCAACTGCCTCAACCCACGCTGCCCACCCTGACGCCTGAGCATGGCGGGGTGTGGGGCATCGTGGTGGCCGGTGTGGGCGGCACTGGCGTCATCACCATCGGGCAACTGCTGGGCGTGGCCGCCCACCTGGAAGGCAAGGGCATCGTCACCCAGGATGCGGCCGGTCTGGCCCAGAAGGGGGGCGCCACCTGGAGCCATGTGCTGATCGGCGAACGCCAGGACGACATCCGCACCACCCGGGTGGGCATGGCCGCGGCGGACCTGATCCTGGGCTGCGATCCCCTCGTGGCCGCAGGCAAGGAGACCATGATGCGCATGCGCGAGGGCCGCACCCATGTGGCGCTCAACTCGCACAGCACGCCCACCGCCGCCTTCGTGCGCAACACCGACTGGCAGAACCCGGCCGAGGCCTGCGCCGCCCAGATCGCGCGGGCGGTGGGTGAAGGCCTGGGCGCCTTCGATGCCGAAACCCTGGCCACCCGCATGATGGGCGACAGCCTGTATGTGAACCCCATGATCCTGGGCTATGCCTGGCAACGTGGCTGGATTCCGCTGGGCCTGGCGGCCCTGACCCGGGCCATGGAGCTCAATGCGGTGGCGGTCGAGGCCAACAAGACCGCCTTCCATTGGGGGCGTCTGGCCGCGCATGACCCGGCGCTGGTGCGCCAGGTGCTGGCCCCCAGCCAGGTGGTGCAGTTCAAGCCGCGCGAAACGGTCGAGTCGCTGGTGGCGCGCCGGGTCGAGTTCCTGACGGCCTACCAGAACCCCGCCTATGCCGAGCGCTACCGGGCCCTGGTCGGCCGGGTGCAGCAGGCCGAGACCGCCCTGGGCAAGACCGCGCTGAGCGAGACCGTGGCCCGCCAGGCCTTCAAGCTGATGGCCTACAAGGACGAGTACGAGGTGGCCCGCCTGCACAGCGACCCGGCCTTCCTGGCCCGCATCGCGGCGCAGTTCGAGGGCGACTACAAGCTCAACTACCATCTGGCGCCGCCGTTGCTGGCCAAGAAGGATGCCAAGGGCCACCTGGTCAAGCAGACCTTCGGTCCGGCCATGCTCACGGGCTTCCGACTGCTGTCCCGGCTCAAGGGCTTGCGTGGCACGGCCTTTGATGTGTTCGGCCGAACCGAGGAGCGCCGCACCGAGCGCGCCCTGATCACCGAGTACCAGGCCCTGGTTGAGGAGCTGTGCGCGGGCCTGAGTGCCGAGCGCCATGCCCTGGCGCTCGATCTGGCCCAGGTGCCCGAGCAGATCAAGGGCTATGGCCACGTCAAGGAGCGCAATCTCGTGGCGGCCCGCCAGCGTTGGAGCCAATTGCTGGCTGAGTGGCGCCAGGGTGGCGCTGCCCGCAAGGCGGCCTGATGCCCCTGGGTGTGGCGGGGTTGCCGGCCCCGCCCGGCCCTGCCCTCAGCGCGTCCATGGACGCTACAAAGGCCCTCTGCCGGGCTCGGATTTGTCCCGGACCCGCCGGTGGGCGCGGCCCGGGCCGGCCTTGCTGTGGGGGCATTGGCCCCCCGATTGCCGCCGCAGCGGCCCGACATACAATCTTGCCAGCACCCGCCTGCCCGCCTCGCTGCGGTCAGCCTGCGGGCTTTCTCATTTGTTACCCCCTGTGGAGTTCTCAGTGTTCATTTCTTCTGCTTTTGCCCAGACTGCCCCCGCTGCTGCCGCCGGCGGTGGCGACATCATGTCGTCGCTGACCAGCATGCTGCCGCTGGTGCTGATGTTCGTGGTGCTGTACTTCGTGATGATCCGCCCCCAGATGAAGCGCCAGAAGGAGCACCGCACCATGATCGAAGCGCTGGCCAAGGGCGATGAGGTGGTGACCTCGGGTGGCCTGCTGGGCAAGGTCACCAAGATGGGTGAAACCCATCTGAGCCTGGAAGTGGCTGCTGGCGTCGAAGTGCAGATCCAGCGCAGCGCCGTGGTGCAGGTCTTGCCCAAGGGCTCGGTGAAGTAAGCCACACCGTGCGATTCCAGCGGTGGCCAACCCCCGGTGGGTGGCCACTGCGTCTTTTCATTAGTCAGGTACCTGCGCGATCATGAACCGTTATCCGGTCTGGAAGTACGCGATCATCTTGATCGTGTCGCTCTTTGGGGTGCTCTACACCCTGCCCAATTTCTTTGGCGAGTCGCCCGCGGTGCAGGTGTCTTCGGGCAAGGCCACCCTCAAGCTGGATGCTTCGATGCTCAAGCGGGTGGATGAGGTGCTTGGCACGGCCGGCCTGAAGGCCGAGGCCACCAGCTTCGACGGCAATTCCGTCAAGGCCCGCTTCAACACCACCGACGACCAGCTCAAGGCCAAGGATGCACTGCAGCACGCCCTGGTGCCCGATGCCAGCGACCCTTCTTATGTGGTGGCGCTGAACCTGTTGTCGAGCACCCCCGAATG
The DNA here is from genome assembly GCF_058791075.1 of Curvibacter sp. EU05-FHT14A10. Classification (NCBI taxonomy): domain Bacteria; kingdom Pseudomonadati; phylum Pseudomonadota; class Betaproteobacteria; order Burkholderiales; family Comamonadaceae; genus Curvibacter; species Curvibacter sp. EU05-FHT14A10. Next base: position 13,564 of record NZ_JBYTDE010000019.1, read on the forward strand.
GCTGCGTGCCGTGCGTGCGGCCCCGATGTACCTGGGCCTGGACCTGCGCGGCGGCGTCCACTTCATGCTCCAGGTCGACATGGAGGCGGCGCTGACCAAGAAGGCCGAATCCCTGTCGGGTGACATCCGCACGCTGTTGCGCGAAAAGAATGTGCGTCACGGCGGCATTTCGCGCAACGGCCAGGCCGTCGAGGTGCGTGCCCGTGACACCCAGACCTTGCAGGCTGCCCGCGCTGTGATCGCCGATCAACTGCCCGAGCTGCAGATGGTCGAGTCGCCCGATGGCAGCGATTTCAAGCTGACCGCCACCCTCAAGCCCGAGGCGGCCCGCAAGGTGCAGGAGATGGCGCTCAAGCAGAACATCACCACTTTGCACAACCGGATCAATGAACTGGGTGTGTCCGAGCCGGTGATCCAGCAACAGGGCCAGGACCGCATCGTGGTGCAGTTGCCCGGCGTGCAGGACACGGCCAAGGCCAAGGATATTCTGGGCCGCACCGCCACCCTGGAAGTGCGCATGGTCGACGAAAGCTCGGATGCCGGTGCTGCCGCCATCGGCCGCGGCCCGGTGCCGTTTGGCAGCGAGCGCTACCCCGACCGCAATGGCCAGGCCCTGGTCGTCAAGAAGCAGGTGATCCTGACCGGTGAGAACCTCACCGACGCTCAACCCGGCTTCGAGAGCCAGACCCAGGAGCCCACCGTCAACCTGACGCTGGACGCCAAGGGCTCGCGCATCTTCAAGGATGTCACCCGTGAGAACGTGGGCAAGCGCATGGCCATCATCCTGTTCGAGAAGGGCAAGGGTGAAATCGTGACCGCACCGGTGATCCGCTCCGAAATCGGCGGTGGCCGGGTGCAGATCTCGGGCCGCATGACCGCCATGGAGGCCACTGACACCTCGCTGCTGCTGCGCGCCGGCTCGCTGGCGGCGCCGATGGAAATCATCGAAGAATTGACCATCGGCCCCACGCTGGGGGCTGAGAACATCGCCAAGGGCTTCCACAGTGTGACCTGGGGTTTCCTGGTCATCGTGGCATTCATGTGCGTGTATTACATGATGTTCGGCGTCTTCTCCTGCCTGGCCCTGGGCCTGAACCTGCTGCTGCTGGTGGCGGTGCTGTCGATGATGCAGGCCACCCTGACCCTGCCAGGCATTGCGGCCATGGCCTTGGCGCTGGGCATGGCGATCGACTCCAACGTGCTCATCAACGAGCGTGTGCGTGAGGAGCTGCGCAGCGGCGCCTCGCCGCAGGCGGCCATCCATGCTGGTTACGACCGTGCCTGGGCCACCATCCTGGACTCCAACATCTCCACGCTGATCGTGGGCCTGGCCTTGCTGGCTTTTGGCTCGGGCCCGGTGCGGGGTTTTGCCGTGGTGCATTGCATCGGCATCCTGACCTCGATGTTCTCGGCCGTGTTCTTCTCACGTGGCCTGGTCAACCTCTGGTATGGCCGCAAGAAGAAGCTCAAGTCCGTGGCCATTGGCACGGTGTGGCGCCCTGATGGCGACGGCACGGCCGTGGCCAAGGCCGATTGAGCCCGCAAGACTGATGATCGGCCAGCCCCGCTGTCGGGGACTGGCCCAGCAAGGACAAAGCGATGGAATTTTTCAAGATCCGCAAAGACATCCCGTTCATGAAGAACGCGCTGGTGTTCAATGTGATTTCCTTTCTCACCTTCGCCGCGGCGGTGTTCTTCCTGCTGACCCGGGGCTTGCACCTGTCGGTGGAGTTCACCGGCGGCACCGTGATGCACGTGGCCTATGTGCAGGCGCCCGAACTCGAGAAGGTGCGCAGCACCGTCACCGGCCTGGGCTTTGACGATGTGCTGGTGCAGAACTTCGGCAGCTCCAAGGACGTGATGATCCGTCTGCCGGCCCAGAAGGGCGTGAGTTCGGCGCAGCAAAGTGACAAGGTCATGGTGGCCCTGAAGGCGCTGGACGGCGAAGCCAGCCTGCGCCGCACCGAGTTCGTCGGTCCGCAGGTGGGCGAAGAGCTGGCGCACGATGGGCTCAAGGCCCTGGGCATGGTGGTGCTGGGCATCATGGTCTACCTGGCCTTCCGCTTCGAATGGAAGTTCGCGGTGGCGGCCATCATTGCCAACCTGCACGACGTGGTGATCATCCTGGGCTTCTTTGCCTTCTTCCAGTGGGAGTTCTCGCTCGCGGTGCTGGCAGCAGTGTTGGCTGTGCTGGGGTATTCCGTGAACGAGTCGGTGGTGATCTTCGACCGGATCCGTGAGAACTTCCGGCGCTTTCGCAAGATGAACACGGTGCAGATCATCGACAACGCGATCACTTCCACCATCAGCCGCACCATCATCACCCACGGATCGACCCAGATCATGGTGCTGTCGATGCTGCTGTTCGGCGGCCAGACGCTGCATTACTTTGCGATGGCGCTGACCATCGGCATTTTGTTCGGCATCTACTCCTCGGTGTTCGTGGCCGCGGCGATTGCCATGTGGCTGGGCATCAAGCGCGAGGATCTGATCAAGGGTCCGGTGCGCAAGGAAGGTGACCCTGACGATCCAAACGCGGGTGCCACGGTCTGAGTTCCTGGTTCTGAGTTTCTCACCGCCCCGCGATGGTCTTCAGCCCTTCTCCTCCACCCCCAGAGCTGGGCGCCCAGGTGCGCCGCCGCTTTGTGGATGTGTTGGTCCAGGGCCTGCCTGCATTGGCAGAGGCCTGTGAAACCCAGCTGCTGACGCTGGCCAGCCAGACAGGCATGGCGCGTGACATGCAGTTGCACCGCGATGCCTGGCTGAGCTGGCAGCAGCACCGCAAGGCTTTTGTCGAAGGCTTGCAGTCAGCCTGGCTGAAGGCCTTGCATCCGCCCGGGCCCTCAGCGCCGCGCACCGCACAGCTCGACGTGATGAACCTGCAACTGGTGGGCGACGATGTGCTCGACAACCAGATCACCGCCTCGCGCATGGCCCAGGCCTTGTCCGAGCGTGTGGGCGCGGGCTTTCAGGAGTTGCGCGGCAAGCTGCAGGAGTTGCCTCGCGGGGGGGATCTGGGCGCCGATGACGTGCTGCGGCAGGAAACCCTGTGCCAGCACCTGATCGAGCAATGGGTGGCCAGTGGCCTGAACCGCGACGTGTTGCTGCTGCTGTCCGAGCGCATCAAAGAAATTCTGGCGCCCCAGATCCAGGAGGCCTACCGCCAGGCCAACCAGTGGTTGCAACAGCGTGGTGTGGTGGCTTCGGATGACCTGCGCAGCAGGGTCAAGCGGGCACCGGCCTCGCCCGGTGTCATGGAGACTGGCGTCTCGGGCACGGCGCCACTGTCGTCCGCGGCAGAGCTCAGCGGGCGTCCGGGCGTGTCCGGTGATGGCCCGGGGCGCCTGCACACCACCCGCACCGGGGGCGATGAGACCCAGATCCTGTCGGGCAGCTCGCCGCTGATGCGCGCTCGGGCCCGGGCCCATGGCCTGATCGGCCAGTTGCAGCGCTTGCTGGTGCGCTCGGTGGGCGATGTGCCCGCCGTGGCCGCCCTGTCGTCCCAGGGCTCGATCTCGGGGGCCGTGGGTGGTGCGGGTTTGGCGCAGGGGCTGATGGCGGCCCGTGGTGGCGCACCGGCCAGTGAGGCTTTGGCTCAAGCCCTCATGCCCATGTTGACCACGGGGGCCAGCATGGGGGGCGTGGGCCAGCGCATGGCTTCGGTGCAGAACCTGTTCATGATGGAGGGCACCCCAGCCGGGGTGGCAGCCGCGGCCGGCGCCTTGCGCGACAAATCGGCCGAGCTCAAGAAGAAGACGGCCAACCCCGCTGAAAAAGCCACCATCGAAATCGTGGCCTTGATGTTCCAGAGCATTCTGTCTGAGGAACGTCTGCCGCCGGCGATCCGGGTCTGGTTTGCCAGGCTGCAGGTGCCCGTGCTGCGGGTGGCCTTGGCCGAGCCCGAGTTCTTTGACAACCTCAGCCACCCGGCCCGCCTGCTGATCGACCGCATGGGCTCGTGCGTGCTGGGGTTTGATGACAACACCATCGCTGACTCTGCCCTGGAGGCCGAGATCCGTCGCGTGGTGCAGGTGATCGAGCAGTACCCCGAAACCGGGCGTCGTGTGTTCCAGCTGGTGCACGATGAGTTCCAGAAATTTCTCAATCGCTTCCTGACCGAGAAAGGCAAGACGGCGCGCCTGGTGACCGTCGCCCAGCAGGTGGAGCAGAAAGAGGCGCTGGCCATCCAGTACACGATCGAGATGCGCAACATGCTCAAGGACATGCCGGTGCGCGACGAGATCCGGGATTTCCTGTTCAAGGTGTGGTCCGAGGTGCTGGCCCTGTCGGCCGTTCGCAGCGGGCCGCAGCACGAGAGCACGGTGGCGCTCAAGAAGGCCGCGGCCGATCTGGTGTGGGCCGCCAGTGCCAAGCCCAATCGCTCTGACCGTGCCCGTGTGATCCATGACCTGCCCATGCTGCTGCAGCACTTGCGCAAGGGCTTGGCCATGCTGGGCGTGACCGGGGCCCCGCAAGAGGCCCACATCAAGATCCTCAGCGAGACGCTGGCGGATGCCTTTTTGTCCAAGACCGAAGCCATCCCGCAGGCCACCATCGACGCGATGGCCAAGCGCCTCACCCACCTTGAGGACTACGTCACCGAAGAGGGCCTGGACGAACTGCCACTGGATGCAGAAAGCCTGGAGGTGATGCTGGGGGTGGATGGTGCTGCGCTCACCGTGGTGGCCGGCGGAGGCACCCAGCCCAGCGAGGACATGCTGGCCTGGGCGCTCGAATTGCAGACCGGGCTCTGGTTTTCACTCGACCACAACGGCTCGGTCAAGCAGGTGCAGTACGCCTGGCGCAGCGACCGGCGCCAGTTGCACCTGTTCGCGGCCATGGATGGCAGCAGTTACCTGATTCAGCTGCGCCGCCTGGCGGCCTATCTGCAGGCGGGGTTGATGGTGCCCCAGGAGGAAGAGACCCTCACCCTGCGGGCCACCCGAGACGCCCTGGCCAAGCTCGACGCCAACCCCGAACGCCTGCTCAACTGAGGTCCGGCCGGCCTTGGCGGCGTTGGCCTGGGATCAGTGCAGCGTCTGCGTGCTGCGGTCGTGGCACAGCTCGTCCAGCACCAAGGCACTGGGCTCGTGGTCGAACTGCCAGAACACCATGCGGATGATGATTTTCAGCTCTTCCAGCGTCAGCGGACGGTCGTGCGCGGCGGTGGCCCGGTCCATCACCACCTCATGCAGTTCGGTCGGCAGGGCCTTGGCGGCCTGCAGGAACAGCAGAAAGCCCAAGCCCTCCGAGCCCAGGTGCTCGATCTCGCGGGGCAGGTAGGCTCGAAGGCTGTCCTGGCGGGCCGCCTGTACACGGGGACGGTTGAGTGGGCTCGTACCACTGCCGCCAGGGCGGGGCAGCACGGCGCGCATGCCTGCGGCGGTCTGCTGCAGATCCTCCAGCCAGTCGAGCGCTTGCTCGATCTCCTCCGACTCGAACCCGACCGCTGTCAGCTTGTGGCCCAGCTGCGTCAGTTCGGGGCAGGCGTCGCTGCGCCCATAGTTTTCGTACACAAAGACCAGAACATCCATCATCCGGGCAATATAGCCGAGTTCGCCGGGCCCCCCTTTTGGCCCCGCTTTGCCTGCGCCGTGGTCGGGACTCAAGCCATGCCGATGCGCTGAAAGCGCCCACCCGGCAGGCGGCTGATCTGGCCGTTGAGCTCAAGTGTCAGCAAGCGTGCCTGCAGCGTCGGGGTGGACCAGCCGCAGCGGGCCTGCAGGGTGTCCAGTGTGCAGGGGTCCTGACCCAGCGCGTCCAGCACCTCGTCGCCCGTGGCGGGGGCGCCCTCGGCCGCCGCCTCATGGCGGCGTGCCAGGCCGGGCAGCTCGGGCTGGGGCACACCGGGTGAACGGGGTGAATCAGGTGAATCGGGTGAATGGGACGACGGCAGCTCCTCCAGGATGTCCTGCACGGTTTCCACCAGCTTGGCGCCCTGGCGGATCAGCGCGTGGCAGCCCCTGGATTGCGGGGCATGGATCGAGCCCGGGATGGCGAACACCTCTTTGCCCTGCTCGGCCGCCAGGCGGGCCGTGACCAGCGAGCCCGAGGCCAGGGCCGCCTCCACCACCAGGGTGCCGCGCGCCAGGGCCGCGATCAGTCGGTTGCGCTTGGGAAAGTTGGCGGCCAGGGGCGGGGTGCCCAGCGGGTATTCGCTCAGCATCACCCCTTGCAGTGCCACGCGGTGGGCCAGCGCGCGGTGTTGGCGCGGGTACACCCGGTCCAGGCCGGTGCCCACCACCGCCCACGTGGGCCCGTGGGCGGTGTCTGGCCTGCCTGCCGCGGCGCTCAGGGCCCCTTCGTGCGCAGCGCCGTCAATGCCCAGGGCCAATCCGGACACCACGCAGAAGCCATGGCCGACCAGGCTGTGGGCGAAGGCGTGTGCATTCTCCAGGCCTTGGGCGCTGGGGTTGCGGCTGCCAACCACGGCCATGGCCTGCAGCGGTGCGTCGCTGGGGGGCAAGGGGCGGCCACTCAGGGCATACAGCATCAAGGGGGGATCGGCCAGTTGCAGCAGATCGGCGGGATAGGCCGGGTCGCCCAGTGTCAGCACCTGGTGACACAGGCCTTCGGTCGGGTTCTGCAGCCAGTCCCAGGTGCGCTCCAGCAGGGTCTGCAGGCCCGCGGGAGGCTGGCACAGGGCCTGGGTCTGCGCGGGCGTGGCCAGGGTACCGAGTTGGTCCCTGGGGGCTTCGAACACCGCCTCGGCCGAGCCCAGGGCCGCGAGCAGGCGCCGGGCGCTCTGGTTGCCCACGCCCGGACTCAGTGTCAGGCGCAGCCAGGCCTGGAGTTCTTCTCGTTGCAGCGCCATGCCGGGCCCCGGGGGTGGAGCGCCGCGATCAGAGGGGGTTGACCAGGCGGTCGCCCACACGCACGGCCTGCTTGATCTCCAGAATCAGCGCGTACGAGATGCGGTCGAAGCAGCGGAACACCATCAGGAGGCCGTTGCGTTCGTCGGGCAATTTCATGCGGGCGCGCGAGCCGTCACTGGTGTCCAGCAGACGGGCCCCTTCGCTGAGGATGGCCAGCACATGCCCGGGTTCGATGCCGTCGCGTGTGCCCAGGTTGATCGCCACGATCTGGTTTTGTGCCGCGTTGGCCACCGCGCTGCCGTAGATCGAGGCCACGCGGCCGCGCTCGGTGGGCACCTGAGGGGCCCGGGGCACGTAGTTCATCAACTGGCGGGGGGGCTCGGGCAACAGGCGGTCGCCAGCGCGGATCTCTTCCTTGATCGAGGTGATGTCGATCGAGGCCGGGATGATCTCGGTGGGCGGCGGTGGCTTCTTGGTGGCCGGGTAGCCGCCTTCGCTGACGTTGCTGGCCGGGAAGGGGCGCACCACCGGGGTGTCGTCGGGCTCGTCCTGTGCGCCTTCGGCGCGAATCAAGCGGGCACGCCCGAGGTACTGGGCCTCATACCCAAGGATCTTGCCGTCGTTCGGGTCCTTGATCGGGGTCGCGCTGCGGAACACCCGGAAGTCGCGCGGCAGGCCCGGGCCCATCAGCAGCGGGGTGCTGGCTTCGCCGCGCGCGTAGGCCCGGTCGCCGCGGCTCATCAGCACGCGGTCGTCCTGTGCGGCCACGATGTGGGGCGCTTGCAGCAAGGTGTTTTCGTCGACCACCACGGGCTCTGCGAGGAAGGGCTCGATCAGGTGGCTGCGCAGGGTGGGCAGGGCGTTGTCTGCCAGCGACTCGTAGCGCGAGCGCGGCGACACCCGCACGGTGGGGATGTCGGCCGAGCCGTCGGCCGGGCTGAGGCTCAGGCGGGCCATCCCGTTCTGGCGGATCAGGTAGAGCGTCTGCCCAGGGTAGATCAGGTGGGGGTTGCTGACCTGTTCGAAGTTCATGCCCCACAGCGCCGGCCAGCGCCAGGGTTTTTTCAGGAACACGCCTGAAATGCCCCACAGGGTGTCGCCGCCTTTGACCGTGTAGGTGTTGGGGGCGCTGGCGGACAGTTCGCCTTCAGGCACACCATTCTGGGCGGCCTGCTGGGCACTGGCTTTCTGTTCGCTGGTGACGGGGTAGCGCTGTGCCCAGGCGGGCACAGCGGCAAGGCCCAGCATCGAGAGGGCGGAAAACGTGATCAGCCGTCGATCGCTGCGCACGGGCTGATGGTGGTGGTCTTTTGGCATTCCTGCAGCTCCCGGGGTCCGCCGTCAAAGGTCGGCTTCAACCCGGCGGAACGTCACAAAACGGGTCAGATTTTGCGCCCAAGCCCTTGATTGGGCAATGAAAAATGAACCCAGCCCGGGAGGGGCAAGCCAAAAGTGGCGAAAATAGCGACAACTGCTGCGAAACGCCATGGCTCTTCTACCCATTCTCTGTTACCCCGATCCCCGCCTGCACAAGGTGGCCAAGCCCGTCACCTCGTTTGACGAGCGCCTGCAACAACGTGTGGCCGATATGTTCGAGACCATGTACGACGCCAAGGGCATCGGCCTGGCGGCCACCCAGGTGGATTTCCACGAGCGTCTGATCGTGATCGATGTCTCCGAAGACCGGGATCAGCCGCTGGTGCTGATCAACCCCGAAATCACCTGGGCCAGCGAAGAGCACCACGTGGGTGACGAAGGTTGCCTGTCGGTGCCGGGCATCTATGACGGCGTTGAACGCGCTGCCGCGGTGCGGGTGAAGGCGCTGGACGCCCAGGGCCAGTCGCGCGAAATCAGTGCCGAGGGCCTGCTGGCCGTCTGCATCCAGCACGAGATGGACCACTTGCTGGGCAAGGTGTTTGTCGAGTACCTGTCTCCGCTCAAGCGCAATCGCATCAAGACCAAGATGCTCAAGCTGCAACGCGAGGCCCGCGAATGAGTGGGCTCCGGGCTCGGCACGGGCTGGCTTCGTGCCTGCTGGCGCTGGGCCTGGCAGGCTGTGCGGGTTGGGTGGGGCCGCGCTTTCCGATGTCGCAGCCTTTGGGCTCGACCCGGGCCGAGGTGCTGGCCCGGTTGGGTGAGCCCACCGCCCGCTACGCCCTGCCTCAGGGCGAGCGGCTGCAGTATTCGTTCCTGCCGGCCGGGGTGACGGTCTACAACCTGGACCTGGATGCCGAGGGCCGGCTGCGGCGTGTGGATCAGCCCCTGCTGAAAAGCCGCATCGACGCTGACATGGTGATCGACCAGACCCGGGCCGAGGACATCCGTCTGCTGTATGGCCAGCCGCTGCGCATCGATCAGGTGGCCCGCTTCGAGGGCTCGGTCTGGGTCTATCAATTTCTCGATCTCAACGAACCTTTCTATGCCTACCTGCACCTGGACCCCCAAGGCGTGCTGCGCCGCGTGATCTACCAGCAGGTTCGCAATCCGCCCAATGGGCTCCACCTTGGATGACACCTGCCGTCTGGCGGGGCTGAACGCATGAGAGTGATTTTTGCCGGTACGCCGGAGTTTGCCCGCGTGGCGCTGGAACGGCTCCATGCGGCCGGTTTTGAGGTCCCGCTGGTGCTCACCCAGCCCGACCGGCCTGCCGGCCGCGGCCTCAAGCTGCAGCCTTCCCCGGTCAAGCAATGGGCCGTGGCGCAAGGGGTGGCCGTGGCACAACCGCGCAGCCTGCGGCTCGATGGCAAGTACCCCGATGAGGCCGCCGCGGCGCGCGAGGCCATCCTGGCGGCGCAGGCCGACGTGATGGTGGTGGCTGCCTACGGGTTGATCCTGCCGCAGTGGGTGCTGGACACGCCCCGCCTGGGCTGCCTGAACATCCACGCCTCGCTGCTGCCGCGCTGGCGCGGTGCGGCGCCCATCCACCGTGCCATCGAGGCGGGGGACTCTGAAACCGGCGTCACCATCATGCAGATGGATGCCGGGCTGGACACGGGCGACATGTTGCTGGTGGAGCGCTTGCCCATTTCAGGCACCGAGACCACCGCCACCTTGCACGATCGCCTGGCCACTCTGGGCGGGCGGATGATCGTCGAAGCCCTGGAACTGGCCGCCTGTGGTGGCCTGCGCCCTGTGCCACAACCGGCCGAAGGCGTGAACTACGCGCACAAGATCGAAAAGGCCGAGGCTGCGATGGACTGGGCGTTGTCGGCCGAAGTCATTGGCCGCCGGGTGCGCGCCTTCGATCCTTTTCCGGGTGCCCAGACGGTGTTGGGGGCCGAGACGATCAAGGTCTGGGCGGCCACCCCTGAGCCCGGTGCGGGCGACACCCCGGGACGCATCCTGGCGGTGGACGAGGGCGGCGTGCTGGTGCAGTGCGGGCAAGGCCGGCTGCGCCTGAGTGTGTTGCAGCGTGCTGGCGGCAAGCGCCTGCCGGTGGCCGATTTTCTGCGCGGCTTTCCCTTGCAGGTGGATGCCGTGCTCGGCACCGTGGCCTGAGGCCGGACGCACGCGATGTTTCTGCGCCCTGCCCATTACCGCCACTCAGCCTTCGCTGCCGGCATGAGCCAGATGTGGCCCCAGGCCCCGGGCATTGCCGCCTGGGGACTGATGACGGGCGTGGCCATGGTCAAGTCGGGCATGAGCGTCTTCGAGTCCGTGCTCATGACCTTGCTGGTGTTTGCCGGCAGCTCGCAACTGGCGGCCATTCCCTTGCTGGTGGCCGGGGCCCCGGCCTGGGTGATCCTGGCCACGGGCTTTTGCGTTAACCTGCGTTTTGTGGTGTTCAGCCTGCATTTGCGCCCCTACCTGATGCACCTGCCGCTGTGGGAGCGCCTGATGCATGGCTACCTCACGGCCGACCTGACCTATGTGCTGTTCACACGGCATTACCCCAAGCCCGGGGTGAACGCCGAAGAGCGCCTGGCCCAAACCGCTTATCTGGCGGGCAACTGCGTGGTCAACTGGGGTAGCTGGATCTCGGCCAGCCTGGTGGGTGTGGTGGCCGCCAATTTCATCCCCACGCAATGGGGGCTGGGTTTCGCCGGCATCCTGTGCCTGATCGGCATCCTGTGTTCGCTGGCCAGCACGCGGCTGCGCGCGGTGGCGGTGGCGGTGGCCGGTGTGGCCGCCGTGCTGGCCTATGCCTTGCCACTCAAGCTCAACATCGTGGCCGCCATTGCGGTGGCCGTGCTGCTGTGTCTGAGCCTGGAGCGCTTTGAACCTCGGCGCGCGGCAGGCGCCCCGCACTGAATCGCATCGCCTGAAAACACCTGATGGAAAGCACCTGATGGGGACTACCGACCTCTGGACCGTTGCCGTCATCATCGGCCTGGCCTGCGTGACCGTGATCGCACGCAGCTTCTTTTTCATGTCGAGCAAGCCCTGGAGCCTGCCCCACTGGGCCCAGCGAGGTTTGCAGTACGCACCCATCGCGGCCCTGGCGGCGGTGGTGGTGCCCGAGGTGGTGATGGTGCAGGGCCATCTCACCCCTTCGTTGCAGGACGCCCGACTGTATGGTGCCCTGGCCGGTGCTGCGGCCTATTACTGGAAGAAGGACGTGCTGCTGACCATTGTGCTGGGCATGGCGGTGTACCTGCCGCTGCACATCGGCCTGGGCTGGTGAGGCGTCGGGGCCGGCCCTGGGCCTGGGTTGTGTCAGTTTGACGAAGCCCATGCTTCTAGAATGGAAGGGTTTTGTCCAGAACCAAAGCCAAGCCATGAACGTCATCCGATTTTCCGACCTGTGCGCCAGCGGCCAAGCCCGCGACAAGCGCGTCTTCATCCGAGCCGACCTGAACGTGCCCCAGGACGACGCAGGCCACATCACCGAAGACACCCGCATCCGTGCCAGCGTTCCCTGCATCCAGATGGCGCTGCAGGCCGGTGCCGCCGTGATGGTCACCTCGCACCTGGGCCGCCCGACCGAGGGTGAGTTCAAGCCCGAGGACTCGCTGGCCCCCGTGGCCAAGCGCCTGGGCGAGCTGCTGGGGCGCGAGGTGCCTTTGGTCTCCAACTGGGTCGACGGCGTGAGCGTGGCCCCTGGCCAGGTGGTCCTGCTTGAAAACTGCCGCCTGAACGTGGGCGAGAAAAAGAACAAGGAAGAGCTGGCCCGCAAACTGGCTGCCCTGTGCGACATCTTTGTGCACGACGCCTTTGGCACCGCACACCGTGCCGAGGGCACCACCTACGGCATCGCCCAGTTTGCCCCCGTGGCCTGTGCCGGTCCGCTGCTGGCGGCCGAGATCGACGCCATCTCCAAGGCCCTGGCCAATCCCAAGCGCCCGCTGGCCGCCATCGTGGCTGGCAGCAAGGTCAGCACCAAGCTGACCATTCTGCAAAGTCTGGCCAAGAACGTTGATCAGTTGATCGTGGGCGGCGGCATTGCCAACACCTTCATGCTGGCGGCCGGCCTGAAGATCGGCAAGAGTCTGGCCGAGCCAGACCTGCTGGGCGAAGCCACGGCCGTGATTGCAGCCATGAAGGCGCGCGGCGCCGAGGTGCCGATCCCCACCGACGTGGTGGTGGCCAAGACCTTCGCCATCGACGCCCCGGCCACCGTCAAGAAGGCCACCGAGGTGGAGGACGACGACCTGATCCTGGACATCGGCCCCGAGACCGCGGCCCGCCTGGCCACCCAGCTCAAGGCGGCCGGCACCATCGTCTGGAATGGTCCGGTGGGTGTGTTCGAGTTCCCTGCCTTCGAGAACGGCACCAAGGTGATCGCCCAGGCCATCGCTGAATCGAGTGCTTTCAGCATCGCCGGCGGTGGCGACACCCTGGCGGCGATTGCCAAGTACGGCATCGAAAAGCAGGTGGGCTACATCTCCACCGGCGGTGGCGCTTTCCTCGAAGTGCTGGAAGGCAAGACCCTGCCGGCCTTCGAGATCCTGTCGCGCCGCGCCAGCGAGCAGTGATTCCCCGGCCCGATTCTGTGCCCCTCAGGGGCCTGGGCCGGATGCAAAAAAGCCCCGTCAATGACGGGGCTTTTTGTTGGGCGGGTCGGCGGTGATCAGGCCGGCATCGGTTGCGGCACGCTGGTGGCCTGACCCTTGAAGTCGGTCCAGCAGCGGCGCGTGAAGTCATACAGCTTGCAGGCGCGGGCGGTCTTGAAGTACCAGCTCCACGAGAAAGGCTGGATGATGATGCGGCCTGGCAGCAGGTCTTCCAGCATCTTCTGGGCGTCCTTCAGGCGGTACAGCGGAATGCTCATGTCCACGTGGTGGGCGGTGTGCTCCATGATGTGGTGCAGCACGGCGCCGATCTGCAGCGGGAAGGTCAGGTGCACGGTGGTCGACACAAAAGGCTGGGCACGGGTCCAGGCAGCCTTGTTGTCATGCCAGGACACCTTCACATGGGTGTGGTGCACGTACACCACGAAACCGATCATGGCGAACCAGAACATCATCGGCACCACAAAGCCCAGCAGCAGCAGGGTGGCGATGGACTGGCCGGTGCTGAGGGCCGAGGCCACCAGGGCGCCGATCCAGACCACACCGTAGGCCGACACGCCCACGCAATCCCACAAGAACAGCGGGCGACGGGTGCCCATGCTCGACTTGCTGGGGAAGAACATCTTCTTCCACCAGATTTCGATCATGTAGTACAGGCCGGGGGCCCAGCCGCTGCGGTACAGGCGTTCCATGAAGCGGCGACCCGGGGTCATGGCCTCGAACTCGGCCTGGGTCTTGGGTTCCCAGACGAAATCCACACCCTTCAGATTGGTGAAGCCATGATGCACCACGTTGTGGCCCACGTCCCACAGGCTGTAGGGCGTGATCGAGGGCAAAAAGGCGATGCGGCCCAGCCATTTGTTCAGGCGGCGGTGCGGTGTCAGGCTCTGGTGACAGGCGTCGTGGCCAATGATGAACAGGCGGCCCAGCATGAAGCCGGCGGCCAGGCCGCACAGCAGCTTGAGCCAGACCGAACCCAGCAACACCACGCCACAGAGGAAGGCGCCCAGCACGGCGTAATCGAAAGCCAGCAACACAATGGCCCACAGCGTGGTGCGCTCGGACAGGGGAATCAGCCACGAGCGGATGATCTTGCGGTGGGGCAGGGGGAGGTCCGGAGCCAGCGGTGCGGGCAGCGGTTGAGGGGAGTTCTGAGTGACGTTCATGGTCGCCTAAAGGATTCTGCGAATTTAGCGGCAGGTGCGGATGGTAGGGCTTTGTCAAGACAGGCCGTTGACGCGCCTCAAAGCTGATGCATTTGTCCTGTGGCAAAGCCCCCTTGATCTGCCTGGGATTGCCGTCGGTCTAAATGCTTCAAAACCAGGATTTTCAATCATCCGCGCAGCCGGCAGCGCTGGTGCGCCACACCGCGGGCGCGCACGGCTCGCGCAGCACCCTGGCGCGCACCCGGCGGGCGTGGTTCTGACGCAGACCAAGCCCGGGGCCGCGCACAATGCAAGCCGGATCGAATGTCCGTGTCCGCTAGGCGGGCATTGCGGATGGCATGTACCGCGTTGGTAACTCGATCCGTGTGAAAATAGAAACTAAGTTACAGGAGACACTGCATGAGCACCCGCCGCGCCACCAAAATCGTCGCCACCCTTGGCCCCGCCTCCAGCGATCCCGATCTGCTGGAAAAAATGATCCGTGCGGGCGTCAATGTCGTGCGGCTGAATTTCAGCCATGGCAAGGCCCAGGACCACATCGACCGCGCCACCCTGGTGCGTGCTGCTGCCCAGCGCGCCGGGCGCGAAGTGGCCATCATGGCTGACCTGCAGGGGCCGAAGATCCGCGTCGGCAAGTTCGCCGAAGGCAAGGTGATGCTTGAGCCGGGCATGCCGTTCGTGCTGGATGCCTCACGCGCTGAGCCGGGTGACCTGCAGGGCGTTGGGCTGGACTACAAGGAGCTGCCGCGCGACGTCAAGGCGGGCGACGTGCTGCTGCTCAACGACGGCCTGATCGTGCTGACCGTCACCGCCGTGCGCGGCGAGCAGGTGCACACCGTGGTCAAGCTCGGTGGTGAGCTGTCCAACAACAAGGGCATCAACAAACAGGGGGGCGGCCTGACCGCCCCGGCGCTGACCGCCAAAGACATGGAAGACATCCGCACCGCGATGAGCTTCCAGGCCGACTACGTGGCGGTGAGCTTTCCCAAGAACGCCACCGACATGGAAATGGCTCGCCAGCTGTGCAACGTGGCCGCGGCCGAATACCGCCACAAGCCGGGCCTGATCGCCAAGATCGAACGGGCCGAGGCCATCCCGCGCCTGGAGGAAATCCTGGCCGCCAGCGACGGCATCATGGTGGCGCGCGGCGACCTGGCTGTCGAAGTGGGCAACGCGGTGGTGCCGGCGCTGCAAAAGCGCATGATCCGCCTGGCCCGCGACAACGACAAGGTCGTGATCACCGCCACCCAGATGATGGAAAGCATGATCACCAACCCCGTGCCCACCCGCGCCGAGGTCAGTGACGTGGCCAACGCCGTGCTCGACGGCACCGATGCCGTGATGCTTTCGGCCGAGACCGCCGCCGGCAAATTTCCGCTTGAGACGGTCGAGGAGATGGCCAAGATCTGCAGCGCTGCCGAGGCCGCCGAGGAAGTCGAACTGGAAGCCGACTTCATGGGCAAATCGTTCAATCGCATCGACCAATCGATCGCCATGGGCGCGCTGTTCACGGCTCACCACCTGGGCGCCAAGGCCATCGTGGCCATGACGGACAGTGGCTCGACCGCCCTGTGGATGAGCCGTCACCGCATCCACGTGCCCATCTACGCCCTCACCACCAAGGTGGCCACGCAGCGCCGCATGGCCTTGTTCCGCAATGTGCGCCCCCTGCTCATGGACACCAGTGGCGACCGCGATACCGCCTTGGTTCAGGCCGAAGCCCACCTCAAGAAGCGCGGCATCGTGGGCAGCGGTGATGTGTACGCCATCACCTGTGGCGAGCCCATGGGGGCGCCCGGCGGCACCAACATGTTGAAGATCTGCCGCGTCAGCTGAGCGCGACCCTTCCCCTGGCACCCGGAAGGGCGCCAGGGAGCGGCCCTGGGAGCCCGTCTGGGCATGGCGTGGCGTGGCGACATACGGCTAAAATCTCTGCAGTTACAGCGGGGTTACCAAGCCGGGGCTTGCCCGCGTTCACCGATTCATCATTACCTCCCAGGGATCTACACCATGTCTCTCGTTTCCATGCGCGAACTGCTGGACCACGCCGCCGCCAACGGCTACGGCATTCCAGCCTTCAACGTCAACAACCTGGAGCAGGTTCAGGCCGTGATGGCTGCGGCCGACGAAGTGGGCGCTCCGGTCATCCTGCAGGCCAGCGCCGGTGCCCGCAAGTACGCCGGTGAGCCCTTCATCAAGCACCTGATCCAGGCCGCCACCGAAGCCTATCCCCACATTCCGCTGGTGATGCACCAGGAC
This sequence comes from Curvibacter sp. EU05-FHT14A10, assembly GCF_058791075.1. Taxonomy (NCBI): domain Bacteria; kingdom Pseudomonadati; phylum Pseudomonadota; class Betaproteobacteria; order Burkholderiales; family Comamonadaceae; genus Curvibacter; species Curvibacter sp. EU05-FHT14A10. Next base: position 29,755 of record NZ_JBYTDE010000019.1, read on the forward strand.
CACGGCACCAGCCCCAAGATCTGTGCTGGCGCCGTCGACCTGGGCTTCGGCTCGGTGATGATGGACGGTTCGCTGCGTGAAGACGGCAAGACCCCGGCCGACTTCGCCTACAACGTGGACGTCACCCGTCAGGTGGTTGCCATGGCCCACAAGGTTGGCGTCACCGTGGAAGGCGAACTCGGCTGCCTGGGCTCGCTGGAAACCGGCGAGGCGGGCGAAGAAGATGGCATCGGTGCCGTCGGCAAGCTCGACCACAGCCAGATGCTGACCGACCCCGAAGAGGCGGCCCGCTTCGTCCAGGAAACCCAGCTCGATGCCCTGGCCATTGCCATCGGCACCAGCCACGGCGCCTACAAATTCAGCCGTCCGCCCACCGGCGATGTGCTGGCCATCAGCCGCGTCAAGGAAATCCACGCCCGCATCCCCAACACCCACCTGGTGATGCATGGTTCGTCGTCGGTGCCCCAGGAACTGCTGGCCCTGATCAACCAGTACGGCGGCAAGATGAAGGAAACCTACGGCGTGCCCGTGGCCGAAATCCAGGAAGCCATCAAGTTCGGCGTGCGCAAGATCAACATCGACACCGACATCCGCCTGGCCATGACCGGCGCGGTGCGCAAGTTCCTGGCCGAGAACCCCGACAAGTTCGATGCCCGCGAGTGGCTCAAGCCGGCCCGCGAAGCCGCCAAGGCGGTGTGCAAGCAGCGCTACCTCGAATTCGGTTGCGAAGGCCAGGGTGCCAAGATCAAGGGCGCGACCCTGCAGATCATGGCCGCACGCTACGCCGCCGGCGAGTTGGCCCAGGTGGTGAACTGAGGCCCCCACGCTTCCTCACTTCGTGTGGTCGCTGCCCCCCAAGGGGCCCAGCCCGCCTTCGGGCGGCCGGGCGGCGGGCTGTACTGAGGCCCCCACGCTCCCTCACTTCGTGTGGTCGCTGCCCCCCAAGGGGGCCCAGCCCGCCTTCGGGCGGCCGGGCGGCGGGCTGTACTGAGGCCCCCACGCTTCCTCACTTCGTGTGGTCGCTGCCCCCCAAGGGGGCCCAGCTCGCCTTCGGGCGGCCGGGCGGCGGGCTGTACTGCCCCCACGCTCCCTCACTTCGTGTTTGCCCCAGGGGGCCGCAGGCCGCCTTGGGGCGGCCCGGCGCCGGCCTGTTCACTTCGTTGCAGGGCTGCTGAAAGAAGACAGGGGCTTGAAGGCCCCTGCGGGGCCTTTTTTCATGGCCGGGCCTTGCCTCTGGCGTCATCTGCCGGGCCGCCTCATGGCGTGGCCGGTCGACTCTTGCGATAATCACGCTGAATAGCGCGGGCCCGTTGACTGTTCAGCGGGCTTTTTCATTTCTGGGTTTCCGCCGTTTTCTCTGAAGTCAAAACCATGTCCACCGCCTTGCACACCTCTGCCCTCCATTCCCTCTCCCTGCTGGCCCGTGGCAAGGTGCGCGACAACTATGCCGTGGGCACCGACCGCATCCTGATGGTGGCCAGCGACCGGCTCTCTGCCTTTGACGTCATCATGGGCGAGCCCATCCCCGGCAAGGGCGAACTGCTGACCCAGATGGCGCTGTTCTGGTTCGACAAGCTGGGCCACCTGTGCCCCAACCACCTGACTGGCGACGCCCCCGAGAGCGTGGTGGCCGCTGACGAAGTGGCCCAGGTCGCGGGCCGTTCGATGCTCGTCAAACGCCTCAAGCCCATTCCGGTCGAGGCCGTGGTGCGCGGCTACCTGGCTGGCAGCGGCTGGAAGGAGTACCAGGAAAGCCGCTCGGTCTGTGGCGTGCCCCTGCCCGAAGGCCTGAAGAACGCATCCCGCCTGCCCGAGCCCATCTACACGCCTGCGGCCAAAGCCGAGATGGGCGAGCACGACGAGAACATCACCTTCGAGCGCACGGTCGAGATGATCGGCCTGGACCTGGCTACCCGCATCCGCGACATCAGCATCGCCATCTACAAGGCCGCAGCCGAGATCGCGCTGACCAAGGGCATGATCATTGCCGACACCAAGTTCGAATTCGGCCTGGACACCGACGGCAGCCTGGTGCTGATGGACGAGGTGCTCACCCCCGACAGCTCGCGCTACTGGCCGGTGGAAGGCTATGACGCCGCTTTTGCGGCCGGCGAAAACCCGCCCAGCTACGACAAGCAGTTCGTGCGTGACTGGCTCGAAGCCGTCCGTGTCAATGGCGCCCCCTGGAACAAGACGGCACCTGCACCTCGTTTGCCGCGTGAAGTGATCGAGAAGACGGCCGCCAAGTACCGCGAAGCCCTGGACCGCCTCACCGCCTGATCCAGCGCAGGGGTGGCAGGGCCTGCGACCCCGATGTGCTTTGTAGTAACCCGATAACACCCGCACGTCGCGGGCAGCCAGAACAATCAAGTCGCCTCAAACCCAAAGGAGACTGACATGGCTGGCAAGAAGATTTTGATGATCTGCGGGGATTACTGCGAAGACTACGAAGTGATGGTGCCTTTCCAGGCGCTGCTGGCGGTGGGCCACACGGTGCATGCGGTGTGCCCCGACAAGAAGGCGGGTGACGCCATCAAGACGGCCATCCATGATTTCGAAGGCGCCCAGACCTACAGCGAAAAGCCTGGGCACAACTTTGTGCTCAACGCCACCTTCGCCGAGGTGCGCCCCGACCAGTACGACGCCCTGGTCGTGCCCGGCGGCCGCGGCCCCGAGTACCTGCGCACCTACCCTGCCGTGGTGGCGGCGGTGCGTCATTTCTTTGACGCCGACAAGCCCGTGGCCGCCATCTGCCATGGCGCTCAGTTGCTGGCGGGCGCCGGCGTGCTGAAAGACCGCACCTGCTCCGCCTACCCGGCCTGTCGCGCCGAGGTGGAACTGGCTGGGGGCCGCTACGCCGACATCGCCGTCGACAAGGCACACACCGACGGCAAGCTCGTTTCTGCCCCCGCCTGGCCGGCCCATCCGGACTGGATCGCCCAGTTCTTGCACGTGCTGGGCACCCGTATTACCCACTGAGGCCCGAGAAAAGGCCGTCATGTGACTTGACGGCCCGCCCGGCCGGCCGCGAAGATGCGAGCCTGCCCAGGAGACAACCCCATGTGCCAGGTGTTCATCAGCGCCGACCCGCGCCTGTACGATAACCGCGCCCGCTCCGTGCGCCTGCACGGCGTGGCGACCAGCATCCGGCTGGAAAACCTGTTCTGGCAGGTGCTCGAAGAAATCGCCGCACGCGACGGCATGAGCGTGCCCCAACTGTGCGCCAGGCTTCATGACGAACTGCAGGCCGAACGCGGCAGCGTCGAAAACTTTGCGTCCTTCCTGCGCGTCTGCTGCGGCCGCTACATGGCCCTGCAACTCAGCGGCGGCATCCCCCAGGACACCAGCATCCCCATCCGCAGCCTCAACCCGGAGCGGGTGCTCGCGACAGAACACCACCGCCCCACCCCTCACCCGACTCGGCACGCGGCTTGACGACCACCAGGCGGCCCGTGGCCGCCTCGGGGGGGGGACGCAGTGAGCGAGCGCAGGGGCCTTCAGGCCTCTGTCTTCATCCAGCAGGCCTGCAACGAAGTGAACAGGCCGGCGCCGGGCCGCCCCAAGGCGGCCTGCGGCCCCCCCGGGGGGCAGCGACCACACGAAGTGAGGGAGCGTGGGGGCCTCAGTTCAACGCCATGCTCAGCCTGCGCCGGTACTTTGACACCAGCTCGGCCTGTGGATCCAGCTCGGCCACCGACTTGCCGGCCAGTTCGATGCCGCCCGCGCTCTTGCCGGCGGCCTCTGCGGCGTTGGCCTTGGGCTTGGGCGGGGTCAGCAATTCCAGGATGGCCACAAAGGTCTTGCGCGCCGCTTCCTGGTTCCAGGTCTTGTCGCGCATGATGATTTCCAGCAACTCATCCATGGCGCCGGTCCAGTCGCCCAGCGCGATCAGCATGCGGCTCTTGGCAAAGCGGGTCTCGAAGTCGCGCTTGTTCTCGGCGATGCGGGCATCGAAATCGGTCAGTGCCCACTGGCCGCGTTCATCGGTGCTCACGAATGCCAGGGCTTCCATCCAGTGCAGCAGGGCCTCAAAACGCAGCGGCTTGGGGATGCGGCTCAGCGGCTCGGTCAGCAGGGCACGGGCCTCCTCGAAGCCACCCTCGGCGATCAGCAGTCGGGCGTAGTCGAAGCGCGCATCGTCATTGCCCGGGTCGGCGGCCACGGCGTCGGCCAGCTTCGCCATGGCCGCTTCGGTGTCGCCGGACTCCAGCAGGGCCTCAGCCTCTTCGGTCTCGCTTTCGGCCAGCAGCGCTTCTTCGGAAGGCACATGCTTGTCCAGAAAGGCCCGCAATTCTGCAGGGGGAATCGCCCCCATGAAGCCATCCACCGGCTTGCCACCCATCAGCAAAATGCAGGTGGGCAGGCTTCGGATGCCGAAAGCCCCCGCCAGCTGCTGTTCCTCATCGGCGTTGATCTTGACCAGTTTGAAGCGGCCTGCGTAGTCTTCCTCGAGCTTTTCCAGCAGTGGACCCAGTTGTTTGCAGGGGCCGCACCAGTCGGCCCAGAAGTCCACCAGCACGGGTGTGCTCATCGAAGCGGCAATGACTTCGGTTTCAAAGTTTTGGATCGTGACGTCAATCATTTCGTAGCCTTCTGGGCCTAAAAGTAAAATTCAGGGTTGCAACCCGGTGTCCCCGGCTGTGGCGGGCCCAAACGGACCTGCTGGCCCGCACCGAACCTTACAGCCTATGACAAGCAGCAGCATTCAAATCGGCGTGGTCATGGGTTCCAGCAGTGACTGGGACACCATGCAGCATGCAGTCCAGATTCTCCAGCAATTCGGCATCGCCCACGAAGCCCGGGTGGTTTCGGCGCACCGGATGCCGGACGACATGTTCGCCTACGCCGAAGCCGCCGTCGGCCGGGGCCTGAAAGCGATCATCGCCGGGGCCGGGGGCGCCGCCCACCTGCCCGGCATGATTGCCGCCAAGACCACGGTGCCCGTGCTGGGCGTGCCAGTGGCCAGCCGCCACCTGCAGGGCGTGGATTCGCTGCACAGCATCGTGCAGATGCCCAAGGGCATCCCGGTGGCCACCTTTGCCATCGGTGCGGCAGGTGCCGCCAATGCCGCCTTGTTTGCGGTGGCCCTGCTGGCGGGTGAAGACCCGGCGCTGCGCCAGCGCCTGGAGGCCTTCCGTGCCGAACAAACCGAAGTGGCCCGCGCCATGACACTGCCGCCCGCGGCATGACGACGATGACGAACACACCACGCCAACCCCTCTTGCCTGCTTCCCAGGGCGAAACCACCCTGGGCGTGCTCGGCGGCGGCCAACTGGGTCGCATGTTTGTGCACGCGGCCCAGCAGATGGGGTATTTCACCGCCGTGCTCGACCCGGACCCGACCAGCCCGGCCGGCCGTGTCAGCCACCACCACATCCAGACCGATTACCTCGATCCCCAGGGACTGGCCGAATTGAGCCGCTTGTGCAGCGCGGTGACCACCGAGTTCGAAAACGTGCCGGCGCAGGCGCTGGCCACCCTGGCCGAACAGCGGCCGGTGGCGCCCGCCGCCTCGGCCGTCTCCATCGCCCAGGACCGGGCCCGCGAGAAGGCCCACTTCGTGAGTTGTGGCGTGCCCTGTGCGCCCTATGCCGTGATCGAGACTGAAGCCCAGCTGGCCGCGCTGGACGAAGCCGCGCTGCTGCCCGGCATCCTCAAGACCGCCCGCATGGGGTACGACGGCAAAGGCCAGGTGCGGGTCAAGACCCGCGCCGAGCTGGCGGCCGCCTGGCAAGACCTGAAGCAGGTGCCCTGCGTGCTCGAAAAAATGCTGCCCCTGGCGGTCGAGTGCTCGGTCATCGTGGCGCGTGACGCGACCGGCCAGCAAGTCAACTTTCCGGTGCAGCGCAACCTGCACCGCGACGGCATCCTGGCCGTCACCGAGGTGTTCGAGGGCAATGTGAGCGCCGAGGTGGCGGCACAGGCCGTGGCGGCCGCCCGTTCGGTAGCGCAGGGGCTGGACTACGTGGGCGTGCTGTGCGTCGAGTTCTTTGTGCTGCAGGACGGTTCGCTGGTGGTCAATGAGATCGCCCCCCGCCCGCACAACAGTGGCCACTACACCATCGATGCCTGCGACCTGTCGCAGTTCGACCTGCAGGTGCGTGCCATGGTCGGCCTGCCCCTGGTGCAGCCGCGCCTGCACAGCCCCACCATCATGCTCAACCTGCTCGGCGATTTGTGGTTCGAGCCCGGCAGCGATCAGCAACGCACCCCGGCCTGGGACCGCATCCTGGCCTTGCCCGGTGCGCACCTGCATCTGTACGGCAAGCTCGATGCCAAGCGGGGCCGCAAGATGGGGCACCTGAACTTCACCGGCCCCAGCCCCGACGCGGTGCGCACGCAGGCCTTGCAGGCCGCAGCCATCCTCGGCATGGCGCCTTTTTGAGCTGGCCGGAGTCCGACACCATGATTCTTGATGGGCAAGACCCCGCCGCGGTGCTGAGTGCCGCCCAGGCGTTGGCGCGCGGCGAACTGGTGGGCCTGCCCACCGAGACGGTTTACGGCCTGGCGGCCGATGCCGGCAGTGACCCGGCTGTGGCGCGTATTTTTTCGGCCAAGGGGCGGCCCAGTGACCACCCCCTGATCGTGCATGTGGCCGGGGTGGAGGGCGTGAGCGCCTTTGCCCGCGAGGTGCCTGCGTTCGCCCAGCGCTTGATCCAGGCCTTCTGGCCCGGCCCCTTGACGCTGATCCTGCCGCGCCGCCCGGAAGCCGGCTCTGCTGCGGCGGCTGGCCAGGACTCGGTGGGCCTGCGCTGCCCCTCGCACCCCGTGGCCCATGCGCTGCTCCAGGCCTGCGAAGCCCTGGGCGTGCACGGGCTGGCGGCGCCCAGCGCCAATTTGTTTGGCCGGGTCAGCCCCACCACGGCGGCTCACGTGCAGGGCGAGTTCGGCGATGATTTGCTGGTGCTTGAGGGTGGCGCCTGCGAGGTGGGCATCGAGTCCACCATCGTCGATTGCACCCGGGGCGCCCCGGTGCTGTTGCGCCCCGGCGGTGTCACGCGTGAGCAGATCGAGGCCGCCTGCGGCCAGCCCCTGCGCACGCGTGAGGAGCTGGCCAGCCCCGATCCGCGGGCCTCGGGCACCCTGGAGGCCCACTACGCCCCCCAGGCCAAGGTGCGCCTGATGACGGCCCAGGCCCTGCAGACCGCCCTGGATGTGCTGGGGCCTCAGGCCAGTGCGGTGGCGGTCTATGCCCGCAGCCCTTTGCGCACCCCTGCGCCGGGCGTGCTGCTGCGGCGCATGCCCGAGCAGGCCGAAGACGCCGCCCGCGAGCTGTTTGCAGCCCTGCGTGGCTTTGACCAGGCTGGCGTGAAACTGATCTGGATCGAAACCCCGCCCGCGACCCCGGCCTGGGAAGGGGTGCTCGATCGCTTGCAACGCGCTGCCGCAGCGTGATACTGGCCCTCGTTAAACTACCGGCTATCTTTTGGAGATTTCAATGACTGGAAAATGGTTGCGCCGCGCTGTGTTGCTGGCGGCTTGTGCATCGGCCGCCGTGCTCTCGGCCTGCGGCTCCAGCACCATCGAGTCGGCCCTGGCGCCCTCGCGTTTCATCGCTTTCGGCGATGGCCTCAGTGATCTGGGGCAATCCGGCTCACGCTACACCGTCAACGACAGCACGGTCAATGTCTGGACGCAGCAGGTGGCCACCAGCTATGGTGGCACCCTGGTCACCCAGGCTTCGGGCGGCACCAGCTATGCCCGGGGTCATGCCCGCATTGTGGGCACGCCCGACGATGTCAGTGGCAGCACGCTGACCGTTTCGCAGCAGGTCGACAAGTTCCTTGCCGCAGACAAGTTTGGGGCCAACGATGTGGTGCTGCTCAATGGTGGCCTGAGCGATCTGCTGGTCAGCTACAACGCCAACAGCAGCAATTCGGCCAGCTTCGCGGCCGCCATGACCCAGGCCGGCACGGACATGGGCACCCAGGTGCGCCGCCTGGTCACGGCGGGTGCCAAGTACGTGGTGGTGTCGGGCCTGTACGACGTCAGCAAGTCGCCCTGGGGCGTGGGCACCGGCCAGGCCAGCATGATCAGCAATGCGGTGCTCAAGTACAACAGCGCCCTGCTGCTGGCGATCAACGATCTGGGCGCCAACGTGCTCTACATCGACGCGGCCTACTACTACAACCTGGTGATTGCCTCGCCGACCAGCTACTCCTTGACCGATTCGACCAATGTCGCCTGCACCTCGACCGACAGCGGCGCCGGCATCGGCATTGGCAGCGGCCAGGTCAACTCCAGCCTGTGCACCACCAGCACCCTGGCCAGTGGCATCGATTACACCAAGTACACCTTTGCCGACAAGCTGTATTTCACGCCCGCTGCGCAGGTGCTGTATGGCACCTACGCCTACGGTCGCATGAAGGCGCGCTGGTAAGCCGGCGCAGGCACACGGTACGCGGTTTTGGCCGCGGTGCCGGCACCGACAACCAAGGGGGCTCAAGCCCCCTTTTTTCATGGCCGCTCCGCTCAAGGCGCGGTGCCGCCCAAAGCCCCATGAAAAAGGCCCCGCGTGCGGGGCCTTCAGCGCGTGGGCGTTTTGCCTCAGAACCGGTAACCGGCCGTCATCGTGAGCACCACGGGATGGAAGGTGATGTCCATCACCCGGGCCGCGCCGGCGGTGGTGGCGGTCAGGGTGGTCTTGACGCGGGCGGTGGCCAGCGAGCCATGCAACGACCACTTGTCGTTGATGCGGTATTCCAGGCCCACCTGGGCCGCCAGCCCCCAGGAGTCGCTGAGCTGGATGTCGGTGGGGCCGCCATTGAGCGAGTTGCCGATGTTGGTGGAACTGCGCTTGTCGAACTTGGTGTAGTTGACCCCCACGCCGACAAAGGGGCGAAGCGCGCTGCTGCTGTCGCCAAAGCTGTAGTTCAGGAACACCGTGGGCGCAAATTGCCTGATCTTGGCAATGGTCTGCCCTTGATAGGCCGACACGATGTAGCCCGGCACGATGGCCGGGTTCAGCTTGGCAGCGACGTCGTGGGTGGGCGGAACGCCCATGGCCAGTTCCACCTCCAGCCGGTCATCCAGCTTGCGGGCATAAGAGAAGAACAGCGTGCTCTGGTCTTTCACCGTCAGGCTCACGCCCGAGTTCGGTTGCAGCAGAAAGGGGCCTGTGGCGTCGCTGGCCGATGAGTTGGGTTGCACCTGGGTGTAACCCACACGGAAGATGTTGTCCTGGGCCCAGGCCGTTGTGCCACCCAGCAAGAGGGGGGCGAGGGCCAGGGCGAGAGGGTTCAGCCGGAATGTCATGTTTGTCTCCTGCGTCGTGGGTGGGGCTCAAAGGCCGGCGGCCAGCACCTGCTGGAAGAAGCCGCGCGCGGCGACCGTGCAGAACGGCGGCACCAGGCTGCCGTGGTAGGCCTGCACCACGGCGCTGGCGCCCCCGTCGGTGGCCCCTGCGGACACGGCCGCAGCGGCGGTCGAGGCCTTCAACGTGGCAAAGCCGACCTTGGCTGCCGCGAACGGGTCGCTGGCACTGGTCACGGCCGAGTCCACGTCGAGCACATTGAGCAGGCCGGTGCCCATGGCCATGGGCGAGGGGGCGCTCCACAGCTTGGCCATCAACTGGGTGTTGACGCTGTAGAACACGGTGGGATCCGCATTGCCGCCACACATCAGTACCGGGCGTGTGGGCGTCCAGTTGCGCAGGTCATTGGCCTTGAACGCCTGACGCATGGTGTTGGTCGGCGCACTGGCGGGCAGGCCGGTCGTGGTGGCGGGCACGGCCCCATCGGGGTTGGCCATCGCGTCCAGCAGGAAGGCCAGGCGTGCGTTGTTGGTCACCAGCGGGTTGCTGCCGAAGCCCAGTGCGAACAGCGGTGCCAGAGCGGCCGGGGTGGTCGGCGGCGTGATCGCGTTCAAGGTGGCCTGCAGTGCGGCCGGCGAGCCTGCGGGTGCGGTGGGTGGCGTGCTGCTGAACAGGGCCGTTTGTGGCAGTTTGCCTTGAGTCAACAGCGTGCTGAGCGAACTGGTCGATGGCAGCAAAGACTCAATGCCGGTGGCGAAGTTGCTGCTGTAGATGTCGGTCGTGCTGTTGTAAAGGTTGCCGTAGGCCTTCTGGTAGCTGGTGCTCAGCATCGGGGTGAAGATGGTCGAACCCAGGTTCACGTTGCCGTAATACACCGCGTCCACCAGCGCAGCCAGGGCGTAGGGGCCCGACAGTGGGGCCGAGGCCGTCACGCTCTTGCCCAGGGCCTGCAGCGCCCGGTGCGTGGCCATGGCCACGTGGCCACCCTGCGAGTAGCCGGTGATGAACAGCTTGCCCGAATCGGTGCCGCCGACATTGGGCAGCGCCGTGCGAGCCGCGGTCAGGGCGTCGATCATGTCCCTGGACTCTTGATCAGCGTTCAGGTAGGGGTGGTAGGTGAGCTTGGAGGCATCGTAGCCGGCGTAGTTGGGCGCCACCACGATGAAGCCTTGCGCCGCAAAGGCGGCGGCCACCAGGGCGCTCTCGCCATAGGCGTCGTTGCTCGAATCCAGGATGTTGGCGATGTTGTAGGCCTTGGCGGTGGTGGTGCCGTGGGCATACAGCACGATGGGGCGGGCGCCGCTGCAGGCGGGGTCGGTGCCCGTGGGCACCATCAGGGCGCCAGTGCCGTTGGTTGCTTCACCTGCACCGCCCACGGTGCCGTACTGGATGTAATGGAAGTTGACCCCGCATTTCGGCGTGCCGGCCACGGCCAGCAGGCCTTTGCCCGTGGCGCTGGCGCTGAGCTGGGTCTGGAAGTCGCTGGCGCTCAGCCCGGTGACGCGCAGAGGCGGGTTGTATTGCAGCGAGCCGCGGCTGCCACTGTTGTCGGTGGTGGTGCTGCCTCCGGTGTCAGAACCGCCCCCGCCGCACCCTGCCAGCAAGAGGGCCGCAACAATGGGCGCGAGGCCGATGAAATGGCGCATGGATGTCTCCTGTTAAAAATAGAACGACCGTTCGTTTTTGCGTCGCTCCATCGTAACGCTGGCGATACCTGGGTCGTCAGCGGGAAACTACCAAGGCCATTTTGGCCACTGTCAAGGCCTTCAGGCGGGTCAGGTGGGTCAGTCGGCCTGCCGGTAGCGCAGCTTCATGACCAGGATGCTGGCGGCCAGGCTCAGGGTGACTGCGTTGGCCGCCACGATGGGCCAGGCCCCCAGCGCCAGGCCGTACAGAAGCCACAGCGCCACGCCCACGGTGAACACGCTGTACATGCCCAGCGAAATGCCCCGCACGTCCCGGGTCTTGAAGGTCAGCCAGGCCTGGGGCACAAAGCTGCAGGTAGTCAGGCAGGCGGCCAGGTAGCCGGTCAGGTCGGTGAGAGACATGGGGTGGGGCGGTTCAGGGCTGGTTCTGATCCCGTGCGGTCCAGGCGATCAAGGCCTCGATCACCGGGCGCAGGGCGTTGGCATTGGGGTGGTTGGCCATGGCCACCAAGGTGTAGCGCCGGCCGCTGGCGCCATGCACCACACCGGCCACGGCGGTGACGTCGCGCAGGCTGCCGGTCTTCAGGTGGGCCGCGCCCTGCACGGCAGCGTTGTCCTTGCCCATGCGACGCAGCGTGCCGTCCACACCGCTGAGCGGCAGGGATGACAGCAGCTCGGGCATGGTGCCGCCGGCCCAGGTCGCCTGCAGCAGCCGCGTCAGGGCCTGGGCACTCACGCGGGTGTCCCGGCTCAGGCCTGAGCCGTTGTCCAGGCTGGGCAGATCGGCTTCACCGAAGCGCCGCCGCCACCACTGGCCGAGCACCTCGCGCGAGCCTGATGGTGTGCCCACCCCTTTTTGCTGCAGGCTCAGCGTCAGGAACAGCTGCTGCGCCATCACGTTGTTGCTGTACTTGTTGATGTCTCGGATCACCTCGGCGAGAGGGGGTGAGCCCAGGCTGAAGATGGGTTGCAGGCCGGCCGGCACCAGCCCGTCGCGCACCTGGCCCCCCAGGCGGCCCCCCATGTCCTTCCACAGGCCTTCCAGGGCACGGGCGTTGTAGCTGGCCGGTTCGGCATAGGCCAGGGGCCAGCTGCGTTCGCCGCAACTGGCCGGGTAACCGCCGACAAAGCTCAGGCGGTTCGGGTCGGCCAGCTGGGCCTTGAGCTGGCTGCGCCAGTCACCGCATTCGCCAGCCAGCAGCGGCACGGTGGGGCTGAATTGCACACCGGCCAACGGCGGGTCCAACTGCACCCGGGCCAGGCCCGCAGCCGGGTCGGGCACCCAGGTCAGCACCAGCGAGCGGAAGTTGATCAGCAGCGCGTCGGCGGCTGCGTTGTAGGGTTTCAGGGGTTCGCCATCAAAGTCGGCCGGGTTGGCTGCAGGCAGCTCGAAAGCGCTGTGGTCCAGCACGATGTCGCCATTGATCTGGCGGATGCCCAGGCCCTGCACCCGCCGCAGCAGCAGCCACAGGCGCTCCAGCACCAGCTTGGGGTCGCCCTGGCCCTTGATGATCAGGTTGCCTTGCAGCGTCCCCTCTCGCACCGTGCCGTCGAGGTACACCGGGGTTTGCCAGCTGAAGGCGGGCCCCAGCAGCTCCAGGGCCGCCTCGGTCGTGATCAGCTTGGTCACCGAGGCGGGGTTCATGGGCGTGCCCGGGTTCAGCGCCAGACGGGGCGGGCGCTGCCCCTGCACCTCGCTGACCAGCAGGGCCACCGAATCGCGTGGCAGGCGCGAGCGCTGCAGCGCGGCCTCGATCTCGGGGGGCAGGGGGGGCGCGGCAGAGGCCGCCAGCGCGGTGACCAGCAGCAGGCCTCCGGTCAGCAGGGTGCGCAGGCGAGAAAGGGCTCGGACAGGGGCTGGGTAAGAAGAGGTTGACAGCGTCATCAAACGGCTTTGTTTCATCGCAGGGGGATCAGTCTGGCCCCGGATCTTGACATGGCACCGTCAGCCCCGAGGCATTTCGGGATAATCCTCCCATGCGTTTTTCTCCCCGTGCGGTGGGCCTGGCGTCCGCCGTCGTCACGGTCCTGATCTGGACCGCCTTCATCGTGATCGCCCGAGCCTCGGCCCAGCGCACCCTCAGTCCCTTTGACATTGCCTTTTTGCGCATCGTCGGGGCTTCGTCCGTGCTGATGCCCTGGGCGCTGTGGCGCGCGCGCCGCGAGCGGCGCAGCCCGGCGGGCTTCAGTGGTTCGCTGGGCGGGTTGTCGCCACTGCCCTTGCGGCCCACGCTGGTGCTGGGCCTGTTCGGTGGCCTGGCCTATGCCGTGCTGGCCTACAGCGGGTTCTTTTTTGCCCCGGCTGCCCACGGCTCGGTCCTGATGCCCGGCAGCCTGCCGTTGTGGGCTTCGCTGCTCAGCATCTGGCTGCTGGGCGATCGTTTGCCGGCGGTGCGGGTGTTCGGCCTGGGCCTGATCCTGCTGGGCGACCTGTTGGTGGGGGGCGCCAGCCTGTTGGGCGCCTTGTCGGGCCAGGGCACGGTCTGGAAGGGCGATCTGCTGTTCATGGCGGCCAGCAGCTGCTGGGCCACCTACAGCGTGCTGGTGCGCCGCACCGGGGCCGACGCGGTACGGGCCACGATGGCCGTCACCGCGCTGGCGCTGCTGAGCTTTGTGCCTGTCTTTCTGTTGCTGACGCAGTCGGGCCTGCTGCCCAGTCGCCTGGGGGCAGCGCCCTGGGGGGAAATCGTCTTTCAACTGCTGTTCCAGGGACTGGGCTCGGTGGTGATTTCGGGCATCACCTTCACGCGCATGATCCAATACTTCGGCCCGGTGCGATCGACCATGATCACGGCGCTGGTGCCGGGCCTGTCGGCGTTGGGCGCTGTCTGGCTGCTGGGCGAGCCCATGCACTGGAACCTGATGCTCGGCCTGGCCCTGGTCACGGCAGGCATTGCGGCGGGGGTTCTGCCCTCGCGTCCGGCCGGGCTGTTTTCTCTTTTTTCCAAGCCGGCCAAAAGCCTGCATTGATGGCGGTCCCTGAATATGAATTTTCTTGCTTTTGACACCAGCACCGAACGCCTCTCGCTGGCTGTGGGGCGGGGCGGGGCCGTGTGGCAGCAAGAGGGCGCCGGCGGCGCCCAGTCTTCGGCCACCTTGATCCCGGCCTTGCTGGCGCTGCTGGCCCAGGCCGGCCTCACGCTGCATCAACTCGATGCCATCGTGTTCGGCAGTGGCCCGGGCTCGTTCACCGGCCTGCGCACCGCCTGCTCGGTGGCTCAGGGGCTGGCCTTCGGGGCTGGCCTGCCGGTGCTGCCTGTCAGCACGCTGTTGGCCGTGGCCGAAGAGGCGCGCCACCAGCACGGCTGCACCCGGGTGGTGGCCGCTTTGGACGCTCGCATGAACGAGGTCTACAGCGCGCCTTGCGAATGGCTGGACGGCCAGTGGCAGGTGCCCGCCGATTTCTCCCTGGGCGCGCCCGAAAGCGTGGTGGTGCCCCCGGACTGGACCTTGGCCGGCAGTGCCGCCGCGGCCTATCCTGGGCGGCTGGCTGGCGCCCCGGGCCTGGCGCTGTTGCCCACCGCCACCGCCTTGCTGCGCCTGGCACCGGCACTGTGGCAGGCGGGTCGGGCGGTGCCCGCCGAACAGGCCCTGCCCTTGTACATCCGCGACAAGGTGGCCCAGACCACCGCCGAACGCGAGGCCGACAAGGCGGCCCGCCAGTCGCAATCCTGAGGTGCACCATGTCCGTGAGCGAAGCCCGATTCGAGACCATGACCGAGGCCTGGATGGACGCCGTGCTGGCCATCGAGCAACAGGCCTACACCCACCCCTGGAGCCGGGGCAATTTTCTGGATTCGATCCGCTCGGGCTACCAGGCCCAGGTGCTGGTGGGCGAGGACCGCCTGATCGGCTACTTTGTGGCCATGAAAGGTGTGGATGAGGTGCACCTGCTCAACATCACCGTGGCCCCGGCATTTCAGCGTCAGGGTTGGTCGCGGGTGATGCTCGATGCCCTGGCCACCTGGTCGCGCGGGCAGGGCGCCCAGTGGCTGTGGCTGGAGGTGCGGGTGTCCAATGCCCGGGCCTACTCGGTGTACCTGGCCCATGGCTACCAGCGGGTGGGCGTGCGCAAGGCCTACTATCCAGCCTTTGAAGGGCGTGAAGACGCGATTGTGATGAGCCTGAAACTATGAGCCTGAACCTCGACCCGCGCCAGCGCGCCATGCTGGACGAGATGCACATCCCCTTCTGGTGGCCCGAGGCCCCGGTAGAGGGGGCGTCGGGGGTGGGGGCGCCGTCCCAGGCTGTCGTCCTGGCCCCGGCTCAGACCCCGGTTCAGCCCCCGATTCCGCCCTCGGTCGGGGCGGCTGCGGTGATGCCCCAGCGGAGCAGTGCGCCTGCCGCCGCCCCGGCCGTCCCTGTCGCCCCTGTCGCCCCTGTCGCCCCGGCCCGCCCTGCGAGCCCTGCCACCTCCCAGGCGCCAGTGGCCCGCCCCGCCGCCCCTGCCCCGGGGCGCGTGCTGGCCGGCGCCGCCAGCGCCTGGCGCCTGCTGCCTGCACAGGCCCTGTATGCCAGCCCGGCCACCCCGGGCGGCTGGCTGGTGGTCACCGAGGCCATCTGGCCGGGCGACGACCCCCTGGCCGAAGACGGGGGGCCGGCCGCCCGCCTGCTCGACAACATGCTGCGCGCCATGGGCCTGCACAAGACGCCCCAGGTGTGGGCGGCCGGCCTGGCCCGGCGGGCTGCCGACGAGGGCGCCGAACCCCTGGCCTGGGCCGACCTGCTGCAGGCCCGGCAGCCGCATCGGGTGCTGTTGATGGGCCGCACCGCGGCGCGTGAAGCCCTGGGCACCGATGAGCCGCTGGGTCGGTTGCGCGGGCGCGTGCACGATCTGCACGGGGTGCCGGCGGTGGTCACCTACGATGCGCCCTACCTGCTGCGGGCCCAGGCCGACAAGGCGCGGGCCTGGGCCGATCTGTGTCTGGCCCTGGGTTGAACGCCCCCTGCTGGCACCTTTTGCCAGGCCCAACCTGCCCGTTGATCGCGCTGCGGGCGGGCACCTCTTTAAAATGGCGCTCATGACCTTCCTCGACATGCTCCGCAACGCCGAGCAACAAAACGGCTCCATGCTCTGCGTGGGCCTGGACCCTGAGCCCGCCCGCTTCCCGGCCCAGCTCAAGGGTGATGCCAACAAGATCTACGACTTCTGCGCCCGCATCGTCGATGCCACGGCCGATCTGTCGATCGCCTTCAAGCCTCAGATCGCCTACTTTGCCGCGCACCGGGCCGAGGGCCAGCTGGAGCGCCTGATGGAGCACATGCGCCGAGTCGCGCCCCACGTGCCCATCATCCTGGACGCCAAGCGCGGCGACATCGGCTCGACCGCCGAGCAGTACGCCAAAGAAGCCTTCGACCGCTACGGCGCCGATGCGGTCACGCTGTCGCCGTTCATGGGCTTTGATTCGGTGCAACCCTATCTCAAGTACGAAGGCAAGGGCGCCTTCCTGCTGTGCCGCACCTCCAACCCAGGCGGCGACGATCTGCAGAACCAGCGCTTGGCTTCGGTCGAAGGCCAGCCCCTGCTGTACGAACATGTGGCACGCCTGGCCCAGGGCCCCTGGAACCTGAATGGGCAGCTGGGCCTGGTGGTAGGCGCCACCTACCCCGCCGAGATCGAACGCGTGCGGGCCCTGGCGCCCACGCTGCCGCTGTTGATCCCGGGCGTGGGGGCCCAGGGGGGAGACGCGGTGGCCACGGTGCGAGCCGGCTGGAAACCCGGTGCCCCCATCGTCGTCAACTCGTCGCGCGCCATCCTTTACGCCTCGTCGGGTGACGATTTTCAGGAGGCGGCCCGTCGCGAGGCCCTGCGCACTCGCGACCTGTTGCAAGCCGCCCGCGGCTGAGCCCCGGCCCGGCGCCTTTCCCCCATCCGCCATCATCGCCATGCAGGTCAAGTGGCTCGAAGACCTGGTGGTGCTGGCGCAGACGCGCAGCTTCACCCGCGCCGCCGAGCTGCGCCATGTCACCCATCCGGCCTTTGGGCGCCGCATCCGGGCCCTGGAGGAATGGGCCGGCACCCCGCTGGTGCAGCGCGGCCCCGGCCCGGTGACGCTCACGGCCGCCGGCGACAGCCTGCTGCAGGACGCCCGCCACCTGTTGCAGGGCCTGGGTCAGGCCCATGACGCCCTGCGGGGTGCGGCCGGGCGCGAACAGCAGACCCTGAGCCTGGCCACCGGCCGCACCCTGGCACGCACCCTGGTGGCTGATTGGCTGTGCCAGTTGCAGCCCGAGCTGGGCCAGGCTGAGGTGCTGATCCGCACACGGGCCCTGGCCGACACCACCCGCCTGCTGGAGCGCGGCGAGGTGGATTTCATGCTCACCTACCACCACCCGCTGCTGGCCCTGCAGATCCCGGCACGGCAATACAGCCACCTGACCCTGGCCCGCGACGAACTGGTGCCGGTCAGCCAATGCGATGCCGGTGGGACACCGCTGCATGCCTTGGCATCCGGGACGGCCGCCGCCTACCTGGCCTATGCCGACAGCCTGGCTCTGGGCCGTCTGGTGCAGGACCACTTGGCGCATCACCCCCAGGCCCCAGCCCTGCGCCGGGTCATTGAGTGCGACTCGGCCGATGCCTTGCTGGAGTACGCGCTCAAGGGCCTGGGCGTGGCCTGGCTCCCGGTCTCTCTGGCGGCCGGGGCGCTGCACGAAGGTCGTCTGTGCCGGGTGGGTGATCCGCGCCTGGCCGTCCGCTTCGAGGTGCGGCTCTACCGCCCCAAGCGGCGTCTGTCGGCCCTGGCCGAGCAGGTCTGGCATCGCAGCGAGAGCCTGCTCTGAGGCCGGATGCTGAAAATGGCACCACCCGGTGCTGTTTTGGCACCAAGCCTGGGTCTGTAGGCCGGACAATCGGCTGGCTGCAGGCGATCGGGGGGTTGTGCCCGATGGCTGCAGCTCTGATCACTGCCCCTTTTCTGCCACGTTTTGTCTTGTCCGGAGCCTGTCATGAACACTCAACCTCCCTTGTCTCAGCGCCGTCGTGCGCTCTGGCCACTGCTGGGCGCTCTGAGCGTCCTGCCGCTGCTGGCCCAGGCCGAGGGCTATCCTGACAAGCCTGTCACGCTGGTCGTGGGCTACCCGGCGGGTGGCAGCACCGATCTGATGGCCCGCACCATCGGCCCTGAGCTGTCGCGCCGCCTGGGCACCCCGGTGGTGATCGAAAACCTGGGTGGCGCCGGGGGCGCCATTGGCGCCCAGAAGGTGGCGAGCGCGCCGGCCGATGGCTACACCCTGCTGGTGGGGGCCAACAACGAGATCGCCATCAAACGCCTGGTGGCCCCGGCCTCGGTCAAGTACGAGCTGCGCGACTTCACCCCCCTGGGCTTGATCGCTTCGCAGCCCATGGTGCTGGTGGCCTCGCCGCGCACCGGCGTCAAGACCGTGGCCGACTTCATGAAGCAGGTCAAGGCCAACCCGGGCAAGTTCACCTACGGCAGCTCGGGTGTGGGCACGGCGCTGCACCTGGCTGGCGAGATGATCAAGGACCAGGGCGGGCTGTTCATGACCCACATCCCCTACCGCGGCGTGGCTCCGTTGACCACCGACTTGCTGGGTAGCAATGTGGATTACGGTGTGTTCGTGCTGTCCAGCGGCCTGCCCCTGATCAAGAGCGGCAAGCTGGTGGCCCTGGGGACCACCGAGCGCAAGCGCTCGCCCGCCACCCCCGATGTGCCTGCCGTGGCCGAGACGCCGGCCCTGAAGAACATCGACATCAGCTCCTGGTTTGCCTTGTTGGGGCCGGCCCGCCTGCCCGAGCCGGTGACGGCCCGCCTGAAGAAGGCGCTGGCCGAGACGCTGCAGGCCCCCGACGTGCGCAAGAAGCTCGAAGAGACGGGCTCCACCGTGGCCAACCCGCAGCTCGACCTGGCCCGCTTCATGGTCGAAGAAAGCGCCAAGTACAAGCACATTGTTGAATTTGCCCGCATCGAGGAGTGACCCCGTGACCGCATCCCCTGAATTTGCGCTGCCCTGTCCCGATCTGGGCCCCTGGCGCGCTGGCAACACCGGTGTCGAAGGTGTGTGGCAGTTCGACGGCGCCGAGCCCGGGCGCCACGTGATGATCAGTGCCCTGGTGCACGGCAACGAGCTGTGCGGTGCCTGGGCTTTGCTGGGCCTGCTGCAGGCGGGGCTGCGGCCCCAGCGCGGTCGGCTCACCCTGGCCTTCTGCAATCTGGCCGCGTTCGACCGTTTCGACCCCTTGAACCATGACGCCTCGCGCTTTGTCGACGAAGACCTGAACCGTCAATGGGTGGTCGAACGCATCGAAGCCGGTGGCAGCCAGGAGCGCCGGCGCGCGGCCCAGTTGCGCCCCTTCGTCGAGCAGGCCGACTGGCTGCTGGACCTGCACTCCATGCACGAGCGGGGTCAACCCCTGCTGCTGACCGGTGTGCAGCCGCGCAATCGGGTGCTGGCCCGGGCCCTGGGCGCGCCCGAGCACATCGTGGTCGACGCCGGGCACAAGGATGGCGTGCGCATGCGCGACTTCGGCCGCTTCGGCCGGATTGACGAGCTGGCCGACAACGGAACCCATTCGCTGCTCATCGAGTGTGGCTTCCATGGCGATCTGTCCAGCCGCAGCGTGGCCCAGGACGCCTGCCTGCGCTTTCTGCGTGAGGCCGGGGCGGTCGATGAGGCGGTGTTGCTGGCGGCCCTGCCGGGCTGGTTGCAGGCGCCTGCACCGCGCCAATGGGCCCTGGAAGTCACGGGCCCGGTGGTGGCCCGCAGCCCGGCTTTCCGCTTTGTCGAACCCTTCCAGGGCCTGGAGGTGATCGAGCAAGCCGGCACCGTGATCGGCTGGAACGACGGCGAGCCCGTCACCACCCCCTACGACGATTGCGTGCTGGTGATGCCCTCGGTGCGCCAGGCCCGCGCCGGCGTCACCGTGGTGCGCTTCGCGCGCCGCAGCCCCTTGTGAGGCGGTGAATCAGCGCAAGCGGCGGTGCTGCAGCAGACGATCGCCGCCCAGCACACAGGCCAAGGCCAGCACCACCAGGGAGATGCCCCCCCATTGCCAGGGCGTGATGCCCTCTCCCAGCAGCAGCATGCCGGCGCTCAGCCCTACCACCGGCACGCCCAGGCTGAAGGGGGCGACGCGGTTCGCCGGGTGGCGTTGCAGCAAGCGCGTCCACAGCGCATAGCCCAGCACGCTGGCCATCCAGGCCAGGTAGGCCACGGCCGCCCAGGCCAGCAGCGGGGCCTGCAGCCAGTGCCAGCGCAGCTCGGGCGGATCCTGCCACCAGGACAAGGCGGCAAAAGGCAGCACCGGCACCAGGCAACTCCACACCACAAAGCCCAGCGGCTCCATGTCGGGGCTGTGCTCGCGCGCCTTGCGGATCACGATGTTGGAACTGGCCCACATGGCGGCGGCACACAGGTTGAGCACAAAGCCCCAGAAGGTGGTGGCCCCGGCAGCGGCGCCCGGTGCCAGGTAGTTGAGCGCAAAGCACAGCAGACCGGCACAGGCCAGCAACAAGCCGATTTGCAGCGCCCGCCCGGCGCGCTCGCCCAGCAGCACAAAGCCCAGCACGGCGGTGATGAAGACCTGGGTCTGCAGCAGCACCGAGGCCAGGCCCGCGCTCATGCCGACCTGCATGGCACAGAACAGAAAACCGAACTGGCCCACGCCCTGGGTCAGACCATAGAGCAGCAGCCAGCGCCAGGCCACACGCGGGCGGCGCACCAGCAGCACCAGCGGAAAGGCGGCCACGAGGTAGCGCGCCGCCCCAAGCTGGAAGGGCGTGAAATCTCGCAGCCCCACCTTCATGGCCACGAAGTTGAGCCCCCACACCACCACCACGCACAGTGCGGCGAGCAGGTCGGTGCGGCTTAGGCCAGGGGCGGTGGGCGGGGCGGGTGCTGCCGTCAATGCGGGGCCTGAGGGTTGGCCTTGGCGGCCTCGATGTGGGCCTTGGCCCGTTGCGCCAGGGCGATGTCGCCCGGGGTTTCGGGCGAGAAGGTGTCCACCGGGATGGTGTGGCCATGCGAGTCGAGGGCCACGAACACGATCAGGCATTCGGTGGTCTTGGCCATCTGGCCGCTTTTCATGTCACCGCTGCGCACCTCGACCGAGATGTTCATGCTGGTGGTGCCGGTGTAGGCCAGGCGGGCTTCGACCTCGACCAGGTCGCCGATCATGATCGGACGGTGGAAGCGGATGCCGCCCACGAAGACCGTCACGCAGTAGCGCTTGGACCAACTCGTGGCGCAGGCATAGCCGGCCTCGTCGATCCATTTCATCACGGTGCCTCCGTGCACCTTGCCGCCGAAATTGACGGTGCTGGGTTCGGCGAGAAAGCGCAGGACGATGGAATGCATGGTGGGGTAGTAAGTCGACAGAAAGTCGCATTATTCCCGACCGGCGGTTGTCTTGCTGGGCGCTTGTGGTGAGGCGCACCACAGCCAGACCCGCTGGTCGGTTAGCGATGTGAAAAGCCAGGGGTGCCGTCAAGAATCATCCGGCGTTCCTTTGAAGAAGGCCGTTGGTCTTGATTTTGAGGGCTGCGTGTGCGCTGTCTCGCTGTTGGCACTTTGGACAAGCGTGCGGTCTTTGTTGATCTGACCTGGAGCCCGCATGGCCATTGCCCTGAGTGAACTGCCACCGCTGACCGACTTCGAGCACCTGTTGCCACCCGACATCCCGTTGTTGTGTCTGCAGGGGGCTGCTCTGGTGGGTCTGCTGGCCGCCGTGCTGCTGGTTTGCCGGCGTCACGGGTTGCCGATACGCCAGCGCAGCCTGGCCCTTGGTTTGGCCGTGGGGGGCGCGGGCTATGTGATTGGTGCGCTGGTGGCCAATTACGGCGAGGGCGAGGTGCGCCCCACCCTGGTGATCGATTTCCTGTACCTGGGGGCCTACCTGGGTGGCTGGCGCGGCGGCTTGCTGAGCTTTGCCCTGGTGGAACTGGCCCGCTGGCAGTACGGCGGCATCCTGCACCTGGGGGCTGCCGTGGCCGATGGCTTGGTTCATGTGATGAGTGGCTGGATGCTGCGCCTGCTGATTGATCCGCGGGCCTTGCCGACCCTGCATGCCAGCACGGTGCTGGGGGTGTGGGTCGGGCGCCTGCTGTCGACCGCCGTGGGGGCCTGGTTGGGGACGGTGTTGTCCGACACGCCCTGGGAGACCCTGACGCAGCTGTTGCAGGCCCGAGCCACCATGATGCCCATCTCGTTGCTGGTCATCTACTGCACCTTGCTGCTGCTGGCCACCGATGCCCAAATCGATGCGCAGCAGGCCCGTGAGCACGCGCTGCTGCGGCACGACCCGGTCAGCGGCCTGCCCAACCGGCGCGCCCTGAGTGAACGCGTGCAGGCGCATTGGCACCGTGACGACCCCCGTGCGGCCTGCCTGGTGGTGTTGGAGCTGGGCAACCTGAGCGATTTTCTGTCCCGCCATGGTCAGGAGCGGGCCTGGCGGCTGTGGCAAAGCGGCGGGCTGGAGCAGGGGGGGGCCTTGCTGCGTGAGGTGCTGGTGGCCTTGCGGGCCTATCGGCCCACGCCATTTCAATACAGTGACTTCTCGCTGGCGCTGTTTCTGGAGGGCGTGGCCCTGTCAGATCTGGAGGACCGCGGTGAGCTGGAGCCCGCCTTGCGCCGCTGCGAGGCAGGCATCAGCCAGGCCTGGCCGGGTTACCGGGCGGCGGTCCGGTGTGCGGTGGTGGACCTGGGGCCGGTGAACGACACCCCGACGCCCCACCTGCCTTATCGCGAGATCACCCTGGCCTTGAATTCGCTGCCGCGCGGGGTGGCGTATTTCAACGGTTTGATGCAGCAGGACCAGGCCCTGGATGCTTTCATTGAAAGTCAGATGAACCGGTGGGCGGACCCGGGCACGGTGCCGATCTGGTTGCAGCCCAAGCTGCATCTGGCCACCGGGCAGGTGGAGGGGGCCGAGGCCTTGCTGCGGCTGAGCGATGCTGCAGGCCGGGCCGTTTCGCCGATGCGGGTGATTGCGGTGGCGCGCCGTGATGGCCGGCTGGCCGAGGTCGAATGGGCCACCTTGGCGGCCACCGTGCACCTGTTGCAACAACAGGCGAGCCGCCTGCCCGGCGTGTCGATGGCGGTCAATGTGTCGGCCGAGTCCTTGTGCCTGTCTGGGTTTGCGCAGCGGGTGCAGGCCTTGCTGGTCCAGTGCCAGGTGCTGCCCGGCCTGTTGCGCCTGGAGCTGGTGGAGTGGTCTGACCTGGTGGACGACCCGCGGGTGCAGGCCAATCTGGCCTTGTTGACCGCCCTGGGGGTGCCCTTGTCGATCGACGATTTTGGCACCGGCTATTCCAATCTGCTGCTGCTGACCCGCTTTTCGTTTTCCGAGGTCAAGATCGATCGCAGCCTGGTGACCTCGCTGAGCGAGCTGAAGTCGTTGGTGGTGGTGGAGCACATCGTCGAGCTGGCCCACCGCTGCGGGGCGGTGGTGGTGGCCGAGGGGGTGGAGACGACCGCCGTGGCCACCCAGGTGCGTGATCTGGGTGTGGACGTGGGGCAGGGCTATCTGTTCGCGCGCGCCTTGCCGCCCGAGGAGTTTGTGGCCTATTGCCGCCGGCCCAGGCTGGTGTTGCCGGTCTGAGCGACGGATCGAGCGTTGGATTGAATCCTGGATCGGCTGCCGGCCTCAGGCGCCGGGTGCCAGCAGCCGCGCCAGGTAGCGCCCGGTGTGGCTGGCCGGCAGCGCGGCCAGGGCTTCGGGCGTGCCCACGCCCACCACGGTGCCCCCCCCGGCACCGCCTTCGGGGCCCATGTCGATCAGCCAGTCTGCGGTCTTGATCACGTCCAGGTTGTGCTCGATCACGACGATGGTGTTGCCCGCGTCACGCAGCTGGTGGATCACCTTGAGCAGCAGATCGATGTCGGCAAAGTGCAGCCCGGTGGTGGGCTCGTCCAGGATGTACAGGGTGCGCCCGGTATCACGCTTGGACAGCTCCAGCGCCAGCTTGATGCGCTGGGCCTCGCCGCCCGACAGCGTGGTGGCCGACTGCCCCAGCTTGATGTACGACAGGCCCACCTCCAGCAGGGTCTGCAGCTTGCGTGCGATGGCGGGCACCGCCTTGAAGAACTCGTGCGCCGTCTCGACCGTCATGTCCAGCACCTGGGCGATGTTGCGGCCCTTGTATTGAACCTCCAGGGTTTCTCGGTTGTAGCGCTGACCCTGGCACACATCGCAGGGCACGTAGACATCGGGCAGGAAGTGCATCTCGACCTTCACCACGCCGTCGCCCTGACAGGCTTCGCAGCGCCCGCCGGCCACGTTGAAGCTGAAGCGACCCGGGCCGTAGCCGCGCTCACGCGCAGTGGGCACCTCGGCCATCAGCTCGCGGATGGGGGTGAACAGGCCGGTGTACGTGGCCGGGTTGCTGCGGGGGGTGCGGCCGATCGGCGACTGGTCGACGTTGATCACCTTGTCGAACTGTTCCAGCCCCTCGATGGTGTCGTGCTCGGCGGGTTCGTCGTGGGCGCGGTGGATCTGGTGGGCGGCCGCCGTGTACAGGGTTTCGTTGACCAGGGTTGACTTGCCAGAGCCCGAGACGCCCGTCACGCAGGTCATCAAACCCACCGGGAACTCGACCGTCACGTTTTTCAGGTTGTTGCCGCGTGCGCCGGTGATGCGGATCACCTGGGCCGGGTCTTTTTGCACATGGCGCTGGGTGGGCACCTCGATGCGGCGCGCCCCGCTGAGGTACTGGCCGGTGAGCGACTGCGGGTTGGCGCGGATGTCGTCAAACGTGCCCTGGGCCATCACACGCCCTCCGTGCACGCCGGCGCCTGGGCCCATGTCGATCACATGGTTGGCGGCGCGCATCATGTCCTCGTCGTGCTCGACCACCAGCACGCTGTTGCCGATGTCGCGCAGGCGCTGCAGGGTGCTGATCAGGCGGTCGTTGTCTCGCTGGTGCAGGCCGATGCTGGGCTCATCCAGCACATACATCACGCCCGTCAGGCCCGAGCCGATCTGGCTGGCCAGACGGATGCGCTGGGCCTCGCCGCCGGACAGGGTTTCGGCGCTGCGGTCCAGGCTCAGGTAGCTCAGGCCCACGTCGTTGAGAAACTTCAGCCGCGAGCTGATCTCGCGCACCACCTTGTCGGCGATCTCAGCCTTGGCGCCGTGCAGGTGCAGCTGCTGGAAATACTCATGGCATTCGCGCAGCGTCAGGTGGCTGACCTGGAAGATGGCACGGGCCTCGGGCCCCTCGCCCAGGCGCACATGGCGAGCTTCGGTGCGCAGCCGGGCGCCGCCACAGTCGGGGCAGGGCTGGGTGCTGCGCAGGCGGGCCAGTTCTTCGCGCACCACGGGCGAGTCGGTTTCGCGAAAGCGCCGCTGCAGGTTGGGGATGATGCCCTCGAAAGGGTGCTTCTTGGCCACCTTGCGCGGGGCCTTGCCGGCCGCGCCTTCAAGCTCGTAGCTGAAGCGGATCTCGTCCGTGCCTGAGCCGTACAGAATGGCCTGCCGGGTGGCCTCGGGCAGGGTCTCGAAAGGGCTCTCGATGTCGAAGCCATAGTGTTCGGCCAGGCTTTCGAGCAGCGAGAAGTAGTGCGCATTGCGCCGGTCCCAGCCCTTGATGGCGCCGCTGGCCAGGCTCAGGGTCGGGAAGCCCACCACGCGCTGCGGGTCGAACACATCGGTGGCGCCCAGGCCATCGCAGGCCGGGCAGGCGCCCACCGGCGAGTTGAACGAGAACAGTCGCGGCTCCAGCTCGCTGAGCGAGTAGCTGCACACCGGGCAGGCAAAGCGGGCGTTGAACAGGTGCTCGGCCGGGCGCAGTGCGGCCGGGTCGGCGTCCATTTCGAGGGCAATGGCACGGCCATCGGCCAGGCGCAGCGCGGCTTCGAAGCTCTCGGCCAGGCGTTGTTGCATGTCGGGACGCACCTTCAGCCGGTCGATCACCACGTCGATGTCGTGCTTCTCGTTCTTCTTGAGCGCGGGCAGTTGGTCGAACTCGTGTGCCACGCCATCCACCCGAAAGCGCACATAGCCCTGGGCCTGCATGCTGGCAAACAGCTCGACAAACTCGCCCTTGCGCTCGCGTGCGACCGGGGCCAGGATCATCACCTTGGTCTCTTCGGGCAGGGCCAGCACGGCGTCCACCATCTGGCTCACGGTCTGGGCCTGCAGCGGCAGGCCATGGGTGGGGCAGTGCGGTGTGCCGGCACGGGCAAACAGCAGGCGCAGGTAGTCGTGGATCTCGGTCACCGTGCCCACGGTGGAGCGCGGGTTGTGCGAGGTGGCCTTCTGCTCGATCGAGATGGCGGGCGACAGGCCCTCGATCACGTCCACGTCGGGCTTGTCCATCAGCTGCAGAAACTGCCGTGCATAGGCCGACAGGCTTTCCACATAGCGGCGCTGCCCCTCGGCATACAGGGTGTCGAAGGCCAGGCTGGACTTGCCCGAGCCCGACAGCCCGGTGATCACCACCAGCTGGTTGCGCGGGATGTCGAGGTCGATGTTCTTCAGATTGTGGGTGCGCGCCCCGCGAACGCTGATGCGCTGCTGCCGCTGCTCGTTGACGAGGCTGGCCAGGTAGGGGCCGTCGGTAGATGCGCTGTCGGGGGCAATGGGGTTCACGGTGGTCCGGGCTGGGAAAAACCCACCATGATAGACATCACGTCACCGTTTGGCACAGGCCGGCTGGGTGGGCTTCGCCGACAATATGGGTTTTGTGCGTGAATGCCACGCGCATTCGCTTCTCTCCCCCTTTTCACACCTCATGACTGTATCAACCGCTATGACAGCGCTGGAGCGCCGCTCCACCCAGTCGCTGGCGTTCATCTTTGCCCTGCGCATGCTCGGCCTGTTCCTGGTGTTGCCCGTGTTCGCCCTGGAGGCGCGCAAGTACCCGGGGGGCGATGACCCGGCCCTGGTGGGCCTGGCCATGGGCATCTACGGGCTCACCCAGGGGGTGTTGCAGATTCCTTTCGGCATCGCCTCCGACCGCTTCGGGCGCAAGCCCGTGATCGTGGTCGGCCTGCTGTTGTTTGCGCTGGGTGCTTTGGTGTCGGCTGGCGCCGAGACCTTGCATGGCCTGGTGCTGGGGCGTGCCTTGCAGGGCGCCGGGGCCATTTCGGCAGCGGTCACCGCCTTGCTGGCCGACCAGACCCGGGACGAGGTGCGCACCAAGGCCATGGCCTTGATCGGTGCCAGCATCGGGCTGATGTTTGCGCTCTCGCTGGTGCTGGCGCCGGTGCTGACGGCTTGGTTGGGGCTGTCGGGCCTGTTCGTGCTGATTGCCGTGCTGGCCCTGAGCGGCGTGGCCGTGGTGCTGTGGCGCGTCCCCACCGCGCCGCCCTTGCCGGCCGATGCGCCGCGTGGCAGCCTGCGCGAGGTATTGGCCCTGGGTTCGCTGCTGCGGCTCGACTTCGGCGTGTTCGTGTTGCACGCGGTGCAACTGGCCATGTGGGTGGCCGTGCCCTCGATGCTGGTGCAGGCCGGCCTGGAGAAAAGCCTGCACTGGCAGGTGTACCTGCCGGCGGTGCTGGCGTCGTTTGTGGTCATGGGCGGCACTTTGTTTCCGTTGGAGCGTCGGGGGCATCTGCGCCCGGTGTTTCTGGCCGCCATCGTGCTGATCGGTCTGGTGCAACTGGGCCTGTGGGCGGTGGTGGATCACCAGCCCGGCCTGCTCACCCTGGGCGGTCTGCTGTTCATTTTCTTCTGCGGCTTCAACGTGCTGGAGGCCAGCCAGCCCAGTTTGGCCTCGCGCCTGGCGCCCGCGCGTCTGCGCGGCACGGCACTGGGCATCTACAACACCCTGCAATCCCTGGGCTTGTTTGCCGGCGGCGCCATGGGGGGGCTGCTGGCCCGCTCGGTGGGGGGGCATGGCTTGTTCCTGGTCAGCTCTCTGGCCTGTGCCGTTTGGTTGCTGGTGGCCTGGCCCATGAGCACGCCAGGACGTGTCGCCACGCCCACAGACGCCATAATCTCGCCCTGAATCGGAGAATTGAGCCATGGCATCTGTCAATAAAGTCATCATCGTCGGTAACCTGGGGCGCGACCCCGAGATCCGCACCTTCCCCAGCGGCGACCAGGTGGCCAACGTCACCATCGCCACCACCGACCGCTGGAAAGACAAGCAGTCTGGCGAGATGAAGGAAGCCACGGAGTGGCACCGCGTGGTGTTCAACGGCCGCCTGGCTGAAATCGCAGGCCAATACCTGCGCAAGGGTTCGCAGGTCTATGTGGAAGGCTCGCTGCGCACCCGCAAGTGGACCGACCAGGCCGGCGTCGAAAAATACAGCACCGAAATCCGGGCTGACCAGATGCAGATGCTGGGCAGCCGCCAGGGCATGGGCGGTGGTGGTGGTGATGAAGGTGGTTATGGCGGTGGCTACGGTGGTGGTCAGGGCGGTGGTCAAGGCGGCGGATACGAAAGCGCGCCGCGCCGCGCCCCTGCAGCCGCTCCTGCCGCGCGCGCCCCGGCCCCGCGTCCGGCCCCGGCTCCCGCGCCCATGGCCAGTCGTCCGTCGTCGGGGTTTGACGACATGGACGACGACATTCCGTTCTGATCCCCCTTTCAAACGTCGTTTGCTGCCGTGCCCGGCACGGTCAGATTTCCGCCAAGTCGGGCCAGATGAGCTGCCCTGGCGCATGGCCTTGGGCTTGGTACTGACGCGTCTGAGCGCAGACGTGCTGCGGTGCAGGGCTGAACGTGAGCGAGTTTGGCAACCCCGCTTGTTGGGGGCCTGAGGCTGGTGTGGATCTCCCTGTCCTGAGGCGCGGCATCGGCATGAGGTCTTTGGCGCCTTGTGCTTGCCAAACTGTCAGGCGATGCAGGTGCCTCCAGCTTCCATGCACGATGCTCGGGCCCCGACCTTCGAGGAGGTGGCGACCTGGTCGCTGGGGGTACAAAGCCCTTACGCGGGTCCGGTGTCGATCAGCGCGTTCGAAGCGCTCAAGCCACTTGGCCAAGTTCGTCGCGGATCTTCTTGTCCGACGATCTGTTGGGCAGGCCACCTGCCTGTGTCCCCTCTCTGGCACAAGAGCCCGCGCTGCTCCAGGGGCATGGACTGGCCCTTGAATGCGTGTGCTGGGCCCGACGCCCCTCTCGTCGGATCCCTGGGCAAGGGTCTTCAAGCGTCGGGCCTACGTCCAGCCGGGCGTGCATATACGACACCGCAATGAAACCCCTGTTTCTGTTTGTGATTGGCTTGGCTCGCTCCTGGCTGGATTGGAAAATCTTTGCTTTTGGTGTTTGATTTTTCGCAATGATGAGGTGCCTTTATTTGATAAATATGTGAAAAAAATTTGATTTAAGATCGAAAGGTATAAAATCTGAGCCTGAATCGCCCGTAAGTGGTCTTCTTGACAAGGATGGAATCAAATTGTTACATTCTGTAAGTGATCTCGCTGGTGGCAGTGACACTGGGCGCCCAAAGTCCGCTGTCTTCGACCGCAGGCGAGCGTTTTCTGGCCAGGTGTGAGGGGGTGGACCCTGCTCGGTGGACCCCTTCTCTCAATCGACTGACTCGGCTGACGGCCAGGTGCCACAGGATGCGGTGATTGCCGCTGGAATCCATGACTGATTTGACGGTCAATGACGGGATCTCGGTGAATGGGCCGGCGGGGTCGACCAATGGTGACCGTCGGAGTCTGGTGCGGTCTGGCGTTCCGGTCCCCGTGATGAGGGTCCTGGGTCTCGGCCCTGCGCACGCAAGAGAGGCTTGGCGAACGGGCTTCGTGCGGCACGGCCTCTTTCCTATGAGGGTATTTCCTGTCCGAGGCTTGAGGGTGACCTGCGACGCTGGGTGTCTTCAGCGACAGCGCCGGGCATGCTCCCAGGTGGGCACCCCCTCCAATCAGTGAACTATTACCGTATATGAAAAGATTGATACCTCATTTATCCCTAGCCTCATGACGGCGTCCGCCTGCGTTTCTAGAATTCGAGTCAGTTTGCGAACACCATCGGTCGTCCAAAGGGTCTGAGTGGAATGTCGATCCCTTGGCAAGGCCCGAAAATGCCCCTTACCCTGAACAAACCGCGACTGTCACCCAGAGCCTCACCATCGGATCCACTATGAGCCACCGCACGAATGCTGGCGCTGCCTGCGCCTTCAGGATGAAGCGCCTGCCATGTGAGCCCAGGGCCGGTGGAGCCGCTCGGTCGTCCTGGTGGGCCCTTGTCGGTGTGCTGGCTGACGATGACGTTCAGATCCCAGGCGTTCCAGCGCTTCGGGCCTGCGAAGCCCTAAGTAGGCAGTCGGATGAGGACGCCAAGAACTTCGAGATAGGCGGACGAACAGTACGAACACCCGAAATGGCATGCCGTCGGAATGCAAGCCATCCAGCGCCGCTGCGCTTGTTTGTTCAGCTGTGTTCCGCATTCGCTGCACACCGTGAAAAAGCTGGCTCTTGACAGTTCTGCGTCATACATAAAGCCCTCCAATCATGGAATCCATATACCCCTCGAACTGTGATGATCCACTGATGCCTGTATTAATAAGCCAAACCGGGCAGTCCTCGGAGTTCACATCGACCAAATCATCAACTGGTATGGATGAGAATCCCAAAAAACCGCTGTCTGCCGCGTATTTCCGTTTTCTTCAAGTGGCACGGGTGATCCAGTCTGAAACACTGTCGAATCATCTGGACGTCAATTCATTGGCCCTTCTGGAGACAATCACTTTGTGCTGGTTCGAGGGCAAGCCCCTGACGATCAGCCAAGTCATCGGCCTGAGCGAACTGGGTTCGCCTGCCACGCTGCACAAGCGCCTGGCCAAGCTTCGGGAAAACGATCTGGTCGTTGCCCAATCCATCGAAGGTGACACCCGCTCGAAATTGATTGTCCCGTCTGAAAAGTCGATGACCTATTTTGAGAGGCTGGGTTATTACTTCAATAATTGATCTTAAAGGTGCGATTCGGAGCGCGGATATCAGAAATCGAAGCTGAATGACGGCCAGCCCTATTCCGATCAGGTTGATTGTCAGGTCATTGCGAAAGTAATCGCCGTAGGACAATGGCCCGCCGACAATGTTATTTGTGATACTCAATAGAAGCGATTGAAACAAAGAATAAAAAAAGACCAGACTGGAGAATTTTCCGATGCTCAGGCGGATCAGGTTCGGGTCGATTTCGAGTAGTTTGAATGACACAAGCCGGCACAGCAACGGCGTCACCGCAAGCAGGGCCTGGGCCAGTTGCTGACTCATGAGGGGAAGGGCCTCGTGCGTGCCTGGTTCCATATAGACCTGCGCAAGGCCGATGGCCAGTGCACCACTTTTCGAGAAAACGATCACGAGGATGAAGCCGATGCCCCGATTCAGCGTGCTCAGCATCCGTTCGGCGTCGCCGTGCCCTGATGACAGGTGGGCCACGGTGTAGTCAAGCAAGCAGGCCAGCATGAAGATGACGGCACAGATGCAGAGGTGTTCAAGCCCGGCACGCCAGAACTGGGCTCCGTGTTCTCTTGCCCATTCGAGGTGGCGCGTCATCGCCCGGCCGTCGGTGACCGTGTCAGGTGCCGTGGATCGGGCTGGCGGTGTTCTGCTGTCGACCGCCTGCTCCTGTGTGGAGGGCGGTTGAGCCTTGAATGGCCCGATGGTGTCGAGTTTGTATTTTTCATTTTCCTCTCCTTTGCTCTGAATCCTCCGTGAAGCTCTGCCGGAACTTCAGGGGTGCATGCTGTTGTGCTCAGGTCTCGGCGGCGTCCAGACCGTAGACCTCATTGAAATACTGGCGCAAATCCTGGTCGGTCTTGATGTGGCTTCTCTTTTGCTTTTCCGACGCCATGACGGCCTGTGTGACGTCGCGGAAAAACAAGATCCCGGAGATGGACTCCGAACGGATGTTCATGCGTGACAGTTGAACCAGCGTCTTGCGGGGCCAGTCGATCTCGATGATGCAATGGTAGTTGGGCGTATTCAAAGACGAATTCAGCATCTTCTCGAACAGGTACCCGAACTGTGGAAACGGCTTGAGCGGCTGGCAATTCAATTGGATGGCCGCGAGGATTTCTGCCGGAGGCAGGTGCATCAGGTCCTGGATGTGCAAGTCGAAAAGAGTGCTGAAACTGTCGTTGATGCGGGTGCATTCGCCGTTGGTATCCAGCAAAACCCAGGCATCCAGGGCCGGTTCACAGGCGGCAACAGGGGTTTGAGTCTTGCTGCTCTGTCGTACCTGACTGGGCTGTGGGGCCGTGATGACGACCTCTTCAGGTGCGTGCACCCGCCCCGGTTGTTCGAGCCACGAGGTCCCTGGGGCCACGAAAGCTGTGGCGTTGGGGGGCGGCTGGATCCGCAGGTGGGCTCTGAACCAACGCCACGCGGTGTTGATGGATTGGATGGCACTTCGGAACCCCGGCTTCAAGGGGGCTTCGAACGAGGGCCAGTGGAAATCCGAATCGGCAAAAAATGGCTTGGAATGGTCCTTGGCGCGGCCGCCCTTCCAGCTACTGGCCTCGGTCTCCTTCCGGGTGAATGGATGATGGCGCGTTGGTGTCTTGGCAAAGACGTGCATAGGAACTCCAACTCATGGTATTTATTGTTTACAACCCTCAAGCACGTCGATATTTCTATCAAAAGTATTAAATAAGCATTATTAAAATGATTTAAATTGCATATTTACGACTTTAGACCGTGCTTGTTTATATAATTTATAAGTAAAAATAAGGCTTGTCAAATGATCTTTGAAAAGCAGGCTGCAGTAAATGAACGCGTTTTCCAAGCCGGATGGAGCGTCGCTCCCCAAAGGCTGCATGACACAGGGGAATGGGATGGCATGAGGCCATTTCCGGCGAGGTGTCACGGCACCGCTCTCCGATGGCCTTTCGTGGGGCGGGGCCGTCTCATCGAGTCAGCTGACACAGGCGTGTGAGCTTGCTCATTTGCCCTGGTGGAATTGGCTGCGCCCTGAATGCCGATATTGCCTGTCTGATAGTTCGTGCCACTCTCATTCCATCGATGCCTTGAAGATGCCCTCGGGCCGAGGGGGCCATCGAATTTGACTTTGGGCGAAATCCCTTGGCGTAGGCTTGCAATCGGCGTCTTGGCGTACGCTTGTCCGAGCAAGGCTGGAAACGTGTCTTGGGGCTCGCGTGGCTGGGGATGCGCAACCTCTGTTCCATGGACGCCTTCGTGCGGATGTCGGGCAACCCAGATTCAAGAGCCGTCCTCGTCGCTTCGGTGCATGGCTGGCGCTGTTCGCATGAGCCCGGGTGCGACAGCCGCCGTTGCGACGGTGGTTCGACCGCTGCACGGTGCTCTTTATGAGGGGGCTTTTGTGACAATGTTGTCTCAGCCGGCCACCGCGCGCGGGTGCACAAGGCCAAAGCCTGTAACATCGCGTAAGTTTGCTTTGGGGCGGCCTGTGTCTGCGCCAAGGTCGGGGGCTGCGGCTGTCACGAGGATCACGCAATTGAAGTTACTGAAGCTAAAACATTGGGTTCCTGCCCTTGGCCTGCTGGCCCTGGCGGGTTGCGGCGGCGGCAGCACCGGGGATACTTCCAACGTGGGGGCAGTCACGGGCACGCAGCAATACATGGATGGCATCTGGACCGGCACCACGGGCACCGGATCAGCCCAGCGCAATGTGGTGGGCTACGTCAGTGGCGGCAGTGATGGCAAGGGCGGCGATTTCTACCTGGCCAAGGGCGCTGCCGGTACTTCCGGCTACGACAGCATCTATGGCCTGCTGCGGGTCGATGTGGCCTCGGTGGCGGCCACCAATGTCACGTATTTCTCGGTGCAGGATGGCAAGTTCGCCACCGGGCTGAGCCTGGCCGGCACGGCCAGCACCAGCACGGGCGCGGCGCGCACCGACACCTTCAGCGGCAATTACAGCAATCCGGCGAACACGGCAGCGGCCACCGGGGCGGTCACTTCGCTGAAGATGACGTACAGCACCCTGAACAACTATGGCGCCACCTATGCCAAGCTGCAGGGCAAGTACACCGGTGGTGCTCTGTTTGGCGGCAGCTGGGTGCTGACGGCGGACGCGGTGGGCAACCTTGCCGGCACGGTGTCGGGTTGTACCGTGGCCGGCACTGCCACGCCCCAGACGGTGGCGGCCAACAGCACCACATCGCCCGCGATCTACAACGTGGTGCTCAATCTGTCGGGCGGCATCACCACCTGCGCAGCCACGGGCACCACCCAATCCGGTGTCGCCTTCCTGAAGTACGACACGCTGGGCAACAAGACCGGCATCTGGATGTTCACGCGCAGCAGTACCACCACCTTGAACACGTATGTGCTCGATGGTGTGCTGGTGGCGGGCAGCACCTCCACCCCGGCGACCACCCAGCAGGTGGCAGCGGGCTTCTGGAAGAGCTCCACCAGCACCAGTTCTGGCGATGTGTATGCCATGGTCTTGCCGGACAACTCCTACTTCTTCTACAAGCGAGTGGGGGGCGGGTACGACGCGCTGTACGGCAATCTGGTTGTGGCCACCGGCACCAGCATCCTGAGTTCGACCGATGGGGTGTACTTTGCCAACCAGAACCTGGCCTCGACCCAGTACACGGCCGGCATTCTCATCAGCGGTGATGTGCGTACCCAGAGCAGCCTCACGGGCACGTACACCGACCCGACGGCTTCGAGTGCCCAGACGGCCTTCAGCATGGTGCCCGACACCACCAATCTGTACACCTCGCCGATCCTGCCCACGGTGTCGGCGCTGTATGGCACTTACACCAGCTCGACCATCGGTTTTGGTGGCACTGGCCTGACCCTCAAGATCGCTGCCGACACCACGGATGGCACCAAGAGCGTCATCACCGGCACCACCACCACGGGCTGCACGCTGACCGGCAACATCTCGGCCTACAGCAGCACCAACACCACGCTGAACCTGTACCGGGTCGATACCCTGACCTTTGCCGGCACCTGTGCCCTGGCGGGTCTGCCGGTGCAGTCGGGCGCGGCCTCTGCTGTGTTCGATGGCGCCAACAACGTGGTGGGCCTGCGCATCGGCGCAGCGGGCTACAGCGGTGCGGCCACCCGGGCCAATCTGGTCTTCATCGGTTCGAAGTCCTGATCGGATCGCCCCCCCTGAAAAGGCCCTTCGGGGCCTTTTTTCTTGCCCGGCGCGTGTTGCGCCGGGTGAGCCATGCGGTGACCAGGGCGGTGCCCGTTGGCTAAGTGGGTAGGGCGTGGGGTCATGTGCCGCCAAGGGGCGGCAAGGCCCGGGCATGGCGCCGTCAAAGACAGCATGAAAAAAGCCCGCACCCTGGATGGGGTGCGGGCTGGATTGAATCGGCTTCGCGTGACTTGTGCGCCCAGTTGCCGCTCAGTTGCCGTAAGGGGATTTCACCGTGTTCACGGGGAGGGCCTGCAGGCCGGAATACGGTTGCAGCGCGTAGCGAAGGTAAATGCCCCCGATGAATTGCCGGTAGTCGCGGGCGTTGTCCAACGCCAACTGGCCGCCCACAAACAACTGCGGGTGCATCTGGAACTCCATGGCCGCGCCCAGGTTGTAGCCCAGGCCGGTCTTGGTCTGGCCCGGGTACACGGCGCCATTGGCCGTGGAGCCTGCTGTGCCGAAGGCAAAGGCATCGTTGGCCGCCTGCACTGCCGCGGACTGGCGTGACGAGCTGGTCGGATAGTAGGCGGCGGCTTCCTCGCGGAAGGTCTGAACGCCCAGGGACCCCTTGAGCTGGTAGGAGAAGCGGTTGCTGCGCTGTGCCCATTCCAGCGGCACGCTGAGCGACAGAAAGCGTTGTGGGCTGAAGTAGCCACCATGACCGTACGTGAAGTAACGCAGGTTCTTGTCGTAGCTCAGCGCGGTCACATTCAGGCCGGTGGTCAGCGACGAATTGGCGCTGCGGTCCAGTCGCCAGTAAAGGCCACCGCCACCTTCCACCCGGGTGTTGGTCGCCACGTTGGTGCCGGTCAAGCCATACAGCGAGCCATAGGTGTACAGGCCGAAGTCACCGCTTTCCCAGTTCAGGTCGAGGCGACCGCCGGTGGACGACACGCCCCCCCAGTTGTCGCCGCTGCGTGGGTCTTTGGTGCCGGCGAAGGACAGCAGGCTGTCGGTCACCGGGCGGCGCGAGCCATCCACCACCAGGGTCAACTCGTCATTGAGCGGGATGCGGTACTTGACGCCCCCGGTCACATCCGATTTGTTGAAGCCCAGCGGTGTGGTGCCCACGTCCATCTTGAGGTTGGTCGACTCGTAACCCACGCTCAGACCCACCCCGGAGGCGCTTTGGCCACCGGCGGATCGATCGGGCAGGGCCAGCGAACTGACCGGACCACCGCCGAAGCGGCTCAAGGTGCCGTAGTCGAGATCGGGGGTGCCCGCATTCAGCGAGGTGGGGGTGATGCCCAGGGTCATCTTGCCGTCACCTGCATCGAACTTGAGTTGCAGCGGGGCTTCAATGTCGGTCAGTTGGCTCAGGCCGGATTCACCCTGGCGCACTCGGGCGACCAAGCCCAGCGACACCACGGGGATGCGGTCTTGCCGGATGTCATTGAGTTCGTCCAGCGCAGCACTGCGCGGTCGGCCGTTGTTGGCGGCACTCAGGCGGCTGGTCTGGGCGATCTGCTGGCTGGGTGCTGCGAAGGCGTTGCTGGTCGAGGCTGGGGCCCAGGCCGTCGCATTGCTGGGCGCTGGCGGCACGCTGCCGCTGTAAATGGCCGCAGGATCCGGAATGGGTTGGGCGGCGTAGATCGGCGCCACGGGTGCGCTGGCGGGCACAGGCTGGCTGCGTAGGGTGCTGGCCGCGGCGGCCTCGGCCGGGCTGATCAAGGCCGAACTGCCTTGCGGGGGGGCAACCCGGTCGGCGACCTGGCGGCTGTTGGCATTGCCGGTACTGCCCGTGCTGCGGCTTCGGCTGGCGGCAGCCGGGGTTGCGTCTGCGTTATTGGCCGTGCTGCGCGGGGTGACGGCCGCGCTGGCGGGCTGCGCACGTTCGTTCACGCTGGTGCCGGAGGGCACCACGGTGCCGAGCGGGGCCGGCCGGTAGGTCTGGGTCTGGTAGTTGTTGGGGTTGGGCACCTCGGCAGCCTGGGCGACCTGCAGGGGGGGCATGCCCGCGCCAGTGGCCGGGTAGGTCGACAGGCTGTAGGCCGAGCCTGTGCCGATCGCGTTGCGTGCAGCGCCTGCGGGTTCGGGGATCAGGGTGGCCGAGCGCGGTGAGGCCACAACAGCCGGGGGCGTCCCCAGCGCGGCCACGGGGGCAAAGCGCAGGGGTTCCGCCACCGGGGCCATCGAACTGGGGCCATACGAGGTGCCCACCGGCACGGCCGTGGGCATGGCCCCCGGAGTCAGTGGCGCAAAGGGCTGGCGTTGGGGTTGGTTGTTGCGGTTGGCAAACGGGTTGGTCGAGCGGGCCTGCACCAGCGCACCGCTGGCGGCCAGTTGGGCATTGCGCTGCTGGTTCTCGGCCGCCACGGCGGCGGTGAAGTATTCGGTGGCCTTGCTGGTCTTGCCCTGGGCCCGGTACAGACGGGCCGCGGCGGTCAGCACCTCGGGATTGTTGGGGG
This sequence comes from Curvibacter sp. EU05-FHT14A10, assembly GCF_058791075.1. NCBI lineage: Bacteria > Pseudomonadati > Pseudomonadota > Betaproteobacteria > Burkholderiales > Comamonadaceae > Curvibacter > Curvibacter sp. EU05-FHT14A10. The sequence goes on from NZ_JBYTDE010000019.1 coordinate 67,055, forward strand.
CTCGTACCAAGGCGATCTGGATCGCCGAGTCGGCGTAGGCGTATTCCTTGGCGGAGATGGCCAGCGACGCCGCAGGCAGCAACAGCTGCAGGTTGTTGGGGTCTTTTTCGAGCAGGCGGTTGTACAGGGTGATGGCCTGCACGTAGTCGTTGTTGGCGGCGTACATGCGGGCCAGCGCGCCCATCACCAGCGGGTCGTTCGGCCGTTCGGCCAGCACCGGGGCCAGGGTGTCATAGGCCGCGGCCAGATCACCCGCCTCGCGCAGGGCCTCGGCCTGGCGCAAGGTGTAGCCCACACGCAATTCGTCGAAGGCGGCGCGCTGCTGCAGCGTCATGGGGGTGCCTTGCAGCTGGCGCAGGATGCCTGCCAGCTCCACGTCTTGCTTGGTCTTGAGCAGGATGGCCGCGTACTGCAGGCGCAGCCCGGGTTCGGGACGGGCCGAGCGCGCCAGCAACTGGCGGATGGTGGCCATGGCGCGGTTGGCGTCGCCAGCGTCGGTGTAGGCCAGTGCTACAGCGCCCAGCAATTCAGGGTCTTGACCTGTGAAAGGCTCGACCTGAGCCAGCTTGGCCAGGGCTTCGGCCTGACGCCCTTGCAGGGCCAGGGCCGAGGCGCCGTCGGCCTGCACATGCACCCACACGCGCTTGTACAGGGCGGCGATGTCACGGGTGCGGTTGGCTTCAGGCACGCGCTCCAGTGTGGCCAGGGAACCGGCCCAGTCCTGGGTCTCGGCCGACAGCAGGGCATGGGCGTACAGCGCCTCGGGCATGTTGGGGTTGGAGATCAGCAGACCGTCCATGATCCCGCGGGCTTCGGCCTTGGCACCCAGCTTGATGTACAGCCGGGCCAGGTCCAGGCGAACCTAGGCGTTGGCCGGGTCATTCAGCAAGGCGTTTTCCAGGGCCACGCGGGCACCGGTGTCGTCGCCACGCGCGGCCGCCGCCTTGGCCTGACCCAAAGCCTGGGTGGCACGCAGCCGGCCCAGGGCGCCGACCTTTTCTTGCTGGGTGGGGCTCATGCGCTCGACGATGCGCAGGGCTTCGTCGGCCTTGTTGTTCTGGGCCAGCACGCCGACCAAGCCGCGAACGGCGTCGGGATTGTCGGCCTGGCGGGCCAGCACGCGACGGTAGGTGGCCTCGGCGGCGTCGTACTGGCCTTGCTCGACCAGCACATCGGCCAGGTCGTTTTCGGCGGTGGTCTCCTTGGGGTCCAGACGCACGGCTTGCTGCAGGTATTGACGAGCAGCGTCGAGGTTGCCGTTTTCACGGGCTGTGGTGGACTGCGCGACCAGCGTCCAGTAGGTGGCGCTGTCGAGCGCGCTCTTCCAGCGGCCGGCCTGGCCCTGGCGGGTGGCGCGTTCCAGGTAGTCGCGCGCCTGCGAGAAGTTTTCCTGGCGCAGACGCAGCACACCGAAGCCGCCCAGGGCGTCGCCGTCGGTGGGACGGGCTTCCAGCACGCTGCGGAAACCTGCCTCGGCGGCTTCCAGGTCGCCATCGTCCAGCGCGCGGAAGGCCTCCTGGGTGCGCTTGCGCAGCGGATCGGCGCCCGGGCCTTCGGGGCTGCGTGCCTGCTTTTGCTGGCGCTCGATCTCGTTCAGTCGGGCTTGCACGGCGGCGTCGCCCGGGAAGGCGCGCAGGAACTGCTGGTAAAGCGGAATGTCGGCGCTGCGGCTGCCGGTCCAGGCCAGGGCCTTGCGCCAGCTTTCGATGGCGGCGCTGCCGACATCGGGGTGGCTGGCCAGCCGTGCCAGATGGACAATGCCTTCGCGTCGGGTGGCGTCGCGGTAGGTCAGGTGCTGGGCCAGTGCCAGCGCGATGCGGGCATCGTCGGGCTGTTCCTGGGCCAGTTGCTCCAGGCCCTTGCGCGCCGACTCCCAACCTTGGGCGGTGCCGCCCAGGGTCTGGTAGTACTCCAGGGCCAGCGGGCCGCGAGGGGCTTGGCCACCCAGGGCGTTTTGGTAGGTATTGACCGCTTCGGCGGGCTTGCCGGCCTTGGCCAGGTCGCGCGCCGTTTGCAGTTGCGGCCCGTTGCGCATCACGTTGATCGACTGCTCAATGTTGGCCAGGCCAGGGTAGTTGGGGGCCGCTTTCTTGAGTTGGGCGATGTATTTGGCCGCCTCATCAAAGCGCTTGTTGCTGGCTTCGACCACGGCCATGCCGCCCAGGGCTTCAGGCTGGCTGGGGTTGATCTTGAGCAGTTTCTGCCAGGCTTCGGCCGCGCGCTCGGTGTTCTCGCGCGCTTGCCAGTACTTGCCCTGCTCCAGCAGGGCCTTGACAGCGGGTTCCTGGGCGAATACGGCCGGCACACTCAGTGCGGCCAGCAGGCTCATGGCTAGCGTTTGGTGGCGGTTGAACATGCCTTCTCCCAGCGTAATTGCAGTCTGCCCGTGGGCAGGAATTGATAGCGTTTCTCGATCCAGCCTGTGCCGAACAAACCGAGCACGTGATCGTAATAGGGCGGGCGGGCGGCCGGGTCAAACAGACGGGCCTGTACCCGCTTCTGTTGCAGCAGCAAGGCAGCGTTGCGGCCGTCTGTCTGCAGGTAGGGCAGCAGGGCCGCCGCAAATCCGATGGGGCCCATGCCCTGCACGGCACCGGTGCTGGTCTGCACCTTTTCGGGTGGAAACTCGGCCTGCTCGATGGCCTGGGCCATGCCGCCCAAGGCCCGGCGCAGCGGGGTGGCGGCCGGGTCGGCGGGCGCCGTCATGCCCGCCCACAGGTAGGTGCGGATGGCGTCATAGCTGCCCACGTCACCCGATTGCGGGTCGGCCACAAAGTTGCCGCGGCCGTTGTCGGCCAGCCGCCAGGCCACCCAGTCGGGCGAATAGCCCCGCGGGGCGGTGTCGCTGATCAGGCGCACGGTGTTGCCGGCCAGCGTGCTCCAGGGGCCCTTGGGGTCGAATTGGGCAAAGCGCCGCAGCAGCGGCAGCGGCAGGTAGCTGGGGTTGAAGCGCCACAGCTTCTGGTCGGGGAAACTGAAGCCGACCGGGCCAGGCAGCACCATCTTGCCGAAGCCGGGCAGGTCGATGAGTTCGTCCTGGATCACCCGTGCCAGCAGTGTGCGGGCGTCGGCTTCGTAGCCAGGTTTCTTCCACACGCGAGCCGCCTCAAGCAGGGCGTAGGCCAGCCAGAGGTCGGCGTCCGATGCCGGGTTGTTGTCGATGATGCCCCAGGTGCCGTCCTTGCGCTGGCCCCACTGCCAGGCCGGCAGGCGGGCGGCGATGTTGCCGCCGGCCAGATTGGCCACGGTCCAGCGCCATAGGCGCTCGAAACGTTCGGGCTGGTTGGCCACCAGCGCGAAGAACATGGCATAGGACTGGCCTTCCGAGGTGGAGTGCATCTGGGCGACATTGAAGTCGACGATGCGTCCGTCCTCCTGGGCGAAGCGTTCATTGAAGCTGTCCCACAGCGGCCACTCGGTGCTGGCCCGGCAGCTGGCCGCGGGGGCCTGGTTTTGCCCTGGCTTCGCCTGGGCGGCCATGGCATGGCCCCCCAGCAAGACCAAAGGCGCCACGGTCAGTGGCGCCAGGACTTGGGTCAGGAACATTCGTCGGAGCCCCGCACCCGAAGGCGTGGGGCGCTTTCGGGTGGGGCTCGATGGCGTGGCGCGGGGCAGGTTCTGCATGGACCTGAGGATCATCCCTGATTCTTGAGGCGGGCACGTGCACGGGCCCGCAGCGACAGGAACAGCAGCACCGCAATCAGCAGGGCGGCCAGAATGCCCAGGCCCAGCAGCAGCAAAGGGTTGCCGGCGAGGAACCACTGTATCCAGGTCAAGGGGTCCAGGTGGCCGACGTAGTAGCTTTGCTCGGCCACCAGGCTGTCCACCTGCTTGCCACGGATCACCGAGGTGCTGCCCTGGATCTCTTTGACCAGATCGGCGTCGAGCAGGGCGTCGACGATCTGGGTCATGCCTTCGGGGTTGTTGCTGGACAACTGCACCACACTGCGGCCAGCGCTGACAGGCGACTCGAAGCCGGCGATCACGCCGTCATTGCTGTTGCTGTTGAAGGCCACCTGGTTGCGTCCGGGCTTGGCGCCGTCGCGCTGGCTCGGATCCCACCAGCTGAAGACCCGGTAGGCAAAATCTGAGATCTTGAAGCGGCGCGCGCCGGTCTGGATGTTGACCGGGCTGGCATCCGCCCACTGGGTGAGCAGGGGCTGGTTGGAGGCCGAGCCGATCACGACCACATCCTTGCCGGCCAGGGCATCGATCTGCTTGGGCGCGACCACGCTGACGGCGGTGGCTGGGTAGCCGGTGGATCGGCCAAACACGCCGAGCAGGCTCAGGTAGCTGCTGTAGTCGCTGGTGGTGGGCTTTTCAGGCAGCACCACGGCGGTTTCGGACAGGTCGGCCAGGCGGGTGAACGGAAAGCCGCTGTTGCTGAAGGCGGCCAGATCGGGCATGGCCAGGAAGTGAGAGAAACCCGAGATGTCCACCGTCGAGTCGGGCTCGACCGTGCCCCGCACGTTGTCCAGCACCACATCCTTGCACGAACCTTGTTTGACCATGTCGTGGAAGTAGTGGAACTGCAGCTGCGTCTGGGCCGGCAGCTTGAACAGCGGGATGTGAAACTGCTCGCGGGCCGGGATCAACTCGCCCGCCGGCAGCACGCTGTCCACCACGCGCTCCACGGCGCCCGGGGTTTCGTGGCTGATGGCCAGCAAGGGCAAAGAACGCAGGAATTGCTGGTTGACGTTGATGTTCAGCGTCGACTTGTCCAGGTTCGGGCGAGGGGTGTAGCGGTACTTCAGGTCGACCGGAATGCCCTTGGTGCGCCAGCTGAACAGGTCGGGGGGCAGATGGAAGTTGACGCGGATCAGGTCAGGTGAATAGCCCGAGACGTTGAGGTTTTCCTCCTGGACCAGTTCGCCGAATTTGACGGGACGGTCACTGGCCAGCCAGTTGGGCGCGTCATAAGGCTTGCGTGGCTTGAGTTCGGTCAGGCTGGTGATGGTGGCCACCTGGCCCGACAAGGCGGGCGAGCCCACGGCCACGGCGTTGGCCGCGATCTTCAGCTCTTTGCCGTCGCGCCCCATCACCAGCAGCAGCTTGGCGGTGGCGTCGTTGGGGTTGGGCACCATGGCCACGGTGGGACCTTGCAGGGCCGGCAGGCTCAGGCCGCCCGGAATCTGCTGGTTGCCGACCGCGAACACAATGGCGTTCCCCTGGGCCGGAATCTGGTCCTGCATGGCCGGGAAGCGGGCCCCCCGGTAACCGGCCAGGGCGCCAAACCAGGACGACAGCGCGCCGGCGGCCTCCAGGGTGGACGCTGCGGGCGTGCCGGCAAACACCATGGGCAGTGCCAGGGGCAGCGCGTCGCGGCGGTCAAAGAAAGGCTGGGGCAGCAAGGCCAGGTCGTTGGCCTGGGCGATCGGCGTGAGCGTCAGCTCCAGCACGCTGTCGTTGCCCACATTGGCCCACAGGCTCGAATGGGTCGGGTCTTCGCAATCGCGGGTGTAGTGGCCGATCAGTTCGAGGTTGAGTCGGTTGAACTCGGTGATCAGGCGCGGCGGGATGATGACTTCGCGTTGCAGGTTCTGCCCTGCCTGCTCGGTGGGCACCGGAATCGTGGCGGCCACCTGCTCGTTGACCATCACATTGATGTGCGAGAGCTGCGGGATCAGGGAGGGCGAATAGGCGTAATTGATCTTGAGCTTGGCGCCAGTCACCACCTGGTCGGCCCGGATGCTGAAGGTCACGCCGCTGTTGCCGCGGATGCCGCGCAGTTGCAGCGGGAACAGGGCCCCAAGCTGCTTGAGCGAGAAGGTCGCCGTGCGCGCATTGGCCACCCGTGCGCCCGGGGTCTCGCCTGCTTCGGCCGCGGTCTCGGTGATCATGCGGCCCGAACCGCCTGCTTCGCGGGCAGCTGCAGCGGCGCGGGCCTTGGTGGCCGCCTCGGCGGGCTGCAGACCGGGCGCCGCCAGCAGCAGCGCAATCGCCAGGATGACCGGCTGCAGGGGCACGCGGTGGGCGGCGCGCTGAGAGAGGGCTTGAGAGGTGGAGTTCTTCATGGTCTGTGGGCCTAGGGTCACTTGGCGTTGGAGGTCCGGCGCAGGCGCAGTGATTTGACGATGTTGCTTGTCAATTCGTTGATGCCGCGCACGCCGATGGCGAGCACGCCGCCGAGAGAGCTGAGGGGTTTGTCCTGTTGGCGCTGGCCCCAGGTGGTGACCCAGGCATCGGCGCGGGAGAAGGTCAGGGCTGCCAATTCGGCCTGCTGGGCCAGGCTCAGGTTGTCGAAACGCACACCCAGCCGTCCTTTGCCGCCGAAGGTGACAACCGCCGGGAAAACCCCTTCTTCGTCCGAGCGGAACAGCGACACCTGCAGCTTGGTGCCGGTGGGGATCTGCACCCCGTCCGGCACGGTCAGCCCCAGGCCCTGCTGCGAGAAGTCGTCGGTCTGGCAAGTCAGCACCTTGCCGTTGTCCAGGCGGATGGCTGCGGGCAGTGCGGCCGCCACCCGTGGCGTGACGCGGACCTGGCGGCTTTCACTGGCCACGGCCAGGCTGGCACTGGACAACACGATGTTGTAGGCCGTCCACAGCATGTTGATGAACAGGGTGGTGATCTCGGGGTTGTCCTGGAACACCATCTGCCACACACCGACGGCGAAGCCGAACAGGTTGGCGATCAGCAGCACCAGGTAGGGGCGGGCGATGCCCCAGTCAAAGTAGGCCTCTTCGATCACGCCCCCTTTGGCCGTCACGTTGAACTTGCCCAATTTGGGGTTGATGAAAGCCATCAGCACCGGGCGCATGATGTACCAGGCCAGCACGGATTCGTAGACCTCGTTCCAGAACGAGTAGCGGTAACGGCCCTGGATGCGCGAGTTGGTGATGCTGGCGTGGGCCAGGTGAGGCAGGGCGTAGGCCGAGATCATCAGGGCCGTGGCCTGGAACACGTGGGCCCCGAACAGCAGGTAGGCCAGCGGTGCCGTCAGAAAGATCAGGCGTGGCAGGCCATAGAAGAAGTGCAGCAGCGCATTCAGGTAGCACAGCCGCTGGCCGATCTTGAGGCCGGGGCCGAACAGGGGGTTGTCGACCCGCCCGATCTGCGCCATGCCCCGTGCCCAGCGGATGCGTTGTCCGATATGGCCTGACAGGCTTTCGGTGGCCAGGCCAGCAGCCTGCGGGATTTCAAGGTACGCCGTGTTGTAGCCCTTGCGGTGCAGCTTCAGGGCGGTGTGGGCGTCTTCGGTCACGGTCTCGATGGCCACGCCACCGATTTCCATCAGCGGTGCGCGCTTGATGACGGCACAGGAGCCACAGAAGAACGAGGCATTCCAGAGGTCGTTGCCGTCCTGCACCACGCCGTAGAACAACTCGCCCTCATTGGGGGTGCGGTGGAAGGTCTCAAGGTTTTTCTCGAAGGGGTCGGGCGAGAAGAACACGTGTGGCGTCTGCAGCATCGCCATCTTGTCGTCCTTGAGGAACCAGCCCATGCAGACCTGCAGGAAGGAGCGGGTCGGGATGTGGTCACAGTCGAAGATGGCCACATACTCGCCGTCGGTGGTCGCCAGGGCTGCATTGATGTTGCCGGCCTTGGCGTGGCGGTTGTTGCCACGGATCTTGTAGCCCACCCCCACGTCCTCGCAGAACTTGCGGAAGTCGCTGCGTCGGCCATCGTCAAGCACGTAGACCTTGAGGCGGTCGGCTGGCCAATCCAGGCTCATGGCCGAGAACACGGTCTGCTTCACCACGTCCAGCGGTTCGTTGTAGGTGGGGATGAAAACATCCACGCTGGGCCAGCTTGACGCATCGGCGGGCAGGGGCACCGGCTTGCGACCCAGAGGCCAGATGGTCTGGAAATAGCCGATCAGCAGCACGGTGAAGGCATACAGCTCAGCGGCCACCAGGCCGAAGCCGAAGAAGGCATCCAGCGGGTTTTCAAACCCCACGGTGTCGGTCAGGCGCCACCAGATGTAGCGGGTGGAGGCCGAGATCGACAGCGTCATCATGGTCAGGGTCGTCACCCGGCCCTTGGTCTTGCGCAGCAGCAGGGCCACCGCAAACGTGGTGCTCGCAAAGATGACCTGCTCGGTCAGGTCCAGCGGGACGCTGATCACCAGCAGGAACAGCAAAAAGGCCAGGATCCCGGTGGCGTACTGGGCCACCGGGTGGTTCCAGATCGGCGACTCCGTGACGCTGTTCAGAAAACGACCCCAGCGTTTGCTGGGGTCGGCCTGGGTGTCTTCGTTGGAGCCGGGCACAGCCGGTCTCGAGGGCGAGGAGGTGCTCATGCGGTGGCGGTCCTGGTGGACAGGCGCTGGGCGATTTTCTCGGCGCAGGCCCGGAAGTCGTTGGCGGCCTGGCTGCCCGATTCGTAGTCGAGCACGCACAGATCATTGGCCAGGGCGTCACCGACCGACTGATCCTGATGGATGGTGCCCACCACGCGATCGCCGAAGCTGGAGCGGATCACGTTGGACACGTCCTTGGAGAGTTGACGGCTGTTGTTGGCCTGGTTGACCACGTAAAGCGCTTCAGAGAAGTTCGGCTGGCCTGTGCAGTAGGTCTGCACCAGCCGCTGCATCAGCGGCAAGGCGGCGTAGGACGCCGCGTCGGCCAGCACTACCACCAGGGCCAGGTGGGCTTCGGCCAAGGCTTGCTTGAGGTAGACCGATGGGCCCGGCGGGGTGTCCAGCAGCACCACGGCATCGGGCGGCAGATTCAAGGCCTGAAGTTGATCGCGCAGCCAGAACAGGCGAGTCTCGATCAGGTGCTCAAAACGGTCACGATCGTCTTCGTTGACGACCCCGTAGGGCAGCACATACACGCCGGTCCGGCTTTCGAACACCACGCTTTTCCAGCTCTGCTGGGCCAAGGAGGCGCGCGAGATGCCTCGGAACTCACTCGGGCTGACACCGAAGTGAAGCCCCAGGGCGTTTTGAGGGTCCAGATCCAGCACCACCACGGTGCGGCCCTGGCGTGCCAACGCACAGGCCAGGTTGGCCGTGACGGTGGTCTTTCCAACCCCGCCCTTGGAGGAGACAACGGCCAGCACCTTCATGCGCCACCTCGCAGGTTCTGCCACAAGGCCGCCAGACCTGACGGTGGCGGTGGTGGCGGTGCCACTTCGGCACGACCGGCCAGGCGGTCAAAAATGCCTTGCAATTCTGTGCTTGGTGGGACGGGGGCCGCAGGCGTCGGTGCCGCTTGGATCGTTTGAGCCAGACTGGCCAGCGGCGACGTGCTGGTGAGCGCGCGGGGGGCTGGCAGTGGCGCCTGTACTGCAGCAGGGACCGTTGGCTGCGAGAACACCGGGGCCAGCCCTGCCTGCAGGGGGGGCTCTGGTGCGCGAACCGGTGCGGCAGGCACCGCCGGCGCCCAAGCCGCGGACACCGCAGGGCTGGCTGCAGCCTCTGTGGCCGTGGGGGCGGGCCAATGCATCGGCGTGGGGGCCTGAACGGAAGGAGGCGCGGCCGGCGCTGGCGTGGGTGTGGGCACAGCTGCCACCGCAGCAGCCGCAGGTGCGGGGGCGAAGGTCGCCAGCGCAGGTGTTGGGGGCTGAGCAGGTACTGCGGCAGCGACCGGTGCGGGTGCGGGTGCGGGTGCGGGCACGGGTGCGGGCGTGCCCAATGCCAGTTCGGCTGAGCTCAGGTGCTGGCCGCTCGGCGCCAGCACTTGAACAGGGGGGGCGATGGGGGCCGGACGGAACTCGATCGGGCCGGCGGTCACGGGGGCTTCGGCCGCGGCCACGCCCGGCGCTGTGGCGGCCGTGGCCTGGCCCAACTCCAGCGCGGACAGCAGGGGCCAGCGCTTCTTGGCCTGCGCGGCTGATTGTTGTCGACTCAATTCCTGGTAGTCGTCAACTTGTCCGCCGAACTGTTGGAACAGGTTGACGATGTCTTCAGATTTGGTCATTGGGGCACTCTTTGACAGGCTTCAGGGCCTAGGGCTGGCTCAGCGGCCAAGCCGGAAACTGACGCTGCCCCAGCCGTCGGTGGCCTGGGTCTGGCTGACGACAAGGCCCGGTGCGCCCTGCTGCTCAAACCATTGCTGGTAGACCCCTTCGAGGAAACCGCTGGCCCAGTCCGTGGCCGAGGCACCAAAGGCAGAGGCCAATGGCGAGCAGAAGTGGGCGATCTCCACATGGTCGGCTTGTTGCACCAGGTTCACCCAGCCCCAGTCCAGGTCTTGCCATTGGCGCGACATGGCCGCTTGCACTCCCGCCAGCGTGGGTTGCGGGGGCAGGGGCAGTTCGGTGGCAAAGCGCAGGCCGATGCGTCGGCTCAGTGCGCGCAGATCGGCGGGGGGGAGCGCGGCGGTGAATTCAGCCGCCAGCGCGTGCAGGAAATGCCGCCATTGGCGAGCGCACTGCTGACGTGCCAAGTGCTCGGACACGTCTGTCGGTTGACCCGAATTGACATCGCTCATGGCAAAACCCTGTTCTCAAATGTTATTAGGTGTATCCGGCACCGGGGCCTTTGTCGATCCCCTACCTCAAATGGTTGCTAAATGTTAACAAAACATCCTGTTGCCACGGTGTGAAATTGGCCACGTTCTGGCCATCAGTCCACGGGGCTTTTGCGCTCACTGGGGTGATATATGATTTTTCGATACTGATTGGTGCTGATTTTCTCTTTTTATGGGGTCTTGTCGAGGCTGTTCCTGTGCCGGTCTGTATCGGGTTGCGTGACGGCCAGAGTTCACCCGCCGCAGCTTGACCCGCGGCCACTTCGGTGCGACACGCTCTGACTCAAGTCAGTGCCGTCGGTGGCTGGTGTCAGACCACCGCGACAGGTTTTGGTGCGGTCGGGGCTGGGCCGGCAGTGCTTTGTGCCTGCTCTGGTGCATTTTTTCTGGCACGGATTTAGCTTTGGGTTTTCTGAAATTGACCATTTGGTTAGGTTTTGGATTGCCCCATGTCGTCTCTTCTGAATGAAACACCCCCCGCCCACCCGATGGCGGTGCCCACGGCGCGCCGCGCTGTGGAGGTGCGCGCCGCCAGCGTGATCTATCCGGCTGCCGACGCGCCCGTGCGTGCCCTGCAAGAGGTGGATCTCACCATCGCCCAGGGGGAGTTCGTCTCTCTGATTGGCCCTTCGGGCTGCGGCAAGACCACCTTGCTGCGTGTGATCGCCGACCTGGAGCCGATTTCGGGGGGCGAAGTATTGGTCAATGGCGTGAGCCCGCGCGAGGCGCGTCAGGCCAGGGCCTACGGTTATGTGTTCCAGGCGCCGGCCCTGTTCCCATGGCGCACCGTGCTGGCCAACGTGATGCTGCCCTTGCAGATCCAGGGCCGGGCCAAGGACGAAGCCTTGGCGGTGGCGCGTGAGCAACTGGGGCGGGTGGGCCTGGCCCAGTTCGAGAACAAATACCCCTGGCAACTGTCGGGTGGCATGCAGCAGCGGGTGTCGATTGCCCGCGCCATGGCGTTCGAGCCACGCATCCTGATGATGGACGAGCCCTTCGGGGCCCTGGACGAGATCACCCGCGACGGGCTCAACGAGCAGTTGCAGCAACTGTGGTGCCGCGAGCGGCGCACGGTGGTGTTTGTCACCCACTCCATCTCCGAGGCGGTGTACCTGTCCACCCGCATCGTGGTGATGTCGCCGCGCCCCGGGCGCATCGTGAAGGTGATCGAGTCGCGCCTGCCCGATGAGCGGCATCTGGGGCTGCGCGACACGCCCGAGTTCATGCAGATGGCGCACGAAGTGCGGGAGGCGCTGGCCGATGGGCACCACTGACACCCGTTGGGGCGGCTCGGTTGGCCCGGTGGCGGTGATCGTGGCGGCCATCGTGCTGCTCTGGTATGCCTTGGCCATCTGGCTGAATGCCCCCGGGGCCATCGAGCGGGTGTTGAACCCGCGCGGTGCCTGGGATTGGATCGACCTGGTGCAGACCACCTGGGCCCTGCAGCGCCCGGTGCTGCCCGCGCCGCACCAGATCGCACTGGATTTCTGGTCCAGCCTGGTGGACTGGCCGCTGGATTCGCCGCGCAACCTGATGTTCCATGTGTGGGTGACCGGCCAATCCACCCTGCTGGGCTTTGTCATGGGCACGGTGCTCGGGGGCGTGCTGGCGGTGCTGATCGTGCATTCACGCACGCTGGACCGGGCCCTGCTGCCCTGGGTGGTGGCCTCGCAGACCATTCCCGTGCTGGCGATTGCGCCGATTGTGCTGGTGATCCTGGGCAGCCTGGGCTTCAGCGGCGTGTTGCCCAAGGCCGTGATCGCCATGTACCTGTGCTTTTTCCCGGTCACGGTGGCGGCCGTGCAGGGCCTTCGCTCGCCGCAGCGCATCGAGACCGAACTGATGCACACCTATGCGGCCAGCCGATGGCAGGCCCTTTGGTTGCTGCGCCTGCCCGCTGCCTTGCCGTTTGTGTTCCCGTCGCTCAAGGTGGCCATTGCCGCCGGTCTGGTGGGCGCCATGGTGGCCGAGCTGCCCACCGGAGCCCAGGCCGGCCTGGGCGCGCGGCTGCTGACCGGCTCGTACTACGGCAACACGGTGCAGATCTGGTCTGCCCTGCTGATGTCGGCCCTGCTGGGTCTGGCCTTGTCAGGAGCGATGGCGGGCCTGGAGCAATGGGTTTTGCGCAACAGGAGGCGCTCATGACAAGCACCGCAAACGTGCGCCAGGCCGGGCAGTTCACCGCGGTGGCCGCGCTGGCCTTTTGGCTGCTGTGCGCGCTGCAGCCGCTGATGGTGTTGGAAGCCGAGGGTGCCGCGCCCGCCATGTCATCGTTGCTGGCCCAGCCGGCGGCCTGGCTGGCGGCACTGCTGGGCGTGCTGGCTGCTGTTCTGGGGCTGCGCCCCAGCGGCCGTGCGGCCTCATTGGGCCTGACCGCGATGGCCGGTCTGGCCGCCATCGGTTGGTTGCAACTGCCGCCGGCACAGGCAGCCGCTCCGGCCGCGGCCGGGTTCTGGTTGGGGGCCTTGGGCCTGGGCGCGCTGGCGGTGCTGACCATCCAGCGCTGTGCAGCACTCGAAGGGCAGCGTTTCGATGCGGCGCTGGCGCCGCTGCTGTTCGGCCTGTGGGTGCTGTATGCCTGGCAGTTGCTGACCGTGGCGCTGGAGGTGCCCAGGGTGCTGTTGCCCCCGCCAGCCTTGGTGCTGGAGGCCTTGTGGACCCACGCGGCCATCTTGGGCGGCGACTTTGTGCAGACCGTGCTCAAGGCGGTGGTGGTCGGTTGGCTGCTGGGCTCGGGCCTGGGCTTTGCGGTGGCGGTGGCCATCGACCGCCAGCCTTTTTTGCAGCGTGGCCTGCTGCCGATCGCTTCGTTGACCAGCACGGTGCCTCTGGTGGGGGTGGCGCCGATTGCCGTGATGTGGTTTGGCTTTGACTGGCCGTCCAAGGCGGCGGTGGTGGTGCTGATGACCTTCTTTCCGATGCTGGTGTCCACGTTGGCAGGCCTGCAGTCGGCGGGGCGCCTGGAGCGCGAACTGATGCACAGCTACGCCGCCAGCTATGGCCGCACGCTGTGGAGCCTGCGCCTGCCCGCCGCATCGCCCTTTGTGGTGGGGGCGCTGAAGGTGAATGCCACGCTGGCCCTGATCGGCGCCATCGTGGCCGAGTTCTTCGGCTCGCCCACGGCCGGGTTGGGCTTTCGCATCTCCACCGAGGCCGCGCGCATGAACATGGCCCTGGTGTGGGGCGCGATCGCGGTGGCGGCGGTCACCGGCTCGCTGGCCTACGCCTTGCTCGTGCGTCTGGAGCGCCGGGTGGCGTTCTGGCACCCCTCGGTGCGGGGCTGAGGCGGCAAGGCCGGCTGCGCATCGCTTGTTCTGTGTTCTTTCACCCCTGTCTGTCTTTTTTCATCACAAGGAGCGTCCCATGAAGAGTTCTTTTCGCTTGTCCGCTGGCGTGCTGGCAGCCCTGCTGGCCTTGGGCGGTGCCGCCGCGCACGCGGCCGACAAGGTCACGGTGCAGCTGAAGTGGGTGCCTCAGGCCCAGTTTGCGGGCTACTACGTGGCCCAGGCCAAGGGCTTCTACAAAGAGGCCGGGCTGGACGTGACCATCAAACCCGGCGGCCCCGACATCTCGCCGGTGCAGGTGATCGCGGGCAAGTCGGCCGATGCCATCGTCAACTGGATGCCCGACGCCCTGGCGGCGCGCGAGGCCGGCGTGCCTCTGGTCAACATCGCCCAGGTGTTTGACCGCTCGGGCCTGATGCTGACCTGCAAGAAGTCCAGCGGCGTGAGCAGCCCGAAAGACCTCAAGGGCAAGACCCTGGGCGTCTGGTACGGCGGCAATGAGTACCCCTTCCTGAATTGGATGGCCAAGCTGGGCTACAAGACCGACAGCGACATCAAGATCCTCAAGCAAGGCTTCAACGTCGACCCGCTGCTGCAGAACCAGGCCGCCTGCATCTCGACCATGATCTACAACGAGTACTGGCAGGTGGTGGATGCCGGCGTCAAGGAAAGCGACCTGGTGACCTTTTTCTATGAGGACCAGGGCGTGGCCTCGCTGGAAGACGGCTTGTATGTGCTCGAATCCAGCCTCAAGGACAAGGCCTTTGTGGCCAAGATGGGCAAGTTCCTGAAGGCTACCTTCAAGGGTTGGAACGAGGCCGTCAAGAACCCCGAGGAGGCCGCCAAGATCGTGGTGGCGCAAGACAGTTCGGGCAGCGCCACCGTGGCGGTGCAGAAGCGCCAGATGGAGAACGTGGCCAAGCTGATCAGCAAGGCGGGCACCGACAAGATCGGCTACCTGGACCCGGCTGCCTACGAGCGCACGGTCAAGGTCCTGCTCAACGGCGGTAGCTCGCCGGTCATCAAGAAAGACCCGGGCAAGGCCGCCTACAGCCATGTGGTGTGGGAAGCCGCCCAGCATTGACGGGCTGGTTCGGTCACCTCCTCGGCCTGCGCATGAGCGGCAGGCCTGCCCCGCGGGCAGCGTATCCTTCGCCCCTGTGTGTTTGCACAGGCGCCCGATGGGGCGCTGCCCGCTTTTTTCCTCTGAAGAGATCCCATGCCTTCCGTCCCCAAGCTCCCGTCTGCCCCGGCGGCCTCCGCGGCCGCTGCTGATGCCGCCAAAGGCCAGATCCGACAGGCCAACGAGAGCCTGATCCTGGAGGCTGCCGAGCGCGTGTTTGCCGGTGCCGGCTTCAGCGGCGCCACCATGGCCGCCATTGCCGAAGCGGCCGACCTGCCCAAGGCCAACCTGCATTACTACTTCGGTAACAAACAAGACCTGTACCGGGCCGTGCTGGCGCGCACCCTCAGCGACTGGCTGGCGCCCACGCACGGCATCACCCCCGAGGCCGACCCGGCCGTGGCTCTGGGGGGGTACATCCGCGACAAGATGCGGCTGTCGCAGCAGCGCCCGCATGCCTCCAAGGTGTTCGCCAATGAGCTGCTGCATGGGGCGCCGGTGCTGCAGACGCTGCTGGAGACCGAGCTGCGCGACCTGGTGCTCGAAAAGGCCGCCGTGCTCGACGGTTGGGTGGCCCAGGGCCGCATGGCGCCGGTCAGCACCGTGCACCTGTTCTTCACCATCTGGTCTGCCACCCAGACCTATGCCGACTTTGATGTGCAGATCGCTGCCGTGCTGGGGCGCAGCGCGCTCTCACCCAAGGACTATGCTGAGGCGACTGAGCATGTGGTGGGGCTGGTGCTGCGAGGGTGTGGATTGACGCCCCCCTGAGGGGGCGACGCTTCAGCCCGCCCGCTCCAGCATGGCCTGCAGCAGCACGTTGCAGCCGGCGGTGATGTGCTCGGGTTTGGCGTCTTC
>NZ_JBYTDE010000020.1:0-80909 GCF_058791075.1 Curvibacter sp. EU05-FHT14A10
CGGCCCATGAAGGTCAGGTCTTCACTGGGCTTGAGCACCAGCTCGTGCGAGCCCTTGAGGTAGGTGGTGAAGGGCTGGCCCTTCTTGTAGTTGAGGTCGCCCTGGTCGCCCAGGCCCGACACGGCGCTCAGGCCGCCGCCCGGCGAGCCGGTGTTGCCCGCCGCGATCAGGCCGGGGCTGGGGTCTTTGGCACGGATGCCCGTGCCCACCGACACGGTCGAGTCGAAGCTGCCGCGCAGGCCGTCTTCGGTCTCGAAGGTGAAGGCCTGGGCCGCGCCATGGGCCAGCAGAACGGCAGAAAAAATGAGGGAAAAGCGATGTCCGGACATGGTGTCACCTTGTCTTCAGAAGGGGGGCGGGTGAAGGCCCTGGGCCGGTGCCATGCACCCGGCCCAGGACATCAGGGGCGGGCTCAGCGTTCGCTGATGGCGCGCAGGTTGTCTGAGGTGTAGAAGCCGGCCTTGAGCTTGGCGTTGTTGCCGGCCTCGGTCAGCCAATGCACGTCGGTGCCGGTGCCCACGGCGTGTTCGTCAAACACATAGCGCCCCTCCAGCACGTTGTGCTGCACAAAGGCCGACACATCGCACGAGCCGGTCTCGTACACCGGAATCACAAAGCCTTCGCGCACTTTCCAGAGCTTGCCCTGGGCGTCGTAGTCGTCGGCCACCAACGGCGCCCAGCTGTCTTCGTCGAGGTAGAAGGTGCGCTTGGGGGCCAGATGCCGGGTACCTGGTTTGACCGTGGCCTCGACCACCCACACGCGGTGCATCTCGTAGCGGCGGTGGCCGGGCTCGATGAAATCACGCTGGGCCACGTCTTCGAACTTGGCCTTGAAGTCATAGGCCCCGAACACGTTGTAGGGCACCAGCATCTCTTTCTTGCCCACCAGCTTCCATTCAAAGCGGTCCATCAGGCCGTTGAACACATAGGGCTCGTCGAGGGTGTACTGGTTCTCGAAGCCGATCTGCGGGGCATCGTAGGCATAGGTGGGCATGCGGCGCACGCGGCGCTGGCCCGGAAAGTAGTAGAAGGTTTCGGTGGCGGCTTCGCTGTAGTTGGTGATGGCCAGGGCCTGGCCGGCCAGGGCGGCGGGGCTGTTGTAGCCAAAGTAGGTGTAGTACTCGACCTGTGGCATCTTGCTGAAGGGAGCAGACCCCTTGGCGCCCCAGGGCACAAACACCACCTGCTCGGAGCCGGCCTTGATCCACTCGTCACCGCCCTTGCGCGGCGAGGCGGCGGTGATCACCTTCTTGTAGTCCAGTGCCAGGCCGCGGTAACGCATCTTGGCGTTCCACATGGCCTCGGCGCCATTGCGTGGCATGGGGAAGGGGTAGCCCGGCAGCATGGCCTCCTGCAGCGTCCAGCCATTGTCCTTGAGCTTGCCGGCCTCGACGTTCTTGCGGGTGTTGTCGGCCACAAAGTCAGGCACGCCGCAGCTGCGATGGCTGGGGTACACATCCATGCGGTAGCCCTTGGTCTGCTTGATCAGCTCGACCTGGCCCGGCGAGAGCTTGTCGGCGTACTTGTCGACGTTGGAGGCGTCGATGGAGTACAGCGCTTTCTCGCCCTTGTGCTTCCAGAACTCGCCGCGCAGCTTGCCCCAGGCCCAGCCGGCCTCGGGCGGCTCGGCACCGGTGTAGGCCGGAATGCTGCCGTCCTTGTTGGCGGCCTGCTCGCCGCCAGCGGGCGTCAGGTCTTTGCCCAGGCGGGCAGCATCGCGTGATTGCGCCAGGCTGCTGCCCATGGCGGCCAGGGCCGCCAAGGCCAGCAGCAAATGGCGCCCGGTGTTTGTTGCATTCCCCATATTGACGACTCCTGATTAGCGGTCGGATAAGCACCACAGGTGGTGGATGGGCTGGAGTGTGTGGCGGCGTGCAAGATCACCGTTATCGGTTTTGCGCAAGTCTCATCTAGGGTAATTACCAAGCAAACATTTGGTGCGGCGTCACCAGGCTGGTGCGCTCTGGTTTCTACCGATGGCCGGCACGGCTGATGCTTAGGACACTCGGTCCCCACCCCACACGGGCGCACAGACGCCCCGCACCGAGCCATGAGCCCCTTGACCGGCCAACAGATGCCCCAATCCAGTGCCATGCCGCCGCCTTCTTGGCACGCCTGCGTGCGCTCCAGCGACGTCGACGTGCATGCCAGTGCCCAACCGCAATGGAGCCTGAACTACGACCAGCTCTCGGCCGGCCGCTTTGACGGGCAGATTGAGCTGGTGCAGTTGCCCGGGCTGCGCATCATCCGCGAAGGGGCCAACTGCAAGGTGCGCCAGCGCGGCCAGATCGGCCGCGGGCACTACGGCCTGGCCATGGCACTGGAGCAGGACAGCGAGGCCATCTTCAACGGCCAGCGCCTGAGCACCGAATCGATCATGATCGGCCGGGGCGAAGAGCTGGACCTGCTGACCCCCGCCCATTGCGAACTGATCGGTGTGGTGGTGGAGCAAGAACTGCTGGCCGCCCTGTGGCAAAGCATGTACCAGAAGCCCCTTTCGGCCTGGATCGAAGAACAGATCGTGGTGCAGGCCAGCACCGCCTCGGCCCGCCACCTCAACAAGATGCACCGCCGCATCCTGGACCTGCTGAGCAGCTCGCCCGAGCTGCTCAACGACCCGGTGGCCCTGCTCCAGTTGCGCGACGCCATCCTGATCGAATGGATTGAGGCCATCCCCTCGCAGGTGGACACTAGCGAGCTGCGCCGTGTGGAGGCGCGCAAAAAAGTGGTGGACCGCGCCTGCGAATGCATGCTGGCCCATTCAGACCAGCCACTGTCCACGCTGGACGTGTGCAGCCGCATCGGCACCAGCCCGCGCAAGCTGGACTACTGCTTCAACGACGTGCTGGGCATCAGCCCCAAACGCTACCTGCGCCTGGTGCGCCTGAACGGCGTGCGCCGCGACCTGAAAAACCGCGCCCACGAGGCCCGCATCAAGGTGCAGGACATCGCAGCCCGCTGGGGCTTCTGGCACCTGAGCGAGTTCTCGCGCGACTACTCGGCCCAGTTTGGCGAGTTGCCCTCGCAGACGCTGCGCAACGCGCAGGTCTGAAGGGCCGGCTGGCTGGCTCAGCGCATCCAGGCCTGGATGCGCCGGGTCAGGGCCTCGGTGCTGATGCCATAGCGCTCGTGCAGGGTGGGCAGCGCGCCCGCATCCAGGTAGGCATCGGGCAGGCCTGCCAGCCGGAAGCGTGCAGGCTGGGCCCCGTTCTGCAACAGGCACGAGGCCACGGCCTCTCCCAGCCCGCCGATGACCGAATGGTTCTCGGCCACCACCACCAGGCGCTGCTTGCGGCCCACTTCGGCCAGGATCGTGGCCTCGTCCAGGGGTTTGATGGTGGGGCAGTGCAGCACGGCGGCGCCGACGCCATCGGCCTTCAAGGCCTTGACCACCTCCAGTGCCCGCATGGTCATGAAGCCGCTGGAGATGATCAGCACGTCGTCGCCATCGACCAGGCTCTTGGCCTTGCCCAGCTCGAAGCGGTAGCCCTCAATCTCGTCGAGCACCAGCGGCACATTGCCGCGCAATAGGCGCATGTACACCGGGCCCGGGTGGTCGGCGATCTGCGGCACGGCCTGTTCGATGTCCAGGGCGTCGCAAGGGTCGACGATGGTCAGGCCGGGTATACCGCGCATCATGGCCAGGTCTTCGGTGGCCTGGTGGCTGGGGCCGTAGCCCGTGGTCAGGCCCGGTAGGGCACAGCACATCTTGACGTTGAGGTTCTCTTCCGCAATGACCTGGTGAATGAAGTCGTAGGCGCGGCGGGTACCGAACACCGCATAGGTGGTGGCAAACGGGATCAGGCCCTCCTTGGCCATGCCCCCGGCCGAGCCCATGAGCAATTGCTCGGCCATGCCCATCTGGTAGAAGCGGTCGGGGTAGGCCTGGGCAAACAGGTGCAGATCGGTGTACTTGGCCAGGTCGGCCGTCATGCCCACGATCTCGGGCCGGTTGGCGGCCAGCTCGACCAGGGCCTTGCCGAAGGGCGCAGCCTTGACACGCTGGCCCTCGGCCGCGATGGAGGCAATCATGGCCGAGGTGGTCAGACGGGGTTTCTTGTCGGTGGCGGTGTTCATGCTTGGGCTCCTGAGGTCTGGCTCTGGTCGAGCACCGCGAGGGCCTGCTGCCACTCGGGGGGATCGACCCGGATGAAATGGTTCTTGTCGCGCGTCTCCAGGAAGGGCACGCCCTTGCCCATCAGGGTGTCAAACAGGATCACCCGGGGTTTGGCCTCCTGAAGGGTGCGGGCGGTGTCGAAGGCCGCCAGCACCGCGGGCAGATCGTTGCCGTTCACCCGCTGGACATGCCATCCGAAGGCAGCCCATTTGTCGGCCAGGGGCTCAAAGCCCAGCACTTTGCTCGACGGGCCGTCGGCCTGCTGGTTGTTGATGTCGATCAGGCAGATCAGGTTGCCCAGACCGTGGTGGGCAGCAGACATGGCGGCCTCCCAGGTCGAACCTTCGTCCAGTTCTCCGTCGGACATCGAGTTGTAGACAAAGGCCTTGTTCTGCTTTTGGCGCAGCGCCAACGCCATGCCCACACCAATGATCAGCCCCTGCCCCAGGGATCCGCCCGAAATCTCCATGCCGGGGGTGTAAGTGGCCATGCCCGACATGGGCAGGCGGCTGTCATCACTGCCGTAGGTCTCCAGCTCGGACTCCGGAATGATCCCGGCTTCGATCAGGGCGGCGTAGTGCGCGATGGCATAGTGCCCATGAGACAGCAGGAAGCGGTCTCGCCCCTCCCACACCGGGTCGGTGGCTTGGTAGCTCATGGCATGGCCGTAGGCCACCGCCAGCACATCGGCCCAGCCCAGGGCCTGGCCGATGTAGCCCTGCCCCTGCACCTCGCCCATGCGCAGCGCGTAGCGGCGGATGCGGTAGGCGCAGGCCTTCAACTTGGATACGGTATCCGTCATAACAATCCTCGGTAACAAAATAGGGGGTTGGCTCAACTCACAGCAGCCCAATGGAGAACCAGGGCACGAGCGCCACCAGGATCAGGCCCGCCAACAGGGCGCCCAGGTAGGGCCAGATTCGCCGCACGGCCGCATCCGGATGCACCCGGCCGATGGTGCAGGCCGCGTAATAGCCGAGGCCAAAGGGCGGTGCGAACAGACCGATGCCCATGGCCAAGATGATCACCATGGCGTAATGCACTTCATGCACGCCCATGGCCTTGGCCACCGGGAACAGCAAAGGGGCAAACAAGACCATGGCAGGAATGCCTTCCAGCACACTCCCGAGCACGACAAACGCGGCGATGGACACCATCAGAAAGCCATACTTGCCACCGGGCACGCTCGTCATCAAGTGGGCCAGGCTGTGCGAGAAGCCCGATTGGGTCAGTGCCCACGACATGCCGGTGGCGGTTCCGATGATGAAAAGGATGGCGCCAGACAAGGCCGCCGTGTCCACCAGCATCGGATACAGACGCCGCCAGTCGAAGCGGCGATAGACGAGCAAGCCCGCCGCCACCGCATAGGCGATCCCGATGGTCGACACCTCGGTGGCCGTGGCCACGCCTTCGACCACCGCTGTGCGAATCAGCACAGGCAGCGCCAGGGCCGGTGCCGCGATCAGCAGTGTCTTGCCCACCACGGCCAGCGGCGCCCTTTGCAACCCGTGGCTGATTTCAGCACTGCGGAATCGCGACAACAGGGCCAGGATCAGCGCCAGAACCACCCCCGGCAGGATGCCCCCGGTGAACAAGGCACTGATCGAGATCCCGGCGACCGAACCAATGGTGATCAAGACCAACGATGGCGGAATCGTCTCGGCCATGGCGCCCGATGCCGCCAGCAGGGCGATCAGTTCGCCTTCGGGGTTGCCCCGCTTTTTCATCTCGGGCAACAGAACCGGCGCAACGGCGGCCATGTCGGCCGTCTTGGCCCCCGAGATGCCAGACACCAACAGCATGGCCCCCAGCAGCACGTAGTTCAGCCCACCACGGACGTGCCCCAACAAAGAGGCCAGGAAGTCGACCATGGCCTTCGCCATGCCCGTCATCTCCACCAGGTGGCCGAGCAGGATGAAGAGCGGCACCGCCAGGAGGATGAGCGAACTCATGCCTTCGTCGATGCGTCCACTGACCACAGACAGGGGGGTGGAGGTGGTCGTCAGCAGAAAGGACACCGTCGCCATGCCGAAGCAGAATGCGATGGGCACGCCCAGCAAGACCCCGGCCCCCAGCAAGCCCGCAAAGAAGATCAGCAGGTTCCAATTGCCGATGGCCTGCAGCCAGTCAGCCCCGGCATACAGGACGCCTGCCAGGATCGCGATCGAGAAAGCGACCTTGACGATCTCAAACCAGCCATGGCGCGCCACCTTGAACAGGCAGAGCAACAGCATCATGGTGCTGCCCACCGGAACCGCAGCCGCCCGCAGCGTGTTGGGCCAAGAAAGCGCCGGGGTCTGTACGACCCACTCATCCAGCGCGTATTCGGTCATCGGCCAGATCAGCATGCCGAGCCAGAGGATAGGCACCACCGTCGCCAACACCTCCGCCCATGACTGGGCCTTGGCACTCCAGCGCGATACCAGCGCGGTGGTCCGCATGTGCATGCCGCGGCGCAGGGCCACGGCCGCCCCGAGGTTCGCCAGCCACAGGAACAGGATCGAAGCCAACTCATCGGCCCAGGGGAGTGGGCTGTTCAGCAGAAAGCGCATCACGACGCCTGCCAGCAGAACCGCCACCTCGCCCACCACCAGCACAGCGGCCGGCACTTCAACCAGATGACCCAGCCACGCCTCGGCACGGACCGCCAGCCCGTTTGGGGCGGGCTGATCGTTCAAGGGTTCGCTCAGCATGGCGCTCATCCCAAACCACCCACGCTGTCGGAAAGCAGCTTCCAGGCGTCCTCGCCGAACTTGGCGCGCAGGTCCTTGTAGAAGCCATTTTTGGCCAGCGCGTCCTTGAACACCTTCTTGTCCGGCTCGGTCATCTGGATGCCTTTGGACGCCAGATCCGTGCGCAAGGAAGAGTTCAGGGCGGCAATGTCGGCACGCTCATCGGTGGCGGCTTTGTCCAGTTCGCGGTAGACGATCTCCTGGATGTCCTTGGGCAGGCGATCCATGGCCTTGCGGTTGCCCAGAATCCAGTAGGCGTCCCAGACATGGTTGCTCAGGCTGCAGAACTTCTGCACCTCGTACAGGCGTGCTGTGCTGATGATGGCCAGGGGGTTCTCCTGGCCCTCCACCAATTTGGTCTGCAGCGCCGAATACAGCTCATTGAAGTTGATCGGCGTCGGGCTGGCCCCCAGGGCGGTGAAAAGGCTGGACAGCATCGGGGCCGCCGGCACGCGCATCTTCAAACCCTTGAGGTCGTCCGGTGTCTTCACGGGCTTGGTCGAGGTCGTGATGTTGCGGAATCCGTTGTCCCAGGGCTTGGACAGGGTCAACAGTCCCACTTTTTCAATCTGAGCCCGCACGTACTTGCCCAACGGGCCGTCCATCGCTTTCCACACCTCGGTGTAATCGTGGAACGCAAAGCCGGTGTTCACGATGCCGGCGGCGGGCACCAGGGTCGACAGCACCACGCTGGCCTGGTTGAAGAACTCCACCCCGCCCGAGCGCACCTGGGACAGCAAGTCGGTGTCCGAACCAAGCTGGTTGGCCGGGAACAACTTGATGTCCAGACGGCCATTGGTGGCGTTGCGGATGCGATCGATGGCCTCTTGCGCCCGCTTGTTCACCGGGTGAGAGGGATCCTGGCCGGTGGCGAACTTGAAATTGAACTCGGCGGCAGAGGCCGGTCGCATGGCAATCGAGAACAGGGGCAGCGCTGCCGATGCACTCAGCAGGCTGCGACGCGAGATCGTCGTCTTGGAATCGTTCATGGTTGTCTCCTTGTTGATCTTGAAACAGCTGACGGTCAATGGATCAGCATGCCGCCATTGACGTCCAGGGTGATGCCGGTGCAGTAGCTCGACAGCGGGCTGGCCAGGTAGACGCAGGCCCCGGCGATGTCGTCGGCCCGGCCCAGGCGGGCCAGTGGGATGGTCTCGGCAATCTCGGCCTTTTTCTCGTCGGTCAGCTTGCCCTTGATGATGTCGGTGCCGATCAGGCCGGGGGTGATGCAATTGACACGGATGTTCTGGGGCCCGAACTCGCGGGCCATGGCCTTGGCCAGGCCCAACACCCCGGCCTTGGCGGCCGAGTAGTGCGGCCCGCCCAGGATGCCGCCGCCGCGCTGGGCCGACACCGAGGAGATGCAGATGATCGAGCCGCCGCCCTGTTGCTGCATGGTCGGCAGCACGGCCTGCGACATGTACAGCGTGCCGCGCAGGCTGACATCGAGGATGCGGTCGTAATCGCTGCCGGTGATTTCGAGGGTCTTGACCGGCTGGGTGATGCCGGCGTTGTTGACCAGGGTGTCGATGCGGCCAAAGGCCTGCAGGGCGGCTTGCACAGCGGCTTCACACGAGGCCTTGTCGGTCACATCGGCCACCAGGCCCAGGTGCCCCGCACCCAATTGGGCGGCGGCACCTGCAGGGTCGGCACGTTCGAGATCGCAGATCACGACGCGGGCGCCCTGGGCCGCCATGAGGCGGGCGGTGGCAAAGCCCAGTCCGTTGAGGCCGGCGCCGCCGGTAATGAGGGCCACTTGGTCTTTGAGCAACATGTTCGGTGTCTCCAGTGAGTTGATGCAGGCCAGGGGGACGGCCACTTCGGCCGGCTCCACCCCGTCGAGGCCGATTCTCAAAGTGGTCCAAGTTGAAGACAAGCGATTTAATATCAGCGTAAGATGACAATCGTTCATCCAAAGTCAGGGTTCTCCCGATGGCCGCACTGCCCCCGATCGCCAACCTGCAAGCCTTTGAAGCCGTGGCCCGGCGCCGCAGCTTTGCGCTGGCCGCCTCGGAGCTGCACCTCACGGCCTCGGCGATCAGCCACCAGATCTCGCGCCTGGAGGCGCACCTGGGCATCCGGCTGTTCGAGCGAAGTGCCCACACCGTGCGGCTAAGCCCGGCCGGCGAGCACTACCTGATGCACATCAGGGCAGCCCTCAATGCCATCTCGTCGGCCACCGACGACCTGCGCCAGGGCATACGCAACAGCCTCTATGTGCACTCGGCCCCCAGCATTGCCAGCCTGTGGCTGATGCCCCGGCTGCATCGCTTTGCCAAGGCCTACCCTGACATCTCGCTCAACCTGTCGGCCGCTCACACGCCCAGCGATTTCGCGCTGGGCCAGGCCGACATCGACCTTCGCTACGGCGTGCCGCAATGGGGCGACCTGGTGGTCGAGCCGCTGTTCGAGGAGCCCATCGTGCCGCTGGCCAGCCCGGCGTTCATCCGCCAGCACAAGCTGCGCGAGATCGCGCAGTTGCTGGAGCTGCCCCTGATCCAGAGCAATGTGAGCGTGGTGCAGTGGTCAGACTGGCTGAACCGCTTCGGCGGCCTGCGGGCACCTGACCGCTTTCCAGTGCGCTTCGACCGCGCCCAGATGTCACTGGACGCGGCCACCCAGGGCCTGGGTGTGGCGCTCGAAAGCGCGGTGATCGCCGCGGGCCATCTGGCCGAGGGCAAACTCAAGGCGGTGTTCGGGCTCGATCAGGCCGTTCCGGTGAAGGCCCACTTTGCGGTCTACCCCGAGCGCCACGCCAAGCGCCCCGCGGTGGAGGCTTTTCTCGCCTGGCTGCACCACGAGGCCTCGGTGCGCTGAAGGCGCATCGGCAGGACCGCTCAGGCTCCAACGCCACTCTGGTTGCCGCTCTGGTGGCCGCTGGCGCGCACCAGGGTGATCGCCTGCTCGGGGCAGGCACTGACACAAGATCCACAGGCCCGGCAGGCCTCGGCATGCGGCGTGAAAGCCGTCTGGCGGCCGTGGGCCCAAAGCTTGAACCGGACCAGCACGGGCATGGCCGCAAAGGCCTCGTCGGGCATGCGGTCGATCTTGAAGACAGCGACCGGGCAGACGACCGCGCAGTCGCCCTGCCCTTCACATCGGCGCGCATCGACGACGGGCTTGAACAAACCAGGCTCTGCCTTGCATTTCGGAGGCCGGGCCGCCTGGGCCTCCAGCAGGCGGGCATGGCGCTGCTGACGCCGGCGACTGCCGGTCGTGACTCGGGATGGATCGATAGAAGGTTTGGGGTGAGAGACGGAGTTCATGGATTCACTCATTCTTCTGGGAAGGGCGCCAGGGCACCGAAGAGGCCGGACTCGAATCGGGCCATGGCGTCGCTGATCTGCTGGCGGCTGTTCATGATGAAAGGACCGTTGATCACCAGGGTTTCACGCAGGCTGTCGCCCACCATGCAAAGGACATGGGCCGGGGTGAGCGCATCGAGCCGGACACTGCCCTCGCCCCGGAACTCCGCCGCCTGCCCCCCGGAGAGCACAACCCCCATGTCGCCCCCTGGCCCAGAAACCCGGACCTGGCCCGACACCACGTAAAGCAGCGCGCAGCGGCCAGGGCTGCAAGGCAGATCAAGGCCGTCGCGCAAGAGCACATCCAGCAGGGTGATGTCTTCGGCCGGGGCGAGGGTCGAGGAGATCACACCAAAACGCCCGGCCAACACCCGCACACGGTCGCCACCGGCACCGCACCACTGCGGTACCGCGGGCGCGTCCAGCCACAGGGTCTGCGGCGGCAGCAACTTGTGCGGCCCGCTCAGGTTGATGAAGATCTGGGCGCCATGCAGTTCAAGGCCTGGGTTGGAAGCCATCTCCTGATGCAGGACACCCTGCCCCGCCTGCGTCCAGACCACCCCACCCGGCCCGACCTGCACGTCGTTGCCCAACGAGTCGCGCACGTGCAAGCCGCTGCCTGAATCTTCAAACACACAGGTGACCGCCGAGAAACCAGCGTGCGGGTGGGGCGGAAACGGTCGCCCCCAAACGCGAAAGTCGTCCAGTAGGAGGAAAGGCGACTCGCCGTCGCCCCGGCCGTGCAGGTCAAAGCTGTTGGCCGAGAAATGGGCATGGGCGCGGAGCTGCCCATGGATTGGTGCGGTGATCTGGAATGGCATGGTGGAACCGGTCTGGAGACGGGGCGTGGACCATCGGAAGCCAGCCTCAGGCGGCGGCCAACTCGGCGATGCGGGCATGTGCCGAAGCCAGGGCCTGCTCACGCACGGCCGGGCCCATGGCCAGGCCTTCGGCACGCACCACCGCCACCTCCTGGATGCCCAAAAAGCCGAAGAAGGCGCGCAGATGGGCCTCCTGGTGGTCCATGGCGGCCAGCGGGGTGCCCTCGCTGAACATGCCGCCACGCGACGAAGCCACGATCACCTTCTTGCCACCGCACAAGCCCTTCGGGCCTTGCTCGCCGTAACTGAAGGTCTTGCCTGCCACGGCCAGGCGATCGAGCCAGGCCTTGAGCTGGGTGGGCACGCCGAAGTTGTACATGGGCGCGCCCACCACCACCACGTCGGCCGCCAGAAAATCAGCCAAGGCCTGTTGGCCCGCGGCGATGTCGGCCGCCTGTTCGGCAGGCGCCGGCGCGCCCTGCTGGACCGCCAGATGGGCCTGCGTGAGGTGACCCAAGGGGGTCAGTGCCAGGTCGAGGTGTCGGACCTGAAGGCCGGGGTGACGCCCGACCCAGGTGGCCACCACCCGGGCCGAAAGATCGCGGCTGACGGAATCCCCGTGCAGGATGCTGGAGTCGATGTGCAACAGTTTCATGGCGTTTTCCAGTTGTAGGAGGCTCACCGTTGAGCCCAGGCCTGGAAGTTAGCGATCGCCGTAAAATCTGAAAAGCCTATATTTTTAGATCAATACCATCGATTGGACAGATAGATGCTGGATGCCGTCACCCTGGATCAATTGCGTACCTTCATCGCAGCCGCCGACTGCGGCAGCTTTTCTGCAGCGGGGCGGCAACTGGGCCGGGCCCAGTCCGTCGTGAGCCAGACCTTGGCCAACCTGGAGAACCAGCTGGGCGTGCAGTTGTTCGACCGGTCCACACGGCGCCCCCAACTCACCACCATCGGCCGCGAGTTGCTGACCGACGCGAGACAGGTGGCCGACAACATGGACCGCTTCAAGGCCCGGGCCAAGGGCATGGGCGCCGGGCTTGAGCCCGAGCTGAAGGTGGTCGCCCACGTGTTTCTGCCCACCAGCGTCCTGACCACCGCCGTGGCCGGCTTCCACAAGCAGTTTCCGCGCACGCCACTGCGCATTTCGGTGGAGGGCATGGGCGCCGTGATGGAGCCGGTGCTGGAGGGCAGTTGCTCGTTCGGCGTGCGGGCCCCCTTGCTGACCGACCACCCCGAACTGAGCAGCGAGCACCTGATGAGCGTGCCCTACCTGATGGTGGCCGCACCCGAACATCCGCTGGCCCAGACCGGCCGGGCGCTGTCGAGCCGCGAACTGCGCCAGCACGTGCAGCTGGTGCTGAGCGACCGCTCTCAACTGACCCAGAGCATGGACATGGGCGTGCTCTCGCCCAAGACCTGGCGCCTGTCCGATCTGGGCGCCAAGCACGCCTTTCTGAAGGCCGGCCTGGGTTGGGGTGGCATGCCCTTGCATGTGGTGCAGGCTGACATCGAGCAAGGCCGGCTGGTGTCGCTGGAGTTCGAGGAAAGCCGGGCCAACGTGAGCATGTCCCTGACCGCCATCCACCGTACCGACCTGCCACCGGGCCCGGCGGGGCGCTGGCTGCTTGACGAGCTCAAGCGAGCGGCGGCCGAGCAGAGCGAGCAGGGCGTGCAGTTGACACACGCGCAGGGCTCAGGCCCTCAGGCCGCCGCGGCGGGCGCCGGCGGGTAGGTCAGCTCGGGGCCGGAGCGCTCCAGCATGGCGTGCTGCAACATGGCGGCCAGCACGTCGGGCGACACCTCCGGAATCTGGAACCCCGGCGGCAGCTGCATGGCAATGCGGCCCGACTGGATGCCCTCGTGCCAGCCGCTGTGCTGGATCACGGCAGACAACGTCAGCATGCCCACATAGATGCCCTGCGAGGCCAACTCGCCATGCAGCGAGTACAGGTAGTTGCGAGCCCCCGCCAGCGCCGGCCCAGGGCCACTCATGAACGGCAGCCCCACCGCCGCCGAGCCCCCCAGCCCCACCAGGATGGCACCCTGCGGCAGTGCCCGCATGGTCGGCAGCACCGCACCCACAGCGGCCACCAGGCCGTACAGAAACAGCTCGACCTTGTCTTTGACATCGTCCACGCTGAGCAAGGAGGCCGGGACAAAGGCCTCAGGCGCATTGGGTCCGTAATACAGCACATCAATCCGGCCAAAACGGGACAGAATGTCTGCCACCACCGCACTCACCTGGGCCGGCTCGCGCAGATCGGCCTGAAAGCCCTGTGCTGTCACCCCTTCTGCGCCCAGTTGCCGGCTTTGAGCCTGCAGGACCTCGACACGCCGGCCGACCAGGGCCACGGCGTAGCCGTCTTTTCCGTACCGTCGGGCCAGAGCCAGCCCCAGTCCGGGGCCGGCGCCAAGAATGGCAATGCATTTCGTCGTCATGATGGGATCGATTCCTGAAGTTGATGGAGATCGCCATCACAGACGCCCGGCGGTGGACAGAACAAAACGCACTGGGTCGGATGGCGACAGGGGCCCGATTCGAACACCCACGCCCCCTCATGGAAAGCCGATATTTCTGGATGGATTCCATCGGATAAAGCGATGGTAGGAAGGCTCCGGCGGCGAGGCTGGCCCCAACGGCGTTCACTGAAAATGATCTGATTTCAATAAAAATGGATAAGCATGATCGTCCCTCGACAGCAGCTTGCCGAAGACATGGCCGAGCAACTGTTGCGCCCCAAGGGCTGAATGAAGGAGGCCTTCTCAGCGGCCACGCTGGACGAGCGCGGCATCTACGGCGGGAGCGACCCCTTTCTGGCCGAGGCCTGCACCAGTCGCGCCAGCATGCGGCGCACGCTTGATGAGCCACGCGGGCTGGCCTGATCCCCGAGGCACGTTCCCACCGCGACCCAAGCCCGAGCCAGGGCTGTATGGCCCCTCCTCAACCCATGCCCTGGCTCAGTTGCCTGGCAGCAGCCAGGACGTCTTTGACGTAGCGCTCGTCATACCGGTGATTAGGCATCGTCAGGGTGACGGCGGCCACCACTGCGCCTTGGGCGTTGGTCACGGGGGCGGAGATGCCGGCCACCTCCTTCAGACGATCGCCCACCGAGGCGAAATACCCCTGCTCGCGGATGCGCGCATAGAGCACCCGTTCTTCCTGACTGAGCACTTGCTGCTCATGACCGAGGCCGAACGCCGAAAGCACGCGCCCACCAGTTCCCGAATTCAAGGGCAGCACGTCGCCGGCCCGGATGTGGTCCCGGATCGGATGCGGTGAATCGACCCGATACAGGCACAGACGCGTCTGGTTGGGCGGGTGCCCTTGCCGAACGTGATAGGCCGCGCTTTCGCCGGTCTTGAGGACCAGGTCTTCGAGCACCGGGATCACCAAGCGATCCAGGGAAAAGGTGTCTGCATAGATGGTGTACAAGCGCGCCACCTCCAGGCCCAGCGCATAGCGCCCGTCGGGCAGGCGCTCGATCAGGCGCCCGTGCTCGAGCGAGGCGAGCAACCTCAGCACGGTGCTCTTGTAGAGCCGGGTGCGCTCTGCCAGTTCCGCCAGCGACAAGGCGGCATCTCCGTGACGGAACGCGGCCAGCAGCGTGATGGCACGGTCAACCGCAGCAGCCCCGCCGGGCGCGCTGGACTCATCGGCCAGGGATTGAGTTTGGGCTTTTCTGGGCATGGGCTGACCTTTTCCGGGGACGAACGCGCGCCTTGACGCCATGGGCGTTCTTGCTCTAAATTCTATTAAACAGATTTGTGTTCTATCTTACAGAATTTTCAGGAGACGTCAAGAGAATGCCCAGTTCCCATCCACATCGATCGGCCACCTCGGTGCTGATCAGCGAAGTCGGGCCCCGCGACGGCCTGCAATCCGTGAAGGCGACCATGCCGACCGAGCACAAGAAGGCCTGGATCGACGCCCTGGTGACCGCCGGCGTGCAAGAGATCGAGGTCGCCTCGTTCGTGCCGGCACGCCTGCTGCCGCAGATGGCCGACGCGGCCGAGGTGGTGCGGCATGCACTGACCCATGCCGGTGTCTGCGTGATGGCCCTGGTGCCCAACCAGAGGGGTGCAGAAGCGGCCCTGCGCGCCGGCGTGCACAAGCTGACGATGCCGGTCTCGGCCAGCGAGGCGCACTCGCTGGCCAATGTGCGCAAGACGCGAGAGCAGATGGTGGAAGAGGTGCGTGCGATCGCCCGGATGCGCGATGAGCTGGCGCCCCACGTCAAGCTGGAAGCCGGGATCTCGACGGCCTTCGGCTGCACGCTCCAGGGCCTGGTGCCAGAAGACGATGTGATCTGGCTGGCCGAGCAGTGCGTGCAGGCCGGTGCCGATGAATCGGGCTTGTCGGACACCACCGGCATGGCCAACCCCGCCCAGGTCAAGCGGCTGTTCACCCGCCTGCGTGCCGCCCTGGGCGAGCGCGCCGGGGCGGCCCACATGCACAACACCCGGGGGCTGGGCCTGGCGAACTGCCTGGCGGCCTACGACGCCGGGGTGCGGACCTTTGACGCTTCGCTTGGCGGCCTGGGCGGCTGCCCTTACGCACCGGGGGCCAGTGGCAATGTGGTGACAGAAGACCTGGTGTTCATGTTCGAGGCCATGGGCATCGCCACCGGCATCGACCTGCCACGCCTGTTCGAGGCCCGCCAGCCCTTGAGTGCCGGTCTGCCCGGCGAACCCTTGTACGGCATGACCCCCGAAGCGGGGCTGCCCAAAGGCTGGGCCGTTGCCTGCCCCACCCAAGCCAAGGAGCCGGCATGAGCGCCACAGACCCATCGTCCGATCAGACCGCAGCCCAGCCCCTGCCCTACGCCGGCGTGCGGGTGGTCGAGTTCACCCACATGGTCATGGGCCCCTCCTGCGGCATGGTGCTGGCCGACCTCGGCGCCGAGGTGATCAAGGTCGAACCCATCGCCGGTGACAGCAGCCGAAACCTGCTGGGCTCCGGCGCAGGCTTCTTCCCGATGTTCAACCGCAACAAGAAAAGCATCGCGCTGGATCTCAAATCGCCGCAAGGCATGGAGGTCGCGCTCAAGCTGATCGCGACTGCCGACGTCGTGAGCGAGAACTTCCGCCCCGGCACGATGGACCGGCTCGGCCTGGGTTACGAAACCTTGTCCCGGCTGGATCCGCGTCTCATCTACGTCAGCCACAAAGGCTTTTTGCCCGGCCCCTATGAGAAGCGCACCGCGCTGGATGAGGTGGTGCAGATGATGGGAGGCCTGGCTTACATGACCGGGCGTGAGGGCGATCCCTTGCGGGCGGGCACCAGCGTGAACGACATCATGGGGGGGATGTTCGGGGCCATGGGGGCCATGGCCGCGCTCGCCCAGCGCGAAAAGACCGGCCGCGGCCAGCTCGTCCAATCAGCGCTGTTCGAGAACAATGTGTTTCTGGTGGCCCAGCACATGATGCAGTTTGCCGTCACGGGCAAGCCCCCCGCGCCCATGCCCAACCGCATCTCGGCCTGGGCCATCTATGACGTGTTCACGGTCAAGAACGGTGAGCAGATCTTCCTGGCGGTGGTCAGCGACAGTGCCTGGGCCGCTTTCTGCGAGGCGTTCGATCTGGGCCCACTGAAGACCGATCCGCGCCTGCGCAGCAACAACGACCGCGTGCTAGCCCGCGACTGGCTGCTGCCCGTGCTGCGCGCCCACCTCGAGAACCGCACGGCCCAGGACATCGCCCGGATCTTCGAAGAACGCGGGCTGCCCTTTGCCCCGATCGCCAAGCCCCAAGACCTGCTGGACGACCCCCATCTGAACAGAACGGGCACGCTAGCGCCCATCACGCTGCCCGATGGTCGCGCTTGCAAGACCGTGCTGCTGCCCCTGATGCTGGGCGACAGCCGACCGGGCATCCGCATGAACCCGCCCCGCCTGGGCGAACACAGCGTGGCCCTGCTCGAGGAGCTGGGCTACACCGCACGTGAGATTGGAACCATGCAGGCCCAAGGCCTGGTCCAGGGAGAGGCCCATGTCTGAGTTGCAACGCCGAGACCTCATCAAGCTGGCGCTGGCCGCCACACTGCCGGTGTTGACGGGCCGCGTGCAGGCCCAACCCGCCTGGCCGACCAAGCCTGTGCGCCTGGTCGTTCCGTACGCGGCGGGCGGCGGCACGGATGCCGTGGCCCGGCTGATCGCCGAACGCATCACCCAGGACACGAAGTGGCCGATCATCGTGGACAACAAGCCCGGCGGTGCGGGCAACATAGGCCTCGACATCGTGGCCAAATCGCCTGCAGATGGCTACACCCTGGGACTGGCGCAGACGTCCAATCTGGCCATCAATCCGGTGGCCATGGAGCGCATCCCGTTCAATGAAAAGAAGGACTTCATCGCCATCGCCGCAGTGGCCGAAGTGCCGACCATCCTGGTCGTGCGCCAAGAAGCGCCGTGGGGCACCCTGGCCGATCTCATCAGGGCGGGCCGCAACGCCAAGACGCCACTCAAGCAGGCGCTCGCCGGCACCGGCACCGTGGGCCACCTGGCCGGTGTGATGCTGGCCCGCCAGGCCGGACTCAACAATGTGCTGGACATCCCCTACAAGGGGGCGGCTCCCGCCATCACCGATCTGCTGGGCGGGCAGACCGACTGCATGTTCGCCACCCCTCAGGCCGTCATCGGCATGATCAAGGCCGGGCGGCTGCGGGCCTTGGCGGTGACCTCGCTCAACCGCCTGTCCATCCTGCCCGGCACACCCACGGTGGCCGAGTCAGGCTATGCGGGCTTCCAGGCCACCGACTGGAAGATGCTGGTGGCCCCGGCCAAGACCCCAAAGGACCTGGTGCAGGCGCTGAACGCCGCCACCGAGCGGGCCTTGGCACAGCCCGCCACGCGTGAACGCCTGGCCGCCGAGGGCAGCCTGCCGTTGGGCGGTTCACTGGAAGCAACTGCCCGCTTTCTGCAGACCGAACAGGCCCGATGGCAAGAGCTGATCAAGGCCAGCGCCATCAAGTTCGACTGAGCAAATCCCAACCTACATCATTCGAGAGACAAGACATGCACATCCAGCAAACGCTGCTGCCTTTCACGCTGGCAGCCAGCCTTGGCATGCCCCTGTGGGCACAGCCCGCCTGGCCCGACAAACCGGTGCGCATCGTGGTGCCCTATGCGGCCGGCGGCACCACCGACTTCGCAGCCCGTCAGGTGGCCCAGAAGCTGACCGAACAGACCGGTCAGTCGTTTTTCGTCGAAAACAAAACGGGCGCCTCCGGCACCATCGGCAGCAACTTCGTGGCCAAGGCAGCCCCCGACGGCAACACCCTGCTGACCAACGACACCACCTACGCGATGCTGCCCGCAATCTTCAAGAAGCTGCCTTGGGAACATGCTTCGGATCTGATCCCGGTGACCACACTGGCCATCACCCCGGTCGTGCTGGTGGTGCCTGCGCAGTCTCCGTTCAAGACCGTGGCCGATCTGATCGCCTATGCCAAATCGCATCCAGCTCAACTCAATTTCGGATCGGGTGGCGCGGGCAGCTCCACCCACCTGGCGGGCGAGGTGTTCAAACGGGAAGCCCAGGTCTTCATGACCCACATTCCCTACAAAGGTGCAGGCGACGCCATGCTGGCCCTCATGGGCCAGCAGGTCGACGTCCTGATCACGGCCAGCCCCACGGCGATTCCCGTCGTGAAAGGCGGCAAGGTGCGCGCCCTGGCAACCACCGGTGACAAGCGCCTGGCTGGCCTGCCGGCCGTGCCCACCTTCAAAGAGGCCGGGCTGCCAGGCTTCACCGTGGTCAACTGGTTTGGCCTGGCGGCGCCCAAGGGCACGCCAGCCAGCGTCGTGCAAAAGCTGCAGCAAGAAGTCGCCAAAGCGATGACCGACCCGGCCCTGCAAGAGCGCTTCGCTCAGCAAGGGGCCCAGCCTGGCGGCCTGCCCAGCGCCGATTTCGCTGCGTTGGTCAAGAAAGAGATCGCGGCCTGGTCGGCCATCGCCCAGTCCGCCGGTGTCAAACCAGAGTGAGCCCGGCCATGTGGAACCTGAGCTTCACCCCGCCCACCGTCATCCCCACCGAGGTGCTGACCCGCCTGCCCGATGTCTTCAGGCGGGCCCGGCGCACTGACTGGGTGGATGCCAACAAGCCCGGCCATGTCATGGACAGCTTTCTGGAAGGCCCTGTGTTCGATGCGCAGGGCAACCTCTACGTGACCGACATCCCCTATGGCCGCATCTTCCGGATCGCACCTGATCTGAGCTGGCATCTGGTGCTCGAATACGACGGGTGGCCCAACGGGATGGCCATCCACCCCGATGGCGGCCTGTGGATCGCCGACTACAGGAGAGGCATTCTTCGCCTGGATCCGGGCACGGGCCAGTTGTGCACCGTGCTGGGTCACCGCAACAGCGAGTCCTTCAAGGGCGTGAATGACCTGGTGTTTGATCGCGACGGCCACCTGTACTTCACCGACCAGGGCCAGACCGGCCTGCACGACCCGACGGGCCGGGTGTACCGCCTGCGATCCAACGGCCAGTTGGACCTGTTGCTGGCCAACGCCCCCAGCCCCAACGGTCTGGCCGTCAATGATGACGCGAGTGTTCTGTTCGTGGCCGTCACAAGGGGCAATCAGATCTGGAGGGCACCGCTGTTGCCCGACGGAAGCCTCTCGAAAATGGGCGCATTCCAGACCTTCTTCGGCACCAGCGGGCCCGATGGCCTGGCCTTGCTGGAGCGCGATCGGCTGCTGGTCGCCCACGCCAGCCTGGGCGGGGTGTTCGTGCTCAACGGCCGCGGTGAAGTGACCGATTTCCTGCGCAGCGCAGCAGGGGCCACCGTGACCAATGTGGCCGTCAGACCGGGCACCCAGGAGGTGGTCATGACCGAGTCATCCACCGGGAGCATTCTGCATGCCCGCCTAGACGCGACCGATAGAGCCCAGGCCAGGGACTGAAAATCAGCGCAGCCCGCTGATCTGGCGCCATCGTGCCACCAGCGGGTGGTGGACCTGGCGGCGGCTGCCGGCCAGTAAGCCCTTCAAGGCAAGCTCATGGCCTGGGCCAGGTGCGAGTAGACCAAGCCCACCCGCCGCAGGTGGCGGGCTTCGGGATGGGTCAGCAGCCAGAGTTCGGTCTCGCCTTCGTCCAGCGGCTCTGTCAGGCGCACGACATCCTTGCGGTCTTGCGCGAGGAACAGCGGCACGATGCCCACCCCCAGGCCGAGCGCGATCAACTCCAGCACCGACAGGATGCTGTCGACCCGATAGCGTGGGGCCACCTTGGGAAAATGGCGCTTGCGCCAGAGCACCGAAGGATGCTCGGGCAAAGCGTCGTCCGGGGCGATCCAATCGGCCTGGCCAGCCTCGACCTCAGCGAGGCTGTGCACTGAGCCTCGGCGTGGGGCATACAAAGCGACGCGGATGGTCCCGACCTTTTTGCCGACCAGGTGCTGCGGTGGGTGTCGGGTAGCGCGCACGGCGATGTCGGCGTCGCGTCGCGTCAGGCTGGCCAGTTCGTTGCCGGTGTGCAGCTCGAAGTTCAGCTGCGGGTGCGCCCGGCGCAGGCCTTGCAAGGCGGGGGCGACCACGCCGTGCAGCAGGGTGTCGGTGGTCGTGATGCGTACCGAGCCTGCAATGCTTGAAGGTGCCGAGTCAACGGATGAGCGAGCTGCCGCCAGTGCCGATTCGATCTGCTCGGCATGGACCATGAGCTCGGTCGCGAACTCGTTGGCCAGGTAGCCCGTTCGACTGCGCTCGAACAGCGAACGCCCCAGCCCGCGTTCGATGCGCTGCAACGAACGGAACACCGTCGAAGCATCGACCCCCAGCCTTTCGCCCGCGGTAGCCAGCGTCCCGGCGCGGGCCAGCGCCAGCAGGACCTCCAGATCGGAGGGTGAAATTTTGTATTGCGTTGTTGCAATCATGGTGTGCGACAGAGTCTATTTTCATTTCTCATTTGCAACAACACACTGAAGACCTCATCAACGCCTCCGGAGTCAGTCATGGATTCATGTGTCACGTCGACCGCCCCTTCCAGCGGCACCCCTTTGACACTGGTCAGCCACGCGCTGTGCCCCTATGTGCAGCGCGCCGCCATCGTGCTGGCCGAAAAAGGCCTAGCCTTTGAACGACTCAACATAGACCTGGCCGCCAAGCCAGACTGGTTCCTGAAGATCTCGCCACTGGGCAAGACACCGGTGTTGCTCGTCGGGGACAAGGCCATCTTCGAGTCGGCTGTGATCTGCGAGTACCTCGACGAGACCACGCCTGCGCGCTTGCATCCGGCCGATGCGCTGCAGCGCGCCCGGCACCGCTCGTGGATCGAGTTCGGATCTGCTTTGCTCAACCTGATCGGCGCCTTCTACAGTGCGGCCGAAGAAACGGCCTTGAACGCGCGGGCCGCAGAGATCCACACCCGTTTCGCGCAGATCGAGTCGGCCTTGGGCGATGGACCTTTTTTTGCAGGCACCCACTTCAGCCTGGTGGATGCCGTGTTCGGGCCGGTGTTCCGGTATTTCGACGTCTTTGACGGGATAGCCGACTTCGGCTTCTGGGCCGGCTTGCCGAGGCTTCAACGCTGGCGCCAGGCGCTGGCTGCCAGGCCGTCTGTGCTAGGCGCCGTGCGCGCCGACTATCCCGAACGCTTGCGCCAATTTTTGCTGGCCCGGGGATCATCGCTCTCGCAGAGGATGGTGCCAAGCCATAGGGCGGGTTGAGGGACAACCGCCGGCTTTGGAATCGGGGGAGTGATCGCCAGCAGCAAAGCCGCCACCAAGCACGAAAAATAAGACCTGTGCGATCAGCTTGAGGCCGGCGGTGCCACCGCCTCGGCCATGGCCTTGGCCAGGGCGTGGTTGCCCTGCGCCTGCAGGCCGCGGATGGCGCCTTCGCGGTCTGGGGCCTGATGGTGCTGGTTCAGCTTGCGCTTGCCCTCCAGGCGGGTGATGCGGACCTCGATCCCCACGATGTGGCGCAACTGTTCGGCCAGGTAGTCAGGCGGCGCGTCCCCCATCTTCCAGGGGCTGGGCTGGTCGGCCTCGTGCTCGCGCGTCAGCTTGGCCACCACGCCACGGACAAAGCGCTCGTCGTCGCGGACATGCAGCGTGCCGTGGGCATGCACCACCTCGTAGTTCCAGGTGGGCACACGACGATGGGTCTCGTGCTTGCCGGGGTACCAGTTGGGCGAGATGTAGCCCTGCGCCCCGCGAAACACCACCAGCACCGGGTCGCCATCGGCCACCTCCTGCCAAAGCGAGTTGGCCCGCGCCACGTGGGCGATCAACGTGCCCTGCGGGCCCTGATCGGGCTCCAGCAACAAGGGCAGGTGATGGGCCTCCAGCCCGTTGGCGGTGTGGGTCACCAACATGCCCAGGGCGTTGTGGCGGACGATGCGGTGAAGTTCCTCGATGCGAGGCTCGGCGAATTGCTTGGGCAGGTACATGTGACAACCTTGGTCGGAACAGACGCCGGAAAAGCCCGGCGAGCCCCGCCACTTTGCGGCATCATTGGCCTGAAATAAATATCCAGTTTGCAACAAAATGACCAGTCCAGTTTCGCCATGCCCCTGATGCCCAAGGGCCGCCCCAGCCGCAGCCGCGCGCTGTATGACGAGATCCGGGCCCGCATCGCAGATGGCACCTATGCCCCTGGCCTGGCCTTGCCCTCCACCCGAGCACTGGCGGCAGAACGGGGGCTGTCACGGGCCACGGTCACCCTGGTCTACGAGCAACTGGCCGCCGACGGGTTCATCGAGACACGCACCGGCGCCAGCAGCCGCGTGGCCGCAGGCCCTGCCGCCACTGCCCCTACCGCAGACCAGCCTGACACGCGGCCCAGGCTGGACCCCGCCGGGCACCACGCCGGTCGGCTTTCAGCCATCGGGCAACGCATGGCTGCTTTGGGTCCGAACGATGCGCGCCCCACCGCCCCCGGCGAGATCGACTTCATCTACGGGCCACTGTCGGGCGCCGACTTTCCGACCCTGGCCTGGGGCAAGGCCATGCGCCAGGTGGAGCGCCAGCGGGCCAGCCGGCTCGCGTACGACGACCCGCGAGGCCACCTTCCGCTGCGCCAGGCGTTGCACGCCCACCTGAGCCAGACCCGTGGCCTGGTGTGCACGCTGGACCAGATCATGATCGTCAACGGATCGCAGCAGGCGCTGGACCTGTGCGCCCGCCTGCTGCTGGACCCAGGCGACAGCGTAGTGGTCGAGAACCCCGGCTACCAGGCCGCCCAGCAGGCCTTCATGGCCTGTGGGGCCCGACTGGTGGGTGTGGAGGTGGATGGGCAGGGCCTGAAGACCGGGCAGCTTGCAGCGCTGGGCGCGGTGCAGATGGCCTATGTCACGCCCACCCACCAGTTTCCGCTGGGGTCTTTTCTGCCCCTGGCCCGCCGAAGGCAATTGCTGGCCTGGGCCAACGAAACCGGCGCCTGGGTGATCGAGGACGATTACGACAGCGAATACCGCTACACGGTGGGCCCCGAAGAAACGCTGCAATCGCTGGACCGCCACGCCCGCGTGATCCACGTGGGCACCTTCTCCAAAACCTTGTCGCCCCAACTGCGCCTGGGCTACATGGTGCTGCCCCCCAGTCTGGTGGCCCCCTTTGCCACCGCCAAGCGCCTGGCCGACCGCCAGACCGCATCGGGGGTACAGCGAGCCTTGGCCCTGCTGCTGGAAGACGGCAGCTATGCGCGCCACGTGAGGCGCATCCGCCGCCACCAGGCGGCCCGCCAGCGCGCGCTGACCCAGGCACTGGCGCAGCACCTGGGTGACCACATCGAAATCCAGGGCGCCGCCAGCGGCCTGCATGTGGTGGTGTGGTGCCGCTCGCTGCCACCCCGCGCCGAAACAGCCCTGGTCCAAGCCGCCCGCGATCTGGGCGTGCGCGTCTACCCCATCAGCCCGCTGTACCACCCCCACAGCACATTGCCTGGCCAGCAGCGCTGCGCGGGCCTGATCATGGGCTACGCCCTGCTCGACGAGGCGGCGATCATGGAAGGCGTGAAGCGCCTGGGCACAGCCTTGCGCCAGGTGCAGGCGGGCACGCGGCCCGGCCAAGGCCCGCACCCTTCTTCACAACCCACTGGCGAATGATTCAGACAGGCAAGCCCCAGGCTCCCAGTTCATGCCCCTTGCCAGGGATCTGCTTCAGGATCGCCAAATTCGGATTTGAGAAAGGCCAGAAAGGCCTGAACCTTGCGCGGCACATGCTTGCGGCCGGTGAAGGCCAACCACACCTGCCACGATTGACCCACCCAGCCGGGCAACACGCGCACCAGCGCCCCGCTCTGCAGGTACGGTTGGGCATGGGCAGAGAGCATGCCGATGATGCCCATGCCCTGCAATGCGGCCATGTACAGGGCCTCGGGGCTGTGCGAGTGAAAACGGGCCGGCCCGGGGCGCACATCCACACCGGGCTGCGCCCCGGGGCCCGTCGGGTGAAACCGCAACACCTCGGGCAGGCCCTTGCCCTTGGGGAACAGACAGGCGTGCTGCGCCAGCTCTGAGGGATGCGCCGGGGCCGGGTAGGCCTCCAGATACCGGGGCGATGCACAGAGCAAGGCATGGGTGGTGCCCAGCTTGACGGCGGTGTAGTCGCCATCGGCCAGGCCCTGACGGCTGAACAGCACAGTCACATCCGACTTGAGATCGGGCGCCTCCAGGTGTCGGTCGCTGGTGTTGACCTCGATCTCCAGCCGAGGGTACACGCGCTGTAGCCGCGGCACCCGGGGGATCAACTGGGCCGCCGCAAAATCAAGCGACGATTGCACCTTCAACAGCCCGCCCGGTGTGCGCCCGCTGGTACTGGCCTCATCGTTGGCGGCATCCAGCCCCTCGATCAAGGGCCGGATGCGCGCCACATACACCTCGCCCGCCTCGGTCAGCGACAGCGTGCGGGTGGTGCGTTGCAACAGCCGGATGTTGAGCGCCGCCTCCAAATCCTGGATCAGCCGCGTGACCTTGGCCCGCGAGGTGTTGAGGGCCTGCGCAGCAGGCGCAAACCCGCCCTGGTCCACCACACTGAGCAGGGCACGCATTGAATCGAGTTGGTTCATGACTGAGTAAGACAGGCCGCAGAGCACGCAAGGTTCAGCGGGCGACTTTAGTCGCAATGGTGGGTGGCTGCTTGTACAGGGGTGTCAAGGCCGACACGGACCGTCCAATCGCCGATGGCAGCCATCGGTGCCTGACTGATCACCGCGCCATCATCTCTAGCAGCATGCGATTCGGGTCGGCCAGAAAGTCCCTCGTCACCCGGAAATGCTCGGTGTCTTGGTACGCCACCGGCTGCACGCCCTCTTTGCCGCAGAGGTAGATGACCGACTCAGGGTAGGCCATCAAAATGGGCGAGTGGGTGGCAATGATGAACTGCGAGTTGTCGAGCACCAGATCATGAATCCGCCGCAGGACCGCCAATTGCCTTTGTGGCGACAAGGCCGCTTCAGGCTCGTCGAGGATGTAGATGCCCTGCCCGCCAAATCGCTCCGTCAGCAGTGCCATAAAAGACTCACCGTGAGATTGCTCATGCAAGGATCGGCCGCCATAGGAGCTGATAACGAAGGGGCCAGGAGCCGGCTCGCCATCCAGATTCTCGATCTCGGTTGCCACATTGAAGAAGCTTTCTGCCCGCAAGAAAAAGCCGTCACGTGGCCGCCGAAACCCCTTGGCCACCCGAAGGTACTCATGCAGTTCAGAGTGGGAGCGACGGGTATCGAAGCGAAAGTTCTTGGACCCACCCTCGGCATTGAAACCGAGCGACACAGCAATGGCTTCGAGCAAAGTGGATTTGCCTGATCCGTTTTCGCCAACAAAGTAGGTGACCTTCGGATGCAGGTCAATGCTTTCAAGTGAGCGCACGGCCGGAAGACAAAAAGGGTAGCGATCGAACGAATCGACCTTGTCTCGGCGCAGGGTGATTCGGCTGACAAACTGAGATGAAATCATGAGGCTCAACGCAGTGCGTGCATTCCACAAGAGCTTCAGGATAAGCCGAACCGTGTGAGGTCTGCCTGAACCGGTGCCATTTTGAGAGCACTGGCCAGCTTGATTTTGGGCAGGTTGCAAGTCAAACGCCCTCACAGGTGATGGGTTGCGGTGTAGCGTTTGCCGTCTCTCGCCGATGTCGCAGAGCGAGGTGTGGGCCAGCGCCAAGACTTGTCTTGTTCCACACGAAACGACGAAGGGCCGGCCGAGCTGGTCAACAAGGCGAACGTGGCCGAAACGACCGTCGGAAACTGCAGCACGACGATTTTTCTGAAACCCGAAAAGAAGGATGACCAATGGCTCGACCCTCTTTTCTGGAGCCTGCCATGAAAAATGGGCTGGCTTGCAAGCTGTTGCTGATCCTGGGGCTTTTTGCGTCGAGCAGTCATGCCAAGGAGGAAGTGCTCAATTCACCGCAGGCAGGCACTCGAACCTATGCCCAGAACTACATGGACATGGTCCTTGCTGAGTGCATCGCCACCGCGTACAGCAAGGAACGACAAACCACAACGGATGCAGGAAGCAGCGTCAGCGCCCTTCGAGACTGGACTCACTACGATTGGGACAAGCATCCTTATCACGTTGAGGTCATCCCGCTGGTGAACAAGTATTTGGCACGCGATTACCAAAATCCGCTGGCCGAATCAGAAATCAAGGGTGTCCGGTTCGATTTCCTGAAATGCCTGGATCTGTACCACAGCAAGGAACTGGACTCGCTGGTCAAGCGCGTGGTCATCAACCCCAGGCGCACATACCGCCAAGACAATCCGCCGTCTGCGAAGCCGAAGTGAGCATGAGCACGTTCAGCATCGGGGCGCTGGCCAACGCATGGGTACGGATCGCCATCCAGCAAGCTGAGCGACGGCCCCCGGTTCCGGTACTGGCCGTCGTCCCCCCTATTGGGATACCAGGGGGGATGCCGGGGACTACACCTCAGTCGGCGCGCTCAGGCAGCGCGTTCAGGCAGCGGCAGGTTCATCCACTCCTGGTAGAAGGTTTCGATGTCGGGCTCGAAGTCGTGAATCACCGGGTACCACGGCGTCGGAGCCTCCACATCATGCAGGGTGCCGCACGTGGGGCAGTAGTACTCGCGGTACACCTGCCACTGGGTGTCCGGCGCCATCAGCTTGGGGTAGACCTCGGTCATGGCCTCTTCCGTGTCGCGCACATAGAGGTTGGCATGCAGCTTCCAGTTTTCGCGGTAATCGCAGAAGACATGACCGCAATCGCACTGATTGACCCACTGTTTGGTCTGGATCGACTGCACGATGTAGAGGTGGGGCCCCAGCGGCAGAACGATGCGCTCCTTGAACTTGACCTTGCCCTGAAGGGCGGCCAGGTATTGCACAAAGCGACTGTTGTCCTTGGGCATGGAGAGCATGCGGAAGGTGGTTTCCCAGTCCAGGGTGCCCTCGACCAGGTGGGCGACTTGTTCATTGGTGTAAGTGGACATTTAAAACTCCTTTAGGCGGTGCTTACTCTTCGACCTGGACGACGGTGGTCACGTCAGGCAGCAGCGACAGATCCATGCGGTGCTTGGAGCCGTAGGTGGGCACGCCCAGCTCTTCTTCGAGCAGTTGCCAGTCGGCCGGCAGGCTCCAGAAGTCTTTGAACGAGCGGGTGAACTTCTCAGACAGGGCAAAGCTGGTGGCGAACATGTGTTGCACCTGGGTCGAGGCATGCTTGTTGAGAATGCGCTCGCGCTCTTCCTTCATCCATTCTCGGGTCGGCACGGACCGCGCGAGGCGCTCCTTGCGCAT
Source organism: Curvibacter sp. EU05-FHT14A10 (assembly GCF_058791075.1). Taxonomy (NCBI): domain Bacteria; kingdom Pseudomonadati; phylum Pseudomonadota; class Betaproteobacteria; order Burkholderiales; family Comamonadaceae; genus Curvibacter; species Curvibacter sp. EU05-FHT14A10. The sequence goes on from NZ_JBYTDE010000020.1 coordinate 27,684, forward strand.
GGCGGCGCGTCGAGCCTGGGTCTGGCCCTCGTCGACCACGTAAACGCCTTGGGCATCCTGGGTGAACACCGCGCCGTAGACTTTCTGTGCGTATTCCGGCAGCAAAAACTTCTGGTTCAGATCGGCCTCGATCGCCTTGGGCTCGCGGTCGATCGGGTCGCCAAATCCCGGGCCACCGCGAAGGTAGTTGAGGTAAAGGTCATGGTTGGCATAGCAGTCTTCGGTGGTGATGCACTGCTTGTCGCGCTTGATCCGGGCGGTGGCGTTGATGTGGTTCTCGTAGTCTGGCCGGCCGGGGTCCAGGTCGGCGCCCAGGGGCAGCGAATCGCCTTGCGCGATGCGCTTTTCCAGCCCCGTGCCATGGGCTTCAAAACGGTAGCCGGTGGCCGCCGGGTAGCCGCCCATCATGCCCCAGTCGCTGTTCATGTAGCCGTTGCCCATGAAGAACATGGTCCAGTCCTGCGCGTTCCACACCATGCGCAGCGTCTCGAACCCGCAGCCACCGCGGTACTTGCCGTACCCACCGGAGTTGGCTTTCACGTTCCGACCCAGGTACAGCAGCGGTTCGGCCATTTCCCAGATCTCGATGTCACCCATGTCCCCTTCCGGGTTCCAGATGGCTGCTGCGTGGTTCAGGCCGTCCTTCACCGCACAGGCGCCCGTGCCGCAAGAGCTGGCCTCGAAGCTGTTGACCGCGTGAATCTCGCCGTCCTGGTTGATGCCGCCGCCCTGCAGCCAGTTAGAGGTGTTGGCGTTGCCAGCATTGACCTCTTCCAGGTAGCCCCGGCTGAAGTAGGACTGGCCCAGGCCGCGCCACAAGGCCGCCCAGCCCGAGACCAGAAAATGCCAGGCATAGGCGTGGCCGGTGCGGCGATCGTCGGGGTTGCACCAGGTGCCCTTGGGCAGGCGGAACTCGGTGGCGTAGTAGGCGCCATCGTTGATGCGCTGCGTGGGCACCAGGGTCTGGCACATCATCACCCAGATGCCGGAGGTGAAAGCCACCTGATGGGCATTGAAGGTGTGCCAGCCCCAGCGGCTTGCGCCTTCGAAGTCGAGCCGCCACTTGCCGTCGGCCTTGATCGTCATCTCGCATGGGGAATGCATGATGGAATCGAGCTTGGCAAAGGCGTTGGACACCTGCACATCCTCGTGCTTGTAGGGCACGTCGACGAAGGACACCTTACGGTACTTGCCGGGCAGGGTCATGGCCTTGATCCGGCTCATCAGGCCGCGCCGCCCTTCCTCGATCACCTCGAAGGCGAACTTCTCGTAGGCCTCCAGCCCATCGGCCCGGATCACCTCCTCGACCAGTTCACGGATCATGTGGCAGCCGGCGATCCGGGTCTTCTCGTCAAGGATCCAGTACTTGGGCGTGCGCACCGAGCGCTGCGATTCGTGCAACCAGTCGCGCAGCGGCTCATCGCGAATGCCAGTCTTGCGGCAGGTGATCATGTAGCCGTCGCCAAAGCGCTGGGTCTGGCCGGTGGACATCGAACCTGGGGTGACCGAGCCGGTGTCGATCACATGGGTCACGCCCCCAACCCAGCCGATCAGCCTCCCCTCCCAGAAGATGGGCACGATGGTGGCGATGTCGCAGGGGTGGACGTTGCCGATGGCGCAGTCGTTGGTGGTGAACATGTCCCCCGGGTTGATCGTCGGGTTGGTCTCCCAGTTGTTCTCGATCATGTACTTGATCGCCGCGCCCATGGTGCCAACGTGGATGATGATGCCGGTGGAGGTCAGCACGCAATCGCCCGCCGCGTTGTAGAGCGTGAAGCACAGCTCACCCTCTTGCTCGACGATCGGGCTGGCCGCGATCTTCTTGGCGGTTTCGCGTGCGTGGACGAGGCCGCCGCGCAGCTTGGAGAACAGCTTTTCGTAGCGGATCGGATCACTGTCGCGGAACTCAAGCCGGGTGAGGCCGTTGTAGCAGCCCGTGGCCTGGGTCCGCTCGATGATGCCGTCACGGAACTCTTTCAGGGTCTGGCCGTTTTTCAGCAGATCGGCAAAGCCCACTTCTTTGTTGCTCATCATGTTCATGGTGTGTCTCCTTACAGTACTTGCTTGAGGTGGAACAGGCGGTGCTTGTCGACGGAGGTCTCAAAGCCATCGGGCACGACAAAAGTGGTGGCGTCCGATTCGATGATGGCCGGGCCGGTGATGTGGTTGCCAGCCTTGAGGCCTTCCATCTTCCAGAGCGCGGCGTCCACCCACTTCTTGTGGCGATAGAACGGACGGGTGCCCAGGTAGGCCTCCTGGGGGGGCGTGGGGCCTGCATCCGGGTCTTCGGGCAGCACCGGCTTCTGGGTCGCCACCATGCCGCGCAGAATGGCCCCGGTGATCGAAAATCCCAGCTCGGGCGAGCGCGCCGAGTTGGCGTACACCCGGCCGTAGGTCGCTTCAAAGGCATCGACGATCTGATCCCAGTCGGCCGCCGTCGCGGCCCGGCTCACCGGCGACACGATTTCGAGATCGTTCAACTGGCCCATGTACTGCATCTTGTAGCCGGGGATCAGCAGCACATCCTCGGCGCGGTAGCCGTTCAGCACGAACTCGTCGATCACCTTCACGGCCAGTTCAGACCAGGCTTGCTGCAAGGCTTGGCAAGCGGCCTCCTTGCTGGCGACGGGGGCGTGCTGAGCCACACCCAGATCCACCGACTTGTCGTAGCGGTACTCGAAATCGGCACAGGCGCAGCCGAAGGCCGAGAATCCGGCCGCCCAGGCGGGCACCACCACGTCCTTGAACCCCACACCCTCGGTGTAGCCATAGGTGTGGACGGGGCCGGCGCCCCCGTACGAGAAACAGGTGAAATCGGCCGGGTTGTAGCCCTTGGCGCTGATGTTGGCGCGCAGGTACTCGGACAGCGTCAAGTCGAGAAGTTCGATCACACCCGCTGCGGCATCTTCCACCGACAGTCCCAGCGGGTCGGCGATCTGCGCTTTGATGTGCTCACGCGCACGCTGCACATCCAGCTTGATCGCACCGCCCAGGAAGTTGTCAGGGTTGAGGTAGCCCAGCACCACATGGCAATCAGACACCGATACCGTGTCCAGCCCGCTTTCCGGCCAGCAGGTTCCGACCCGATAGCCGGCCGAGTCTGGCCCCAGCTTGATCGATTTGCTGTAAGGGTCCAGCCGCACGAAGCTTCCGGCCCCCGCACCCACCGAGTCCATCGCCACCAAGGGCAGCGACAGCACCAGGCGGGCCATGTCGGGGTCGGATTTGATGGCGAAATTGCCCTTGGTGATCAGCGCCACGTCAAAACTGGTGCCGCCGATGTCCGAGCAGGCGATGTTCTCGTCGCCCAGCGCCTCGCCCAGCAGCCGGGAGCCGATCACGCCGCCGATGGGACCCGACACGATGGTGCGGGCCAGCTCCTTGGCCTTCCAGCTGATGGTGCCGCCATGGGTGGCCATCACCCGCAGGTCGAACTTGGCACCGTGGTGCTTGAAGCGGTCCGACACCTTCTTGAGCGTCTGCCGTGAAGGCTCGGCGCCATAGGCCTCGAGGATGGTGGTGTTCATCCGATGGCTTTCCTTGCGCGAGGGGTAGTAGTCCACCGATGCAAAAACGGGGATGTCCGCCTGAAGGCTGGCCAGTTCGGCCTTGGCGACGTCGCGGGCGCGCTGTTCACTCTTGGCGTTCTTGTGCGACTGCAGCAGACAGATCACGATGGCCTGGGCGCCGGCTGCAACCAACTCGCGTGTGGCCTGGCGAACCTCGTCTTCGCGCAAGGGGATCACCACCTGGCCCTGCACATCAGTGCGCTCAGTCACGCCGCGCGTGCGCGACACCGGCACCAGCGGATCGTCGTAGCGGTGGGTATTGAGGTGGATGCGGTCTTCGAGCGCATAGCCCAGGTAGCTTTGCAGCGCGCGACCCATCGAGTGAATCTGCTCGAAGCCCTTGTTGCAGATCAGACCGACGTCCAGCCCCTTGCGCATCAGGACACGGTTGAGCATGGCCGTGCCCGAATAGACACAAGTCGCCAGCTCGGGGTAGACCTCGTCCACGCTGCGGCCCCAGTGGGCCAGGGCGTCGACCGACGAGTTGTAGATGGCCAGAGATTCGTCGCCGGGGTTGCTCTGCGCTTTGCCGACCACGAAGCGGCCGTCGTCGCGCACGAAAAAGGTGTCGGTCATCGTGCCGCCGGCGTCGATGCCCATCACCTGGACGGTGGATTGCACTTGCATGTTGTCTCCTATCTTGAGTCGAAGTGGGATGCCCCACAGCGACTGCATTGCAACGGATGTGCCACCTCCACTCTTTTCTGGAAAATTAAATAAACCCCTTTAAAATCAATAACATAGTAGAAATCAGACGCTCCGGGAAAGCACTGATGCCCCGTCCGGCCGCTGTCCGGTTTTTGACGCATGACGTCAGGTGTCCGGAATCCGGACGCTTGGCCCAACATTCAGCGTTCAACCAGAAAGCGGGATCAGTGATCGTCCAGTTGACTTCATCGAAGCGGGCGAATAACTTGACCGCCTCGCCCCCCTTTGTGCCTGACGTCCTTTTCCATACGGTCTGTGCCATGCCCTTCTCTCAATGCGGTTCCCTGATACCCCGAATCGGTGACGACCTCATCGTGAGCACCGCCTGGGAGCGTCTTGTGCAGGGCCAGATGCTGAGCGATACGGGTGTGCGCAGCGTGGTGCTGGATTCGTGGCAACGCTGCCTGAGTGAGGCAGTCAACCCCGGCAGCCAATGCGCCCCCTGCGCCACTGGCGAGCGCATCAGCCAGTTGACCTGGCAAAACCGCGACCTGTGTGATGCGGCCCGACCGGTGCTGGAGGGGCTGCGCGACATCCTGAAAGAATGCGGCACGCTGATCATGCTCAGCGACCCGCAGGGCATCATCCTGATGCTGGCGGGCGAAACCCGGGTCCGCAGCGTGGGCGAGGCCATCAATCTGGCCGTAGGGGGACAATGGTCCGAAGAAGTGATCGGCACCAACGCCATCGGCACGGCGATCACGACGGGCGGGCCGGTGCAGATCCATGCCAACGAACACTTCTGCCTGGATGTCAAGCGCTGGACCTGCGCGGCAGCGCCGATCCGCGACCCCGTCAGTCGCGCCATGCTGGGCGTGCTGGATGTGTCTGGCGTCAAGGAGTCGTTTCATGGTCACACCCTGGGCCTGGTCATGACCGCTGCGCGCCAGATCGAAGGCGAAATCGCCCGCCGAGACGGGCTGCTGCAAGGGCGCTTGTTGAGCCGCTCACTTGAACACTTCGGGCGCTACTCGAACGACGGCCTGGTGCTGTGCGACCATCGCGGGCGCATCATCCGGGCGAATGGCCCCCTGCCAGAGGTGTGGAGCACACATGGCGTTCGCCACCCCCTGGCCGTCGGGGTGCAACTGGACGCACTCGACCTGAATCAGCCGGCAACCGAACGCGATCGCCTGCGCCCCAACTGGTTGAGCCCGCAGTGGCTCCATCCCATCCTCGACCAGGAGGGCGAACTAGGCACCCTGCTGGTGATCCCGGCGCCCCCGGCCCCGTCCCCAGCCCCCGCGGGGGCTCCAGCGGCCCCTGCACAGGCCCGAAGCATGGACGCATTTGCCAACATCATCGGCCACAGCGACGTTCTGCAAGCCGCCAAGGAGCGCGCCCGTCGCATGGCCAGACTGGACCTGCCGGTCCTGCTGCAAGGAGAAACCGGCGCAGGCAAAGAGCTTTTCGCGCGGGCGCTGCACCGCTCCGGCCTTAACCCGAAAGGGCCCTTTGTGGCGGTGAATTGCGGTGCCCTCACGCGAGAGTTGGTGGCCAGTGAGCTGTTCGGCTATGCCGAAGGGGCCTTCACGGGGGCACGGCGCAGTGGCATGCCCGGCCGATTCGAACAAGCCGACGGTGGCACCCTGTTCCTGGACGAAATCGGTGAATTGCCGCTCGACATGCAGCCGCCTCTGTTGCGCGTGTTGCAAGATGGCGTCGTCGTCCGGCTGGGCGACACCCGTGAGCGGCAGGTGTCGGTACGCCTGATCACCGCCACCCACCGTGACCTACGGCAGGAAGTGGCCGGTGGGCGCTTTCGTGAAGACCTCTACCACCGGCTATGCGTCCTGAGCTTGACACTGCCCGCCTTGCGCAATCGCCCCGGCGATCTCGACGCGATGGTCGACTACCTGAACCACAAGCTGGCCGACAAGTACGCTTGCCCCCCCAAATACCTGACCCCTGCAGCGCTGCAGGCTCTGCGCGCCTACCGTTGGCCCGGCAACATCCGAGAATTGCAGAACGTCTTCGAAGCCGCCTTTGTGCTGACCGATGGCGACACGATCGAGCTGACCACCTTGCCTCCCACGATCGCCCAGGCAGCCGATGGCTCATCACACGGGTTGACGCCAGCCCTTTCGGCCTCCTCATCCGGCCGGCTGGAAGACCTGGCGCAGCACGCGATACTGGACGCCGTAGAAAAATCGCGCGGCAACATGGCCGCAGCGGCGCGCATGCTGGGCATCGCCAGGAGCACGCTCTACGTGAAGCTTGCGGTGATTCGTGCGAACTCTCCTTCTCCTCGCGCGTGATTCAATTTCTCGCACCTCGCCAGCGCTGAATCACCTAAGGTTCGTAGCCAACACGGTACGGGCTTGCCTTTGAAGCACCGGCTGGGAAAGCTGCTTGCTCCTCCTGCCGCAACGGGTGTAGCCCCTGGCGGTATGCTTGTGTAGGGCCAGTATCGGCCACAAGCAGCCAGTGGCAGATTGAGAAAATAGCTGCTGAACATTCGAGGTACGTCACAGATTGCGGCTTGCCACAACTGGTCAGTTAAGCAGAGAGGTCAAGTGCGAAGTTGGATGACGTATGTCGTGCCCTCAGCATGGTGACTCGCAAAAATTTGGTATTGCGTTGGGTCCACTCGGCCGGCGAGTAACGCAGGCATTGTCTCCAAAGGCTGACCAGAAAGCTCACATGGAAACTGAGTGCCATTCGGATTTGGCGTGTGCACGTAGACCGCGTTGTTAGCCGACTCACAGGTGTGAACGGTGGCAAAGAGTTGGTACGGCGTCCCGGAACTCAGTAGTTCAAGTCTTGCCTTTGTCAACGTCCGAAGGACGTATGGAGAGATGCCTACGCTTGTGGCGCCAACTGAGATCACCAAACCCCTCCCAATCTACGTGTTGGTGCCAGAGATCAAACCAGACGCGCTTTGGGACGTCGACCTTGAAGCGACGGAGCATCTTCTTGAGCCCGTAGTAGTAGCGCTCGTCTGGGGTCTTCTTGCTTGAGCGATCCCGCACCATGTACCTACCTCAGTCAACTGTGTCGTACGCTTGCTGCAACCGGCCCGTGACCGAATTCGCTTCGAACGACTACATCCTGCACTCAATGCGCCAAAGTGCATGTTTGTGAAATTGCACAGATTCAGGCACACCGAGAGATGATCCGCAGGAGATCGAACCGAAAGGCGGCTTTGTAGTTGTTCGCTGGATGGCTGGTCTAGGCCCGGTGACCTGCAGCAGGCTTGTCAAAAAGCAGCTCAATTGTGGCCCTGTGAATGTTACAGGACGGCTGATTGAATGCTAGAAGGTGCGCTATGTTGCGATCGGCAAAGTGCTTATCACTTTGCCAACGTGGCGCGCGCAAGGAAAAGAGATGGCTTCTGTACTAGATGATCTGCTCAACGACGGCCGGTTGACACGGCTGTTTTCTGGGGATACCCGCCACTGCGCGTTGCAGTTGTGGATCCTTCAGATCAAGTCCGAACAAGCGATTGAAAATCGCATCCTCTACGGGCGTCTACTCCCCTATTCCTACTCAAACGACCGATGGTCAGCACCCGACGAAGACAATTTCCATACCAGCGGGCAAGTCCAGGTACAGGTTATCCGGCTCAACCTGTACGTCAAAAGCGGGCACTGCTCGGAACTCCTGAGGCAGTTAAGCGACGGACGAACCATCTCGGCAATCAGTGACGACCTGAAGCTCGAGCTTTTGAGTAAGCTGAAAGCACGGTTTGGCGCAACCTTACTCGCCGCTGATGACTTGGTCTATCGCCCGGTCGCTTACCTGCTCAACCGCGATGCGTATGACCCGCATTCTCCTTCCAGCCCACATGGCGGTGCTGGAGCCTTCAGCGCAGCAATCTGCCAGCCCGATAAAGGGGCGCTGTTTCGCCTTGGGCAGGACTACGATGTTGACTTGATTAAATCGGTGGTCAAGGACCTCAACGCTGATACAGGTCTGGACTTCGGTGGCGTCGACACCACCCGCTTCGGCGACCTCGAGTTGCTGGTTTTTCCTGCGCTAGACGACCAGGAACGACCCCTGCTGATCACGCGCTGGGACGATGCTCCGTGTGCCCTGATCACTCGCTTCAATCCGATGCAGGTGCCGATTTTCAGTAGCTTCCAGTTCCGCCTGTGCATTACGAACGATGGCCAAATCGTCTACTCAGGCATCACCACAGCAAAGCCAGATGCAGAAAATGTATTCGAGTGTAAATTCGAACTGGGCAAACAACTACGTGAGATAACCGACAGCACCGAGCTAGAGATCTTCGGGTTCCATGGCGACCAATCCTGCGCAGGCACACTGTGTTGCCGGTGGAGGATCGGATACGTTCGGGAGATACTTCTGCAGGGGCATTTGGTGAGCCATGGGGCCAGTCCCGTCAAATTCGATTGGCTGGAAAATGCCGCTAGGCGGCCGTCTGCATCGGCGCGCGTGAAGGCAGCCCTGACAATCAATCGCGGCGATCTGGGTTTCGTCAACCGCATCGGCAGTCGTAAGGCGGACCCGTGGGTGCCGGCCAATCGCGATCTCGTATCCCTTTTTGCTCGGCTCCATCCACCGAAGTCAGAGGGGCGATTCTTTCTGCGTTGGAGCCAAGGCGATGGCGAGGGACGGTTGCAATTCGTGGAGTGGTTCAGGGCGTTGCTGGCGAAGCATCAGCTTCACCAAGTGGCTATTTTCGATCCCTATTTCGATACCACCGGCTTAGGTCTAGTGTTGCTCTGTGCGGCACCGAAGGCCGACTACATTGTCTTTACGTCCCTACCCAAACCGTCCGCTGAAGGCGAAGCCACGCCGGGCAAATCCGACAAGCCCACCATAGGCCGAATTAACAATCTGCTGGCAAACTGCGAGCAGAGCAGCCACTTTTTGGAACGTATCAAGTTGCGCATCTGCGGCTTGAAGGAAGGTCGGCTGCATGATCGCTACATCCTGATCATGGGATCGGACAACCTACCGGTGGCAGGTTTCAACCTGTCCAACTCGTTTCAGAAAGCGGCCGAAAACTATCCGTTGATGGTCACTCCTATCCCGGCGGATGTCCTGCTCGAGGTCGAGAAATACAAAGCTGGGCTGGTGACTGAGGCAATGTCTGCGCAGAACAAAGGCGACACCGAGAATCACTCCATACGGATTCTCTTCGACTCTATGGAGTCACCGAAGGCGCAGCGCCGCTACGAGCCCTTACGCCTCCTTGATATGGCCCTGGCAGGCGACTTGCTGAGTGTATGGACCGGCGAGCCATCGCTACAACGCTTGAGCGGCAATCCTTTGAAAGTGCGGATGGCTGCGCTTTCACTGCTCAAAGATGACTCGCTCGCGCTACCTGGGACAGCGGGCTTGAACAATTGTCTCGCCCGGCAAGCGGGCGAATTCGCAGATTTCAACGATGCCTGGGAAGTCCTCGGCGAAGTACTCGCCCATTCAAATGCCGGGGATAGTCGCTCTCACGAGCTCGAGTCCGAGCCTGCCTTTCTGGAGTTTCTGGCGCGGTTCATCGAGACGTCATTCAATCGCGAGCATGACGAGTCGGACAAGGAATTGGTTGTGACGGACACCAGTTTCTTTCGTAAATCGGTCGAAACCCTGCTGCACAGCCCCTATCACCCACATCATTTCTTCCATCCAACAAAATACCCAGTCCTAACTTGGTCGGAGTACTTTGCTATCAAGTTCCTGTGGTGGTATGCCCCAGATGCTCTCCTAACGATCACCGAATCCCAGGTGGCGCACGTTCCTGTGGAGCCTCAAGGCACGGACGTGGTGCGGCTGTCCTTGTTGAGCCAAATCGTCAGCGAGATTTCGATGTCCGTACAGTTCGACATCAGCAATGGGCAGCAGGATAGGCTCGTTCGCAGCGGCAATGGTCTGCTGCAATGGTTAGGACTGAGTGCGATTGAAATACAACTCCTAAATCCAGGTGGGGTTGCTACAGTCCTGAAGTTGATAACCGACTTCAGTGCCCCGGAGCGGGTGCGTGCCCTGGGGTGGATGATTCATCACTCAGCACAAAATTCAAAAAGAGCCGAAATCTACAAAGACCTAGTCGCGGCACTACACGAAACACTGCCGCCAACGATCCCTGTGAAAGAGTTGAGGCTTCTGGTCGACTCCATGCGCGGGCACATGCGGCAACTGGCTTGGACCGAGCCGTGGCTGTTTCAGGATGTGGTGTTTCCTTTGTTGCAAAGCAGCCGCGCCAGCACTGATGAAGCATGTGAGATATGGATGCAGGAGCTGATAGACATGCTAGAACCCCAGCTGAAAGACATGCCGCAGACATTTGATCGGGCGCGTGAGGGCCAGACGACCAATATCATCGCGTTCCTTTTCGCGTTCAGCAGTTCCGAACGACAACAGGCCAGCGTAAAGTTGTTACAACCAATTCTGAATCGACAGAGGCGGATCGTACAACAGCCCCTAGCTAGTACCTCCGACTGGTCACGTTGGGACGGCGCCCTAGCAGTCGCGATGTGGATACTGGCATTTACTAAATGGGTGCAGTACTACTTGCTTGAGCGAGGTATCACTGACCGCGCGCTGGACCAATTGTCGCGGGACGCCAGTGAGGTAGCCATGGTTAGGCCAATGGTCGATTGGCGTTCGGAGGGCATAGGCAAGCAGGGTGCACTGGCTGAGTTTGTCGATCAGGTTGAAGAGCTCTTATCCCAAAAACTGATGGGTACCGACGACGTTCTGGTATCGGGCAAATGATCAACGGCTAACTGCCTTGTGCCACCAGAACGAATTACTGCTTGTAGCCGATAGTATTCATTCGCTCCCATCCGACGTAAGTCCGCACCCAGCCCAAACCAGCCCCCCTCAAACCGCCCTCACCCCCGCCGCCACCCGACTCCCCCCATCCACCACCAGTGCAATCCCCGTCACAAACGACGCATCGGGCCCGCACAAAAACAGGCAGGCCCCGGCCATCTCATCTGCGCTGGCCATGCGGCCCAGGCCGATGCGGGCGACGGTGCGCTCGCGGGCTTCGGCTTCGGTGATGCCGAGTTCGGCGGCCATCTCGGCCATTTCGGCGGCGGCCATGGGGGTGTCGACCCAGCCGGGGCACAGGGCGTTCACGCGGATGCCCTGGGGGGCGTAGCTTTGGGCGGCCGAGCGGGTGAGGGCCACCACGGCGGCCTTGCTGGCGGCGTAGCTGGCCGAGTCGGCCCCGGCATTGAAGGCGGCCACCGAGGCGATGTTGACGATGCTGCCTGCGCCTTGCGCCTGCATGGCGGGCAGCACGGCGCGCATCACGCGCAGGGTGCCCTTGAGGTTGATGTCGTGCTGGCGGTCCCACACGGCGTCGACGATGGTGGCGGCGCTGTCTTTGGCGATGACGCCGGCGGCGTTGACCAGGATGTCGATGCGGCCATGGCGGCGCAGCACCTCGGCCACGGTGGCCTGCACCTGCTCGTCTTGGGTCACGTCGCAGGGCAGGCTGTGCGGGCCTTCGGGGCAGGGCCAGCCGCAGGCGACCACGGTGGCGCCCTCGCGGGCCAGGCGGCGGGCCACGGCGGCGCCTATGCCGGTGGCAGCGCCCACTACCAGGGCGATTCGTGATTTCAGGATCGGCATGGTTTCAGGCCTCTTCGGTACAACGTTGCAGTTCGCGCTCCAGCACCTCTTCGACCGGCACAGGGCTGAACAGGGGCAGCTTTTTGACGTAGCGCGTCCAGACGGCGGCATACAACGCGGTCAGGCCCAGCATCACGCCAAAGGGTACGTAGATGTCGTGCGGGTTCATGTTGGGCGGGGTGATGAACCAGATGGCGACGGCGATGCCGGCCGAGGCCAGCACCTGCGGCAGCGGAAACCAGGGCGAGCGGTAGGCGCGCATCAGGTCGGGGCGGCGCAGGCGCAGCACGATGACCGAGGCATTGACCAGCAGGTAGGCAAAGCCCCAAGAGCACACGGCGGCCAGCACCAGGGGCATGATGCGGTCCAAGTCGCCCTGGATCAGCAAGGTGTGGGCGATGGGGATGGCCACCGACACCACGATGCCAAACACCGGGCTGCCATGGCGCGGGTGCAGGCGCCCGAAGATGGCGGGCAAGGCGCCCTCGCGGGCCATGCCACACAGGATGCGCGGCAAGCCTGCCATCAGGGTGTTGATGGTGGCAGCCCCGGCCAGCAGAAAGGCGATGCCCAACCAGAAGCGGCCGGCCGGGCCCATCAGGGTCTGGGCGAACACGGGGATGGCATCGGGGGTTTCGAGCAGGTGCACGCTGCCCTGGGCGTCCAGCGCCACGTTTTGCACCTGGCGCGCCATGGCGGCGCCCCAGATGACCATGCACAGCCACACCAGCACCAGGCCCAGCATCATGGCGCGCGGGATCAGGCGGTGCGCGCGCTTGAGTTCGGGCGCCAGCGGGGTGACAAATTCGCCGCCGAGGAACATGAACATGGCCATGCCCACCAGCGACATGACCGAGTACGCATCGGTGCCCACCTGCGACTGGCCAAAAAAGCCATCGAGTTGCACCACGGGCGCCTGGATCAGGCCGCACAAGCCGAAGCACACCAGGGTGACCCACATGCAGACGGTGAGCACGATCTCGACCTTGGCAAAGGCGGTGATGCCAAAGTAGTTGAGCCCGCCGAACAGCAGCACCATCACCACGCCCACGGCCCAAGTGGCGTGGTGGTCGACCAGCAGGCCGTGCAGGGCCGGAAAGTTGACGGTGGCCATCACGCCGCTGAGGATGGTCTCGGCCGTGCCGGCAAACACATGCACCAGCATGTAGGCCGCCAGCGTGCCGGTGATGGCCCAGAAGCGGCCCAGGCCACAGGCGATGTAGTCGTACACCGAGCCGGCTGTGGGCAGCATGGCGGCGGCCTCGGCAAAGGTGGTGGCCTGCAGCTGCATGAGCACAAAGGCGATGCCCATGGCCAGCAGAAAGCTCACACCGCCGATCGAGAAGCCGGCCGTGGCCGTGAGGATGACCGGGCTGGCCATGACCAGGCCCACCGCCGTGGCCAGCGCGGTGGGGAAGCCCACCACGCCGTGGTCAAGGTGGGCTTGCAGTCGTTGATGAAGAGAGTTCATGTCAGGGCCTTGCTGCAGGGCTGCATTGCTGTGTTTGGGGCTCAGGCGGGGGCGGTTTCACTGAAAAACGGGCTCTCGGGCAGGGTCGAGCCGCCATCCACCACCAGGGTCTGGCCGGTGATGTAGCGGGCCGCCGGGCTGGCGAGGTAGCACATGGCGTAGGCAATGTCTTCGGGCCGGCCCAGCTCGCCAGCCGGGATGTGGGCCGCGATGCGCCGCGCGCGCTCGGGGTTGGAGAGCAGGCTGCCGCCCTGCTTGGCAATGTAGCCGGGCTCGACGCCATTGACGGTGATGCGCTCGGGCGCCAGCTCCAGGGCCGCAGCACGGATGAAGCCGTTGACCCCGGCCTTGCTGGCGGCATAGTGGGCCGCACCCGGCATGGCCACACGCGGCCCGGTGACCGATGAGGTGACCAGGATGCGTCCCCCGCCCTGCCTGCGCAGGTGCGGCAGCGCCGCCTGGGTGAGCCAGAAGCAGGCCTGCAGGTTGACGGCCAGGGTGTGGGCCAGGTCGGCCTCGCTGAGCTGCTCCAGTGAGGCCCAGGGGTTGATGGCCGCGTTGTGCACCACGATGTCGAGTGCGCCAAAGCGGGCCACGGCCTCGGCCACGGCGCGGCGGGCCTCGGCGGCCTGGCCGATGTCGCAGCCCATGGCCTGGGCCTGGCCGCCCTGGGCCACGATGCCAGCGGCCACTGCCGCTCCAGCCTCGGCGCTGCGGTTGGCGATCAGCACGCGGGCCCCGGCGCGGGCCATGACCTGGGCGATGGCCGCGCCAATGCCGCGCCCGCCGCCCGTGACCAGGGCCACGCGGCCTTCAAGACCAAACTCGGGCAAGCTCATGCGCACACCTCTTGCACAAACTCGGCAAACACGGCGTTGTGGCGGTCCACGTCGTCGCTGCGGGTGCCGGGGCAGCACAGCATCATGTTGTGGAAAGGGGTGATCAGCACGCCGCGGTTCATCAGGTACAGGTGCAGCAAGGCCTCCAGATCGGGGTTGCGGTGGCGCTTCACGTCGCTGGCGTTGCGCGGGGCATCGGGGGCGAACAGGGTCTCGACCCGGGCGCCCACGCAGGTGGCATGCCAGGGCAGGCCGTGGGCCGCGATGGTGGCGTTCACGCCCTGCTGCAGGCGCTGGGCCAGGCCCAGCATGCGCTCGAAGGCCTCGGGGGTGAGCACCTCGGACAACACCGCCCGCATCACCGCCACGGTGAGGGCATTGCCGGCCAGCGTGCCGCCAAAGCCGGCGTGGGCGCTTTGGCGCGCCGTGGGCGGCAGCTTGGGCAGCACCTGCCACACCCGCTCGGCCGTGGCCTGGCTCAGGCCGAAGGCCGCGGCCGGGATGCCGCCGGCAATCGCCTTGCCGACCACGAACATGTCGGGCTCCAGCCCGTGCAGGGCGGTGTAGCCGCCGGGGCCGCTGCTCAAGGTGTGGGTTTCGTCGATCAGCAGCAGGGTGCCGGTCTCGCGGGTGAGGCGGCGCAGGGCCTCGTGGTAGCCGGGGTCGGGCGCGATCATGCCGTAGTTGGTCATGGCCGGCTCGGCCAGCACGCAGGCCACATCGCCCTGGCGCAGCGCGGCCTCCAGGGCCGGGATGTCGTTGAACTCGATCACGCAGCTCAGCGCATCGTGCGGAAAGAAGTTGTGGTGGATGTTGTTGCGCATGTGCACCTCGCCCTCGCGCAGCTCCACATGGGCCTCTTCAACGCTGCCGTGGTAGGCGCCCGAAAACACCAGCACCCGGGGCCGCTCGGTCACCATGCGGGCCAGGCGGATGCAGGCGCGGTTGGCGTCGCTGGCCGAGGTGGTCAGGTTCCAGTACGGCAGGCCGAAGCGGCGCGCCAGCTCCTGGCCCACCCAATCGGCATCGCCGCCGGGCAGCATCAGCGAGGTGCCGATGCGGGCCTGGCGCGTCATGGCCTCGACGATGGCGGGGTGGCCGTGGCCGCACATGCCGCCGGTATCGCCCAGGCAGAAATCGACATAAGGGTTGCCATCGACATCGCTGAAGCGCACGCCGTAGTCGTGCGGGCGGTCAGCCACGTAAATGGGCCAGCCGCCGATCCAGCGGCGCATCCAGTGCGAGGGGGCCCCATACAGCCAGCTTTGCTGGCCCTGCTGGTAAAGCGCCCGGCTGGCGGCCCGGGTGCGGGCATAAAGGGCCTGTTCTTGCTGCATCAGGTCGGCCACGCGGGCCATGCTGACGCCATTGAGGGTGTCGGTCATAAGAGGGAGGGGCTTCAGGAGAGTGAGGGGGCGGCCAGGCCGAGCAGGTTGAGGGCGGCCGCAAACGAGGCGCGGGGCTGCATGACGTCGAAGTGCACGGTCTGCCAGCCGGCCCGCTGGGCACCGGCGATGTTGCGGGCCTGGTCGTCGACGAACACGCAGCGCTCGGGCGGCAGGCCCAGGGCCTCGGTGACCAGGGCGTAGGCACGCGGGTCGGGCTTGAGGATCTGGGTGTAGGTGGCGTCCACCACCACCTCAAAACAGTCCATCAGCGGCAGGCGATGCCGAAAATCGACGCCATAGAACAAGTCGAGCTCGTTGGACAGCACGGCCAGCCGGCAGCCTGCGGCCTGGGCGGCCTGGATGGCGGCCACGGCCTCGGGGCGGATCACGGCCTGCACATCGGCCCCGCGGGCGCGCTGCACAAAGGTTTCCATGCGGTCCCAGTGCTCGCCCAGCAAGGCGCCCACCTCGCGGGTGCGCTGCATCCAGTAGTCGCGCTCGGTGATGCGGTCGGCCTGCATGTCTTGCCACAGCGGATCGCTGGCGGGGTCGAAGGGGCCGCGCCAGCGCAGGGTGCCGGGGGGCAGGCCCAGCGCCTGTTCCGACAGGGCATGGGTTTCGAACAGGGTGCGGCTGATGACACCGCCAAAATCAAGGACCAGGGCTTGAGAAGTCATGAAGAGCTGGGGCCAAAGAGGTGGCAAAAAGCAGGGTCTGAATGGGGCTGGAAGTGACTGGTAGAGGCCGACAAGAGGCTGGGCCTCAGGCCGTCACCACAGGCGCTGCCAGGGGGTTGGGGATCAGGCCCTGGGCCAGCCAGGTGTCGAACACCTGCAGGGCGGCATCGGCAAAAGCCGCGTCGTTGATGTGCGCGGGCAAGGCCTGCAGGCGGGTGCCTGGGGCCACGCTGGCCTGCAGCTCGTCGACCAGGGCGGCCAGGCCTTCGGGGTCGTGCAGGGGTTCGCCGGGGCGGTCCCAGCCTTCGATGCCCTGGGTGGGCAGCAGCAGCACGGTGGGGCCTTGGGCCTCAGCCAGGCGGGTGGTGATCTCGCGGGCCACGCGCCGGCGCATCTCGGGGCTGATGCTGATCGAGGACAACAGGCGGTTGTGGGCATGTTCGGCACGGCCGGCATAGCCCTCGGGCCGGGGGGCCCAGGCGGCATAGTCGACCATGTCGGTGGCGCCGGGGGCCACGATCTGCGGCACACCTGCCCGGCCGGCACCGCGCAGGCGGTCGGCCCCGGCGGTGACGCACGAACCGGCCATGTGGTTGACCAGCTCTTGCAACGAGAAATCCATCACCGCCACAAAGCGGCCGCTGGCGGCCAGCGCCTCGAAGGCGCGCCCGCCCATGCCCGTGGTGTGGAACACGGCCAGCTCGAAGCCGCGCCGCTCCAGCTCGGGCTTGAGGCGCTTCATGTAGACCAGGGCGCTGGAGCCCAGCGAGGTCATGCCCACCATGGGGCGCTGGCGGTCGGGCGCCACCACGCTGTGGCAGGCCCCCATGACCGCGCCCGCCGCCTGCGACAGGGCCGACTTGCACAGGCTGTTGAGGCCGTACAGGCCACCGGCCCACAGCACCATGATGAGGTCGGGCGGGATGCGCTCGGCCGGCAGCAGGTGCGAGTAGGCGATGGTGGACAGCAGCACCTTCGGAAAACCCAGCGGCAAGGCGTTCATCACATCCAGCGCCAGGTCGGTGCCCATGGTGCCGCCCAGGGCCAGCACGCCGCTGATGCGCCCCTCGGCCAGCAGACGCTGGCCGATGACAGTGGCGCCACGCGCCATCAGCACCATCGAGGTGTTCTCGTCGCCGCTGGCGATGACCTGGTCCAACGTGACGCCGGCGGCCTCGGCCACCTGGTGGTTGCTGATGTCGGGCACAAAGCCGCCGCGGCCCAGCACGCCCACGTCCAGCACCAGGGTGCGGCCGCCGGCCTGGGTGATGCAGTCGCGCAGGTAGGCCATCTCGTCACTCTTGGTGTCGACGGTGCCGATGAGCAGGATGCAGGGGGGGGCCTTCATGGTGCGGTCTTCCGGGGTGGCTGAGTGGCGGGGTGGCAGGTCGTCAAGCGGGGGTCAGAGGGTTTTCTGGACGGCATCGAAAGCGGCCTCCAGGGTGTCGACCAGAAAGTCGATCTCTTCGCGGGTGATGATCAGCGGGGGCGACAGGATCATGTTGGGGCCGGAGATGCGCACCATGGCGCCGCGCTGGTAGGCCTCACGGGCCACGCGCTGCGGGATGTCGCTGCTGCGGGTGAGCGGCGTGCGGGCCGCCTTGTCGGACACCATCTCGATGCCCACCATCAGGCCCACGCCGCGCACGTCGCCCACAAAGCTGTAGCGATCCACAAACGTGGCCATGCGCTGCTGGAAATGCGCGCCCACACGGGCCGCGTTGCCGGGCACGTCTTCGGCCTCCAGCACATCGAGCGTGGCCAGGGCGGCGGCGGCGGCCACCGGATGGCCGCTGTAGGTGTAGCCGTGGGCCACGGTGCCGAGGCCGCCGCTGTCGGCCATGAAGGCGTCGGACACCTTTTTGCCCAGGGCCGTGGCGCCCAGCGGCACATAACCCGACGAGATGCCCTTGGCCAGGCACCAGATATCGGCCTGCACGCCCCACAGCCGGGTGCCGAACCAGGCCCCGCTGCGGCCGAAGCCGGTGACCACCTCGTCGGCGATCAGCAGGATGTTGTGGCGGTCGCACACCTCGCGCACCAGGGGCCAGTAGTTGGCCGGCGGCACGATCACGCCGGCCGAGCCCTGCACTGGCTCGGCGATGAAGGCGGCAATGGTGTCGGCGCCCTGGAAGATGATCTCGCGCTCCAGCTGGGCGGCGCAGATGCGGCCCAGCTCTTCGGGGTCTTGCGTGAAGGCGTTGTGGTACAGCCAGGGCGAGTCGACATGAAAGCAGCCGGGCATCAGCGGCTCGTAGGCGCGACGGATGTTGCCCAGGCCGTTGACGCTCATGCCGCCAAAGTGCACGCCGTGGTAGCCCTGCTTCAAGCTGATGAACTTGGTGCGCTCAGGCTGGCCTTTGACCTTCCAGTACTGGCGGGCGATCTTGAGCGCGCCCTCGACCGCATCCGAGCCGCTGTTGCCGAACATCACGGCGCCCACGTTGTCGGGCTCCATCAGGCGCACCAGGCGGGCCGACAGCTCGATGGCGCGCGGGTGGGTGGTGCCGCGGAAGGTGTTGTAGAAGGGCAGCTCATCGAGCTGGGCCACGATGGCATCGCGCACCTGGCGGTTGCTGTGGCCCAGGTTCGAGCTCCACAGGCCGGCCACGCCGTCGATCATCTTGTGGCCGTCCACGTCCCAGATCCAGCAGCCCTCGCCGCGCGCGATGATGTCGGGCTGGGTCTGCTGCATGGCGCGCGGGTGGGCCATGGGGTGGAACAGGAACTTGGCGTTGTCTTGCTTCAGTTGGGCAATGGTGTCGGACATCTGGTTTCCTTGAATGCGATGGAAGATTGGCCGGGGTGGGCCAGGGTGGCCGGCTCAGGCCGGCACGCCCACGGTGATGGTCTTGATCTCGGTGTAGTGCAGCAGGCCCTCGGGGCCCATCTCTTGGCCGATGCCGCTTTCCTTCCAGCCGCCAAAGGGCATCTCGGGTTGCGACACGCCGAAGTGGTTGATGCCCACCATGCCGGCCTCGATCTCCTGGCCCAGGCGATGCGCGGTGTGCAGGTCGCGGGTGAAGGCATAGGCCCCCAGGCCGTAGGGCAGCGCATTGGCGCGGGCAATGGCCTCGTCCAACTCGTCATAGGGCTGCAGCACCGCGATGGGGCCAAAGGGCTCTTGCTGCTGCACCAGGGCGGTGTCGGGGGCGTTGGCCAGCACGGTGGGCTCGAAAAAGAAACCCGGCCCCGGCACGCGGTGGCCGCCGCACAGCAGCTCGCTGCCCTGGTCGAGCGCGTCGCTGACAAAGCGCTCCATGTCGTCCAGGCGGCGGGCGTGGCTCAACGGGCCCATCTGGGTGGCCGGGTCCAGCCCGGGGCCCAGGCGCAGGGCGTTGGCGGCAGCACTGAAGCGCTCGGCCCAGTCGGCATACAGGCTGCGGTGCACGTAAAAGCGGATGGGCGAGGCGCACACCTGGCCGGCATTGCGGAACTTGGCGGCCAGCGAGTTTTTCAGCGCAAACGGCAGATCGGCATCGGGGCAGACGATGACCGGGGCATGGCCACCCAGCTCGCCGGTGAAGCGCTTGACCCGCTCGGCACACTGACGGCCCAACAACTTGCCCACCGCCACCGAGCCGGTGAGCGAGGCCTTCTGGATGGCGGGGTGGGCGATCAGCAGTTCAGACACCTGGGCCGGGTCGCCGCAGACCATGTTGATGGCCTCGGGTGGCACGCCGGCATCGAGAAAGGCCTGCACGATCAGCATGCAGGTGGCGGGGGTTTCCTCGGCCGGCTTGATGACCACGCTGCAGCCGGCGGCCAGCGCGCTGCCCAGCTTGCGCGAAGGCAGGTTGGCCGGAAAGTTCCAGGGCGTGAAGGCGGCCACCGGGCCGATGGGCTGGCGGATCACCGACTGGCTCAGGATGCCGGGCACGCGGGGCGGCACGATGCGGCCATACAGGCGCTTGGCCTCTTCGGCCTGGAAATCGAGGATGTCGGCACACAGGCCCACTTCGCGCAGCGACTCACTCAGGGGCTTGCCCTGCTCCAGCGTCAGCACCTCGGCAATGCTGCGGGTGCGTTCACGCAGCAACTCGGCGGTGCGGCGCACGATGGCGTAGCGCTCTTGCGCCAGCGTGTTGCGCCACTGCTTGAAGCCGCGCTCGGCGGCCTCGGCGGCCGCGTTCAGCTCGGCCGGGCCGGCCAGGGGCAGCAGGCCCAGCACCTCGCCGGTGGCAGGGTTGAGCACGGGGCGTTCACCGCCCGAGGCCCGGTGCAGCCATTGCCCGGCCACATGCAGGGCGAGTTGGGGATAAGAGGGGGTCATGAGAGTCCTGACAAGTTCACACAGGGGGTCTGGCCTGCCAGGGCAGACAGGCCGTTCGATCCGTTGAAGCCAGTGTGCGGCGCAGGCCCCAAGAGGCGTTATCGGTTTCGCGCAAGAGAAACCTAGGGTTAGTACCAGGGGGCTGGAGCAGACTGAGCCAGCACCACCAACGGGCAGGCTGGCGCGCTGCAGCCGGGGCCGGCAGGCCCTGCCCAAGGCCGAACACTGGGCCGAGGCGCAGAACATTCAAGGCGCGCTCAACAACCCCACCCGGCACTGGGCCGGGGGGCCTGGCGGGCTTGCTCAGGCGGCAAAAGAGCAAGCTCAGCCAATCGACTGGCATCGGGGTTGTGAGGCCTGCTTTGTGCCGGTGCTTTGTGCCGGCCCAGAAGGCCGGCCGGCGAGTTTTGTGAACTTACCCAACATCTTTACAAAGACCCGGTAAATCTTGGGTAAATAGCAGGGCTTTCAGGGCCTACACACTCAGCTTCACCCGTGGCTGAGCGATGTTCAATGCACTACCTTCCATCCAACCCCCAGGATTGTCATGAGCATCTCATCCACTTCCTCCAGCTACATCTCGCCGCTGTCGTCCATCCAGAGCACCAGCACGAGCACCGCGGTCAACAGCAGCGCCGACCCCGATGGCGACGGCGACGGAGGCCGACCGCACCGGGCCCACCGCGGCGGCGGCCACATGCAGCAAGCCATGGCGCAGGCCTTGCAAAGCCTGGGCCTGTCGCTGCCGCAAAATGGCAGCAGCGCCAGCACAACAGGCTCATCAACAGGCACCGACAGCGACGGTGATTCGGACGGCTCGACCAGCGCCACCTCCAACGTGCGCCAGGACATGCGCCAATTCATGCACGCCCTGTTTCAGGCCGTCAAAGCCGATAGCAGCAACGGCAGCAGCACGTCTTCAAGCGCCACCAGCAACGCCACCAGTGGCACCCAGGGCGATGGGCAAAGCAACTTCGCGTCGGGGCTGTCCAGTTTGATCAGCCAGGTGGCCAACGGCAATGCCCCATCGACCTTGCAGGATGCGTTTACCAAGCTGGCTTCTGACCTGCAATCCAGTGGTGGCAGTACTTCGTCAAGCAGCACTTCGAGCACCACCGGCTCCAGCGGCACGACCAGTCAGGCAAGCTTGCAGGCCTTCTTGAACAAGCTGCAGGAGAACCTGGGATACGGCTCGACCTCGGCCTCTTCCGCCGTCGGCTCGCTTCTCTCGACCCAGGCCTGAGAACAAGCCACCTTCGACCGTGGGTGGGGGCTGCTGTGGCCCCCGCTCTGGGTCGACCGACCCACGGCCCTGTCGGGTTGATTCAGGCCGTTGGCACCCATTCAGCAAAAAGCCAGCCGCTGCCGCTTGAGAGCGGGCCGGTCGATGCTGGCTGCCAGGGCTTCCATGTCGGCGGCGCCCACGCCGTGCGCCGCAAAGTGCACGGCCCAGGCGTCAACCACCCGGGCGACCTGGCACACCAGTTCGAGCGCGCGCGGCCGCTTGAGGCCGAACTCGCTCAGCTCGGTCAGGGCGTTGTCCAGGCTGGACTCGGCACCCTGGCGGCCCACACCCAAGGCTTGGTAGCCGAGGTTCTGCAGGGTGGGTAACACGTCGTAGGCAGGGCTCAGGTCGTAGTAGCCATCCAGTGCCAGGCACACGCTGTGGTTGCGCTCATGGTCGTCGGTGTTGTCCATCAGGATGTTGAAGACCATGCGCTTGAACAACTCTTCGCGCTGGTCGGCCTGGCGCTCGGGGTGGCCCAGGCGCAGCAACACGGTGGCCAGGGCGCCATAGCTTTCATGCAGGCCGGCTGCCCGCAGCAGCGTGCGGGCCGACAGGCAGTGCAGTCGGTACGGGCCGCTGCGATCAAAGCGCTCGATGGTCAGCGCATGGCGGGCCCGGCCATGGCGCGGTGGCAGCGGCAAGACGCCAGTGCGGGCCACGCGGATGCCGGCCTGTGCCGCCAAGGTCATGCTGGCGTGTTCGATCAAAGGGGTGTCGAGCGCATCGCCCAGCTCACTGAACTTGATGACGCAAGGCCCTGCATCGGTCTGCAGCAAGGCCTTGGGCTGGGCGCCCCCCAAGGTGACGCCGGGTTGCACCAGGCGCTGGACGTCGGGCGTCAACGGGGCCTGCGCCTGCACGTCTTCAACCGCGGCACTCAACTGCGCCAGGTCACGCAGTTGGGGGTAGGGGCCCAGGTGGCGGGGAATGTAGTGCTGTGCAGAGACCGACACGCCCAGGGCACCAAAGCGGTCATCGCCGGCAAACAGCAGCATCTCAAGAACGGACAAGCGCGCCGGGCGGTCCACAAAGCGGATGATGCGCTCGCCCCAGCGGTCTGGCCGGGCATCGTCGATGGCCCCGGGGGCACGGCCGCGCTCGCCTGCGCTGAAGATCTGGCCCTGGATCAGCGGCAGGTCTTCACTCAAGGCGAAATGCCACCAATCGGGTTGGTAGCTGAAGGTGGCGCAGTCGGGCAGCAGGGCCGACAAGCCCAACGGGCCCACCAGCGCGGGCTGCGCGGGGTTCACCAGAGCCCAGACATACAGCGGCTCTTGCGGCACGTAGCTGGCGGGTGTGACGCCCGGGGCCGTCATGCCGGAGGCTCCTTGGGCGAACCGGCCATCAAGGCGGCCAAGCCTGCCGCGTTGGCATTGCGGGCGGTGCGGGTGCCGGGGGCTCGGTCACGTGCAGGTGCAGGTGCAGGTACCGCAACAGGCTCCGCCACCCGCCAGGCCTGAATCGGGTCGCCCTGAGAAACGCTGCGCGGACGGGCCGCCTTGCGCGGGGCACTCACGCGGCTGAGCTCGCGCTCCAGGGCAGCATGGTCGTTTTGTGGGGCGATCAGATCGGCCAAACCCACGGCTTGGTTGACCAACCACAGGCACATCACATACGAGGCCATGGCCACCGAGGGGTCGCCCCGCTCGATGCGGGCCATGGTGGGCAAGGACACCCCCAGCTTGTGTGCCCACTGCGCCTGGGTCTCACCGCGCCGCTTGCGGGCGATCACGATGTTGCGGGCCAGCAGCTCGATTTGCTGCAGCACCGCCTGGGGGAAGTCAGAAGGGGGCGTGTTTTGCCTCGGCATTCATAGATGTTATCTAAATTGAGCCTAATGACAACTTTATGAAGAATTTGACGCTGTTCATTCCCCACAATTTTCAAAAAAACTTAAATACATCATAGATATTGAATTTCTTGAAAATTCAAGACATCTATGAATTTAAACCAGCATGACCAGGGCCACCCCGCAGGAAGGATCGATCGAGTGACACGGCGCTTCTGGCAGGTGCAAGGCGGGCCCCTGTGCTGCAAATTCACCGCTGGTGTCCAACACACGACGCGCGCGGACTGGATTAATGTGAACAATGCTGAGCACCCTCACCGCCCCTGGCGCAGCACAAAACCAGCACCCAAGGAGACACCATGGCCCGCACTGCCTTGATCGCGAGCATCACGCTGGCGGCACTCACCGCCTGTTCCACCGCCAGGCCCCAGCAGGCCACGGTCGACCAGCTTGTGCAGGAGGCCCAAGGCCTGGCCGGTGACGACCTGAAGTTTCTGCTGCCGGTCTGCAACCCGCAGCCGGCCGTGCGCGCGGCCCCCAGCCCGGCCATGGACGCGATGCTGGCCAAGCTCATCCAGCAAACGCCGCCGGCGCCCGGGCAGGCTTTCGACAACCTGTACTACGTGGGCTCGGCCTGGGTCAGTGCCTGGGTGTTGCAGACGAGCGAGGGCCTGATCCTGATCGACGCGCTGAACAACGCCCAAGAGGCCACCGAGCTGATCGAAGGCGGCATGCGTCGCCTGGGGCTGGACCCGGCCCAGATCCGCTACGTGCTGGTCACCCATGGTCATGGCGACCACTACGGCGGGGCGCAGATGCTGGCCGAGCGCTACCACGCCCGCGTGGTGGCCAGCGAGATCGACTGGAAGATGATGGAAACCACACTGGAGTTCGACTCGCGCCTGTGGGACCGCCCGCCCAAGCGCGACCCCCAGCGCGATATCGCGGTGCGTGATGGCGACACCCTCCAGCTGGGCGACACCACCGTGCGCTTTGTGATCACCCCCGGCCACACGCTGGGCACCATCAGCCCGGTGTTCGAGGTGCGCGACAAGGGCCAGAAGCACACGGCCATGATCTGGGGTGGCACGGCGTTCAACTTCGGTCGCGACATGGCCCGCCTCAGCAGCTACATCGACCAGACCGAGCGCATGCGGCAGCTTTCGGCCCAATGGGGCATCGACGTGCCCTTGAGCAATCACCCCGGCTACGACGGCACGGTGGCCAAGCTCAAGGCCCGGGCGGCGGCACCCGCGGGCCCCAACCCCTTTGTGAGTGGGCAGCCGGTGGTCGACCGGGCCATGCGCGTGCTCAACACCTGTGCCAAGGCGCAAAAGACCCGGTTTGAGCTGAGCGCCGACAGCGGTGCCGGCCCCACCACGGCCGCAGCCAGCTCACACTCCGAGCCTGATGAGCACCTGCTTGACGGCAGCCTGCTGGCCCTCGGCCAAGACCTTGATCAGGGTCCGGTGGCGTTCCCTCGCGTGGCTGCCACGGCTGGCTTTGCCGGTTCGCAAGCCCGCCCCCAGGAGAATTGACGTGGCCCTGATGTTCTCCCGCCGCCTGACCGCCTGCGCCGCCTTGCTGGCACTGGCCGGCACAGCCCAGGCCCAGCTTTCGGACACCGAGCAGGCCATCGTCAAGGCCGTGCAACTGCGCACGCCCGCAGCGCTGGCCTTGCTTGAAAAGTCAGTGCGCATCAACAGCGGCACGCTCAACCCCGAGGGCGTGCGTGCCGTGGGCGACCTGTTCCGGGCCGAGTTGGAGGGCCTGGGCCTGAAGACACGCTGGATCGACATGCCGCCCGCCATGAAACGTGCCGGCCACCTGACGGCCACACAAGAGGGCGGCAGCGGCAAGCGCGTGCTGTTGCTGGGCCACCTGGACACGGTGTTTGAAAAAGGCAGCTCGGTGCCGCTGTGGGAGCGCCAGGGCGACCGCGTGCGGGGCCAGGGCGTGAACGACATGAAGGGCGGCGACGTGATCATGATCGAAGCCCTGCGCGCCCTCAAGAGCGTGGGGGTGCTGGAGCAGGCCAACATCGACCTCATGTTCACCGGCGACGAAGAGCGAGCCGGCAGGCCGCTCGAGACCGCACGCGCCGACATGGTGGCGCTGGGCCGGCGCGCCGACTACGCCTTGTCTTTTGAAGGCAGCAGCAAACACCAGGGGGTGGACACGGCCAGCATCGCCCGCCGCTCCTCGGGCAGTTGGGTGCTGAAGGTGAAAGGCAAGCCGGGCCATTCGATGGGGGTGTTCTCCGATGCCTCGGGCTATGGCGCGGTGTACGAGACGGCACGCATCCTGAACACCTTCCGCGAGCAGGTGATCGAACCCAGCCTGACCTTCAACCCCGGCCTGGTGTTTGGCGGCACCCAAATCGCCTATGCCGAAGACACGGCCACCGCCAGCGCCTTCGGCAAGTCCAACATCATTGCCCGTGATGCCGAGGTACTGGGCGACCTGCGCTACCTGTCGCCCGAGCAGGGCGAACGCGCCCGCCAGAAGATGCAGGCCATCGTGAACAGCGGCAACCTGCCGGGCACCTCGGCCACCATCCGCTTCACCGAAAGCTACCCGCCCATGCCCCCCACCGAGGCGGGCCACCAGTTGGCAGCGCAGTACTCGCAAGCCAGCCAGGACGCCGGCCTGGGCCGCATCGAGCTGCTGGACCCGGCCCTGCGCGGGGCCGGCGACGTGCAGTTCGTAGCCCCCTACACCGTGGGGCTGGACGGCCTGGGCGCCCAGGGCCGTGGCGCCCACACCGATGACGAAGACCTGGAGATCGCGTCAATCGAACGCGGGGCCATTCGGGCGGCGTTGCTGATTTATCGGTTGACGCGGCCCTGAGCGGCCCGAGCGACGCAAGACAAGCCCACATCAAGTGGCTCAGGCAAGATCCTCATCACCCTGAGGCGCCATGGCGGCCGCGGCCGCCGCTGAATAGGGCTGAATTTCCTGCTCAAGCACCGTTGCAAGGGCTGCCTCGGCCACCTTGAGGTCGTAGGCCTGTTGCAGGTTGAGCCAGGATGGAGCATCACCACCGAAATAGCGCGCCAGACGCAGCGCACTGTCTGGGCTGACCCCGCGGCGCTCCAGCACGATGTCCCCGATCCTGGAGGGCGGCACCTTCAAAGCCTTGGCCAAGGCATGTGCACTGATGCCCAGCGGCTTGAGGTATTCCTCCCTCAAGATCTCGCCCGGGTGGATGGGGCGCATGCCATTTTTGACCATGGTGATTCTCCGTTTCAATGGTGGTCCACGATCTCCATATTCAAAGGTCCAAATCATCTTCGGCGAAGCTGCGGGCCCCTTTTCAGATACTGAACCGCCCGGTTGCGCCGCAGATCAGCCAGGGCGCTACGGCCCATTGCCTCAGGCGAGCACCACCAGCCGATGTGTGCCCGCATTGAAGTGCACCACCGGGCTGGCCGGCGAGCAGGTGGCGCGGCGCACCTTGCCCACCACCAGATGGTGGGTGCCCAGAGGCTGGGTCCAGACCACCTCGCACTCCAGGCTGGCCAGGGCATCGCTGAGCACGGGGGGCTGCGCCTCGGTCTCGGTCCAGCAGCCGGTGGCAAAGCGGGCCCGGCCCTGGGGGGCCTGCAGAAAGCTGGACATCACCTGGTGGTGCTCCTCGCCCAGCACATTGGCCACGAAGCGCTGGCTGTTCATCAGGGGTTCGGTGAAGGACGAGGCCTGGTGGGCAAAGAAGCCGATCAGGGGCGGCTCGGCCGAGACCGAGGTCAGGCTGGAGACGATCATGCCCGCCACCCCATCACCCTGGCCGGTGGTGACGGCGCTGATGCCGGCGGGCAAAGCCCGCATGGCGGCCTTGAAATCGGCCACCGACACCACTTCGTCGCCCTGGGCGTGGCTCAGGTGGGCACGCACCTCGCCGTGCTCATCCACCCAGCCGGCGCGGCGGGCGTAGTCGAGCATGCGGGCGAAGCCGGCTTCCCACTCGGCATCGCCGGCCAGGCCCGACATGAAGCGCAGCACCGAGGGCGCCACACGCACGTGCTGCTCGCTTTCGCGGTGTCCGATGCGCTGGATGGCGCGTTCCAGGGCGTCGGGCGACTGCGGGTCGACCAGCACGTCCAGGCGCTTGAAGTCCTGCGGCTCGCGCAGGGACACGGTGCCCGTGTTGGAGAGGTGGATGCGCATGGTGCAGGCCCTCCCGGTTCAGGCGGCAATGCTGAGTTCGCCCACTTCCTTGCGGATGGCGGGGATGATGCGCTCGCCCCACAGCTCGATCTGGCGCAGCATGGTCTTCTGGTCGAAGTCGCCCAGCTGGGTCTGCAGCGCGATGTGCTTGGGGCGCAGGATGCTGATTTCTTCGAGCATCTTGTCGATCACCTGGTTGACCGAGCCCACGGCCAGGTTCTGGCGCATCTGGTCAAAGCTCAGGTCGGTGGGCGAGGGTTCCTCTTTCACCATGTAGCCGTCGTCGGTGTGGGCACGGCGGTATTTGAGGCTTTCCGAGATGCGGCGCTGAAAGCGTGCGCAGTCCAGGTAGCTGTCGACCTCAGCACGGCTGTCCGAGGCGAAGGCGCAGCGCAGAAAGCCGAACCGGACGTCGCGGTCCAGGTCCTTGCCGTTGTCTTCGGCCACCTTTTCCATGCGTTGGCGCAGGCTGACGATGGCGTCGTTGCCACCGAGCAAGGCGGTGACAAACAGGTTGTGGTTCTCGCGCACGCCCCGGCCCAGCGTGACCGGGTTGCCCGAGGTCACCCAGATCGGGGGCATCGGGTTCTGTACGCAGCGCACGGCGATCGAGCTGGGTGGCACGTCCAGGTGCTTGCCGTGGTATTCGAAGATGCGCTCGCTCAGGCCCTTGGGGATGATGTCGAGAAACTCATTGAAGATGGCACCCGACTCTTCGATCTTCACGCCGAAGCGCTCGAACTCGAACTCCTGGTAGCCCGAACCCACGCCCAGCTCCAGGCGCCCGTTCGAGACGGTGTCCACAAAGCCCACTTCGGCCAGAAAGCGTGCCGGGTGGTAAAGCGGCAGAATGCACACCGCGGTTCCCAGGCGGATGCGCTGCGTCTTGGCGGCCACATGGGCCACCATCATCAGCGGCGAGGGCGACAGCGAGTAGTTGTTGAAGTGGTGCTCCGCGTACCAGGCGGTGTTGAAGCCGGCCTGCTCGGCGGCCACAGTCTGCTCGATCGAGTTCTGGATGACTTGCTGCGAGCTTTGGTGATAACCGCGTTGCTGGGCCAGGATGAATACGCCGAATTCCATGAATGTCTCCTTGTGGTGTGGGTGGGTTTCTCGGGAATAATTCTAGAAACGGCCCCCACCACGGGGAATGCATGAAAATCGCGGGTCTGTCCTGCGTAAAACGGAGAAGTGATGGATCGACTGCGTGCTATGGAATTCTTCCTGTCGGTGGCCAAAACCCGTAATTTCTCTGAAACGGCACGCCAGTTTGGCGTTTCGGCCACCGCTGTTTCACGCATGATCACCGACTTTGAAGACGAGCTGAAAGTCAAACTGCTGCTGCGCTCTACGCGCCAGATCGTGCTCACCGAATCAGGCGAAGAATATGCAGCCCAGCTCGAAGGCATTCTCTGGAGCATTAATGAGGCGCATGCCAATATCACTGCCATCCGGCAGGCACCGAAGGGCTTGCTGCGGGTGCACTCGCGCATGATGTTCGGGCTGGGCGTGCTGCCCACGCTGGTGGCGCGTTTTCGCCGGCTGTACCCCGACATCCACATCGAGCTGATGCTGTCCGAGACGCCGGCTGACTTGAAGCGCGACCATGTGGACATCGATTTCCGGGTCTCGCCCCCGGTGGAGGCCGGGGTGAAGCGGCGCATCCTGTTCCGCGGCGAGCGTTACCTGGTGGCCTCGCCCGGCTACCTGGCACGTTGCCCGGCCCCGGCCACGGCACAAGACCTGCTGCACCACGACTGTCTGGCCTACCTGCTGCCCGGCGGCGAGTACGTGTGGCATTTCCGGCAGGACGGCACGCAGGAGGATCTGGCCTTCCAGCCCCGCCACGTGAGCAACAACGGCGTGGCCCTGCTGGAGCTGGCCCGCCTGGGCGAAGGCGTGGCCCTGCTGGACGACTACACCGTGCACGCCGACCTGGAGCGGGGCAGCCTGGTGCGCCTGCTGCCCCAGTTGAGGGTCAGCAACACCGGCTATGAAGAGGGCATGTACGCCACCATCCTCGACACCCCCATGATCCCGACCAAGGTGCGGCTGTTCCTGGACTTCGTGGCCGAGCAGGTGTCGGGCGAGGGCCAGCGCTTCACGGCCCTCCAGGCCGAGCCCGGCTCGACCTGAGGACGGGCCCGATCAGACCGGTTCAGAGGCCAGGCCTCTCGATGCGGCACTGAGGCCGCACGGCCCCGCGCCGCCCCAGGCCACGCACGCGCAGCACCCGGCCGTCCAGTTCGCCATCGGCCCGCAAGCGGCCGCTGTCGGCAATCGAGGTGACGAACAGCGTGTCCAGCCCGGGGCCGCCGAAGCACAGCGAGCTGGGGTGGCTCAGGGGCAGCCGCAGCGACTGACTGGGCTGGCCGCGCTCGTCCAGCCGGACCAGCGCCCCGGCATGCACCATCGCCGTCCACAGCCCCCCTTCGTCGTCGAAGCAGCAGCCGTCGGGGGCCGAGCCCAGCGCGCGGGTGTCGGCAAAGGGTTCGCGCTGCCAGGGGCTGCGCGGGGGCCAGGGGTAGCTGAAGACCTGGCGCTCTGAGCTGTCACACACGAACAGACGCCCGCTTACAGGGTGCTGGGCCGGGCCATTGACCACGCCATAGCCCTGGTCAAAGCGTTGCATCCGGCCCTGGGTGTCCACCCGGTACAAGCCGCCCAGAGGCGCTTCGCCCGGTGCCCTGAAGGTGTGCAGGGTGCCCACGCAGAAACTGCCATCGCTCAGCGCAGCGCCGTCGTTCAGGCGCAGGTGGGGGTGCTGCTCTTCGAGCCGGCCCAGGGTCTGCAGGCCCCCGCTGACCGGGTCGAACAGGGCCACGGTCTCGTGCAGCGCCAGCACCAGCCGCCCGTCGTGGTTGAGCGCCAGCGAGCCCAGCGGCGCAGGCAGTTCATGGCGCTGGACGGGATGCCCTTCGTCATCCAGCGCCAGCAACAGACCGGCCCGACTGTCGATCAGCCACAGGCAGCCGCGCCCGGCATCCCAGACCGGGCATTCGCCCAGCAAGGTGCGCACGGCACCGAAGGGCTGGATCTCGGGCGGGCCTGAGGGCAGGTCGGAATCGGACAAGGGCATGACAAAACCTTGGGCAGTGGGGGCCGAAGCCCAGTGCCACCGCATCTTAGGGTGCCGCCACGGGGGCAGACCGCCCCGAATCCGTACGTTTTTGCAGAACACAACCAAGCAAACAACCGTAATCAGGTTTGATGTTCCTCAATAAAATTTTTGCCAGACGTTCTAAGCCACGCAGGCTCCGACCTGCATCAGGAGACAAATTTGAAAATCCAGCATTCACCGCCGTGTGAGGCCAAAACCTGCGCCTCGATTCAAGCCTTGAACCCCCTGTTGAATATTCGTTCAAATCATTTTCAGGGGGTTCGTCATGGCTGATCAATGCGTGCGCCTGGAAATCAATGGCAAAGTGGCCCTGGTCACACTGGATCGCCCCCCGGTGAATGCACTTAATCGCGAAATGCGCCGTCAATTGGTGGCGACATTCGATGAAATATCGGCCCGAGACGACATCATGTGTGCCGTCCTGACCGGCCAGGGCTCGGTTTTCTGCGCCGGTGCAGATTTGAAAGACCGGCCCAACCCCGATATTCCAGGCGATTTTCTGGAACACAACCGGATCACGCGGGAAACCGGCAATGCGATCCGCGAATGCGCCAAACCGGTGATTGCCGCCGTGAATGGCGCGGCCCTGGGCGCGGGCCTGGGCCTGATGGCGGCCTGCGACATCCTGTACGCCTCGGACAACGCCACGTTTGCCATGCCCGAGATCAACGTCGGCCTGGCCGGTGGGGCCTCGATGCTGCGCACCCTGCTGGGTCGCTCGACCTCACGCCGCATGTTCTTCACCGGCCAACGCCTCACCGCCGCCGATCTGCTGCGCCGCAATGTGCTCGAAGAGGTGCTGCCCCCCGCCGAACTGTTGCCCGTCACCCTGGCCCTGGCCGCCGAGATTGCCTCCAAGGCCCCGCTGGCCCTGGTCTATGCCAAGCGCGCGGCCAACATGGTGGACGTGATGCCCCAGCGCGATGCCTACCGCTTCGAACAGGAATTCACCCTGGCGCTGTCACGCACCGAAGACGCCAAGGAGGCCCGCATGGCCTTCCTGGAAAAGCGGGCCCCGGTGTTCAAGGGGCGTTGACCATGAGCACCCTGACCCACACCGGCCCGGGGGCCGGCATGGACGCGTTTTTCCGCGCCCGCCGCATCGCCGTGATCGGTGCGTCGGCCGACCCGACCAAGATCGGCGGACGCCCGGTGCACCTGCTGCTGCGCCAGGCCTACACCGGCGCCGTCTACCCCATCAACCCCAAAGGCGGCGAGATCCAGGGCCTGCCGGCCTATGCCCGCCTGGCAGACACGCCCGAGGTGCCCGATCTGGCCCTGGTGGCCGTGCCCGCGGCCCAGGCCGTGGCGGCGGTGCGCGACTGCGCCGAGCGCGGCGTGTCCGCGGTGATCGTGTTGTCGGCCGGCTTTGCCGAGGCCGGTGAGGCCGGGGCCCTGTGGCAGGCCGAACTGCGCGCCATCGCCCGCCGCCAGGGCCTGCGACTGCTGGGCCCCAACTGCCTGGGCACGGTGGGCGTGGCCGACAAGGTGATCGGCTCGTTCTCGGTGGCCCTCGAAGACCACTACCCCAGCCCCGGCGCGGTGGGCATCGTCTCGCAGTCGGGCAACATCGGCAGCTACACGCTGCAGATCCTGTCTCAGCAGGGCGTGGGCATCAGCCGCCTGATCACCACCGGCAACGAAGCCGACGTGGACCTGGCCGACGGCATCGCCGCCCTGGCCCAGGACCCGGCCACCCGCGTCATCCTGTGCTGCATGGAGACCTGCCGCGACGGCCAGCGCCTGCGCCAGGCCCTGGACCTGGCGCGCGCCCGGGGCACCCCGGTGGTGGTGCTGAAGATCGGCGCCACCGAGCAGGGCCAGGCCGCCGCTGCCTCGCACACCGGCGCCCTGGCCGGATCGGACGCCGTGATCGACGCCGTGTTCCAGCGCCATGGTGCGCTGCGCGTGCGCTCGCATGAAGACCTGCTGGAAGTGGGCCAGGCTGTGGCCCAACTGGCGCCTGCACGCCTGCCGCGCGAGGCCGCCGTGACGCTGATCGCCGCCTCGGGCGGCTTCGGCATCATGATGGCTGACGCCATGAGCCAAGCCGGCCTGGCCCTGCCCCCCCTGGCCGAGGCCACGCGCCAGCGCATCCTGCAGGCGCTGCCCGGTGCCAGCACCCACAACCCCGTGGACGCCTCGGCGCAGATCTCCAGCCGACCCGACATCCTGTTCGAGGTGCTGTCGGCCTTGCAGGAGGCCCCGGGCCAGGCCACCACCGTGCTGTTCCTGTCGCTGGCGCTGTACAGCTCGCGCCTGCGCGGCGTCTACCTGGAAGCCCTGGGCCGACTGCAGGCCGCGCACCCGGAGCGCCCCCTGGTCATCATCAGCCGGGGCCCGGCCGAGGCCGTGCGCCAGATCCAGGCACTGGGCATCCCCGTGTTCAGCAGCATCGACGCCGCCGCCCGCGGCCTGGCCGCCCTGGCCCGCCTGGGCACCCTGCAGGCCAAGGCCCTTGCACCGGGCGAAGCGGCCGCGGCGCCGCTGCTGACCCAGGGCCCCGGGCGCCTGCCCGAAGACTGCCTGCGCCACGAACACGGCGCCAAACAGGCGCTGATCGAGGCCGGCTTCGAAGTGCCGCAAGAGGTGCTGGTGCACAGTGCCGAGGCCGCCGTGCAGGCCGCCGAGGCCATGGGCTACCCGGTGGTGATGAAGATCGTGTCGGCCGACATCGCGCACAAGACCGAGGTCGGGGGCGTGGCCCTGGACCTGGGCCATGCCGACGCGGTGCGTGAAGCCCACGCCCGGATGCTGGCCAGCGTGGCCCGGCGGGCCCCCGAGGCCCGGCTGGACGGCGTGTTGCTGGCCCCCATGCTGCGCGGCGGCACCGAGCTGATTGCCGGTGTCTCGCGTGACCCGGTGTTCGGCCCCGTGATCATGGTGGGCATGGGCGGCATCTACGCCGAACTGCTGCGCGATGTCGCCGTGCAGGTGGCCCCGGTCAGTGTCGAACAGGCCTTGCAGATGATCCGCTCGCTGCGCCTGTTCCCCCTGCTCGACGGCGCCCGGGGCCAGGCCCCCGCCGACATCGAGGCGGCGGCCCGCACCGTGGCCCGCCTGTCCGAGTTCGCCTGCCGCCATCAGGACCAGGTGAACGAGATCGACCTCAACCCCATCCTGGTTCGCCCCCGCGGCCAGGGCGTCGCCATCCTCGACGCCCTGATGCTGGCCGCCCCCAACGAAGAGAAGCCCCATGCAGCGTGACCTCCCCACCGGCGACCTCTCACCAGGCGCCCTGCCCCCGCCCCAAGACACCCGCCGCCATGCGCGGGACTGGCTGCGCGCCCACCTGCCCGATCACATGCGCGCCGACAGCCTGAACTGGCGCAGCCCCACGCTGGACGAAAGCCGCGACTGGGAGGCCGCCATGCACCGTGCCGGCCTGGCCGGCATGACCTGGCCCCTGGCCTACGGCGGCCACGGCCTGAGCCTGCGCGAGCACCTGGCCGTGAACAAGGAGATCGGCGCCCTGCCCATGCCCGAAAGCGTGGGCTCGATCGGCAAGGAGCTGGCCGGCCCCATCATCATGGCGGTGGGCACCGAAGCGCAGAAGCTGGATTTCCTCGCCCCCATCCTGCGCATGGAACAGTTCTGGTGCCAGGGTTTCTCAGAACCCGATGCCGGCTCGGACCTGGCCCGGCTGCGCACCAAGGCGGTTGAAGAAAACGGCTTTTGGCGCATCAATGGCCAGAAAATCTGGACCAGCGGCGCAGCCAAGGCCCACCACTGCCTGATGCTCACCCGCACCGGCACGGTGGCCGACCGGCATCGCGGCCTGTTGATGTTTGCCGTGCCCATGGACACCCCGGGCATCCGCGTGGTGCCCATCAAATCCATCGATGGCAAGGAATCGTTTGCCGAGGTGTTCTTTGACGACGTGGTGGTGCCCGACAGCGCCCGCCTGGGTGCCCCCGACGAGGGCTGGAGCGCCGCGCTGCGGGTGCTGGGCATCGAGCGGGCCACCAACCGCATGTACCGCCCGTGGCGCTTCGAGTGCGAACTGGGCTTTTTGCTGCGGGCCCTGGCCTCCGACCCGGAACAAGCGCACCAGTTGAAGGATGGCGGCGTGCAGCGGCGCGTGGGCGAACTGCTGGCCGAGATCGACGGCCTCAAAGGCCTGGTCGAACGCACTGTGCAGCAACTCATGCAGGGCGAGAGCATCGGCGCACGCGGCTCCTTGACCAAGCTGTTCTGGTCCGAGACGCACCAGGCCTTTGCCGGCTTCGCGCTGGGCCTGGTCAGCCAGATCGGGCCGCAATCCAGCCCGCTGGCGCAGCGCGCCCGCCAGGCCTTCACCCAGGCCTACTTGTTTTCCCGCGCCGAGACCATCTATGCCGGGACCTCCGAAGTGCAGCTGGACCTGATCGCCCAGCGCATCCTGATGCTATGAGCCCCCTGCCCCCCTCTGCTGGCGATGCGCAACGTGACGGAAGCTTGATATGAACACCTCCCTTCTTGAAGACCCCCATGCCGGGCTGCGGCCCGAAGAATTTGCCGAAGCCGCCGAGGCCGCCATCAGCGACGCACTGAGCCAGCCCGCCGAGGCCCAGGCAGCCGTGCTCGCGAACGCCGGCCTGTTGGGCGTGTGTGCCGATGAGGCCAGCGGCGGCCTGGGCCTGCCGCTGGGCTTTGCCGTGCCAGTGGTGCAGGCTGCGGGCCGCTTGCGCCTGCGCCTCGCCCTGGCCGAGCAGATCGTGCTGGCCCGCCATCTGCCCGACGCCGCCTTGCGCAGCGCCCTGGTCGAAGGCCGGCAGCGCGCCAGCGTGGCCTTGCAGGGCCAGCTCGGGCAAGCCTGGGTGGGCCATGCCCGCCACGCCGACCAGGCCCACTGGCTGCTGGTCCGTGCGCCCGACGGCGCCGTGCTGCTGGACCTGGCCACGGCCACCGCCACGGCACCCACCGCCTGCCAGACCGACCCGAGCCTGGACCCCGAGCACCCCCAGACCTGGTGGGCTCTTTCGAACGCCCCCGCGCTGGCCCGGCTGGACCAGGCCGCCACCGAGGCCCTGTGGCACGACCTGGAGATCCTGCTGGCGGCCACAGCCCACGGTGCGGCCGAGGGCGCCTTGCAGGCCGCCATCAGCCACACCGGCACCCGGGTGCAGTTTGGTGCGGCCCTGTCCAGCCGGCAGGCCGTGCGCCACTGGCTGGCCCGCATGAAGCTCTACCACGAGGCCTGCGGCGCGGCGATCGCCCGCGCGCTGCAGCGAGACGAGTGGGGCCAGCCCCGCACAGGCCGCAGCGCCCTGGCCCTGAACCTGCAGCACGGCGCTTTCATCATCGAAAAGGCCATGCACCTGCATGGCGGCATGGGCTTCACCTGGGAGCTGCCGCTGCACCGCGCCCTGCGCGAGTTGCGCGCCATCGACGCGGCCCTGGGCGCTGGCAGCCTGGCCCGCGGCCTGGGCCGCGATTTCATCGAGCACCTGACGGAGGCCGCATGAGCACTGTCCCGACACAAGACTTTGCGGGCCGCGTGGCCCTGATCACCGGTGCCGGCAACGGCATCGGCCGCGAGACCGCACGGCAACTGGCCGCCCGCGGGGCCCATGTGGCCGTGAACGACCTCAAGCCCGAGTTCGTGGAAGCCGTGGTGGCCGAGATCCGTGCCGCCGGAGGGCAAGCCTTCGGCGTGGTGCAGAACATCGCCAGCCGCGAGGGCATCCAGGCCGCCGTGGCCCAGGCCCGCGAACAGGGCGGGCGCCTGGATGTGCTGGTCAACAACGCGGCCTGGGTGCGCTACCAGGCCGTGCCCGACATCCAGCCCGACACCCTGGAGCGCATGCTCGACGTGGGTTTCAAGGCCGTGATCTGGGGCACCCAGGCCGCGGCGGCCGCCATGGACCCCGAACGGGGGGGCGCCATCGTGAACGTGGCCTCCACGGCGGCACTGCGCTCCACCCTGAACTCGGTGGTGTACTCGGGCATCAAGGCCGGCATCCTGGGCCTGACCCGGGCGGCCGCCGCCGAGCTGGGGGCGCGTCACATCCGGGTGAACGCGGTCTGCCCCTCGGCCGTGCCCACCGAGGGCACCCAGCGCAACCGCAATGCCGAACGCGACGCCCTGCGCATCGCCCGCACCCCGCTGGGCCGCCTGGGCACGGTGGAGGACATTGCCCGGGGCATCTGCTTCCTGGCCAGCGACCAGGCGGGCTTCATCTCGGCCCAGACCCTGGCGGTGGATGGGGGTGTGACATTCACGAATATATGACCCCCCCTGAGTCGCCTTCGGCGCCATCCCCCCAGGGGGACGACACCCGCGGCCTGGCAAAGCCAGCTCCGCGGTGCCTGCTGGCCTGGCTTGCTCTGCAGCCTTTTGAACGGAAAAGCTTTAGGGGGCTCAAGCGCAGCGCCCAGTGCTTGGCCTTTGCGCCAAGGTCTCTCGGATTCCCCATTTGCGCCCCCAGGGGGACGACACCAGCGGCCTGGCAAAGCCAGCTTCGGGGCCTCTTGAAAGGAGCGGGCGGGGTGGCTTGTCGCGCTGTCAGTCCTTGCTGGCGCTTTGCCCATGGATGACTCAGTCATGGAGGACAGGATGAGTGGTGTTTGTGTTGATCGATGCGATGCGGCGGTGCTGATCACCGGCGCTGCGGGTGGCATTGGGCGGGCTGCGGCCTTGCAACTGGCCCGGGCCGGTCGTGCGCTGGTGTTGGTGGACCGGGATGAAGCGGCCTTGCAGCGGCTGCTGGCCCAATGGCCCGCCCAGGCCCCGGCGCCGCTGTGCCGGGTGCTGGACCTGGGCGATGCCGCCGCCGTGGCCCGGCTGGGCGATGGGCTGCTGCCGCTGGCCGGGTTGGTCAACAACGCCGGCATGTCTGCTAGCGGGCAGGAGGCGGTGGGGGGTGACGAGGCGGCCGCGCAACGGCTGCTGGACCTCAACCTGGCGGCGCCGGCCCGCGTGGTGCAGGCCTGTGCCGCGCAGCTGTTGCCGGGGGCCTGCATCGTCAACGTGGCCTCGGGGGCGGGGCTGCGCGCCATACCCTGGCGCGGCCTGTACAGCCCCAGTAAGGCCGGCCTGATCGCCCAGACCCGGGCCCTGGCCCGGGCCCACCCCGAATGGCGGGTGAACCTGCTGGTGCCCGGCTTTGTGCGCACCGAGCTGGTCCAGGGCCTGATCGACAGCGGGCGCCTGAACCCGGCCCAGGCCCTGGCCAAGGTGCCGCTGGGCCATCTGGCCGAGCCCGAAGACATGGCGGAGGCGCTGTGCTTTCTGCTCAGCCCCTCGGCCCAGGCCCTCGAAGGCCAGGCCTTGGTGCTGGATGGCGGCTCGTCGGGCTACGGCGGCTCACAGGCGCTGCCGGCGTCGCGCCAAGCGCTGCCCGGGCTGGACTGGCGCCTGGCCCTGCAGACCCATGCCCTGACGGCGGCGCCGGCAGCCCGGCCAGACCCGAGCGGCCAGTCACCCCACCCGGCCAAGCCACACTACCCGGCGCGCTGCGACGGCCGGGCGCTGCTGGCCCGCCCCGGCGAGTTGCTGACGGCGGTGCGCGAGGCGGCCGCCGACTTCCGGCGCCAACATGCGGCCCAGGCCAGCCTGACGCTGCTGCTGCCGCCGGATCCAGACCTGGACATCGACTGGGCCCTGGCCGGGGACAGCGCTGCCACCCGCATGTTGATCGCCACCCTGGCGGCCGAATGGGGGGCCGACGGGCTGCGCATCAACGCTCTGCAGTGGGCCCCTGACACCCCGCTGGACGGGCTGTGGCCGCTGCTCCAGTTCGTGGCCGGCCCCCGGGCCCGCTGCCTGACCGGCCAGGTGCTGGGCACCCGGCCCCCCCACCGTGATTGAAGCCCGATGAGCACGAACCCGACCCCACCCAGCGCGACGCCCACAGCCTTGGACCTGGACGCGATCCGCGCGGATTTCATCCGCCAACGCGGCTACTGGCGCCCCTGGACCGAAACGCTGTTGCAGGAGCACCCGCGCCTGGTGGAGGCCTACGCGCGCTACGCCGGCCACCCGGCCGCGCATGGGCCGCTGAGCGAACGGCAGATCGAGCTGATCTACATCGCGCTGGACACCTCGGGCAGCCACCTGTTCGAGCCCGGCCTGCGCACCCACATGGCACGGGCCCTGGCCGTGGGTGTGCGCCCGGCCGAGGTCTTCGAGGTGCTGCACCTGGTGGCCGCCCAGGGCCTGGACGGCGTGACCCAGGGCGCCGCCCTGCTGGCCGCCCTGATGGCCGAACCGGTGGCTGAACGCTCCGCCGAGCCGTTGGCCGAGCCCTGCGACGAGACACCGGGCGCACGCGCCGACGACGCCCTGGCGGCGCTGCGCCACCTGGACCCGGCCTATGCCCAGGCGGTGCAGGACTTTTTGCAACTGCCCGGCCCGCCGGGCGGGCTGAGCCCCGATGATCGCGGCCTGATCCGCGTGGCCCTGGCCGCCTGCTTCACGGCCCACCATCCCGGCGCCTTGCGCCATCATCTGCAGCAGGGGCTGCAAGCCGGGCTCACACCGGCTGCCTTGCTGCAGGCCATTCAACTGGGTGCCCACCTGGCCGTGCATGGCACGGCCCTGGGGGCCCAGGTGTATGCCACCCTCACCCACAAAAAGGAGACCCAACCATGACCCATCCCCTCCGCCCGGCCGATCGAGCCCTGCCCCTGAACCGACGCCAATGGCTGGCAGGCACGGCCCTGCTGGCATTGCAGACCCAGGCCGGTGCGCGGGCCGCAGACTGGCCCGACCGCCCCATCAAGCTGATCGTGTCGGGCCCGCCCGGTTCAGGGGCCGACATCTTTGCGCGCCTGATCGCGGTGCCCCTGCAAGAAGGCCTGAAACAGGCCGTGGTGGTGGACAACCGAGCCGGCGCGAATGGCCTGATCGGCAACGATGCCGTGGCCAAGTCGGCGGGTGACGGCTACACCTTGCTGATGACGCCCTCGTCGTCCATCGCCATCAACCCCATCCTGCAGGCCCGCATGCCTTACGACACGCAGAAAGACCTGCTGCCGGTGGCCCAGGTGGGATCGGCCGGCATCCTGCTCATGGCTCACCCCTCCACGGGCTTCAAGTCACTGGCCGATCTGGTCCGCCATGCCCGCGCCAACCCCGACAAGCTGGCCTATGGCTCCTGGGGCAATGGCTCGACCGGCCACCTGGCCATGGAGGGCATCAAGGCGCACTATGGCCTGACCATGCCGCACGTGCCGTTCAAAGGCACCTCCCAACTGGTCACCGACCTGCTGGCCAACAACATCAGCGTGGCCTTCACGGACATCGCCTCGCCCATTCCGCACATCCGCGCCGGCAAGCTCACCGCACTGGGCTGCACCGGCAGCACCCGCGGCCCGGCCCTGCCCGAGGTCAGCACCCTGAGCGAACAGGGCTACCGCTTCGATACCGACGGCTGGTTTGGCGTCTTCGCCCCGGCCAGCACCCCCGAGCCCGTGGTGCGGCGCCTGAACCAGGAGATCAACCGCGTGCTGGCCAGCGACGAGGTGGTGCAGCGCTTTGCCGCCCAGAACATGCCGCGTCCGCCGCTCAAGACCGCGACCCAGTTCGCCAGCACGGTGCGCCAGGACATGGACACCTGGCAGAGCCTGGCCAAGGCGGCCAAGCTGCGCATCGATTGATGCCCGCCGGGCCTCAAGGCGGCAGCGAGGCCGCATAGGCCACCACAGCCATCATGTCCTGCGGCGACAGCTGACCGATGAAGCCGCGCATGGCGGCCGCGCCGGGGCCGGCCCGCAGGCCCAGGCGCATGTCATTGAGCTGACGGTACAGGTACTGGGCCGAACGCCCGGCCAGCGGCGGGATGAGGCCCAGCCCTTTCAGGCCCGGGCCATGGCAGCTGACACAGGCACTGACCCCGCCCTCGCCCTGCAGGGCGATCTGGCGGCCCCGGCTCAGGCTGCCGGGGGGCACATAGGCCGTGAACCCGGACCGGGGATCGCGCCATTCGGTCAGGGACAGGTCGCTGGGCACCTCGACGATGCGCTGGCCGATGGGCTCCAGGCCCGGCCCGGGCAAGGCGGCCCACATGGAGCCCGTCACCACCTGGGTGAGAGGCACTTGATCGGTCTCGACCACGCTGATCCAGGGCCGGTAGGGCAGCGCCGAGAAATAGGCCGCTGCGGCCTGAAGATCGGCCTCGTCCAGGTGCACGGCGGCGGCCACCATGCGCAGGTGCGGTCCGGCCTGGGCGGCGGCACTGCGCCTCAGCCCGGCCTGGTAATCGTGCATCTGCTGCACGATGTAGGCCTCGGGCAAGCCGGCCAGGGGCGCGTTCTCGGGCCGCCCCTGGCCGTTGGGGTAATGGCACATGCCACAGGCCCGCACCTCGGGTGGACGGCCCCGGGCCACCACGGCCGGCATGGGCGGGTGGGACTCGGGGAACCAGTCATGGGCCGCGAACAGATCGAACAGCTCGGCGCGGGTGAAGGCCTGGCCGCTGCCTGCCAGGCGGTGCTTGACGCCATCGTCCGGCACGGCCGGTGGCGCCGTGGAGGGCAGCACCGGGTAGGCCCAGGCCGGTGTCCTGGGGGGCACGGGCTCCGGCCCCGGCTGGGCCCCGGCCAAGGCGGCGCTGGCGGCCAGGATCCCACCCAGCAAAACAGACTTCAGTGAATCCATCGCGCACCTCGCAGTGTCGAATGCCTCAACCGCCGGTGCTTCAGGGCCTCAGCCCTGCTGGGACCACGCAAGCCCCGGCACCCCGGACAAGACGACCATCGTACCGACGAAGTGTGAAGCGGGACGGTGAAGACGGGCGGGCGTCAGGGCTCCACCACATTGAACATGGGCGTGAACGCATCCAGGCACAGCACGAACTCGCGCAGGCGATCGCGCGCGCCCTGCACATCGATCTCGCCCTGGTCCAGGCAGCGCAGCATGTCCTCGGGGCTTTGCAGCAGGCGCGCCAGCTGGGATCGGTCGGTGCGCACGGTGACCTCGGCCTCGGCTCCGTGGCGGCCGGCGCGGTGGTTCAGGGCCCCGTTGGACAAGGCGATGCGCTGGCTTTCGCCGTCGGGCAGCAGCCAGTCGATGCGCAAGCGCAAGGCCTGGGCACGCGGGCCATTCACGCGGATGGCCAGGAACTGCAGGAACTTCTCCAGCGGCAGCTGGGCCACCACATCGGGGCTGATGGCGATGCCTGCCGGCAGGGCCGGCGCGCCGCGGCTGCGCAGTTCGCGCGCGGCCAGCAGGTAGGCGTTGCGCCAGGTGGCCGACTCGGCCTGGTAGCCCAGTTGCTCGAAGGCGTCGGCGCACAGCTCGCGAGCGGCCTGGTGATCGGGTTGGGCGAACACCACACGGTTGCAGACCTCGGCCACCCAGCGGAAGTCGCCGGCCGCAAAGTCTTCGCGGGCCCGCGCCAGCACGGCCTCGGCGCCGCCCATGTAGCGCACATAGCGCTGCGCGGCCGGCTCGGGTGGCAGGGGGTGCAGGTGCACCGGGTTGCCGTCGTAGGGGCCCAGGTAGTGGGCATAGATGGCGGCCACGTTATGCACCACCGCGCCATAGTAGCCACGCGCATACCACTGGCGTGACAGCGGGTTGGGCATGATCAGCTGCTCGCCGATCTCGGCCGGCGTCAGGCCCTGGCTCATCAGGCGCAGCGTCTGGTCGTGCAGGTAGCGGTACAGGTCGCGCTGACCGGCCACGTACTCGGCGATGCGAGCGGTGCCCCACACGGGCCAGTGGTGCTGGGCCAGCACCACGTCGGCACGGGGCACGTACTCTTGCAGTGCATCGTCCAGGTAACCGGCCCAGGCCAGGGCGTCGCGGGTCTTGGCACCCCGCAAGGGGCACAGGTTGTGCAGGGTGTGGCAGGCGTTTTCAGCGAGGTTGAGGGCCCGCAGGCCCGGAAAGAACAGGTTCATCTCGGCCGGGGCCTCGGCGCCGGGGGTGAGCTGGAACTCGATCTCGATGCCGTCGATGACGTGGCGCTCGCGCAGTTCGCGCACCAGCACATCGGGAGCGATGAAGCCGTCGCCCCCGCGGCCCGCGGCCTTGCCCAGACCGCTGTCGACATGGGCCTGGGGCCCGGCGGCCAGGGTGGTGCCGAACTGGTAGAGCGAGCGCCGGCGCATGGGCACGCCGGCCAGCATGGTTTCGGCAAAGGCCTCCTCGATGAAGCCGACGGGGCCGATCACCGGGATGCCGTCGCGCAGCACCTCTTCGGGGCTGGTGATGCCGCGCACGCCGCCGTAATGGTCGCGGTGGCTGTGGGTGTAGATCAGGGCGCGCAGCGGGCGCGGGCCCCGCTCGGCCTGGTACAGCTGCCAGGCGGCCCGGGCATGTTCGGTGAAGGTCAGCGGGTCGATCACGATGACGCCGCTGTCGCTTTCCACGAAGGTGACGTTGGCCAGGCTGAAGCCACGCACCTGGTAGATGCGGTCGCAGACCTGGAACAGGCCGTGGATGCGGTTCAGGCGCGATTGGCGCCACAGGCTGGGGTTCACCGTGTCGGCCTGGGGGCCGTCCAGAAAGGCGTGCTCGCGTTGGGTGAAGGCCACACCGCCGCCATCGGCGGGGATGTGGGCGTCGGGCACAGTGGCGATGAAGCCACGGCGGGCGTCGTCGAAGTCCTGCTGGTCGGAGAAGTCGAGTTCGGCCAGCACGCGGGCATGGGCCTCGCGGGTGGCGGGGTGGGCGGGTTTGGCAGGCGTGGGGGGGGCGGGGGTCATGGTCTTCACGGGGCAGGTGTTGGCACAGGGGCGGTCAGCGCTCAGGCGAGGTCGAAGACCACCACGCTGCGCGCGGTGTCTCCGGTCTTCATGGCGGCAAAGCCTTCGTTGATGTCTTCGAGGCGGATGCGTTGCGAGACCAGGGATTGCAGGTCCAGCCGGCCCTGGCGGTAGAACTCGACCAGGCGCGGGATGTCTTCGCGGATGCGGGCCGAGCCCATGGCGGAGCCGCGGATCTGCTTTTCCTGGAAGAACTGGCCGCCCTCGATGCTGGCACGGGCCCCGGGCTGAAACAGCCCCACGATGGTGGCGATGCCACCGGCGGTGAGCATGCGAAAGCACTGCTCAAACGTGCTGGGCAGGCCGATGCACTCAAAGGCGTACTCCACGCCACCGCCGGTCATCTCGGCGATGCGGGCCACCACGTCGCCCTCGCGGGCGTCCACGGTGTCGGTGGCGCCGAGTTGGCGTGCCAGCGCCAGCTTGGACGGCGACATGTCGACGGCAATCACGCGCGAGGCGCCTGCGATGGCAGCGCCGTTGACCGCCGCCAGCCCCACACCGCCGCAGCCCACCACGGCCACGGTGGCGCCGGGCCGCACCTGGGCGGTGCGGAACACCGCGCCAGTGCCGGTGATGACGGCGCAGCCCAGCAGTGCAGCCAGGTCCAGGGGCATGTCGTCGCGGATCTTGACCAGGGCGTTGCGGTGCACCAGCATTTTTTCGGCAAAACCCGACAGGTTGAACACCTGGCTCACAGGCTGGCCGGCGTGCGAAAGCCGGCGGGCCTTGCCCGGGGGCTGCTTGACATCGGTGTCGGCGCACAGGGCGAAACGCCCCCCCAGGCACTGCGGGCAGGTGCCGCAGAACACGCTCAGGGCCCCCACCACGTGGTCACCCGGGCGCAGGTCGCGCACGCCCTCCCCCACCGCCTCGACAATGCCCGACACCTCGTGCCCCAGCACGCCGGGCAGATCGAAGGGACGCATGCCCTCGATGTAGTGCAGGTCGCTGTGGCACAGGCCGACGGCGGCCGTGCGCACCAGCACCTCCTGCGGGCCGGGGCGGCCGATCTCGATGTCTTCGATGGACAGGGCTTGGCCAAACTGGCGCAGAACAGCAGCTTTCATGATGGACTTCTTTCAACTCATGGAGGAAACGTGGGGACGTGTCAGTCGGCGGTGATGCGGGTTTCGGCCTGGAACTTCTTCCAGCGCAGCAACTGGGCCCGGATGTCGCGCGCCAGGTAATCGGGGCTGAGGTCGGGCGCCATGGTCACGCCCTGGGCCAGCACCTTGGCCTTGATGGCTTCGTCCTGGAAACCCACCCGCAGGGCCTCGCTGATGCGCTCCACGATGTCGCGCGGCGTGCCCGCGGGCGCCACCAGACCGATCCAGCTGGCCGTGCCCACATCGGGGTAGCCCAGTTCGGTCAGGGTGGGCACCGTGGGGGCGGTGTGCAGCCGGTCGGTGCCGGTCACCGCCACCGCCTGCACCCGGCCCCCCTCGGCCAATGCAAT
Source organism: Curvibacter sp. EU05-FHT14A10 (assembly GCF_058791075.1). NCBI lineage: Bacteria > Pseudomonadati > Pseudomonadota > Betaproteobacteria > Burkholderiales > Comamonadaceae > Curvibacter > Curvibacter sp. EU05-FHT14A10. Next base: position 72,677 of record NZ_JBYTDE010000020.1, read on the forward strand.
GCCGGTCGGGTCGCCAAAGCCGAAGTCCAGACGACCGCCGGCCACCTCGGTCATCATCTGGCCCTGCCCTTTGAAGGGCACGTGCACCGCCTCGACCTTGGCCTGGCGGATCAGTTGTTCGGACGACAGATGGGCCAGCGAGCCGGCTCCCAGCGACCCGTAGTTGAGCGAGCGCGTCTTGCCCAGGGCCAGCAGTTCGGCCAGCGTCTTGGCCTTGGCCGGGTCGGTGAACAACACGTTGCGCGACATCCAGACCATGGACACGGGCGCGAAGTCGCGCACCGGGTCGTAGCGCACGCTGCGGAAGAACACCGGATTGACCGCCATGGAGCTGGTGGTGGCCATCAGCAGGGTGTAACCGTCGGCCGGGGCCTTGGCCACGAAATCGGTGCCGATGGCGGCGTTGTTGCCGGGCTTGTACTCGGCATACACCGCCGTCTTCAGGCGGGTGCTGAGCACATCGCCCACGGTGTTGGCAAACACCGTGCCCATGCCCCCCGACCCATAGGGCACGACGATGCGGATGGGCTTGTCGGGCCAGGCCGGCGGGGCGGCGTGGGCGGCCCCGGGCAGGGCCGAGGCGAACACCGAAGCGGCAGCCAGGCCCAGGCAGGCGCGGCGTTGGATGAGAGCTGACATGGGTGGGTCTCCTATGATCCGACCTTGGCAGGCCCGCTCTTCCGGGCCCTGACGGTCGATTTTTTAAAATTGTAATTCCAATTATATTTTTGCGCAGGCAAACGCCTGCCCTGCCCGCATGCGCCCCGACGAATCCGCTTTTCAAGAATCCAGAACTGAACCCGAGCGTGAGCGCGAGCAGGCCTTCATGGCCTGGCTGCAGGCCGGCCGCCTACCCGAAATCAAGCCCGGGGTACAGCAACGCAGCGCCCGCACCGCCTATGCCCTGTTGGAGTCGGGGGCGGCGCTGATGCGCGAGCGGGCGCTGGACGCGTTGTCGATCGAAGAGATCTGCAACGGTGCCGGCGCCACCGTGGGGGCTTTCTATGGCCGCTTCGAGGACAAGATGGGCTTTTTTGCCGCCCTGCAGCGGCTGACCTGCCTGCGCTCGGAGGCGGCGCTGGACGCATTCATGCAGCAGCACCCGGCCGAGGGGGGCACGCTGGAGGAGCTCTGTCACGCCATGGTGGCGATGACGGTGCAGCGCTACCGGGCCAACGTGGGCGTGTACCGAGCCGCGCTCAAGCACAGCGACGAAGGGGCCTGGGAGCCCTTCCGCCGCCTGGGCGATCTGTACCGGCAGCGCCTGGTCGAGCTGCTGTCGCCTCATCTGCCGACGCTGGACGGCCCGGCCCGGGCCTTGCGCATCCGCTTTGCCTACCAAGTGATGGTGGGCACCCTGGTGCACGCCACCCTGAACGCACCGGGCCCGGTGCAGTTGGGCGACCCGGCCATGATCGACGAGCTGGCCGGTCTGGTGCTGGGCTACCTGCGCTCGCCGGGCTGAAACGGGCGCCGCCAGGGCGGGCGGCCAACCGTGGGCAGAGAGGGGCTTCATGGCCGGGGCTCGTCAGCTCAAATGGCACCGGCCATGCGCAGACACTCGCGCGCCGCGGCATCCAGGCCCAGGCGCTCACCGAGCACCTCGTCGGTGTGCTGGCCCAGGTGCGGCGGCGGCCGGCGCACCGGCAGGCGTTCGCCGTCCAGGGCGTAGGGCGGGGCGAGCACCGATTGCCGGCCGGCGTCGGGGTCGTCGAAGTGGTGCAGCAGCCCGGCCTGGGCAGTGCGCTCCGAGTTCAGGGCATCGAACAGGCCCAGCACCTCGCCGCAGGGGATCTCGGCGGCGCGCAGCCGGGCCAGCAACTCTGCCCTGGGCAGGCCGGCCAGGGCCTGACGCACCAGGGGCAACAAGGTTTCGCGGTGGGCCGAACGACCGGTGTTGCTGGCAAACCGCGCGTCGTCCGCCCACTCGGGGCGCTGCAGCACCTGACGGCAGAAGCGTTGGAACTGGCCGTTGTTGCCCACGGTGATGACCACCGGCCCGTCGGCCGCCTCGAACACGCCGTAGGGCACGATGGCAGGGTGGGCATTGCCGAACTTGGCCGGGTCGTTGCCGCGCAGCAGGGCTTCCATCCCGTAGTAGCTGGTGATCATCAGGCCACAGTCGTACAAGGCCATCTGCACATGGCGTCCGCGGCCGGTGCGGGTGCGCTCCAGCAGGGCCGCCAGCACCGCCTGGCCGGCATACAGGCCCGTGAACATGTCCACCGCCGCGACACCGAACTTGAGCGGGCCCTGGCCCGCCTCGCCATTGGTGGCCATGACACCGGCCTCGCCCTGCACCACCAGGTCATAACCCGGACGCGCCTGCTCGGGCCCAGCAGCGTAGTAACCCGAGATCGAACACATCACCAGGCGCGGGTTCAGGGCCGAAAGCTGGGCCCAGCCCACCCCCAGCTTCTCGGCACCACCGAACTTGAAGTTCTGCACCACCACATCGCTGTCGCGGGCCAGAGCCCGCACGACCTGCAGCCCCTCGGGGCAGCCCAGGTCGACCGTGATGGACCGCTTGTTGCGGTTGGCGCTGTTGAAGTAGGTGGTGTTGCGGCGCCCAACCGGCAGGCCCCAGTCACGGGTGTCGTCACCACGCTCGGGGTGCTCGACCTTGATCACGTCGGCCCCCAGGTCGGCCAGCGCCATGGCGCACAGCGGGCCGGCCAGCACCCGCGACAGGTCCAGCACCCGGATGCCGGCCAGGGGAAGAAAAGAAGAAGCGCTCTGGTTCATGGTCTTGTTCCGTGGGGCGGGCCCCCGGCCCGCCGTTCACAGGCCTGGAGGGCCTGCCTGGAACGATTGTTGATTTGTTCTTATGTTTTGACAATCGTGAATAAAATCAAACACACTGTCTGATTTTTGAAAACAATGGACCTGAACGCACTGAACCTGCTGGTGGACATCATCGAGACCGGCAACCTGAGCAAGGCGGCGGCCCGCCGTGGCATGGGCCGTGCCGCGGTGAGCCACCGGCTGGGCCAGTTCGAGCAGGCGCTGGGCCAGCAACTGCTGCGCCGCACCACGCGCCAGGTGGAGCCGACCGAGCTGGGCTGGAAGCTCTACCGGCATGGCCTGAGCATCCGCCAGGAACTGCAGGCGGCCCAGGACTCGGTGGACAGCCTGGGCCAGGCGCCCCAGGGCAAGGTGCGGCTGAGCGTGCCCAGCGGCTTCGGCCAGCTCGCCATGACGGCCTGGCTGACCGAGTTCATGCAGCGCCACCCCGGCATCACGCTGGAGGTGATCTTCGACAACACCGTGGAAGACCTGCTGGCCGGCCGCATCGACTGTGCGGTGCGGGTCATGTCCGAGCCCCCCACCCACCTGATGGCGCGCCACCTGGGCCCGGTGCATTACGTGGCCTGCGCCACCCCAGCCGTGGCTGCCGCGGCCGGCCGCCCGCCGTCCTTGGAAGCCCTGCTGCAGCAACCCCTGATCAGCTCGGTGCTGACGGCGCAGAAACTGCGCATGGCCGGGCTGCTGCCAGAGCGCGGCCCCGAAGGCGCCCACATGCGCCTGCGCCTGGTCTCACCCAATTTCTACTTTCTGCGCGAGGCGCTGCTGCAGGGCCTGGGTGTGGGCCTGATGCCCGACTACATGGTGCGCGAGGCCATCGCCCAGGGCACGCTGCAGGCCCTGCCGCTGAGCCCGGGCAGCCTGGGCTTTCTGAGCACGGCCATGTTCATGCTGCACCTGCCCACGCCCTACCCGCCACGGGCCATGGCGCTGCTGCTCGATTTTCTGGCCGAGAAGGTGGCGACATCGGGCAGCCTGGGCGGCCCGGACTGAGCGAAGGCGAGGCGCCTGGCTGATGCACCCCGCCGATCGGCAGCCGATGAAGCGGCTGTGAAGCGACCATGCAACGCCTCTCACCCGAGGTCGCCCATGAAGCCGCACTTCACGCCGGCGGCCGGCTGGAGCTTGAAGCCGGCTTCGCCGATGCAGCGCCTGGCGCTTGATCGGGCGGAATGATCCGGCGGCTTGGTCGGCTCGGCTCAAGGGCAGGCCGCTTGGCGACAAAGCCCACCTCCAGGCCGAAGATGCTGGCGATCTTGTTCAGCGTCTCCACAGTCGGGTTGGCACTGCCGGCCATGATCTCCTTGAGCACGCGTGTGCTCACGCCCCGGTGGGCGGCAAACTCGGCTTGCGTGAGGCGGCTGACCTTTTGCATGAGCTTGACGGCTTCACCCAGCGAGAGCTGATTCTTCATCACGCCCTCGAACAGCGTGCGGCGCAGTTCGGCGTCGCGTTCGGGGTTCTGGTGCTTGATGCGCTGGTCCATGTTCTTTCAGCCCGGCAAGAGACGACCCAGGCTTTTCGCCACCCGGTCGATGGCGCCACGGCAATGGATCTGAATCGAGGCTTCAATAGCCAATTTGTTACTCATACCACCAAAGTGGTCTTTTTATGGCGAAATTGCCTCTAATCAGCCCACTTTGAGTGACGATATATGAGTCTACGGATGCCATCAGCCCCAGACAAACCCTGAGGCCCCGATGCAGAACGCAGCCTTTGCAGTAGATTGAAACGCATGCACACCACGCCCCGCCCCCACGTTCCCCTGCACACCTTGCTCAGGGGCTGTCGGAAGAGGTTCTTTCGTTTCGTCCACCTGCTCGCTGCCATGGTCCTCTCTGCTGTCACGCTGTCTTCCCCGGCCCAGGCGGTCGATCTGCCGCCGCCTCGTGAGAGGGATTGGCGGGTGCAGGATTTCCGCTTCCATGACGGCAGCACGCTGCCGGAGTTGAGCCTGCACTACACCACCCTGGGCTCGCCCGACAAACCCGCCGTGCTGGTGCTGCACGGCACGCTGGGCTCGGGCAAGGGCCTGCTCACGCCTGGCTTTGGCGGCGAGCTGTTCGGGCCGGGCCAGCCGCTGGATGCCAGCCGCTACTTCATCATCCTGCCCGATGGCATCGGCACGGGCGAGTCGTCGCGGCCGTCTCAGGGCTTGCGCACGCGCTTTCCACATTACAACTACGAAGACATGGTGCGGGCCCAGTACCGGCTGGTGACCGAGCACCTGGGCATACGCCACCTGCGCATGGTGCTGGGGTATTCGATGGGGGGCATGCACACCTGGCTGTGGGCGCAGATGTATCCCGATTTCATGGACATCGCGGTGCCCATGGCTGCGCTGCCGGTGCCGATGGCGGGCCGCAACTGGATGCTGCGGCGGCTGGTGATCGACTCGATCCGCAACGACCCGGCCTGGCAGAACGGCGACTACAGCGAGCAGCCGCCCAGCCTGCGCTTTGCCTCGGTGTACTTCAACCTGGCCACCAACGGCGGCAACCAGGCGCTGTACCGGCAGGCGCCCACCCGCGAGAAGGCCGACCAGTTGCTCAACCAGCGTTTGCAAGCCCCATTCAAGGGCGATGCCAATGACCACCTCTACCAGTGGGAGGCCTCGGGCGATTACGACCCCTCTGCCGGGCTGGAGCGCATCCGGGCCCGGGTGCTGGCCATCAACTCAGCCGACGACGAGCGCAACCCGCCCGATCTGGGCGTGCTGGAGCGCGAGCTGCAGCGGGTCCGTCACGGGGCGCAGCACATCGTGCCCGGATCGCCCAGCACGGGTGGGCACGGAACCCTCGCCCAGGCGGCCTTGTGGAAGGCCGCGGTGGCCGATGTGCTGAAGACCGCGCCCCCGCTGGATTGAAGTCCACTGGACAGACCCTGGCTCAATCCCCCTCGCCCATCCCACCCTCGCGCCCCTCGTTGAGGCGGCTGGTCAGCGCGTCGAGCATGTCGTAGAGCAGGTGGGTGAAGTCGGCGCCAATGACACCCTCGATGTCCTTGTAGCAGGCCTCGATCAGCGGCGCCAGCGCGGCCACCGTGTCGCAGCCCTTGGCCGTAACGGCCACCATCACCCGGCGCTGGTCCTGCTCCATGCGCTGGCGTGAGATCAGGCCCAGGTCATCCATGCGAGCCAGGATGCCGGCCATGCTGGGGCTGGAGATGCAGCACATGCTGCCGATCTGACGCGGCTCCATGGGGCCGAATTCATCGAGGGCCCGGATCACCCGCCACTGTTGCTCGGTCACGCCCTGCTGGTTCAGCAAGGGGCGGAAGCGGGCCAGCACGGCCTCGCGAGACTGCAACAGCAGCAGCGGCAGGTTGCGGTGGTGGATCACCTTGGCAGCGTTCTTGTCCATCCCCTGATCATCCCTGAAATCTGACCCGCATCAACAAAGCAGCTCGAAGCCTGTTTACTTCACTAAGATGTTAGCAATATACTTGCTCACATATTAGTGAATAACATGCACCACACCATCCCACTCCCCTCCCTGGATGTTGCGCCGTTCCGCCTCACGGGCACGGTGTATGGCGTCCTGATGAACCACCGCCCGGCCCTGTACGCCCTCGGCGAAGCCATTGAGCAGGCGCCTTACAAAGCCGCCCCCAAGGCCCCCGTGCTGTTTGTGAAGCCGCGCAACACCCTGGCCCGCAGCGGCCAGCCTGTGGCCGTGCCCGACGAACCAGGCCAGGTCGAAATCAGCGCCCAACTGGGCATCGTGATCGGGCACCAATGCACCCGCGTTGCCCCGGAGGCCGCCCTGAGTCATGTGGCCGGCTACCTGGTGGTGAACGACATCAGCCTGCCCCACAGCCAGTTCTACCGGCCCTCGGTGCGGCTGAAGGCCCGTGACGGCTTCTGCCCGCTGGGCGAACACGTCGTGCCGGCCGCCCAGGTGCCACTGCCCGACGCGCTGGAGCTGCGGGTGCTGATCGACGGGCAGTTGGTGCAGGTCAGCAGCACCGGCGACCGCTTTCGGGGAGTGGCGCAGTTGATCGCCGATGTCAGCGCCTTCATGACCCTGATGCCGGGCGACATCCTCACGCTGGGCGGCTCGCAAGGCGCGCCCCTGGCCCGCGCCGGCCAGACGGTGCGCATCGAGATCGATGGCATCGGCCACCTCAGCACCCCCCTGGTCCGCGAGCAAGAAAGCGCCGCATGAGTCACACGCCCCACCCCACCCACCCCACCCACACAGCCCGTGTGGCCTATGCCGGTGCCATCCACACCGCCACGCCCCATGGCGAGCAGCAGATCCGCCTGGCCGATGGCCGTGTCCTGGCTGAGGACCAGGTGGTGTGGCTGCCCCCCTTCGAGGTGGGCACCATCATCGCGCTGGGCCTGAACTACGCCGACCACCTGCGCGAGCTGTCGGGCGAGCTCACCGTCACCACCAAGGACGAGCCCCTGGTGTTCCTCAAGGGCCCCAACGCGGTGATCGGCCACCGCGGGCAGACCTACCGGCCCGATGCGGTGCAGTTCATGCACTACGAGTGTGAGCTGGCGGTGGTGATCGGCAAGACCGCCCGCCGCGTCTCGCGCGAGCAGGCCCTGGCCCATGTGGCTGGCTACACCGTGTGCAACGACTACGCGATCCGCGACTACCTGGAGAACTGGTACCGCCCCAACCTGCGCGTGAAGAACCGCGACGGCGCCACCGTGCTCGGCCCCTGGCTGGTCGACGCCGCCGCCGTGCCCGACCCGCACCAGCTGGCCCTGCGCACCACCGTCAACGGCCAGCTCACGCAGCAGGGCCACACCCGCGACCTGGTCCACAACGTGCCCGAGCTGATCGAGTACCTGAGCAGCTTCATGACCTTGCAGGCCGGCGACGTGATCCTGACCGGCACGCCCGAAGGCGTGGTCAACGTGAAAGCCGGCGACGAGGTGGTGACCGAGATCGACGGCATTGGCCGCCTGGTCAACACCCTGGTCGGCGATGCCGCCTTCGCCCCAACCGCCACACCCGCAGCCTGAGCCGCCTGAACCCATCCAAGGAAAGACACCCATGCAACAGATCCAGCACCTGATCAACGGCCAGAGCGTCGCCGGCCGCGACTACTTCGAAACCATCAACCCCGCCACCCAGGAGGTGCTGGCCGAGGTCGCCTCGGGCGGCGAGGCCGAGGTCCACGCCGCCGTGGCCGCCGCCAAAGAGGCTTTCCCGAAATGGGCCAACACCCCCGCCACCGAGCGCGCCAAGCTGATGCGCAAACTCGGCGAGCTCATCACCCGCCACGTGCCCGAGATCGCCCAGACCGAGACCAAGGATTGCGGCCAGGTCATCTCCCAAACCGGCAAGCAGCTCGTGCCCCGCGCGGCCGACAACTTCAGCTACTTCGCCGAAATGTGCACCCGCGTGGACGGCCACACCTACCCCACCCCCACCCACCTCAACTACACCCTGTTCCACCCCGTGGGCGT
>NZ_JBYTDE010000021.1:0-78483 GCF_058791075.1 Curvibacter sp. EU05-FHT14A10
TTGCCGTGGTCAACGTGACCGATGGTGCCGACGTTCACGTGCGGCTTGGTACGTTCAAACTTGCCTTTTGCCATTTTCAATCTCCAAAAAGAGCGATCCCGTGTGTGGTTTTACGTCTGCATCCAGTTGCTCAATCCCTTCGCACGGGGACAAAGGGGCACCGGATCGCAGACAAATGAGGATGCCCCGCCACCTCTGCAGGCGCGGGGCAAGTGCCAATTACTTGGCGCGGGCTGCCACGATGGCCTCAGCCACGTTGCGCGGAGCTTCGCTGTAGTGCTTGAACTCCATCGTGTAGGTCGCGCGACCTTGCGACATCGAACGCAGCGTGGTCGAGTAGCCGAACATTTCCGACAGCGGCACTTCGGCCTTGATGGCCTTGCCACCACCGACCATGTCGTCCATGCCCTGAACCATACCGCGACGGCTGGACAGGTCACCCATCACGTTGCCGGCGTAGTCTTCAGGGGTTTCGACTTCCACAGCCATCATAGGCTCCAGAATGACCGGGCTGGCCTTGCGGCAACCTTCCTTGAAACCGAAGATGGCAGCCATCTTGAACGCGTTTTCGTTCGAGTCCACATCGTGGTACGAACCAAAGGTCAAGGTGACCTTGACGTCCACCACCGGGTAGCCGGCCAGCACACCACTGTTCAAGGCTTCGATCACACCCTTTTCAACGGCAGGGATGTATTCGCGAGGAACCACACCGCCCTTGATGGCGTCGACGAATTCAAAACCCTTGCCCACTTCGTTCGGCTCGACAGTGAACACCACGTGGCCGTACTGACCCTTACCGCCCGATTGACGCACGAACTTACCTTCGACGTCAGAAACCGACTTGCGGATGGTTTCGCGGTAGGCCACTTGCGGTTTGCCCACGTTGGCTTCCACACCGAATTCGCGCTTCATGCGGTCAACGATGATTTCCAGGTGCAACTCGCCCATACCGGCGATGATGGTCTGGCCCGATTCTTCGTCGGTGTTGACGCGGAAAGACGGATCTTCCGAAGCCAGACGTTGCAGGGCAATGCCCATCTTTTCCTGGTCAGCCTTGGTCTTGGGTTCCACAGCCTGACGGATCACAGGCTCAGGGAACACCATGCGTTCGAGCATGACGATGGCATCAGGATCGCACAGGGTTTCACCGGTGGTGACGTCCTTCAAGCCCACGCAGGCAGCGATGTCGCCAGCGCGGATTTCGTCCACTTCCTGGCGCTCATTGGCGTGCATCTGCACGATACGACCAATGCGCTCCTTGCGGCCCTTCACCGGGTTGTAGACCGTGTCGCCCTTGCTCAGAACGCCGGAGTAAACGCGAACGAAGGTCAGCTGACCCACGAACGGGTCGGTCATCAGCTTGAATGCCAGGGCCGAGAACTTCTCGCTGTCGTCGGCCTTGCGGCTGACCGGCTGCTCGTCATCGTCCGTACCCTTCACCGGCGGAATGTCCACAGGCGAAGGCATCAGTTCGATCACGGCGTCCAACATGCGCTGCACACCCTTGTTCTTGAAGGCGGTACCGCACAGCATCGGTTGGATTTCGCAGGCGATGGCACGGGTACGCAGGCCGTGGGTGATCTCTTCTTCGGTCAAGTCACCTTCTTCCAGGTACTTGTTCATCAGCTCTTCCGAAGATTCGGCTGCAGCCTCGACCATCTTTTCACGCCATTCCTTGGCGGTTTCCAGCAGGTCGGCCGGGATCTCTTCGAAGTTGAACTTCATGCCTTGCGAGGCTTCATCCCAGATGATGGCCTTCATCTTGCGCAGGTCCACAACGCCCTTGAAGTTTTCTTCAGCGCCGATGGGGATCACGATAGGCACAGGATTGGCCTTCAGGCGCAGCTTCATCTGGTCCACGACCTTGAAGAAGTTGGCACCAGTACGGTCCATCTTGTTCACAAAGGCCAGACGCGGCACCTTGTACTTGTTAGCCTGACGCCACACGGTTTCAGACTGGGGCTGCACGCCACCCACAGCGCAGTAAACCATGCAAGCACCGTCCAGCACGCGCATCGAGCGCTCAACTTCAATGGTGAAGTCAACGTGGCCGGGGGTGTCGATGATGTTGATGCGGTGCTCGGGGAAAGACATGTCCATGCCCTTCCAGAAGCAGGTCGTGGCAGCCGAGGTGATCGTGATGCCGCGCTCTTGCTCTTGCTCCATCCAGTCCATGGTGGCTGCGCCATCATGCACTTCACCGATCTTGTGGTTCACACCGGTGTAGAACAGGATACGCTCGGTGGTAGTGGTCTTACCGGCGTCAATGTGAGCAGAAATACCGATGTTGCGGTAGCGCTCGATGGGGGTCTTGCGGGACATGAAATTTCTCCGTTAATCGCTGAGAGCCCGCACAAAGGCGGGCTCTCAGACGCGAGGGGATGGATCTATTTAGAAGCGGAAGTGGCTGAAAGCCTTGTTGGCTTCGGCCATGCGGTGAACTTCATCACGCTTCTTCATGGCACCACCACGGCCTTCGGTGGCTTCGAGCAGTTCGTTGGCCAGACGTTGGGCCATCGACTTTTCGCCACGCTTGCGGGCGGCTTCCTTGATCCAGCGCATGGACAGAGCCAGACGACGAACAGGGCGGACTTCCACAGGCACTTGGTAGTTGGCACCGCCGACACGGCGGGACTTCACTTCGACCATGGGCTTCACGTTGTTGATGGCAACCGTGAAAGCTTCCAGGGCGTCCTTGTCAGGGTGCTTCTTGGCGATCAGGTCCAGAGCACCGTAAATGATGCGTTCTGCGACCGCCTTCTTGCCGCCTTCCATGATCACGTTCATGAATTTGGACAGCTCGACGTTACCGAACTTCGGGTCCGGCAGGATTTCACGTTTAGGGACTTCGCGACGACGTGGCATTTCTTCACCTCTATGCTTCAGTTGGCACCATTTCAGGTACCGCGAGTGCCATGGGGCAACTCACTTACTCGACCCCGCGCCAACATGGCACTGTTCGGGTCACTACGTCTGAAGGCCAGCCAGGCCATTCAAACACCGATGTTTTTCAAAGCTGTGACGCTTTCGGGAACCATTCACCCGTGGCTGACAGCAAAATTGCTTAGGCCTTCTTCGGGCGCTTCGCGCCGTACTTGGAACGCGATTGCTTGCGGTCTTTCACGCCTTGCAAGTCGAGCGAACCACGCACGATGTGGTAACGCACACCGGGCAAGTCCTTGACACGACCGCCGCGAACCAGCACCACGCTGTGTTCCTGCAGGTTGTGGCCTTCACCGCCGATGTAGGAGATCACCTCAAAACCGTTGGTCAGGCGCACCTTGGCAACCTTACGCAGAGCGGAGTTAGGCTTCTTGGGAGTCGTGGTGTACACACGAGTGCACACGCCACGACGCTGGGGGGAGTTTTGCATCGCGGGGCTCTTGGACTTGGTCTTTTCGACCTCGCGCCCCTGACGCACGAGCTGGTTGATGGTTGGCATGAAACGTCCCTAAACGTTTGAAAATTACAAAAAAGCCGAGCAATCGACACCGCACGGCACTGCACACGCGTGAAACGCACCTGCCTGATCACCATGCCGAGCCGCGAAAACCGCTGGAGCAAACCACCGAGCCGTCCAAACGGATCACTCAGCAGTCACTGCGGTCATACAGCCCATGCAAGTCAAATCAGATTGACGCGCAAATGTGCAACCCTTCGGAAATTCCGAAAAGCCTTCTAATGTATCAGGTCAGGCTTTTGGGGGCAAGTACGGCTTGACAAAGCCTCCCCCCATCACTTGATCCAGAGTCGCAGAGCGTCCCAGGCTCGCCCCATGACGCCGGCCTGCTCGACGCCGTCCAGGGCCAGCAGCGGCACGTCAAGCAAGGGTTGATCGGCCAAGCTGACTTTCAGGGTACCGATGCCCTGCCCCTTCTGCAAAGGGGCCACCACCGGGTCGGGCCTTGTCACCAGGGTTTGCAACTTGCCGGCCTGACCTGCAGGCACCGCCACCACAATCGCCTCCGGACGGCCCAGGCGCGCCGTGCTCTCCTTGCCTTTCCAGACACTCGGCGTCACCACAGGCTGGCCCGCGTCGAACAGTTTGACGGCTTCGTAGGCCGTATAGCCCCAATTCAACAGCTTCTGACTTTCATTGGCCCGCGCATTCTCACTGGCCGCCCCCAGCACGATCGACAGCAACCGTCGCCCCCCCACATTCGGAAAGTCTCTTTTGGCCGTGGCAATCAAACAATAGCCTGCCGCATTGGTATGGCCAGTCTTCAAGCCATCCACCGTCGGGTCACGAAACAGCAGCAGGTTGCGATTGCTGGCGTTCGTGGCAGGCGAGCCCTCATAGCGGTATTGCCTGATGGCGTAGTAGCGGAGGTAGTCCGGAAAATCAAGGATCAGGCGGGTGGCCAGAATGCTCAGATCACGCGCCGTGCTGGTATGGCCAGCCTCGACCATGCCTTCAGGGTTCTTGTAAACGGTGTTCTTCATCCCCAGAACCTTGGCCTGGGCATTCATGAGTTCGACAAAGTGCTCGGCCGAGCCTCCCACCCCTTCCGCCAAAGCCATGGTGGCGTCATTGCCGGATTGAACCACCATGCCCTTGATCAAGTCCTCTACCGGCACCTTCATCTTGGGGTCAATGAACATGCGCGAACCAGGCATCTTCCAGGCTCGGTCGCTGACCGGCAGTCGCTGCGCGAGCTCGATCCGCCCAGCCTTCAGCGCATCAAAGACGAGGTAGGCCGACATCAGCTTGGTCAGAGAAGCCGGCTCGACCGGTGAGTCGATGTCTTTCTCCGCCAGGATCTGATGGGCCGTCACATCCATCAGCAGGTAGGAGCGGGCCGCCAGTTCCGGCACCTGAGGTGCCTGCGCCCCAGCACGAAGCGAGGCGACGATGAGGATGGAGGCCAGCAGGGGCTTGAAAAAAGAATTCATGCGAAGAGCGCGTACGCAGAGCCGAAGAACACAGGGACCGCGAAGGCGCAGCCAAACCATGAGAGCGCCCAACGCACCCCAAAGTTCATGGCTTCGCACGTCGTCAGGGACGTAAATGGCGCATCACCAGCGCTTTCAACAACGGCAGCTGACCGTGAAAGAAATGCCCCCCTCCGGGCACCACCATCACCGGCAGCGCCTGAGGACGCGCCCAATCCATCACCGCCGACAGGGGCACCGTATCGTCCTGCTCACCATGCAGAACCAGCGCCCGCTCATGCAATTCTGGCGTCAGCTCGGCCACCTGGAAGCGTGAGGCAGCGGTACCGACCAAGACCGCCCGGTCCACCTCGCGACTGGAGCAGACAGCCTTGAGGGCATGACTGGCCACATAGGCGCCAAAAGAGAACCCTGCGATGGCAATGGGCCCATGAGGCGCCTGCTGCTCCAGGACGGCCAGAAAATCGTCGATCTCCCCACGCCCCTCATCCCAGACGCCAGCGCTGCCCCCCACCCCCCGGAAGTTGAATCGGACGGCATCCCAACCCGACTGAACGAAGGCACGCGCCAAGGTCTGCACCACCTTGTTGTCCATGGTGCCGCCAAACAGCGGATGCGGGTGGGCGATGATGGCCACCCCTCTCGGGGCGCCACCTTCTGGCACAGAGGCCGAGTCGCGCAAGCCTTGCAGAGCGCCGGAAGGCCCCACGAGTTCAAGCTTCAAGGTTTGGGCATTCATGGCGATACCTTCTCAAACAGAACCGGGTCGCTCCGCCAGGATGCGACCCGGTTCGATATCCAACAACAAATCAACGTCCGAGATGGGGCGGCGTCAGAAGTCGTTCCACCACCTTGCCGTTCTTGAGGTGGGATTCCACGATCTCATCGACGTCGCTGGGGTCCACAAAGGTGTACCAGACCGCCTCTGGGTAGACGACCGCCACGGGCCCACCAGCACAGCGATCCAGGCACCCGGCCTTGTTCACGCGCACCTGGCCAGGCCCCGCCAGCCCGGCTGCCTTGACCTGAGCCTTGCAGCGGTCAAAGGCCTCTTTGGCTCCGTGGTGAGCACAGCTGTCCTCACCATTGATGCGCTCGTTGAGGCAGAAAAAGATGTGCCGCTCGTAATAGGAGGGCTGCGCAGCCAGCTGCGGCGCGCCATCGGCAACAGCGCCAGTGGCGGCCTTGACGGTAGAGGATTCGGACATGGCGCCATTTTAGAGAGAAGCGGCCCCAGGGCATCGCTCCGACCTCAAACCGGCTCGCGCCGGGCCATCCAACTGACCAGATAAACCAGCGTGGCATAAGGCCACAACCAGCCTACCCATTGCGCCAAGCCATTGAACCGGATGAAGCGCCCCTGCTCCCAGGTCTGCAGGGTCTGGGCAAAATAGGCACTGGTCGGCGATTGATTCAAGATAGACAGGTGGATGCCCAGTGCCAGCAGGCACAAAGCAGCACACCCCCGACGAGTCAGCCACAGCGATGGCAGGGCCAGCAACACCGCCAGCACCAGGCCCAGTTGCACCGGCAGACTCAGCCAGCTCCAGGCGTGCACCGGGCCGTAACTCAAGGCGGCCGACAAGGCGGTGAAACCCAGGCCCACCCCCAACACCAGCACCAGCATGGCCAGACGCCTGGGCAAGGACCGGACAATGCTGTAGGCCAGCAAGCAAGGCACCAACGCCCCCAGCGCCACACAGAGCAGTTCGGCACTCGGGATCAAAGGCTGCAGCTCCACATCTCGCACAGGCAGCCAATCCAGCAAAGGCGTATCAGCCAACCAGTCGGCCAAACCCTCTTCGACCCGCTCCATGACCTGGCCCAAGCCCAAAGGGACCGCCGCCGGGAACAGCAGGCCCACCGGCCACAAGGCCAGCAGCACCAAGGCCCCACGCGCCTCCGGCACGAACCAACGCGCACGGAACAGGGTCCAGCGATCCAACGCCCCCAGGCGCTCCAAACCCCACGCCGCCATGGCCCCCACAATCCCACCCAACCCGTTGAGGAACAAATCCACATTGGAGGGAACCCGCGAGGGCAGATAGCTCTGCAAACTCTCCATCACCAACGACAGGCCCAACGCCACCCCCACCGCCAACAGCAGCGGGCGAGCCAACCTGCTGCGCAGCCCCCCCAGAGTGATCAGAAAGCCCAAGGGGCCATAACCCAGTGCGTTCGACAGAACGTCAAAACCGGTCCAGTACCGAGGCAAGGGCGCCAGCAGGAATGCAAAAGGCGAGATACCCTGGGTGCGCCACTCACCAAACGGGTACAGGCTGGCATAAACAATCAGCGCCGCATACACCTGGGCCAGAGGCCAGGCTGCGCTTTTGTGTTCAGACACGGCACCCGCCTCCGGCATCAAAAGGGCTTGACCACCACCAGCACCACAGCAAGCAGCATCAGCAGCACCGGCGCTTCATTGAACCAACGGAACCAGACATGCCCGCGTCGGTTCTGATTGGCCACAAACTGGCGAAGCAATCTGGCACAGACATGGTGATAAGCCAGAACCAGCAGCACCACCATCAGCTTGGCATGCATCCAGCCGTTGCCCGGCCCGCGGCCAATGCCATACCCCAGCCAGAGAACAGCGCCCAGGGCCAATGCCGGAACGGCCAGCAAGGTGGTGAATCGCAACAATTTGCGGGCCATCAGCAACAAACGCTCTCGCTCGGCCACAGAACCCACCGGCACCATGGCCAAATTGACAAAAATGCGAGGCAGGTAGAACAGACCGGCAAACCAGCTGGCCACGAAGACGATGTGAAAGGCTTTGATCCAGAGCATGGCCTCAGTGTAGGGCCAGATCCCAACCTGTCCAGAAGCACCACGGCAAGCGATGCCAAGCCTTGTGTTGACACAGGGCAGGCAAAAAAAAACCCGGCCATCGGCCGGGTCAGGAAGCCTTTTTGCTGTCACACATCAAGGCACCCGCTCAGGGAGGAAAAGCGGGGAGCAGCAAGCTGCCCAGGGGTAATTTAGCAAAGTCACTGACCAAACTCAAGCAGGAAATTCAGATTTACATTGAATTTCGTCAGAAAAAAGCCGCACGTCGCCGCAAATTACCGGATATCCAACATGGAAATGATATTTTTGAAACAACCATTCCGCTGCGTCATTTACTGAACGACGAGGTATGAGGCACAATTTTCGAATGACCTCCCATCTCCTCCACCCCACCCCCTTCCCCGCCAATCGCCCGCGCCGCCTTCGGCGCGACAACTTCACGCGCAACCTGGTCCGCGAGCACCGCCTGAGCGCCCATGACCTGATCTACCCCGTGTTCGTGCATGAAGGCCAGAACCGCCGCGAGGCCGTGGCCTCGATGCCTGGCGTCGAACGACTCAGCCTGGACCTGCTGCTGCGCCAGGCCGAAGAATGCGCTCGCCTGGGCATCCCCGTGATGGCCCTGTTCCCCGTGATCGATGCGGCACTCAAAACCCCCGACGGCAAAGAAGCGCTGAACCCGGACGGCTTGATCCCACGCGTGGTGCAAGCCCTCAAAAAGGAAGTGCCCGAGTTGGGCATCATGACCGACGTGGCGTTGGACCCTTTCACCAGCCACGGTCAAGACGGCCTGCTCGACGACAGCGGCTACATCCTCAATGACGAGACCACCGAGGTACTGGTGGGCCAGGCGCTGGTCCAGGCTCAGGCCGGGGTCGACATCGTGGCCCCCAGCGACATGATGGATGGCCGCATTGGCGCCATCCGCGACCAACTTGAAGCGCAGGGCCTGATCCACACCCGCATCATGGCCTACAGCGCCAAATACGCCAGCGCCTTCTACGGCCCTTTCCGTGACGCCGTGGGTTCGTCCGCCAACCTGGGCAAGAGCAACAAGAAGGTCTACCAGATGGACCCCGGCAACAGCGACGAAGCCTTGCGCGAAGTGGCCCTGGACCTGGCCGAAGGCGCCGACATGGTGATGGTCAAACCCGGCATGCCTTACCTGGACATCGTGCGCCGCGTGAAGGACCAGTTCCATGTGCCCACCTTTGCCTACCAGGTCAGCGGCGAGTACGCCATGCTGAAGGCCGCCGCCCAGAACGGGTGGCTCGATCACGATGCCGTGATGCTGGAAAGCCTGCTGGCCTTCAAACGGGCCGGTGCCGATGGCGTACTCACCTACTTCGCCATCGACGCCGCCAAAGCCCTGCAACAACAAGCCTGAGGGCACGCAGCCGCCCCCATGCGCATTTTCTCGATCCAAGGCTCGAACATCAGCGAGACCGACACCCTGCCAGGCCATTTGCCCGAGCAGGGCTACCTGTGGCTGGCCTGCTCGCACGAAGAATTCGAGCACCTGCAAGGTCGCCTGCAAGGGGCCTTGCAGGCCTGGACGGGGTTGCAACTGGTGGATCTGCACATCTCCGACCTGCTGAACAAGCAGTTGCCCTCCCACTACGACTACACCTCGCAATACGATTTGCTGGTGTTTCGCAGGCTGGCGACCCGCCACGGTGAAAGTGATGGTGCCCATTCGGGTGAGCCGCTGGTGCGCACACCGGCCCGCGGCGGCCCACCCGTGCTGCGCCGCATCGACACCAGCCCGGTGGGCTTTGCCTTGTTCGACCATTTGCTGCTCACCGTGCACCCGAGCGACTGCAGCGTGCGCGAGGCCTACGCCGCGCGTCTGCTCAACCACGGCCATGCCGATCCGCGCCCCACCGGCTCACGCGTGCCGGCCAACCCGGCCGATCTGATGCTGCGGCTGGTCAATCTGATGGTGGACGGCTACCTGGAGCTGCGCCGTGAACTCACGCGCCAGCTCGATCACTGGCAAAGCTCTCTGCTCAAACCCGGCACCCGCTTCAACAACTGGAGCGCCCTGCTGGAGGCCCGGCTGTCACTTCACCAGCTTGACGAGATCTGCGAAGACCAGCGCGCCGCCATCCAGGACTGGATCGATGCCCTGGAAACCTGGCCCGACGCCCAAACCCCGGCTGAACAGCGCGAGCGTGACCTGTTGAAGGTGCGCAGCCGCGACGTGCTGGAGCACATTGAGCGCGTGGTGCACCATGTGCGTCGGCTGGAACAAAGCGCCGAGACCGCCGTGCAAATGCATTTTTCAGCCCAGAGCAACCGCACCAACGACATCATGCGCACCCTGACGGCGCTGACGGCCGTGTTCCTGCCTTTGAATCTGATCGCAGGCATCTTCGGCATGAACTTCGAATTCATTCCTCTGGTGCACCGGGAAACCGGCTTCTGGTGGGCCATGGGCACCATGGGACTGATTGCACTGGGCTTGATCGTGGTGTTCTGGCGCAAGCAATACCTTGCCCGCTCCAGGCGCTGAACCAGGCCTGGCCCCCGATCAGTGCGGGTCCGGCGGCGTCAGGCCGTGATCACGCTCCAGCAGATCTGCCACCAGCTCCAGGCGCAGCAGAGGGCTTTCCAGGCTCATCAACTGCTGCATCTGGGCTGCCGGCAAGCCCAGCAGCTCACACCAGCGGTTGGCCAGCCAGCCCGCGTCATGCCACTGATAAGGCTGGCGGACCGGCAACTCCAGCCCCGCCTGGGGCTGCCGCTGCACTTCGGCTTCGCCCTGGGCCACCAGGGCCTGCAGCGCGCGCTGCACGTGCAAGAGGTGATCAGGCACGGCCACCAGCGGGTCGTCCGGCAACCATTCGGCCACCGGCGCCACCCACAGCCCATGCTTGAGACGCTGCGGTGTGGCCAGGCGAAACCGCTGCCCACCCTCACAACGGATGAACATCAACCCGGGTTGGGGCCGCTCCAGCCCGACGATGTGCGCCAGAGTACCCACCCGTTGGAAGGCCTCTGGTGCAGAGTCCCCTGCGCGCTGCACCTCCTGGCCTTGTAGCAACGACACCACGCCAAAAGGCCGCCCCTCGCGGTGGCATTGGCCAATCATGTCCAGGTAGCGCACCTCGAAGATCTGCAGCGGCAACCATCCCCCCGGAAACAACACAGTTTGCAGGGGAAACAGAGGCAGCGCCTCATTGACGGGGGGCAAGGAACTCATGGCAGGAGACTCGATGGACAGGTGGCGCGGAAGCCGTGATTGTCACCGCGCCAGCGCCACAGGCCCCTCAAGCCAGATGCTGCGCAAAGAAGGCCAGCGTGCGTTCACGGGCCGTGTTCGCAGCCACCTCGTCATACGAGCCACGCTGATCGCAATTGAACCCGTGGTTGGCAGCATAGACGTGCACCTGCACCTCAGGGTGGGCGGCCCGGAACACCTCGACCGACTCCAGCGGAATCCAGTGGTCCTTGTCACCAAAGTGCGCCAGCACCGGCACCTTGGGCTGACGCGCCACTTCGTCGGGTGTGGTCACGCCACCGCCGTAATAGGCCACAGCAGCGCTCAAGCCCGTGAGCGCCACGGCCGAGCGCCAAACCAGCAGGCCGCCCCAGCAATAACCGACGATGCCCACCTTGCCGGCACGGGCCGCATGGTCGATGGCGGCCTGGATGTCTTGCAACACGCCGGGGGCAGGCAGGGCTTCGACTTCGGTCTTGTAGCCAAAACCCTCACCCATGTCGGCCTCGGAGTAGCCCAGTTCCACCCCGGGTTTGACGCGGTTGAACGTGGCCGGCGCCACGGCCAGATAACCCTGGGCGGCATAGCCATCTGCCACCGAACGGATGTGCGAATTGACACCGAAGATCTCCTGCAGCACCACGACAGCCCCCTTGGGCGTGCCGGCGGGCTGCGCCACATAGGCGGGGAACACATGGCCGTCAGCGGCCTTCAGATCGATGAATTGACCCATGGAAAACTCCTGTTGGAAAGTACATGCAAACGGCACACCCGACAAAGACCGGGCTCTGCCGACACCCGACGCAAAATAGCGGGCACACGCGTCGCCGGGCACAGGCGGCTTTTTACCCCAATTGACCCCATCTGGCTGGAGACATGGATATGAGCAAAGTAGTGTTGATCACCGGCGGCAGCCGCGGCATCGGCGCAGCGACCGCCTTGCTGGCGGCGCAGCAGGGCTACGCAGTGGCCGTGAACTACACGGCC
The DNA here is from genome assembly GCF_058791075.1 of Curvibacter sp. EU05-FHT14A10. Taxonomy (NCBI): domain Bacteria; kingdom Pseudomonadati; phylum Pseudomonadota; class Betaproteobacteria; order Burkholderiales; family Comamonadaceae; genus Curvibacter; species Curvibacter sp. EU05-FHT14A10. Next base: position 11,897 of record NZ_JBYTDE010000021.1, read on the forward strand.
AACTCCCTGGCCGCCGATGAAGTGGTCCGCCAGATCCGCGCCAGTGGTGGGCAGGCCGTGGCGGTGCAAGCCGACGTGGCCGACGAAGCTCAGGTGCTGGGCATGTTCGCCAAGGTCGATGCCAAACTGGGGCGTCTGAGCGCCCTGGTGAACAACGCCGGCGTGGTCGATGTGACCGCCCGGGTCGAGGACATGAGCGTGACGCGCTGGAAACGCATGTTCGACATCAACGTGATCGGCACCATGCTTTGCGCCCGTGAGGCGGTGCGCCGCATGAGCCGTCGCCACGGCGGCGACGGCGGCGCCATCGTCAACGTCTCCAGTGCGGCGGCCCGCCTGGGCTCGCCCGGCCAGTACGTGGACTACGCCGCGGCCAAGGGCGCCGTGGACGCCTTCACCATCGGCCTGGCCAAAGAAGTGGCGGCCGAAGGCATCCGTGTCAATGCGGTGCGGCCCGGGCTGATCGAGACCGACATCCATGCCTCAGGCGGCCTGCCCGACCGGGTGCGCGACCTGGCCCACCTGGTGCCCATGCAGCGCGGCGGCAGCGCCGAGGAAGTCGCGCAGGCGATTGTGTGGTTACTGTCTGACGCGGCAAGCTACACCACCATGTCGCTGCTGGACGTTTCTGGCGGCCGTTGAGACAACCAAACAAACCTCTCATGACCCAAGCAAGCTCGATTCGGTATTACTGGGAAGACCTGCACGTCGGATTTCAGAAAGACCTTGGCACCATCTCCCCCAGCCGGGAAGACATCATTGCCTTCGCCAGCCAGTTCGATCCCCAGCCCTTTCACCTGGACGACGAAGCCGCCAAGGCCTCGGTGTTCGGGGCCTTGTGTGCCAGTGGCTGGCACACCTGCTCCATGGCCATGCGCCTGATGGTGACCCACTTCCTGCGCGAATCATCCAGCCTGGGCTCACCGGGCCTGGAGGGCATCAAGTGGCTCAAACCGGTGTTCCCCGGCGACACGCTGCGCCTGCAACACACCGTGCTGGAAAGCCGTCCCATGAGCAAACGCCCCGACGTGGGCCTGGTGCGCACCCAATGGGAGATGTTCAATCAGCATGGCGACAAGGTGCTGCACATGGAGGGGTATGGCATGTTCCGCCGTCGCAACCCCGCCGTCGCACCGGCAGAATCCGCCAATTGACTCATGGAAAGCACCGTGTAGCGGTTCATGGTTTCCGAAAGGTCGATGTGCGAGACTCAAGCGCATGGACTTTAAGCCGCTTGTCACCCTGCTCGCCATCGTCAACCCGCTGGCGATTGTTCCTTTCTTCATCCACTACACGCAGGACTTCACGCCTGCCCAACGCCGACGCACCATCGGCATCTCGGCCATCAGCACTTTTGCGGTGATCGCCATCAGTGCCATCCTGGGGCTGCAGATCCTGGATTTCTTCAGCATCTCTCTGCAAAGCTTCCAGGTCGGGGGAGGCACGCTGCTGCTGATCGGCTCGATCAACATGCTCAACGCCCAACCAGCCGAAGCCAAGTCGAATGCCGACGAGGTCAATGATGCCGCGGCCCGAGCCTCGATCGCGGTGGTTCCCCTGACCATTCCCCTGTTGACCGGCCCCGCCACCATGTCCACCGTGGTGATCTATGCGGACAAGGCCCATACCTTTTGGCAACACGCCGCGCTGGTGGGCTATGGCGCCGTGATCGCCCTGGCCACGGCCGTGTGCTTTTCGCTGGCCGAACCCATCGCCCGCATCCTTGGCAAAACCGGCATCAACGTGATGACCCGCCTCATGGGCCTGATCCTGGCCGCGCTGTCGGTGGAAGTGATGGCCGATGGCCTGGGCAAACTGTTTCCCATCCTGATGAGCCGCTGAGCCAGCAAGCCCAAGGGGCACGCGATTGATATCGGTCAAGGAAACCCCAAGCACCCAAGCGGTGCATGGCCTGCGTTTCTAGAATCGCTGGGACGCCGCCTGACCATCCGTCCCGACCGAGAAGCTGGTTTCAGCCGTCAGGCCACCAGGCTGCGTCGCAGTCACAGGACCCTACCCATGCAGAAACTCCCCATTGGCACCCGGCTTGCGCTGGGCTTCGGCCTTTTATTGCTGCTCACGCTGCTCAACACCGGCCTGGGCAACTGGCAGTTGCAGACCGCCACCGAATCCACCCAGGCCATCATCGACCAGCCCCTGGCCAAAGAGCGCCTGATCTCGGACTGGTACCGTCTCATTCACAGTGCCGTGCGCCGGACCACGGCCATTGCCAAAAGCACCGACCCCTCACTGGCCACCTTCTTTGCCGATGAGCAAAAGCAATCGGCGGCCGACACCACCGCCATCCAGAAACAGGTCGAAGGCCTGATGGTCAGCGCCGAGGAAAAGCACCTGTTCGCCGAGATCTCAGAACTGCGCAAGGGCTACGTGGCGGCGCGTGATGACGTGATCCGCCTCAAACGCGATGGCCAGGGTGCCGAGGCCGACAAGCTGCTTGAAAGCGCCTTCCTGCCCAATGCCAGCCGGTATGTGGAACGTGTCAAGACTTTGCTTGAAATGCAGCGCAAGGCCCTCGATCAGGCCGCCACCCCGATCCGCGAGGCCAACGACCGCGCGCGCCACCTGATGTGGCTGCTGGGCAGCCTGTGCCTGGGCGTGGGCGTGGGCTGTTCGGTGCTCATCACGCGCAGCATCACCCAACCCGTGTCGCGCTCGCTCAAGGTGGCGCAACAGGTGGCCTCGGGCGATCTCAGCCCGTTGCCCCAGCATCAGCTGGCCATACGCGACAGCCGGGATGAGACCAGCCACCTGCTGCAGGCCCTGGGCACCATGCAGGCCTCGCTGACCCGGGTGATCCTGGGCATTCGCCAGTCAGCCGACAGCATCGCCACCGCCAGTGCCGAGATCGCCACGGGCAACCACGACCTGTCGGTGCGCACCGAGCAGACCGCGGCCAGTCTGCAGCTCACGGCCTCGTCGATCGAACAGCTCACCGGCAATGTCAAGCAGACCGCTGACGCCGCCCACACCGCCAGCGGTCTGGCCTCCCACGCCACCGAAGTGGCCTCTCACGGCGGGGCCGTGGTGGCCCAGGTGGTGAGCACCATGGAAGCCATCAATGCCAGCTCGCGCCGGATCGCTGACATCACCGGCCTGATCGACAGCATCGCCTTTCAGACCAACATCCTGGCGCTGAATGCTGCGGTGGAGGCCGCCCGGGCCGGCGAGCAAGGCCGTGGCTTTGCCGTGGTGGCCAGCGAAGTGCGCACCCTGGCCCAGCGCAGCGCAGAAGCGGCCCGCGAAATCAAGGGACTGATCACCAGCAGCGTCGAACGGGTCGAGGACGGCACCCGCCAGGTGCATGAAGCGGGGCGCACCATGGAAGACATCGTCAGCGCAGTCCAGCGTGTCACCACAGTGGTGGCCGACATCGCGGCCGCCGCAGCCGAACAATCCCAGGGCATTTCGCAGGTGAACAGTTCAGTGGGCCAGCTCGATCAGATGACGCAGCAAAACGCGGCCCTGGTGGAGCAATCCGCCGCCGCCGCCCAGAGCCTGCGCGAGCAGGCCGAACGCCTGACCCAGACCGTGGCCACCTTCAGCCTGAGCGCCAATGCGCCTGCACAGGTGCTGTTGCCGGGCTGAAAACAAGCACAAGCCACAGGGTCTGGAAAACCACCGAAGCCCCGCAAACTTGATGCAGCGCAAACAAATGACACCCTCGACCTCGAGTCGGTTTTGAATTTGACATTCCGCAAGGTTTGACCGGGGTGATTTGAATTTAATAGCGATACGGGGGCCGTCCCCGGTGATGTGAGAAAGAACACCATGAAAAAGCAAGTGATGGCTGTCGCCGCCCTGTGTGCACTGATGTCTGGCGCGGCCTTCGCCCAGCAAGCCGAAGGCCCCTGGCTGGTGCGCGCCCGCGCCGTGAATCTGCAAGCCTCCAACGGCGACACGACCGGCCTGGGTCTGTCGACCAACAACAAGTGGCTGCCTGAAGTCGACTTCACCTACTTCATCAACAAGAACATCGCTGCCGAGTTGATCCTGACTGTGCCGCAAAGCCAGACGCTGTACTCGAACGGCGCGGCCATCGGCTCGTTCAAGCACCTGCCGCCGACCCTGACGCTGCAATACCACTTCGACATGAACGGCTTCAAGCCCTATGTCGGCGCCGGTATCAACTACACCCGCCTGAGCAGCATCAACCTGCCCGCCGGTGTGAGCGTGGACAGCAACAGCTTCGGCCCCGCCCTGCAAGCCGGTGTGGACATTCCTGTGGGCAAGAATTTGTACGTCAACTTCGACGTGAAAAAGGTTTACATCCGCACGGATGTGAGCGCCGCTGGCAGCAAGTTGGGGACCTTCAAGGTGGACCCCCTGCTGGTGGGTGTGGGTCTGGGCTGGCGCTTCTAAACCATCGCCGCATACGCCCAGTTGAGGCCAGCAGGTGCAAGCCTGCTGGCTTTTTTGTTGCCTGGGCCGTTTCACACGAACAGCATCGACTCAAGCAGACAACAAAAAACCCGCCGAGCGGGTTTTTGTTTGGGGGCCAGACTCAGCCCCAGGTCAAAGCGGCCCTCAGGCGGCGATCAGGCCGCCAGCGTTTCTTCTGCCGTGTCAGAGCAGGTCGACCCGCCGCAGCCATGGATCTCACCCTGGGGCAGGGCATCGGGCGATGCCACGACGCCGGTCTCGGCGTCGTAACCCACGCGACGCAGGTGCAGGGCCAGGGCCGCATCCATGGATTGAGCATGCTGCGGAAACCAGATGGCCAGTTCAGAGGCCATCTGCCGCACCACGGCCAGATCACCTGCGGCACCGCGCACCGCACCTTCGCGCATCACCTGCAGCACCACCTTGTGCTGCATGGTGTGGCAGTTGGACGACGAGAAGCGGGTGTCCTGCATCCAGCGGTCTTCACGGCCGAAGTGATCATCCGTGTGGTCCACCAGCACCTGCCAATGTTGCAGCAGGGTGTCGTCAGGGGCTGAGGCCACGACCGCCAGCAGATCGACGAACTCGCGGTGGGTGTCGTCCATCAAAGGCAGGTCCAGCGACAGGGCGTCGCTCCATTCGAGCTGGTTCATGAGCGGTTCTCCGGGTGTGCGCAATCGCGGCAGCATAAGCGCGAGCGAACGCCCTGGATTTGATCCAGGTCAGCCAGCCGGCAGGGTGACCGTCAGCAGGCTCGACACCCCCTGTTCAAAGTCTCCCTTGGGTCGCGCAGCGAAATCAGGCGAGACATTGAACAGGCTCTCAGGGCTTGCGACGGGTGCGTTGGGCCAGCGAGGGGGCCGCCTTGAAAGGCCAGGCCACCGAGGCTTTGGCCCAAGCCGGGGTGGCCGGCGCATCGGATCCGGGCAAGGGTTGGGCGGCACGCGCGGGTGGGGTCTGGGTGGAAGCGCTGCCCTTGGGCGGCGCGTTCTTCCTGGTGTCTGACATGGAACTCCCTCGGGGCGTGATCGCCCTCATTGATCTGAGTGGATGGCGCGCGGCAGGCGAAGTTCCCCGGCCGCTGATGGAGGGCCCGTGACCAAGCCCTGGCCCAGGCAACCATCGGTCAAGTTGACTGCACCAATGGACTCAACGACGATGCCCATCGCGTGGTTGACGCATGCGGGGACTCAGACACATCATTTTCAAACACCAGCACGGTGTTCACCCAGTCTGGCTTTGCCAGACCGGACGGCGCTCATCCCGGTGCTCAGCGAGCCCGCTCCAGCCACTGCCCCAAGGTGCCGGCCACCTGATCGGTGGCCCGTGTCAGTGCGAGCACGCCACCGACCGCATCGGCACTGGTCGCCGGTTCGTGCGCCGTGAAGACCTGCTGGGCCAGCAGGGTTTCACCCGCAGGGCTGTTATCGACCAGGGTGGCGCGCAGGCGCACCAGCGCCTGGCTGTGGCTGGGGCTGTCAAACACCTGGGTGAACTCCTCCAACTCAAGGCGCAGCACCCGCACGGGCTGGTTGTCGGCACGCTTGAGCGCTGCACTCTCGCCCGCACTCATGACCGTGTAGCGCGTCGACAGGTGATCGCGCAGGCGCTGCCGGATCAGCTGAGCGGGCGGCAAGGTCCAACGGGCCTGCGCATACGGGCGCAGTTGCTGATCGCCCGCGTAGGCCAGCCGATACAGCACCGCACTGGAGCCCTCGAACACGCCCACGGGTTCCAGGTCGGCCAGTGCCAGCACTGGCAAGGGTTTGGCGGGCGGGGCGACCGCATCGGCCTGCGCCAGGCCGGGGCCGAAATCGTACTGGGCGGGGCGCACAGGGCGCTCCGGCAGGGCAGAGCAGCCGGCCAGCAGAAGGAAGGCCGCAGCCCAGGCAGCCGACAGCACCCGGCGATCCGTCAAATAGGGGGTCATGGCAAGGTTCTCCTGGATCTGGTTCACGGGCGGGTCAAGACAGCCGGGGCCCGAAAGCCGGGCTCACCCGGGCCCGGCTCGACCAGGCCATGGCCGAACAACAGCGATTGCGGGTTGTCATTGATGCCGGTGACGGTGCGCCCCAACTGGCGCGCGGCACGGGCGCTGTCTTCAGTGAAACGGTTGACCCGCGGCAAGGTGGTCGAGCCCAGGGTGTCCGTGACATGGGACAAGGCTTCGGTGCCTTGCGCGATGCGGTCCAGCGGGCCGTCCTTCTCGTTCAAACGATGCGCCGTCTGCGCGATTTCGCCCGACATGCGCCCCACTTCGGCAGCGCTGTTCTGCACGGCCCGCAGGGTCTGCGAGGCATCCCGCGTCAACGCAGGCACCGCCGCCAGCGCAGGCTCCACGTGGGTCTTCACCGTGCTGTTGAGGGTGGCCGTGATCTCGGCCACATTGGCCGAGGCCTGCCCGATGTTGGCCAGCATCAGCGACAGGCGTTTCTGGTTGTCGTCCGACAAGGTCTGAGCGATGCGCTGGGTGGCATCCTGGATCTGGGACAGCAGCTCAGGGGCCTGTTCGGTGAGCTTGCCCAGTTGCGAGGTGACCAGGGGCAGGCGCGGCAGCCCATCTTCGCCACTGGGCAAGGGCTCCTGGGCCTGGCCCGCGTCGTCCAGCAGCACATAGGCCAGGCCTGTGACCCCCTGGTAGGCCAGGGTGGCAAAGGTGGTCGCGGTCAGGGGGGTCTTTTCCTCCACCGAGATGCGGATCAGCACATTGCCCTTGGCTTCGTTGTCGAAGCCGATCTGGGTCACCTTGCCCACGGCCACCCCCTTGTAGCGCACGGGGGCCTGGGGCTGCAGGCCGGTGACGCTGTCACGGGTCGAGAGCTCCCAGGACTGGTAGCGCCCCTTGTCCCGCGTGAGCCAGAAGCCCAGTGACAGCAAGAGCAGGGTGACCACCAGCACAAAGGTGCCGGCGGCCATGGCGTGGGATTTGTTTTCCATGTGCGGTGTTCCTCGAACGTGGGCTTCAGGGGATGGTGGGGGCCGGGGCCATGGCCCGGCGCCCGCGCTCGCCCTGGAAGAAGTCGTGGATGAAGGGGTGGTCCAGGCCGGCGACCACCCGCGGCGTGTCGGTGAACAGCACTTTCTGGCTGGCCAGCACAGCCACCCGAGTGGACAGCGCGAACAGCGTGTCCAGATCGTGCGTGACCATGATCACCGTCAGACCCAGCTCGGCGTGCAGGTCCTTGAGCAGGTCGCAGAAGTCGTCAGACGCGTGGGGATCCAGGCCTGCGGTGGGTTCGTCCAGCAGCAGCAAGGGCGGGTCCATGATGAGGGCACGCGCCAGTGCCACCCGCTTGATCATGCCGCCCGACAGATCCGAGGGGCGCTTGTGGGCATGCTGGGGACCCAGGCCCACCATCTGCAGCTTCACGTAGGCGGCGTCGGTCACCACATCGGCCGGCAGCGTGCCCAGCTCTCGCAAAGCAAAGGCGATGTTCTCGAGCACGCTGAAGGCCGAAAACAAGGCCCCTTGCTGAAACAGCATGCCCACGCGGCTGGAGGCGCCGTGGCGGCCCAGCTCGGCCGCCGGCTGCCCCAGCACCTGCACACGCCCCCGCGCGGGATGCTCCAGGCCCAGCATCTGGCGCAGCAGCACCGTCTTGCCGGTGCCCGAGCCCCCGACCAGGGTCAAGACCTCGCCGCGGCGCACCTGCAAGGCCAGGTCGCGGTGGATCACCACCTCGGATTCGCCACGACCGAACACGGTCCACAGGCCCTCGATGTCCACCACGGGGGCGGCATCGGCCGGTGGGGCCAGGTTGGCCAGAGGCATGACCGTTGCGTTCATCAGATCCCCACGTCCTTGAACAGGATGGCGAACAGCGCGTCCACCAGGATCACCACGGTGATGGAAGTCACCACCGACGCCGTGGTGCCCTGCCCCAGGCTCTCGGTATTGGGTTTGACCCCCAGGCCGTAATGGCAGCCCACCAGGGCGATCAGGATGCCGAACACCACCGACTTGCCGGTGGCCAGCAACAGATTGCTGGCCTCGACCGCCGCCGGCAGCGCCTGCATGAAAAATGCCGGGGTCACCTTCAGGGCCAGATCGCTGGCGAGCATGCCGCCGGCCAGCGAGGCCAGGGTGGTCCAGACCGAAATCAACGGCATGGCGATGGCCAGCCCCAGCGCCCGCGGCATGACCAGCCGGAAGCCGTGGGCGATGCCCATCACCCGCATGGCGTCCAGCTCTTCGGTGACCCGCATCACGCCGATCTGCGCCGTGATCGCCGAGCCTGAGCGCCCCGCCACCAGGATGGCGGCCAGCAGGGGCCCCAACTCGCGGATCAGTGAAATGCCCAGAATGTTCACGATGAAGGCTTCGGCACCGAACTGGCGCAGTTGCAGCGCCATCAAGTAGGCCAACACCACGCCGATCAGAAAACCCACCAGCGCGGTGATCGGCATGGCCGTGGCCCCCATCTGGTACAGGTGGCCCGACAAATCCCGCCAGGGGGCGTCGCGCGGTGCCCGCAGCAATTGCATGACATCCAGCAACAGCTGCCCTTGCATGCGCACGTAGTCACGCGCATGGCCCAGGCCTTTCAATACCCGCCCCCCCAGGTGGTCGATGGCCGAACGGGTGCCATCGCCGGAGGCCTCGGTCCGGTCCTGCCCAGGCGGCAAGGTCAGGCGCGCCACGCGTTCCAGCATCTGGCGCTGCAAGGCATCGATCTGCAACTGCGCCGGCCACTGCATTCCCCATTGGCGCCACAGCAATTGCGCCCCCACGTGGTCCAGCCGCTGCAGGCCGCTCAGATCCCATTGCACCGGCCCGGCAGGGCCACCGCGCGCCGGTGCCAGGGCCTGCAGAAGCTGGTGTGCCACCCCTCGATCCGCCAGCGCCGCGGCCGTCCAGTGGCCGATGGGCGCGGCACAGCGCCCACCGGCGGTGTCACGCCATACCAGGCTGGGGGAAGACGGGGAGGTGTCGGTCACAAGGCAAGGGGGAGGTCAAAACTGTCACATCGTAACGCCAGCCAGCCCGGGCTCTCAAGGGCGCCACGGCACAGGATCAAATAGATTGCAAAGCGACACAAAGCTGACGTTTGGACAACACGCCAAGACCACGCGCTCAGGCCCAGACCGCCGCCAAAGCCGCACAGGCACAGGCCAGCACCGGGTCATCACGCCGGGCCGCCGGGTACACAAAGGCCAGGTCGCAATCCAGGCTGACGGCATCTGCAATCACCAGCCCTCGGGCCTGGCTTTCGCGCATGGCAATGGAGTCACGCACCAGGCTCAGGCCCACACCGGAGCGCACCAGGTCCAGCATGCTGGACTCCTGGTCCACCAGGGCCACCCAGCGGGGCTCCAGACCGGCAGGCGAACCGACGCCCATGACCCGCGCCAGCAGCCGATGGTGGGCCGATGCGGGCGGCGTGGCCAGCCAGGGCAGGGCCGCCAGGCCCTTCCAACCACGCCCCTGCACCTGCGGCCCCCAACCCGCCGGCGCCAGCACCCGGTAGGTGAACCGGGTCAAGGTGAGCTGGGTCAGGGGCTCGGGGGGTGGCTGATCCGGTTCGGCCAGGTAGAAGCCCCCATCCAGCGCATTGCGCTGCACGGCATCCCAGACATCGCCGCTCATGGCCTGACGCAATTCGGTGCGGACCTGCGGGGCGGCCTCGACCAGGTGCTTGAGAAAGGCGCCCAGGCGGGTGAACTCGGGGTCGAGGATGGTGCCGATGCGCAGGCTGCCGCGCACGGTGTGGTGCAGACGCTGGGCCGCCTGGGCAAAATCGACCAGCGCGCCCAAGGCCCGCTCGGCCTGGGGCAGCAAGGCAGCACCATCGGCGGTCAGCACCAGGCCACGTGGGCTGCGGCTGAACAGGCTCAAACCGGTGGCCTGGGCCAGCGCCTTGAGCTGCAGGCTGACCGCCGGCTGCGACAGGTGCAAGCGGGCCGCCGCCCGCGACACGCTGCCCTCGCGGGCCACCATGACGAAGGCGCGCAGGCTTTGAGGGTCGGTCATGAGGGACGGTGACATGGGCGCAATCCCTTCGTGATATTTGCCATTCTTATAAGACAGTTTTGAACAACTCATTGGATTAACGGGCCAATCTGCCTGAAACTGCGTCACAGATCGCCAACGAATCATGAGATTGGCAAATACACGCCCCGGAGACACCATGAGCCAAGCCCCCTCCTCTTCACAGGCACCGGCCCCAGCGGCAGAGGCCTTGTTCGACTACATCGTGATCGGTGCCGGCACGGCGGGCGCACTGATGGCCAACCGGCTCAGTGCCGACCCCAGCCGCCGGGTGCTGCTGATCGAGGCGGGCCGCAAGGACGACTACCACTGGATCCACATCCCGGTGGGCTACCTGTACTGCATCGGCAACCCGCGCACCGACTGGCTCTACCAGACCGAACCGGCCGCCGGCCTGAACGGGCGCACCCTGCGTTACCCGCGCGGCAAGACCCTGGGTGGCTGCAGCAGCATCAACGGCATGATTTACATGCGTGGCCAGGCCCGCGACTACGAGCATTGGGCCGAACTGACGGGGGATGACGCGTGGCGTTGGCAGCAGGTGCTGCCCGAATTCATGCGCCACGAAGACCACTGGCGCCTGGATGTGGCGGGTCAATCACCGGCCGGCTTCGAGCAATGGCACGGCCACCGGCGCACCGGCAGCAGCGGGGAGTGGCGGGTTGAAAAGCAGCGCCTGCGCTGGGACGTCCTGGACGCCTTTGCCCAGGCAGCCCAGCAAGCGGGCGTGCCGGCCAGCGACGACTTCAACCAGGGCAGCAACGAAGGCGTGGGCTATTTCGAGGTGAACCAGAAAAGCGGCTGGCGCTGGAACTCGGCCAAGGCTTTTTTGCGGCCCACCTGCTATGCACGCCCCAACTTTGAACTCTGGACCCAAGCCCAGGTGGCGCGCCTGCTGCTTGAAACCCAGGCCGACGGCGGCCGACGCTGCACCGGCGTGCAGGTCTGGACGGGCAGCGAGATGGTCACGGCCCGGGCCAGCGCCGAGGTCGTGCTGTGTGCCGGCAGCATCGGCACGCCGCAGATCCTGCAACTTTCGGGCATCGGCGCGGCCCCGGAACTGCTGGCACGCGGCATTGCCCCCCAGGTCGATCTGCCCGGGGTCGGCCACAACCTGCAGGACCACCTGCAGATCCGGGCGGTGTTCAAGGTCCAGGGCGTGAAAACGCTCAACACCCTGGCCAACAGCCTGTGGGGCAAGGCGATGATCGGTCTGGAGTACGCTCTCAAACGCAGCGGCCCCATGAGCATGGCGCCCAGCCAGCTGGGGGCCTTCACGCGCAGCCGGCCCGACCTGCCCCACCCCAACATCCAGTACCACGTGCAACCCTTGAGCCTGGACGCGTTTGGCGAGCCCCTGCACAGCTTCAATGCCTTCACCGCCAGCGTGTGCAACCTCAACCCCAGCAGCCGCGGCTCGGTGCTGGTGAAAAGCCCGCGTTTTGACGAAGCCCCCGCCATCGCCCCCAACTACCTCAGCACGGACGAAGACCGCCAGGTGGCCGCCGACAGCCTGCGCCTGACGCGGCACATCGTGGCCCAGCCTGCGCTGGCGCGCTACCAGCCCCAAGAGTTCAAGCCCGGTACCCAGTACCAGAGCGATGAAGAACTGGCCCGGCTGGCCGGCGACATTGCCACCACCATCTTCCACCCCGTGGGTACCACGCGCATGGGGCGCGCCGACGACCCGCAGGCCGTGGTCGATTCGCGCCTGCGCGTGTTCGACGGCGTGGGCCTGCCCGGCCAGCCCCGGCGCACCATCGCCGGCCTGCGTGTGGTCGACGCCGGGGTGATGCCCACCATCACCAGCGGCAACACCAACAGCCCCACGCTGATGATGGCCGAGCGCGCCGCCGGCTGGATCACCGGGCGGAGCTGAGCCCGATCAGGGCAGATCCCAGGTCTTCAGCACCTGGGTGGGGCCGAAGTGCTCGTCAAAGCCCAGCACCTGGATCTGCACGCGGTCGTCGGCATAGACCTTCACATCCGCCCAGGCATAGAAGCGGTCGAAAGGGTTGCTGCTCTGGCCGGGCCAGGCGGCAAAAGGGGATCCGCCCGAGCCCACGATCACCTGCCAGGCCCGGCCCCCTTGCGCCAGCCGGGGCTGCGAGGCGTGGTAGATGTGCTGGTGGCCGCAGAAGTAGGTGGCGCCATAGTCCTCGATGACATCCCAGAACGCATCGCGCAAGGCCGGGCGCACGTTCAGGCCATCTTCACGCTCGGCCACACCGGCCTGAAACTCATACACATAGGCCATCTTGTGGCCGAACACGAAATAGTGCCTCGCTCCGCGCGCCTTGGCGGCAGCCAGGTCGGCGCGCAGCCAGCGCACCGGCGCCGAGCTGTCAAAACCCACCGGATCGGTGTTGATGACGGCCAGGTGCACCGAGCCGACATCGAATGAATAGCTGAGTTGCTGCTGCGGCGTGCTGACGCCATCACTGCCCGGGGCCGGAGCGTGGGAGGGGCGCCAGGCCTGGGCGGGCTGGCCCGTCAGGCGGCTCCAGCGCGTCTCGTCCAGGATCAGATCGCCCATGTTGGCCCGCCAGGCGTCTTCGAGCCAGGCTTGCGCCAGCTTCTCGGTGCGTCCATTGCCCAGCCGCGTCGGCACCTGAACCTCATGGTTGCCAGGCACCGGGAGCACATAGGTGCCCTGCTCCATCAAGCCAGCCACCATGCCGCGCCAGTAGGCGTACTCGCGCTCGACCTGGGTGGCATCGCGGGTGTAGCCCATGATCATGTCGCCGTTGAAGACCAGGGCCTGCGGCCGCACCGCCGCCATCTCCCGGGTCATGCGCGCCAACACCTGGGTGGCCTGTAACCAGCGCCGATCCTGCCCCGTCAAGCCCGGGGCGCGCGGGTCGTGCCGGCTGTCACCCACGGTGGTGAAGTGAAACACCGGGGCCGGCGGCGCCACATCGGCCTTCTGGGACATCGCAGGCACCGGTGCAGCGGCTGCCACTGCAGGCGTCGGGACCAAGGTACCGCCCTCAGGGAGGGCACAGGCCGACAGCAGCCAGGCACAGCAGCCCACCAGAAGCCAGTTCAATCGCAAATTCATGGGCAGCCCTCTCTCATGCGCACCGGAAACCTCAGGAGGCGCAGAGCTTAACGCCTGCCGGTGGGGCGTCGATTTGTATCCATTTGTCACAACAACGTCAACGGCATGTCACGGGCCATCTCTAGATTCCCGGGGTTCCCCATGGCTTGACCTTGTGTCCCATCCTTTGCAGAAGAACCCATAACATGTCCCACGTCTGTCCTTTCCCAACACGTCCCCTGACCCGCCTGCTGACGCTGACCCTGATCTCACTGGGGGCCTCACAGGCCGCCCTGGCCGACACCGTTGACCTTGGCACCGTCGGCGGCAGCGGTGGCGCTGCCGCCACGCCGACCGTGAAAGCCGAACGCGGTACCGCAGCCTCGGTGGCCCCCACGCAAGCCAGCCTGAAAGCCACCCAGCCTCAGTCGATCATCTCGCGCGCCTTCATCGAAGACTCGACCCCGCCCACCGGCAACTTCAACACCATCACGGCGATTGCGCCCAGCGTGGCGTCGATGCCTTCCACCAACGGCCCAGGCCTGGCCGACCAGAAGATGAGCCTGCGCGGCTTCCAGGACGGTGAGTACAACGTCACCTTCGACGGCATCCCCTTCGGCGACTCGAACGGCCCGACCCACCACTCGACCGCCTACTTTCCGGCCTCGGTGATTGGCGGCATGGTGATCGAGCGTGGCCCGGGCAATGCCAGCAACATCGGTTATTCGACCTACGGCGGCAGCGTCAACCTGTTCTCCAAGACCCCCTCGGAAACGCAGCAGGTTCAGGTGTATGGCTCGGTGGGCTCGTGGGGCACGGTGCTGGAAGGCATTGCCTACGAAAGCGGCCGCATGGAGGGCAGCGACGCCACCCTGCAACTCAATGCCCAGCACATGGGCGCCAAGGGCTACCTGACCCACAACGACCAGGTCAACAAGAACATCACCGCCAAGTACCAGCGCCCCGTGGGCGACAGCAGCCTGCTGACGCTGTTCATGAGCCTGGCCGATGTGAAGACCAACACCCCTGACAACGCCAGCGGCCCGACCCGTGCCCAGGTGAACGCCATGGGCGCCAACTACAGCCTGAACAGCAATCCGCGCAGCCAGGGCTACTACGGCTACAACTACGCGGCCAAGCAGACCGACATGGAATATGTGCGCCTGCAAAGCCGCCTGGCGTCGGGCTGGGAAATCGACAACAACGCCTACACCTACGCCTACACCAACAGCACCACGGCCGGCCAGGACCCCTCGCTGTACAACGGCACCGCCGACACCAGCCTGAGCTTCACCAACCTGCTCAAGAAGCCCGTGACCCTGCCCAACGGGGACGTGCCCGGCTACTACAAGCTCAACATGTACCGCGTGTGGGGCGATGTGTTCAAAGCGACCAAACAGTTCGACGCCGGCCTGCTGCGCACTGGCTTTTGGTACGAGGGCTCGCGCACCCAGCGCCACAACCTGGAGGCCGACCTGACCACCGGCCAGCAACTGCCTGGGGCCAATGGGTCCTACCCGACCGGCGTGGTCACCTCGTCCAACTTTGCCGAGCAGAACTCGAACTGGCACCAGGTGCAGCCCTTTGCCGAGTTCGAATGGGCCGCCGCCAAGGGCCTGACCGTGACCCCGGGCCTGAAGACCATGTGGTACCACATGGGCCTGAAATCGGCCATGAACCAGAAGTCGCTGACCCCGCAGGACTACCAGTACACCTACCACGCGGTGCTGCCCTTCCTGACCGTGAACCAGCAGCTCGACGGCAGCAACTCGCTGTACGCCCAGTACGCCAAGGGCATGCAGGTGCCCTTCCTGGGCGTGGGCTCGCCCAACGGTGCCGCACCGGACCCGCAGACCACCACCAACTACCAGGTGGGTGCCGTGCACAAGTCGGACGCGCTCACGCTGTCGGGCGACATCTACTACATCACGGTCAACAACCTGCAGCTCAACACCGGCACCAGCGCCAACCCGAACTACATCAACGCCGGCGGCGCCATCTACAAGGGCATTGAAGGCGAGGCCACCTACATGATCGGCCAAGGCCTGGCCGCCTACGGCAACGTGGGCGTCAACAGCGCCAAGTACAAGGCCGGCAACGCGGCCAACGGCCAGCCCACGGGCGACGTGCCCAACGCCCCCAATGTGACCACCGCCCTGGGCGCGCTCTACAACATTGGCCCCTGGAACGCCTCGCTGATCTTCAAGCGCATCGGCGAGCAGTACAACGCCAAGCTGGGTGGCAAGCTCAGCCACATCGACAACACCGACCTGAACGTGGCCTACACCTTCAAGAACGTCGGTGCGTTGATGGGCGCCAAGGCCCTGAAGCTGCAGTTCAGCGTGTTCAACCTGACCAACCGGCAAAACCTGATCGCCGTGAGCGGCCCGCTGAGCAGCGCCTCCACCCAGTACCAGTGGCAGGCCCCCCGCAGCTACATGCTGTCGGCCCGCGCCGATTTCTGAGACGCCGAGCCCTTGGCGCTCTGACTGGGGCCAGCACCCGCTGGCCCCAGATGCCTTCTGCCCCGCCACTGACCCACTGCACGAGCCCGACATGACCCCCTCCAAACTGTTTGAACTGGCCAACGCCTCCGGCGGCACCCTGTACCTGATGGGCCTGCTGCTGCTGATTGCCCTGACCGTGATCATCGAACGCAGCCGCCACCTGCTGAACATGCAGCAAGCCGGCGTCGACCTGATGAATGCCTTGCGCGACGACCCGGCCCTGCTGGCGCCGGCCACCCAGGTGTTGCTGAAAAAACATGCCGATCAGCCGCATGTGCGGGTGATCCGCAGCCTGGACAACGAGCCCGCCGAATCGTCCAGCGACACCGCAGCCGGCCACATCGAAGAATCGCTGATGCACGAGGTGCCCTTGCTGGACCGATCGCTGTGGGTGCTGGACACCGTCATCACCCTGGCCCCGCTGCTGGGCCTGTTCGGCACCATCGTGGGCATGTTCCGCGCCTTCTCGGTGCTGGACGATGTGCAGAACGGGGCCAGCCAGGTCACCGGCGGCATCGCCGAAGCCCTGATCGCCACTGCCTGCGGCCTGTTCATCGCCATGCTCGGCCTGATCTTCTTCAACTGGCTGAGCACCCGGGTGCGCGTGATCGTGCACCAGCTCGAAACCCTCAAGATCATGCTGCTGAACCGCCGCCGCCCACAGCCCACGCAGCAGGCCTCGCACCTGAAGGCCGTGTGAGTCGCCATGCGTTACTTCGAAACCAAGAAAGCCCGCATCGAGATCATTCCGATGATCGACATCATGCTGTTCCTGCTGGTCTTCTTTGCCATGATGACCCTGAAAATGATCCCCACCTCGGGCCACGTCAGCAAGCTGCCCACCAGCAGCACGGCCACCGCGATGCCTTCGCCCAAACTGCTGGTGGAGGTGCATGAGGACGGCTCGCTGCATGTCGATGGGCAGGCCCTGCCAGCCCCCGAGCTGACGGCCCTGGTCAAGCAGCGCGACGCCGCCCACCTGGCCGTCACCATCGCGGGTGGCGAGCAAGTCAACCTGCAGCAGCTGATGGGCGCGATCGACGCCGTGCGACTGGGCGGCGCCACCCAGATCGGGCTGGCGGCACGCACCGTGCGGCCATGAGCACCTTGTCTGCCGCCACCAGGCTGCTGCCCCGCCCCGCAGCGCCCACACGGCCCCCGCTGTGGCCAGCGTTTGGTGCCGCCCTGACCCTGGAAGCCGCAGCCGTGGCGGGCCTGCTGCTCTGGCTGAGCCTGCACCCGGCCGAGCCACCGCTGCGCGTGCTGCCCTTGCAGATCGAGGCAGCGCCTGCCCCCACGCCCCAGGCAGCACCGACACCGCCGGTGAGCAAGCCGCCCCCACCGCTGCCGACCCCCCAGCCCGTGCAACGCAGCCCGCGCCCCGCCATGGCCCCGCCCGCAGCGCCGGCCCCCACGCCACCGCTGCCGGTGAGCAGCGCCCCCAGCGAAGTGGCAGCCACGCCCCAGGCCCAGGCCGCCGCTGCGCCGGCCGTGGCCGCGCCACCGGCACCGCCGCCCCCACCGCCGCCCGCCGGCCCGACGGGGCCTTCGCCCGAGTACATCGCCAAGGTGCGCGCCGCTGTGCAGGCCGCCTTCATCTACCCGCCCGCGGCCGTGGCGGCCGACTTCCATGGCCGTACCCGGGTGGCCTTCACGCTGCGGGGCACCACCCCGGCCAACGCCCGCGTGCTGGTGGGCAGTGGCATGGGCCTGGTGGACCGGGCCGCCCTGCAGTCGGTGCGCTCGGCCATCTATCCATCACCGCCCCCGGAGATGAGCCAGACGGAGTCGCAGTTCGAGGTGTGGGTGGAGTTCAAGCCCTGACCACGGTCAGGGGCAGGTTCAGCGCAGGCCGCCGATATAGCGCGGGGCCTCCGGGTCGGCCGGGCTGGCTGGGGCCGCAGCACGCAGGCCCACCCGCGCCAACTGCTCGCGCGCCGACACAGCCGGCGCCGGCCGAGGGTTCCAGGCCTGATCCAGCTTGTCAGCCCATTCGGCCAGGTCGGCGTGCGCGCCTTCCTGGGCCGCACTGCGCGCCACCCGCACCATCTCAGCCGCGTAGTCGGCATTGACGGCCATCCATTCGGTGTCCGTCACCCGACCGGCCTTGCGGCGCAACAAGACATGCAGGTGGGCCGCGATGGCCAACTTTTCACTGGCAAGCATGAGCGGTTCTCCAGACAAATTCCATCGGGCAGCGGGGACGCAAGCTCATGCCCCCAGGTGCTCTCGGTGCTGGGCCACATCCAGGCCCCCTTGCTCACTGGCCTCGTCCACCCGCAGGCCCACCAACACGCGGGTCAGCCCCAGCACCACCCAAGTCATCACCAAGCTGTAACCCAGCACCGCCACAGCCCCCAGGGCCTGCACCACGAGTTGCCCCTTGGCCCCACCCACCACCGGGTTGGCCAGCAAGCCCGTCATCAGGCAGCCCACCAGGCCCCCGATGCCATGAACGCCAAAGACGTCCAGTGAGTCGTCGGCGCGCAGCAGGCGCTTCAGGCCGGTGGCCCCCCAATAGCAAGCCAGCCCGGCCACCGCGCCGATCAGCACGGCCGAGGCCGGTGTCACATAGCCCGAAGCCGGCGTGATGGCCACCAGGCCCGCCACCACCCCGGAGCACAGGCCCAGCAGCGAAGGGCGGCGGCGGCGCACCCATTCCCCCAGCATCCAGGCCAGGGCACCGGCACAGGCGGCCAGGTGGGTGACCAGCATGGCCAGGCCGGCCCGGCCGTCGGCGGCCAGGGCCGAGCCCGCGTTGAAGCCAAACCAGCCCACCCACAGCAGGCCCGTGCCCACCATGGTCAAGGCCAGGCTGTAGGGCTCAAAAGGCTCCCGCCCGTAACCCTGGCGCGGCCCCAGCACATAGGCACAGACCAGACCTGCCGCACCGGCGTTGATGTGCACCACCGTGCCGCCGGCAAAATCCAGCGTGCCCAGCTGGGCCATCCAGCCCCCAGGCTCCCAGGCCCAATGGGCCACCGGGGCGTACACCAGCAGCGACCACAGGCCGGCAAACCACAGCAGGGCAGAAAACCGCATGCGCTCGACCAGGGCCCCCACGATCAAGGCCGGCGTGATGACGGCGAAGGTCAGCTGGAACATGGCGAACACCGACTCGGGCACATGCGGCGCCAGATGGCTCACCGCCACCTGGGCCCCCTCTTTCACGTAGTCCATGCCTGCAAAGCCGGCCCGCGCCCATGAGCCCAACCAGGGCGTGCCCGGCGTGAAGGCCAGCGAATACCCCAACCCCAGCCACAGCAGGCTGACCAGGGCCGCCACCGCCAGCACGCTGGCCATGGTGTTGATCACGTTCTTGCGCCGCACCATCCCGGCGTAGAACAAGGCCAGGCCCGGCAGGGTCATGAGCAGCACCAGGGCGGTGGCGCTCAGCATCCAGGCCGTGTCGGCCGGGTTCAGGCTGGCCTCGGGCACCAGGCCCGGGCGGCTGATCGCCAGCGCCGACTCGGCCCGCACCGAACAGGCCAGACAGGCCCAGCCCAGCGCCCCAATCACCTTGCTGTTTCCCAACACTCTTGCGCGCATCCTGCCTCCAGGGGTTCTTCTGACGCACAAGCTGCATGACTCATGCCAGGGGCTGAACGGGGCCTGCAGCACGATTGGGGGCAGGGAAACCCCCAATGCACCGAAATGGTCCAAAGTTATACATTTCATGCACTCGCGACGGGCACACAGTGACCTGTCATGGCGGGGGATCGAGGAGACAAACCTTCAAAACAACCAGAACATCATCTGGACGGTGCTCAAAGAAGCTGCCGCAACCTGACAAAGGCGCCCAACCGGGCGCCTTTTTTATTGGCTGAAACGCCTCCGACCCGATCAGCCGATCCCCCCGGCAGGCGATGCGACAATCCGCCCAATGGACTTCTTTCTTGTATCGCTGGCCTCGTTGCTGGCAGGATTCATCGATTCGATCGTCGGCGGCGGCGGCCTGGTCCTGGTACCAGCCCTGTTCGCCATCTACCCCACCACGCCACCGGCCACCCTCTTCGGCATCAACAAGAGCGCCTCGATCTGGGGCACAGGCATCGCCACCTGGCAGTACCAGCGCCGCGTGAGCCTGCGTTGGCCCACCGTGTTGCCCGCCGCAGCCGCGGGCTTTGCCGGGGCCTTTGCGGGGGCCTGGGCCGTGACCCAGATCTCGCCCGAGTTTCTGCGCCGCCTGCTGCCCCTGATCCTGCTTGGTGTGCTGGCCTACACCCTGGCCCGCAAGGAACTCGGACGTCACCATGCGCCGCGCTTTGCGGGCCTGCATGAGACCGCCGCCATCAGCCTGATCGGCTTGGTGATCGGTTTCTACGATGGTTTCTTCGGCCCGGGCACGGGCAGCTTCTTTGTCTTTTTGCTGGTGCGCTGGCTGGGCTACGACTTTTTGAACGCGTCGGCCAATGCCAAGCTGCTGAACACCGCCACCAACCTGGCCGCACTGATCCTGTTCAGCCTCAAGGGCCATGTGTGGTGGCACTACGCGCTGCCGCTGGCGGCGGCCAATGTGCTGGGCAGCGTGCTGGGCACGCGGCTGGCCCTCAAACATGGGGCAGGCTTTGTGCGCGGCGTGTTCATCGCCGTGGTGTCGCTCCTGATCCTCAAGACGGGCTACGACGCCTTCCTGCGCTGAGGCCGGCGGGCCGCGGCCCGCCGCCGCCCGCTCGGTGCGTCAACGGCTGCTGCCGCGCGCCGGCAGTTGGCCCTGCGACAGATCGGGCAACCCGGGCACTTCCGACACCTTGCGCGGGGTGCCTATCGGGGTCTGGGCCTGGCCGGCCTGCACGGCGGCCAGGTCCGGCTCGCTGGGGTATTGCTGCATCAGCCAGTAGTCGAACACCCGGCGTGCGATGGGCGCTGCCGTGGCCCCACCCCAGCCCGCGTTCTCGACCACCATGGCCAGGGCGATCTGCGGGTCCTGGGCCGGTGCAAAGGCCATGTACAGCGCGTGATCGCGGTAGCGCTCGGACAGCTTGGCGGCGTCGTATTTTTCGTTTTGCTTGACCGTCACCACCTGGGCGGTGCCGGTCTTGCCGGCGGCCACATAGCCGGCGCCCCGGAAGGCCGTGGCCCCGGTGCCCTCGGTGTTCACACCCACCAGCGCATTGCGAATGACAGCGATGTTGGCGGGCTTGGCGGTCAACTCGGCCTTGATTTCCTGCTGGGTGTCTTGCGACTGGCGCGTCACCACATCGGTCACCTGGCGGACCAGGTGCGGCTTCATCTTGACGCCATTGTTGGCCAGCACGCCCGTGGCCGTGGCCAGTTGCAGCATGGTGAAGTTGTTGTAGCCCTGGCCAATGCCCAGCGAGATGGTCTCGCCCGAGTACCAACGCTTCTGCTCAGGACGCTTGTAGGCGTTGCGCTTCCAATCGGTGGAGGGCAGGATGCCGCGCACCTCACCGAAGATGTCGATGCCGGTGAGCGCACCAAAGCCGAACTTCTGCATCTCGTCGTGGATCAGGTCCACGCCCATGTCGTTGGCCAGCATGTAGTAATAGGTGTCGCACGACTGCACGATCGACTTGTACATGTCCACCGTGCCATGGCCGCCTTCCTTGTCATCGCGGAAGCGGTGGTTGCCGAACATGAAATAGCCCGGGTCGTAGATCGTCTGCTGGGGCGTGCGCTTGCCCGTCTCCAGCGCGGCCAGGGCCATGAAGGGCTTGTAGGTGGAGCCCGGCGGGTAGGTGCCACGCAAGGCCCGGTTCAACAGGGGCTTGTCGGGTGACTCGTTGAGGGCTTGCCAATTCTCCTGGTCGATGCCGTCCACGAACAGGTTGGGGTCGAAAGTGGGCTTGCTGACAAAGGCCAGCACCTCGCCGGTCTTGGGGTCCAGTGCCACCAGGGCACCCCGGCGCTCGCCGAACAGGTCTTCGACCAGCTTCTGCAGCTTGATGTCGATCGACAGCATCACGGTGTTGCCCGGTGTGGCCGGGTGGCTGGCCAGGCGCCGCACGGCGCGGCCACCGGCCGAGGTCTCCATCTGCTCGACACCGGTGATCCCATGCAGCTGCCGCTCGAAGCTCTGCTCCACGCCCAGCTTGCCGATGTACTCGGTGCCTCGGTAGTTGGCTTCGTCGTCCGAATCCTGGATGTCTTCCTTTTCCCTCTGGTTGACGCGGCCGATGTAGCCGATCACGTGGCTGGCCAGCGGCCCATAGGGGTAGTTGCGAAACAGCCGGGCCTTGATCTCGACGCCCGGAAAGCGGAAGCGCTGGGCGGCAAAGCGAGCCACCTCTTCGTCTGACAGCCGGGTGCGGATGGGCAGCGACTCGAAGCTCTTGGACTCTTCGACCAGCTTCTTGAAGCGACG
Organism: Curvibacter sp. EU05-FHT14A10; assembly: GCF_058791075.1. Taxonomy (NCBI): domain Bacteria; kingdom Pseudomonadati; phylum Pseudomonadota; class Betaproteobacteria; order Burkholderiales; family Comamonadaceae; genus Curvibacter; species Curvibacter sp. EU05-FHT14A10. Next base: position 34,159 of record NZ_JBYTDE010000021.1, read on the forward strand.
CCGGTCGCGGGCCTGGATGTCGACCACGGTGGCCAGGCCATCGATCACCTCGTCCAGCGGGCCGGCCTTGGAGGGCGTGATCTCCAGCGTGTAGGCCGAGTAATTGGTGGCCAGCACCACGCCATTGCGGTCCACGATCAGGCCGCGGTTGGGCACGATGGGCACCACCGCGGTGCGGTTGTTCTCAGCCTGCTCGGCCAGGTCCTCGTGACGCACCACCTGCAGGTAGATCAGGCGGGCCACCAGCAAAGAGAAACAAATCAACACCACCGCGCCCGCCGCCACCACACGGGTGCGGAAGCGCCACAGGTCGACCTCGACGTTGCGCAGCTCGGTCATAGCGGCCGGTTTTCATCGCGATCCGGCGGACGCCGTTGAGGCGCCAGCAGCACCCAGGACGCCAGCGGCCACAGCAAGGCCTCGAGCGTGCCCGCCAGCAGGAACCAGAAACCCGGAAAGATGCCGCCCAGCAACACCCGCAAAGCCAGCTCGACCAGGTGCGCACCCAGGAACAATGGCAGCAACTGCAGCGCCTGCGACGGCACACTGAACCACAGCAGGCGGCGTTGCATCTGCGTGGCCAGGTAACTCAAGCCGGCATAGACCAGGGCATGCTGCCCCAGCAGCGCCGACTGGTGCACGTCCATGACCAGGCCCAGCACAAAACCCGCGCCAATGCCCACCCGCTGGGGCTGATGCACCGACCAGAACATCAGCAACAGCAGCAGCACATCGGGCATGCCCGGCATGCGGCCCAGCGGCAGCAGGTTGACCAGCAGGCCCACCACCACGGAGGTCCAGATGAAGACCGGATTGGCCGGCAGCAAAAGCTGCTGGCCGCTCGCTTTGCCCATCATTTGCGGCCTCCCTTGCGCTGCGGTGCGGCGGGTTCGGGCTGCGGCCGCGGCGGCACCTGGTCGCCCAGGGGGCTCAGCACCATCACGTGACGCGACGCCATCACCAGGCCCAGGGGCACGCAATGGATGCGCGCAAAGGCCGAATCGGCCCGGCGCTCCACCTTGTCCACCCGGGCCACCGGCAGGCCGGGCGGGTAGACGCCATCGACCCCGCTGGTGGACAGCAGATCGCCAGCCTGCACATCCGCATTGGCGGGCATGTAGCGCAGCTCCAGGCCGCCACCGTTGGCGATCGGGTCACCATAGGCCACGCTGCGCGCACCGGTGCGGGTGTTGAGCACAGGAATCGCGAAATCGCGGTCGATCACCAGGGTCACCTCGGCCAGCAGCGGGTCCACCCGCGTCACCTGGCCCAGCACCCCGGCCTCGTCGATCACCGGTGAGCCCAGCGCCACGCCCTTGAGCTGCCCGCGGTCGATGATGACGCGGCGGGTGTAGGGGTCGGGCGCGTCATACAGCACCTCGGCCGCCTGGGCCTCGGATTTGAATCGCTCATGCAGCCCCAGCAGCTCGCGCAGGCGGGTGTTCTCCTGCTGCAGTTGCTCGACCTGGTTGGCGCGCTGCGACTGCAAGGCCAGCTTGCGGCGGGCCTCTTCTTCGATCGCCTGTGCCGAATTCAGCGACTCGAAGTACTCAGCCGCCGATTGGCTTGCCCGCACCGGTTGCAAGGCCACCCATTGCAGCGGGTACAAGGCCGTGTCGACCGCCGCCCGCAGAGGGTGCGTCAGGTGAAAGCGCGCATCGGCCACCATCAGAAACACCGACAAGGCGCTGAAGAACAACAGCCGGGTCAGCGGTGTTGGCCCTTGCCGGAAAAGCGACGGCGCGTTGCGGTCCAGGGTTCCCAGAGGCATGTTCGGCTAGACCCAGGTGTCACCAGAATCGCAAAAAGCCGGCCGCCTGAACGACGAACCGGCTTGGTGCGGACATGGTGGTGTTATTCGCTCGTGAAGATGCTGCCCAGACGGTCCATGCGCTCCAGCGCGATGCCGCAACCGCGCACCACGCAGGTCAGCGGGTCTTCGGCGACCAGCACCGGCAGGCCGGTTTCCTCGGCCAGCAGGCGGTCCAGGTCGCGCAGCAAAGCACCACCGCCGGTCAGCATCATGCCGCGGTCGGCAATGTCGGCGCCCAGTTCGGGCGGGGTCTGTTCCAGCGCGTTCTTGACGGCCGAGACGATCTGGTTGAGCGGGTCGGTCAGCGCCTCCAGCACTTCGTTGCTGGAGATGGTGAAGCTGCGCGGCACGCCTTCGCTGAGGTTGCGGCCCTTGACTTCCATCTCGCGCACTTCAGAGCCCGGGAAGGCCGAACCGATCTGCTTCTTGATGGCTTCAGCGGTAGGCTCGCCGATCAGCATGCCGTAGTTGCGGCGGATGTAATTGATGATGGCCTCGTCGAACTTGTCGCCGCCCACGCGGACCGAGCCCTTGTAGACCATGCCGCCCAGCGAGATCACACCGACTTCGGTGGTACCGCCACCAATGTCCACCACCATCGAGCCGCTGGCTTCGGACACCGGCAGGCCGGCGCCGATGCCGGCCGCCATGGGTTCTTCGATCAGGTACACCGCGGTGGCACCTGCGGCCTCGGCCGCGTCCTTGATGGCGCGACGCTCAACCTGGGTGGAGCCACAGGGCACGCAGATGATGATGCGCGGGCTGGGGGCCAGCAACGTGCGCGGGTGCACCATCTTGATGAACTGCTTGATCATCTGCTCGGTGATCACGAAATCGGCGATCACGCCGTCTTTCATGGGGCGGATGGCCTCGATGTTGCCAGGCACCTTGCCCAGCATGGCCTTGGCCTCACGGCCCACGGCCTGGATGACCTTCTTGCCGTGCGGGCCGCCTTCATGGCGGATGGCGACCACAGAGGGTTCGTCCAGCACGATGCCCTTGTCGCGGGCAAAGATCAGGGTGTTGGCAGTGCCAAGGTCAATGGCAAGGTCGGTGGAGAAATACCGACGGAAGGCTCCAAACATTCAAAATCCTCTCAGGCACGGCATGCGCTTCGGCCCGCCGTCGCCTCAATTTTCGGGGTCAGTTACAGGGTCACCAGGGGTCAAAATGAGCGGTTTTTAGCTCAATTACCAGCACTTTGGGGGGTAACGCGACAAAGACGGGATAATACCCGATCCCCTGTGAATAACTTCCTCCGACCTCCTCGGAACACCGCTGCGACAGCGGCTTTTTTCAGATACCACCCGCTCAAACTCTATGGCCCTCACCTCTCAGGACATAGCCCGGATCGCCAACCTGGCCCGGCTGGAACTTCAACCTGCCGAAAGCGAGCGCATGCTCACCCAGCTCAATGGTTTCTTTGACATCGTCGAAAAAATGCGCGCTGTCGACACCACCGGTCTGGAGCCCCTGGCTCACCCGGTGGCCGCCATCCAGGAGGTGGCGCTGCGCCTGCGTGACGACATCGCCAGCGAGCCCAACCAGCGCGAGGCCAACCAGCAAAGCGCGCCCGCCGTCGAGCGGGGCCTGTTCCTGGTGCCCAAGGTGATCGAGTAAGGAATCGTTCGAATGACCTCCCCTGCATTGCATGACCTCAGCGTGGCCGAACTGGCCCGCCAGCTTCAGAAGCGTGAAGTTTCCGCCGTCGAGGCGGCCCAGCATTTTCTCGGCCGCATCCAGGCCGCACCTGAACTCGGGGCTTTTGTCGCCCTGAACGAAGAGGCCACCCTGGCCCAGGCCCGGGCCGCCGATGAGCGGATTGCGGCCGGCCAGGCCCGCGCCCTGGACGGTGTGCCGATTGCACACAAAGATATTTTTGTTACAAAGAGTTTCCCCAGCACCGCCGGCTCCAAGATGCTGGCGGGCTACCAGTCGCCGTTTGACGCCACCGTGGTCACACGGCTGGCCGATGCTGGCGCGGTGACCCTGGGCAAGCTCAACTGTGACGAGTTCGCCATGGGTTCGGCCAATGAGAACTCGGCCATCGCCCCGCTGGGCTTCGAGCAGCCCGCCCCGGTGCGCAACCCCTGGGACCGCAACCGCGTGCCCGGCGGCTCGTCGGGTGGCAGCGCCGCGGCCGTGGCGGCCCGCCTGGCCCCGGCCGTGACCGGCACCGACACCGGCGGCTCGATCCGCCAGCCCGCCAGTTTCTGCGGCATCACCGGCATCAAGCCCACCTATGGCCGGGCCTCACGCTACGGCATGATCGCCTTCGCCTCCAGCCTGGACCAGGCCGGCCCCATGGCCCGCAGCGCCGAAGACTGTGCCCTGCTGCTGTCGGCGATCTGCGGCCCCGACCCGGACCGCGACTCGACCTCGCTCGACGTGCCGGCCGAAGACTTTTCGCGTGGTCTGAACGACTCGATCGAAGGCCTGCGCATCGGCGTGCCGGCCGAGTTCTTTGGCGAAGGCCTGGCCCCTGATGTGCGTGCCGCCGTCGACGCCGCCCTGAAAGAGTATGAGAAGCTGGGCGCCACCCTGGTGCCGATCAGCCTGCCGCGCACCGAACTGTCCATCCCGGTCTACTACATCATCGCCCCGGCCGAGGCCAGCTCGAACCTGAGCCGCTTCGACGGCGTGAAGTTCGGCCACCGCGCCAAGGACTACGGCGACCTGACCGACATGTACAAGAAGACCCGCGCCGAAGGCTTTGGCGACGAGGTCAAGCGCCGCATCATGATCGGTGCCTATGTGCTGTCGCACGGTTACTACGACGCCTACTACCTGCAGGCGCAGAAGATCCGCCGCATGATTGCCGACGACTTCCAGCAGGCCTTCAAGCAATGCGACGTGATCGCCGGCCCGGTGGCCCCCACCGTGGCCTGGAAGCTGGGCGAGAAATCAGCCGACCCGGTGGCCAACTACCTGGCCGACATCTTCACCCTGCCCGGCTCGCTGGCCGGCCTGCCCGGCATGAGCCTGCCGGCCGGCTTCGGCGAAGGCGGCATGCCCGTGGGCCTGCAGCTGATCGGCAACTACTTCGGCGAAACCCGTCTGCTGAACGCCGCCCACCGCTTCCAGCAAGCCACTGACTTCCACCTCCGCCGTCCGGAGAGCATCTGATCATGAGCAGTCAACCCAAACTCGTGCACGGCTACGAAGTCGTGATCGGCTTCGAAACCCATGCCCAGCTCTCCACCCAGAGCAAGATCTTCAGCCGAGCGCCCACGGCCTTTGGTGCCGAACCCAACACCCAGGCCTGCGCCGTGGACCTGGCCCTGCCCGGCACGCTGCCGGTGATGAACAAGGGCGCCGTCGAACGCGCCATCGAGTTCGGCCTGGCGATCGGCTCGCACATCTCGCACAAAAGCATCTTCGCGCGCAAGAACTACTTCTACCCGGACCTGCCCAAGGGCTACCAGATCAGCCAGTTCGAGATCCCGGTGGTGGTCGGCGGCCAGGTCGAGTTCTTCCTCGGTGACGAGAAGAAGACGGTGCGTCTGGTACGCGCCCACCTTGAAGAAGATGCCGGCAAATCGCTGCACGAAGACTTCATCGGTCAGTCGGGCATCGACCTGAACCGTGCCGGCACGCCGCTGCTGGAGATCGTGACCGAGCCCGACATGCGCTCCAGCGACGAAGCCGTGGCCTACGCCAAAGAGCTGCACAAGATCGTCACCTGGATCGGCATCTGCGACGGCAACATGCAGGAAGGCAGCTTCCGCTGCGACGCCAACGTGTCGGTGCGCAAACCCGGCCAGCCCCTGGGCACCCGCCGCGAGATCAAGAACCTGAACAGCTTCAAGTTCATGCAGCAAGCCATCGACTACGAGGTGCGCTGGCAGATCGACCAGATCGAAGACGGCCATGCCATCCAGCAGGCCACCGTGCTGTTCGATCCCGACACCGGCGAAACCCGCGCCATGCGCACCAAGGAAGACGCAGCCGATTACCGCTACTTCCCGGACCCCGACCTGCCCCCACTGGTGATCGCCGACGAATGGGTGCAGCGCGTGAAGGCGGCCATGACCGAGCTGCCGCGCACCATGGCCGCCCGCTTCGTGGCCGACTACGGCCTGCCCGAGTACGACGCCACCACCCTGACCCAGAGCAAGGCCATGGCGGCCTACTTCGAGTCGGCGGCCAAGGCCAGCGGCCAGCCCAAGCTGGTCAGCAACTGGGTGATGGGCGAGCTGTCACGCCGCCTCAACAGCGGCGAGGCCAGCATCGAGACCGCTCCCGTGAGCGCGGCCCAGCTGGCGGCACTGGTCGCCCGCATTGCCGATGGCACCATCTCCAACAACGCCGGCAAGCAAGTGTTTGAAGCGCTCTGGAGTGGCGAGGCCAGCGAAGTCGACGCCGTGATCGAAGCCAAGGGCCTCAAGCAGATGAACGACTCGGGCGCGCTCGAGAAGATCATCGACGAGGTGATTGCCGCCAACGCCGACAACGTGGCGCAGTACAAGGCCGGCAAGGACAAGGCTTTCAACGCCCTGGTGGGCCAGGTGATGAAGGCCAGCAAGGGCAAGGCCAACCCGGGCCAGGTCAACGAGCTGCTCAAGAGCAAACTGGCCTGAGGCGAAAGCGAGCGCCTACGCCTGTGTCAGCACCGGGGCCCGCACGGCCCCGGGTGCGCTCAGCGGGCGCCACCCCAGAGCAGGGTCAGGCGCGTCAGCTCGCGGTCAAAACGCTGATTGATGCGTTTTTTCTCCTGCGCCTGCTCCTCGATGAAGCGCAGTTGCGCCTGCTCGGTCGCCAGGTTGTCCTGGCGCCGCATGCGCAGCGCCAAAGGTGCTTTGTTCGGGTCGTGGCGGTAAAACTCGAACTCGGTGTCAATGGCCTTGCGCTGGGCCTTGAGATCATCGATGCGACGCTGCGCCAACACCACCACCTCGTCAACCTGCTTCAGCGACTCGCCACGCTCCGCGTCGTGCGAAGCCCGGTCGGGGTAGCGCGCCAGCAGGGCGCGGTCGCGGCGCTTTTCTTCCAGGACCCGCGCCTGCTCCTCTTCGGCCTGGCGTTGGCGAGCCTCCTCTGAGGCGCGCTCCTGAGCGGTCTGGCTGGGGGGAATCTGGCGCTTGACGGTCCCGCTGGGGTTGAGCTCGCGTTGCTCGCGGTCCAGGCACTCGGGAATGGGCCGGTCTGAGGTGATGCGACGGCCCTTGCCGTCCACGCAGGTGAAGATGGCTTGGGCATGGGCAAGCTGCAGTCCACTGTGGACTGCCAGCAAGCCCATCACGGCCCAAACCCTGATCGTCACTCTTTATCCTTCGCTGACTCCGTAGCGTTGGCGATAGGCCAGAACACGCTCGTGATCTGCCGCCGAACCACCCTGCCCGGTTTGTTGCAGATACTGTAACAAGTCCGCCAGCCTGGCGATGGCACAAACCTGCAAACCCAGCCGATCCCGGACATATTGCACAGCGCTGTAAGGCACGTCCTGCCCGTTTTCGGTGGCTTTCTCCTGACGGTCCAGGGCCAGGGCCACGGCATGGGGTTGGGCCCCGGCCGCCTGGATGATGGCAATCGACTCGCGCGCGGCAGTCCCGGCCGACATCACATCGTCCACGATCAGCACCCGCCCCTTCAACGGCGCGCCCACCAGGGTGCCGCCCTCGCCATGGTCCTTGGCCTCTTTGCGGTTGTAGGCAAAGGGCACGTTGCGGCCCAGGCGGGCCAGCTCGATCGCGACCGCCGCGGCCAGTGGAATGCCTTTGTAGGCCGGGCCAAAAATCATGTCGAACTCAATGCCGCTTTCCAGGATCCGTTTTGCATAGAATTCGGCCAGACGGCCCAGCTTGGCGCCATCGTCAAACAGCCCGGCATTGAAGAAGTAGGGGCTCAGGCGGCCCGCCTTGGTCTTGAATTCACCAAAGCGCAGCACCCCTGCATCCACCGCAAACTGCACAAAATCCTGGGCCAGCAGGTCTTGACCAGACCCTTGCACGCTCTCAACCACCATGGGGAATTCCTTGTTCAAATTAACCAGCCTCAATCTCAACGGCATCCGTTCGGCCACCACCAAGGGCGTCGAAGCCTGGATTGCGGCCACCCAGCCGGATTGTATTTGTGTGCAGGAGATCAAGGCCCAGGCCCCCGATCTGGCCGGCCGCTTCGAAGAGCTGGCGCAGCTCAAGGGGTACTTTCATCTGGCCGAGAAAAAGGGCTATTCAGGCGTGGGCGTCTACACCCGTCACGCGCCCAGCGACGTGGTGGTCGGCTTCGATGGCGGCGAGTTCGATGCCGAAGGTCGCTATGTCGAATTGCGCTTTGACACCCCCCAGCGCAAGTTCTCGGTCATCAGCAGCTACTTCCCCAGCGGCTCTTCGGGCGAGGAGCGTCAGCAGGCCAAGTTCCGCTTCCTGGCGCTGATGCACCCGCACTTGATGGCCCTGAAGCAACAGCGCGACTTCGTGCTGTGCGGCGACATCAACATCGCCCATCAGCAGGCCGACCTGAAGAACTGGAAGGGCAACCAGAAGAACAGTGGTTTTCTGCCCGAAGAACGCGCCTGGATGACCCAGTTGCTGGCCGATGGCGTGGTCGACGTCTACCGCCGCCTGCAGCCCGACACCACCGAGGCCTGCTACACCTGGTGGAGCAACCGCGGCCAGGCCTACGCCAAGAACGTGGGCTGGCGCCTGGACTACCACCTGGCCACCCCCGCCATCGCCGAGACCGCGCGCACCGAGGCCATCTACAAGGGCGAGAAGTTCAGCGACCACGCACCGATCACGGTGGAGTACGAGCTGGCGCTCTGACACCGCGCCGCCCATCGATGGCGCCCGGCCAGCCGCCAACGGGCTGAGCAGCACCGGATTTGATTCAGGTTTTTTAGGAATGAGGATCCACTAAACCCAGCTTTTTTTTGAGCGTCTTCCTGCTTACGCTGCGTCCAGGATCATTTTTCATCCAGGAGCAGACCATGAAGAAACTCTTAACCGCACTGGCCGTGGTGCTGTCGCTGGGCCTGGCGACCGCCTCCATGGACGCCGAGGCCGCCAAACGCATGGGCGGCGGCAAGTCCGTCGGCACCCAACGCGAAGCGGTGCAGAACAAGGCCCCGTCCAGCCCGGCCGCCCAGGCCAGCCCCAGCGCGACGCCCGCAACAGCGGCCACGCCGGCCGCTGCCGCCGGCACGGCCGCGGCCCGCAAGCCCTCCTGGGCCGGGCCCCTGGCCGGCCTCGCCGCCGGCCTGGGCCTGGCGGCCTTGGCCTCGCACTTCGGCTTTGGCGAGCAGTTGGCCTCCATGATGATGATGGGCTTGCTGGCCGTCGCCGTCATGGCCGTGATCGGCTTCGTGCTGCGCCGGCGCGCCCAGGGCAGCCCGGGCACTGGCCAAGCGGCCCCAGGCCTGATGCCGGCCGCCATCGGTCCTCAAGTCGCCCCAGGGGTCGGCCCCGGTGCGCCCTACGCCACCGCGCCTCAAGCCACGCAGCCGCAGAACGCCTACAAAGTTGCGACGCCATCCAGCCCACTGGGCACCGGGTCCGGCTCGCTCATCGGCTCGGCCCTGCAACCGGTGGCTCAACAGGCCGCGATTCCGGCGGACTTCGATCGGGCGGGCTTCGAGCACCATGCCAAGTCCAACTTCGTCCGGCTCCAGGCGGCCTATGACAGCGGCCAGCTTGACGCCCTGCGCGAGTTCACCACGCCGGAGATGCTGGCCCAATTGCAACAAGAATTCGGAGAGCGTGGCTCAGCCCCGCAACGCGGTGAAGTCCTGCAACTCGAGGCCCAGGTGCTCGACGTGGCGCAAGAACCCCCGCGCTACCTGGTGAGCGTCCGCTTCACCGGCTTCATCCGCTACGGCGCGGGCATCGACGATGAGGTGTTCGACGAGGTCTGGAACCTGAGCAAGCCCCTGGCAGGTGCCGGCGGCTGGGTGCTGGCCGGGATCCAGCAGACCGCCTGAGAGCCCGGCCTCAGGCCGCCGCCTGCAGCAGCCGCTGCACGATGGGGTGCTGCACCTTGCGCTCGGTGCCAATGGCATAGAAATGCTCGGTCACCCCCTCGCAAGGGCCAATGCGGCGCACCGGGTAGTGGGACTGCAGATCCTCATGCGCCAGCTCGGAAGCCGGAAACACCCCCATGCCACTGGCGCCGAAGGTCTTCAGCAGCGCACTGTCCTCGAACTCACCGACTACCCGGGGCCGCACCCCCTGCTGCTCGAACCACTGATCCAGGCGGGCCCGCAAGGCCGTGTGGCCCGTGGGCAGCAGCACCGGCACATCGGCCAGGCTGGCCGGGAAGTGGCGGCTGCAAGACTGGGCCATGGCCGCCGTGCCATACCAAGCGATCGACGAGGTGCCCATGAGGTGGCTGTAGAGCTTGATGTTCGGATTGACGGGTGCCGGCCGGTCGGACAGCACCACATCGAGCCGGTGCAGCGCCAATTCACCGAGCAGGTCGTCCAGTTCGCCTTCATGGCACAGCAGGCGCAGGTGCGTGACCTCCATGATCGGGTTCAAGAGGCTGCGCACCACCAGCTTGGACAAGCCGTCGCAAATCCCCACGGCCAGCCGCACCATGGGCGCGCTGACCGCATCGCGCACGCGGGTGGGCAGGCTCTCGCCGAGTTGGAAGATCTGGTCCGCCTGCTGCATGGCGGCCATGCCCGCATCGGTCAGCACCAGCCCTCGCCCGGCCGGTTTGAGCAGCGCATAGCCCAACGAACGCTCCAGCTCTCGGACCTGGGCACTGATGGTCTGCACCGCCATGCCCAACCGCTCGGCCGCCTTGGAGATACCGCCCTCCTTGGCGACCACCCAGAAGTAATACAGGTGCTTGTAATTGAAAGAGGCGCTCATGACGAAAGCTCTGTATTTTCAGGAACCTTGATGCGAAATTATCTGCTTTCAATGAAGTCATTGCCCCCCTGTCTTTGAGACGCCATTCACTCACTGGAGATCGTCATGCAGGTCATTTTCGAGTCTCGCCCCCTGACGGCACCGGCTGCACGAGCAGGCCGTGAGCACAGTGGGGGCCGGCGAAGTCGCCATGACCCCACCTGCCGAGGTCTGATAACACACCCAGGCTCACACAAGCTTTAACATATAGTTACATCACGCGCTGACCCTGTGCTGCACAGGGCCCGGGAAGGACGCGATCAGGTGACAGGGCCCCAGCAAGAAGGGCCAGGACCTGAAACCCACCAAGTCCTTTTTTTGATCGCGCCTTCATGACTGCACCGCCAGCCACCGCTTTGAACCCACCTCTGCGCCCCGCGACCAGCCGCGAACTCTGGGACGGCCTGCATGCCCACCACCCCACCCTGAGCCGGGCCCGGCACCTGGGTGAGGCCCTGCAGCAAAGCGGGCTGGTCGGACGCGCCACCATCGAAAGCGCCCTGGCCCACCAGCAAAAGCAACGGCACAACGCCCCCGCGGGTGAACACCAGGACAGGACCCTGCTCGGCCAGATTCTGGTGCGCAACGGCATTCTGAGCGAGGCGCAATTGCAGGCCGCCATTGCGGCCTGGCTGGGCAGCCCCGTGATCGACCCGCGCCAGCTCTCACCCGACCCCGCCGCACTGGCCCTGGTGCCCCACCATGTGGCCGAACGTGAATCCGTGCTGCCGCTGCTGCTCGAAGACGAGGTGCTGGTGCTGCTGATGGCCGACCCCTGGGATCAACGCCTGCTCGATGAGCTGCGCTTCCTGACCCAGCACCGCCTGCTGCCGGCCCTGGCCGCCCCCGGTACCTTGCAGCCTACCATCGCGCGCTTCTATCCGCGTCGGACCGGCACCACCGGACCAACGGGCACCCCGGCCACGGCGGACGCCCCCAAGGTGCTCGACGCGCACGCGCTGGCCAGTGAACTGGCGCCTGCCGGCGACGTGGAAACCCACGTCGACCCGACCCAGGTCAGCGAATCGGACAACACCCTGGTGCGCCTGATCAACACCCTGATCAGCGAGGCCCAGGCCCACCGGGCCTCGGACATCCACATCGAGATGCAGCCCGCACCGGCACCGGTGCGCATCCGGCTGCGCGTGGATGGCCGCCTGATCAACTACCTCGAAGTGCCCTGCCACTGGCGTTTCGCACTCGTCACCCGGCTCAAGATCATGGCCGGGCTGGACATCTCTGAGCACCGCAAGCCGCAGGACGGCAAGATCGACTTCTCGCGCTTTGGCAACTCACGCCTGGAGATGCGCATGGTCACCGTGCCCACCTCGCAGGGCCTGGAGGACGTGGTGCTGCGCCTGTTGGGCAGCCACCGCCCGCTTCCGCTGGACAGCATCGGCCTGAACCCCGACAACCTGCTGGCCCTGCGCGCCATGGCCCAGAAAAGCTACGGCCTGATCCTGGTCTGCGGCCCCACGGGCTGCGGCAAGACCACCACCCTGCACTCGCTGATCCGCGACATCAACACCGAGGACCGCAAGATCTGGACCGCAGAAGACCCGGTCGAGATCACCCAGGAGGGCCTGCGTCAGGTGCAGATCAACCCGCGCATCGGCTGGACCTTTGCCGCCGCCATGCGCACCTTTTTGCGTGCCGACCCCGACGTGATCATGATCGGCGAGATGCGCGACGAGGAGACCGCCCGCATCGCAATCGAGGCCTCGCTCACCGGCCACCTGGTGTTGTCCACCCTGCACACCAACTCGGCCCCCGAAAGCGTCGGGCGTCTGCTGGAGATCGGGCTCGACCCCTTCAACTTCTCCGACTCGCTGCTGGCCATCCTGGCCCAGCGCCTGGTGCGCCGGCTGTGCCCGCATTGCCGCGAAGCCCAGCCCGCCACCACCGAGGCACTGCAGGGCCTGGCCCGTCAGTACCTGCTCAGCGCCTGCGATGGTGTGGCCCAACCCAGCGCTGAAGATGTTCAGCACCAGGTCGAGCAATGGCAACACACCCACGGCCGGGGGCCACAAGGCCTGATGCTGTACCGCGCCCACGAAGCCGGCTGCCCGCACTGCGAGCACCATGGCTACCAGGGCCGGCTGGGGCTGCACGAGCTGATGCTGAGCAATGACACCATCCGCGGCCAGATCCGCCACCGCGCCAGCGGCAGCGAGCTGCGCCAGAGCGCCCTGGCCGCCGGCATGAAGACCCTGCGCCAGGACGGCATCGACAAGATGCTGCACGGCCTGACCGACCTGAACGAGGTGCTGGCGGCTACCAACCTGTGAGCGCCGCGGTGGCCGGGGCTTGAGCGCTCAGTGCGGCAGCGCCAAGGCCCGGGACTGCAAGCTGTGCTGCGCCCGCCAGGCCTGGGCCTCGGCCCAGTGTGGCGGCACACAGCCGCGCTGCTGCACGCACAGGCTGGCACAGGCCAGGGCATGGCCGAGCAGGGCCTGCGCATCGTCGCCCGACAAGCGCTGCAGGCGGTCGGCCCAGTTCGACGCCTCCAGCGGTGAAGGCAAGCGCTGCAGCAAGGCCGCCAGCAGGCCCGCCAGAAAGCTGTCGCCCGCCCCCACGGTATCGACCACTGTCAAGGCATCGGTCTCACGCGCCTGCCAGGCCGCCCCCGGCCCGGTCAACAGACAGGCCCCCTCGGCCCCCAGGGTCAGCAGCAGCCAAGGGCAGCCCGATTGGCGCTGCAAGTGCACTGCACGCTCCAGTGCCGTGTCGCCGGGCAGCGCCAGGTGCAGCAAGTCTTCGTCACTGACCTTCACGATGTGGGCCTGGGCCAGCACCGCCAGCACATGCTGTCGGTAGGCCTGCAGGTCCGGCATCACCGAGGGTCTCAGGTTGGCGTCCACCACCACACCGCGCCCGGCCGCACGCTGGGCTTGCAGCCAGGGCAGGTAGATGCCCGCATCGCGGGCATCCAGCGCCAGGCCGCCGGTGCAGACCAGCTCCAGGCTGTCATGAGGCCGCAGGGCCTGGGCCAGCCCCTGCGCACTGACCTGCCGGTCGGCCACGCCCTCACGGTAGAAGGCGTAATCAGGGTGCCCGTCGGCATTGAGCCCCACCAAGGCCAGCGAGGTGGCCTGGGGCACGGGCTCGGCTTGCGCGAGACGCACGCCATCGCGCAACAACTGGGCCTGCAGTTCACGGCCAAAGCGGTCACGTGAAAACGGGTTCAGGTACAGCGTGCCCACGCTCTGGCAGGCCAGGGCGCGGGCCAGGTTGTACACCGCCCCGCCCAGACAGGGTTGGTAGTGGCCGTCGGCCAGGCCCACCAGGTCAATCAAGGCTTCGCCGGCAACAGCCACGCGCAGTGGCAAAGGGGATTCGGTCATGGCAGTCGGGCAATAGGTTCGGAAGCGGGGTCCGTCACAGGGGTCAGGAAAAGGCTCAAAACAGGGCCTGCAGCGCCGGGTAGGCGGCTCGAAAACGTGGATGGCGCGCCTGCAGCAGCGCCTGCAGCTCGGGCTCAGGCTCGAAACAGGCCTGGGTGGGCAGGGCCTGGCACACGGTGGCTTCGTCGCCGCCATCGGCCAGCCAGGCCAGGCGTGCCGCGCCCAGGGCCGCCGCTGCATCGGCCCCGACGGGCCGCAGCAAGGGGCAGCCCAGGCCGCTGGCCAGCAGACCGGCCCAGACATCGCTGCGCGCCCCGCCCCCCACCAGCGAGAAGGCCGCTGGCGCTTGACTGGGCGACGGGCCCATCGCCTGCAGACCGTCAAGCAGGCCGAAGCCCACCCCCTCCATCACCGACCAGGCCAGATCCGCCGGCCCGTGGCGGCTGCGCAGGCCCAAGAACACGCCACTGGCCTGAGGATTGTTGTGAGGGGTGCGCTCGCCCCCGAGGTAGGGCAGAAACAAGGGCGCCTCGGCCCGCTCAGCCAGGCTCAAGCGACCTGCCAGGCGGCTCAGTTCGGCCTCATCGGCCACGCCGGTCAGGCGCCGCAGCCAACTCAGGGCACTGGCGGCGCTGAGCATCACCGACATCTGGTGCCAGCGCCCCGCCAGAGCATGGGCAAAGGTGTGCACGGCCTGGTCCGTGAGGGGCCGGAACGCGTCGCAGACGCGGAACACCACGCCTGAGGTGCCCAGCGACACCAGCCCCTGCCCCGCCCGAACCGCCCCCACACCGATGGCGCTGGCGGCGTTGTCGCCCCCGCCCCCCGCCACCCGCACACCGGCCGGCAGGCCCCAGCGCTCGGCCAGCACGGGCCGCAGCAGACCCGACACCTGATCGCCCTCGACCAGCCGAGGCATGTGCGACAGGCCCAGGCCACAGGCCGCCAGCAAGGGCTCGCTCCAGCAGCGCCGCCCCACATCCAGCCACAGCGTGCCCGAGGCGTCGGACATCTCGCTGACGGCCTCGCCCGTCATCTGCAGGCGCAGCCAGTCCTTGGGCAGCAACACGCGGCGCGTGCGCTCGAACAGCGCCGGCTCATGGCGGCGCAGCCACAGCAATTTGGGTGCGGTGAAGCCCGGCATGGCCAGGTTGCCGGCCACCGTGTGCAGCTCAGGGGCCAGGGCCTCCAGTTCGGCACATTCGGCTTCGCTGCGGCCGTCGTTCCACAGAATGGCCGGGCGCAGCACCCGGTCCTGGGCGTCGAGCAGCACGGCACCATGCATCTGGCCCGACAGGCCCAACGCCTGCACGCTGCCCCAGGCTGCCGGGGCCTGGGCGCGCAGGCGCTGCAGCGCCTGCTCCACCGCCTTCCACCAGGCCTGCGGGGCCTGCTCGCTCCAGCCCTCGCGGGGCTGTTGCAAGGTCAGGGCCGCGTCGGCACTGGCCATCATCCCCAGCTCAGGGTCGAGCAGGCAGGCCTTGACACCCGAGGTGCCGAGATCGATTCCGAGGTACATGGGCACGGCCTTTCAGGTCTTGAGGCCAAAGCGCTTGTCCACCTGGCGCCGGTACTCGCTGGGGGTCATGCCCTTGATGTCGAGAAAGCGCCGGTTGAAGTTGGCCATGTTGTTGAAACCCACTTCATAGGCAATGTGGGTGATGAGACGATCCGACTCCATCAGCAACTGGCAGGCGCGATTCACCCGCACATGGCTGACGAAGTCGGTGAAGGTGTTGCCGGTGGCGCGACGGAAGAAGCGCGAGAAGCGGCTCTCGCTCATGTCCAGCTCTGCCGCCAGTTCGGTGGCCGACACCGGCTCGCTGAGGCGGTCGGTGATGCGCATCAGGATGGCATTGATCTGGTCGAGCTGGGCGTCGTTGTCCTCACTCTGCAGCCGGGCGCTCGACAGCAGCCTGAAGTCGGTGCAGCGCCCCAACTCGGCCATGAAATCACAGAAGGCGGCAAACCGCGCCAGGCCCTGCAGGCGCTTGATGCGGTGCCAGTGCTCGGTCGCCTGCTGCTGCAGGCCGAAGAACTCGATGCCATGGCGGGCCCGCTCCAGCAGGGGCAGCAGCTCACGCAACTCCGGAATCTGCTGGCTGCCCTGCTCGATGGGCTCATGGCGGAACTGGATCACCAG
Source organism: Curvibacter sp. EU05-FHT14A10 (assembly GCF_058791075.1). NCBI lineage: Bacteria > Pseudomonadati > Pseudomonadota > Betaproteobacteria > Burkholderiales > Comamonadaceae > Curvibacter > Curvibacter sp. EU05-FHT14A10. The sequence continues at coordinate 50,311 of NZ_JBYTDE010000021.1, forward strand.
ATCGCGCTGCGGCACACCGCCCTCGGGCACATCGACGCTCACCCAGTTGTGCGGCAGGCGCGGCCCGGTCAGCACCAGGTGGCCGGGCTGGAACTGGCCGATCCAGTCCCCCACAAAGGCCTTGCCGGTGGTGGCGGTGATCAGGTGCAGCTCGTATTCGTCGTGGTAGTGCCAACGGGCCAGCGGCGTGGGAAAGCCGTGCGACAGGCAGCGGATCAGCCCGACCTCATCGGGCGCCTCGTAGCCCAGCTCGGTCGGGCGGCTGTAGTCGTGTTCAAGCTCGGGCTTGAGCTGGCGGGGTTTGGTGGACATGGCGGCGCAGCAGGGTGGACTCGGAACAGGACGGACTCAGGACAAGGCTCAGGACATCACATTACCGCCATCGACGTTGAGGGTCTGGGCCGTGATGTAAGCCGCCTCGTCGCTGGCCAGGAACACGGCGGCCCCGCACAGGTCGGTGGGCTGGCCCATGTGCCCCAGAGGCACGGCGGCGCCCACCTGCTTTTTCTTTTCGCCCGGGGCCAGGTGCTCGTAGCGGGCGAACAGGGCATCGACATGCTGCCACATGGGGGTGTCGATCACGCCGGGCGAAATCCCGTTGACCCGGATGCCGTGCGGTGCCATGGCCAGGGCGGCACTCTGGGTGTAGCTGATGACGGCAGCCTTGCTGGCGCAGTAGTGCGACACCAGGGCCTCGCCCCGGCGCCCGGCCTGCGAGGCCATGTTGATGACCGCGCCGCCCTGCACGCCCTCGGCCACCATGTGGGCCAGCACCTTCTGCATCACAAAGAAGGCGCCCTTCACATTGACCGCAAAGATCCGGTCGTACATCGCCTCGTGGCTGTCGAACAAGGGGGCCATGTCAAAAATGGCCGCGTTGTTGAACAAGGTGGTGATGGCCCCGTAGCGGCTGCGGGCCTGCTCGATCAGGGTGTCGATCTGGGCCAGCCGGGTCACATCGGCCTGCTGGTAGTGCAGGGCCTCGGGGTGGCGCTGCATCAGGGCCGCCAGCTCGGGCGTAGGCTGGGCCCCGATGTCGGCCACGGTGCAGTGAGCCCCTTGGGCCAGGTAGGCCCCGGCCACCGCCAGGCCGATGCCGCCGGCGGCCCCGGTCAACAGGGCGTGCTTGTGCTTCAGTCGCTCGCTCATGCCTTTTGCTCCTCGATGAATTGGGTGACGCGCTGGCTGGCTTCGCGCAGGGCGGCCACCAGGCGGCGGTCGCCGGCCAGGTCGCCCCACAACGTGGGCAGGGCGGCGAACGCCCGTACCGGGTCGGCCGCCTCGCAGACGGTGTGGGCCTGGGCCGGGTCCATCGCCTGGTCCTGGTAGACGTAGTGAATGCGCCCCTGATGCCAGCGCTGCAGGTAGGCCAGGAACAGGGCCGGCAGCACCGCCACGCTGCGGATGCTGGCCCCTGCGGCCAGCCGCTCGCGCACCGTGGGCACGATGAAGCCCGGGATCTTCGAGAAGCCATCCATGGCCACGCGCTGGTTGGTGTCGGCGATGGCCGGGTTGCCGAAACGCTCCAGCACCACATCGCGGTAGCGGGCCAGGTCGATGGGGCTGGGGTGCTCGGGGGTGTCGAGCACCGGGATCACATCGTCGGTGACGTAGTCGTAGGCCAGGCGGCGGATCACCGGGTGCAGTGTGCCCTCGTGGATGTAGGTCAGGCCCAGCAGGGTACCGGCCCAGGCGATGCAGCTGTGGGTGGCATTGAGCAGGCGGATCTTGGCCTCTTCATGGGCCTGGACCGAGCCCACCATCTCGACCCCTACCCGCTCCCATTCGGGCCGCCCCGCCACAAAGCGGTCTTCGATCACCCACTGGATGAAGCTTTCGCCCATCAGGGCCGCCGGGTCGTCCACACCGGTGGCGGCAGCCACGCGCTCACGCACCGCGGGCGTGGGTCGCGGCGTGATGCGGTCGACCATGGCGTTGGGGCTGCTGGTGTGGCGCTGCACCCAGCCCGACAAGGCGGTGTCACCCAGCTGCTCGATGAACTGGAGCAGCCCGCTGCGGGAGCGGTCGCCGTTGTGGCGCAGGTTGTCGCAGTTCAGCAGGGTCACCGGGCCGCCCCCCAGGCGCATGCGCTCACGCAGGATGGCGCACAAGGCGCCGTAGATCGTGCTGCCGGCCCGGCCCTGCCGGGCGGCCAGCAGGTCGGCCTGCAAATCGGCCTGGGCCAGCTCCAGCCGGTTGGCCGAGTCGAGGTAGTAGCCCGCCTCGGTGACGGTGAACGAGAGGATGCCGGTGCGCGCGTCGCTCCCAAGCCGGATCAGCCCGCTGAGTGCCGGGTCGTACGGCACCACGGTCTGCAAAGCCGTGATGCGCTGGTACACCCGCTCGCCTTGCGGGCTCACGGTCTCCAGGGTGTAGGCGCCGTGCTGGGCCTGCAGGGCCTCGATCGTGTCAGCCATGTCGGGGCGCAGGTTGCCGGCAGCCAGGGCCCAGCGGCGGTCGCCGAGTTGCTGCAACTGATGCAGGTAGACGGCCTGATGGGCGCGGTGGAATGAGCCCAGCCCCAGGTGGAGCATGAGGAAAGGGGTGTCGTGGTCGGCCATGGGAAAAAAGGAATGGGTCGGTCTGGGATCAGTCAATGGCTCAGGGCTTCGCGGGCCAGGCCAGTGCGGGTGATGCGGCCCTGGGCGTCAAAAAGGTGGGCCGCATCGAAATCGATCTGCAAGCCCACCTCATCGCCCGCCTTCAGGGCGCTGCGGCTGTTCTGGCGGGCCACCAGCTGGGCACCTTCGGGGGTACCGACGTAGATCAGGGTCTCAGCCCCCAGGGCCTCCAGCAGTTCCACCCGGCCGCGCAACGGGCCCTGGCCCGGCGGGCACAGGCTCAGGTGCTCGGGGCGCAGCCCCACCGAGCCGCCCGCAGGCAGGTCCCAGCCCGGCTGGGCCGGCAGCAGTTGAGCGGCCACCACGTTCATCTGCGGCGTACCGATGAACTGGGCCACGAACTGATTGGCGGGGCGGTCGTACAGCTCCAGCGGGGTGCCGACCTGCTCGATCTGCCCGTCGCGCAGCACCACCACCCGGTCGGCCAGGGTCATGGCCTCGACCTGATCGTGGGTGACGTAGATGGTGGTGGCCCCCAGCTCGCGATGCAGCTTGGCGATCTCGACCCGGGTCTGGCCACGCAGGGCCGCGTCGAGGTTGGACAACGGCTCATCGAACAAGAACACCTTGGGCGCACGCACGATGGCGCGGCCGATCGCCACGCGCTGGCGCTGGCCGCCCGAGAGCTCCTTGGGGGTGCGCTGCAGGTAGGGTCCCAGGTTGAGGATGTGGGCCGCACGCTCCACTTTGTCGCGAATCACGGCGGGGTCGGCCTTGGCCAGCTTGAGGGCAAAGCTCATGTTCTCGAACACGCTCATGTGCGGGTACAGCGCGTAGCTCTGGAACACCATGGCCAGATCGCGCTTGCTGGAGGGCTGCTCGGTGATGTCGCGCCCATCCAGCATCAGGCGGCCGCCGTCGCTGCTCTCCAGGCCCGCGATCAGGCGCAGCAAGGTGGATTTGCCGCATCCCGAGGGGCCGACGAAAACGATGAACTCGCCCTGCTCGATGTGCAGGTCGATGCCCTTGATGGCGCGGTGCTCGCCAAAGAATTTTTCAATGCCATGCAGTTGCAGATAGGCCATGGGGAAATCTCTTGAAAGGGTTTACTTGACGGCGCCGAAGGTCAGGCCCTGCACCAGCTGCTTCTGGCTGAACCAGCCAAACACGACGATGGGCGCGATGGCCAGCAGCGAAGCGGCCGACAACTTGGCCCAGAACAGGCCTTCAGGGCTGGAATAGCTGGCAATCAGCGTGGCCAGCGTGCCCGCCTTGGCCGAGCTGAGGTTAAGGCTCCAGAAGGCCTCGTTCCACGACAGCACCAGGCACAGCAGGCCGGTTGACGCCAGCCCACCCAGGCCCAGGGGCAGCAGCACCAGGCGCAGCTCCTGCCACAGGGTGGCGCCATCCATGCGGGCAGCCTCCAGGATCTCGTGCGGGATGTCCTTGAAGTGCGAGTACAGCATCCACACCATGATGGGCAGGTTGGACAGGGTGAAGAGAATCACCAGGCCCAGCCGGGTGTCGAGCAGCCCGCTGTGCTGGGCCATCACGTACACCGGCACCAGGGCGCCCACGGCAGGCATCATCTTGGTGGACAGCATCCACATCAGGAGGTCCTTGGTGCGGGCGCTCTTGAAGAAAGCCATCGAATAGGCGGCCGGCGCCGCGATGGCCAGGCCCAGCAGGGTGGACAGGACACTGGTGATGGCCGAGTTGCTGGCATACAGCAGGTAGTCGCTGCGCAGTTGCACCTCACGGAAGTTGTCCAGCGTGGGGCTGAACGCCAGCAGCGGTGGCACGGCAATGGCCTGCATCTCGGTCTTGAAGGCGGTCAGTACCAGCCACCCCAAGGGAAAAAACAGCAGCAGGGTGATGCCCCAGGCCACCAGGGTGCGCAGCATCAGCGCGGGCGAAAAAGAAGTGGATCGCGACATGCTGGACTCACTTGTCGAGGTTCTTGCCAACCAGGCGGATCATGAAAGCAGCGGCGATGTTGGCCAGCACCACGGCGAACAGCGCGCCGGCCGAGGCCACGCCGGCATCGAAATTGAGCAGGGCCTGCTTGAAGATCAGGAAGGCCACATTGGTGCTGGCATCGCCTGGCCCGCCCCCGGTGGTGGTGTAGATCTCGGCAAACACGCTGAGCAGAAAAATCAGCTCGATCATCACCACCACGGCCACCGAGCGCCCCAGGTGCGGCAGGTAGAGGTAACGCAACTGCTGCAGGTAGTTGGCGCCGTCCATGCGGGCCGCCTCGATCTGCTCGCGGTTCATGCTCTGCAACGCGGTCATGAAGATCAGCGTGGCAAAGGGCAGCCATTGCCAGGCCACCATGATGACCACGGCCAGCAGCGGGTAATCAGTCAGCCAGTCGACCGGCGTGGCCCCGAAGAACTGCCAGACCTGGGCCAGCACGCCATAGATGGGGTTCATCATCATGTGCTTCCACAGCAGGGCGTTCACGGTGGGCATGACGAAAAACGGCGAGATCAGCAGCAGGCGCACCAGGCCGCGCCCCGGAAAAGGAGCGTCGATCAGCAGGGCCAGAGCAATGCCCAGCACCGTGGTGATGAGGATCACGCTGCCCAGCAGCAGCAGGGTGTTCATCACCGCGGTCCCGAAGGAGGGATCGGTGAGGAAGTACTCGAAGTTCTCCAGCCCGGCAAAGCCGGTCTGGTCGGGCTGCATGAGGTTGTAGCGGATGAGCGAGAAGTAGATCGTCATCCCCAGCGGGACGATCATCCACAGGAACAGGCTCAGCACCGCCGGGGTCAGCAGCAGCCGGGGCAGCAGTCGTTTCATGGGGCGGGTTTCTTCAGACGATGGGCAAAGTCGAAAGGTGTGGCGCCCCGCACAGGCACCACACCGGCGATTGCGGCCTCAGCTCACTTGTAGTAGCCGGCCTTCTTCATCTCGCGCTCGGCCGCCGCCTGCGAGGTCTTCAGCGCGGCATCGACCGTCACCTTGCCGGCCAGCGCCGCACTCATCTGCTGCCCCACCGAAATGCCGATGGCCTGGAACTCGGGGATGGCGGCAAACTGCACGCCCACATAGGGCGACTTGGGCAGGGTGCTGTCGTTCGGGTTGGCGCTGTCGATGGCGGTCTTTTCGGCGGCCGCGAAGCGAGCCGCCTTCTGGAACTCGGGGGTCGCATAGGTGCTCTTGCGGGTGCCCGTGGGCACGCTGGCCCAACCGTTGGTCTTGGCCACCAACTGGATGTACTCCTTGGACGTGGCCCAGTTGATGAACTTCTGGGCCGCGTCGACCTTCTGCGAGCCGGCCGGAATGGCCAGGGCCCAGGCCCACAGCCAGTTGGCGCCCTTGGGCGTGACCAGGGTCGGGGCCTGGGCAAACGCCACCTTGTCGGCCACCTTGGACTGCTTGGGATCGCTGACAAACGAGGCGGCGATGGTGGCGTCCACCCACATGCCGCACTTGCCTTCGTTGTACAGCGCCAGGATCTCGTTGAAGCTGTTGGCCGATGAGCCCGGCGGGCCGTACTTCTTCAGCAGGTCGACATAGAAATTGACCGCGTCGTGCCAGGGCTTGCTGTCGATCTGGGGCTTCCAGCCCATGTCGAACCATTGCCCGCCCGCGGTGTTGACCATGGTGGACAGAAAGGCCATGTTGTCGCCCCAGCCCGGCTTGCCCCGCAGGCAGATGCCATAGACCCCGTTCTTGGGGTCATGGATCTTGGCAGCCAGGTCGCGAACCTCGTTCCAGGTGGGGCGCTCGGGCACGGTCACACCGACCTTGTCGGCAAGATCCTTGCGGTACATGAGCATGGAGCTTTCGCCATAGAAAGGCACGGCAAACAGCTTGCTGTCCACCGACAGGCCATTGCGCATGGCCGGCAGCAGGTCGTCCACATCGTACGTGGCGGCGGGTTTGACCTCTTGCAGCCAACCTTTCTTGCCCCAGATCGGGGTTTCGTACATGCCGATGGTCATGACGTCGAACTGGCCGCCCTTGGTGGCGATGTCGGTGGTGACGCGCTGACGCAGCGTGCCCTCTTCCAGGGTGACCCATTTGAGCTTGATGTCGGGGTTGGCCTGCTCGAAGTTCTTGCCCAGCTTCTGCATTTCGATCATGTGGCCGTTGTTGACCGTGGCAATCACCAGTTCGGTCTCGGCCTGGGCCGTCGCGCTGACGGCCAGGGCCAGGGCCGCCGTCAGGGCCAGACGGGTGTGTTGTTTCATGGCTTGTCTCCTCTTGGGGAATCGATTGGGGTTCGCGTCGTCAATGCTTTTTTGCAGCCAGCATCGATGGTTTGAACGATACCGATGCGCTCAATCGACTTTGGTACGAAAAAAATCAATCCCAATACGAAATTGCATTGACTGCCTAGGATTTCTACCTAGATGCTACAAATTCGTACCTAAGTAACGAAATCCAAGCCACACCGCCTCGGGCGGCCCCGAGGCGGTGACAGGCACAATGCGACCCAGGCTGGGCGCCGACCTTCACCCCCAGGTCGAGCCCACGGAGTCCATTCCCCTCTTTTTTGCAAGCCATGCTCCACTACCTCACCCTCCCCGTCACCGCCTTTCAGCAGAACTGCTCCCTGGTCTGGTGCGATGAAACCCGGCAGGCCGCTGTGATCGACCCCGGTGGCGATCTGGACCGTTTGCTGGCCGAAGTCGAGCGCCTGGGCCTGAAGCTGGAGCAGATCTGGCTGACCCATGCCCACATCGACCATGCCGGCGGCACCGGCGAGCTGGCCCGGCGACTGCAGTTGCCCATCGTCGGGCCGCATCCGGGCGATCAGTTCTGGATTGATGGCCTGCCCGAGCAAAGCCGCATGTTCGGCTTCCCGGTGGCCGAGGCCTTCACGCCCACGCGCTGGCTGGCCGACGGCGACACGGTGCAGATCGGGCGCCACACGCTGCAGGTGCGGCACTGCCCGGGGCACACGCCGGGCCATGTGGTGTTCTACTCGCCCGAAATCAAACGGGCCTTCGTGGGCGATGTGCTGTTTGCCGGCAGCATCGGGCGCACCGACTTTCCGCAGGGCAACCACCAGCAGCTGATAGACAGCATCACCCAGCGTCTGTGGCCCATGGGTGACGACACGGTGTTCATCCCCGGGCATGGGCCCGAGAGCACTTTCGGGCGCGAACGCCAGAGCAACCCCTACGTCGGGGGGACCTGAGAGCCCCGACCTGCCCCCAGGCAGGGGCCGGGATCAGCCAGCGCTGGGCAGGGTCAGCACAAAGCGGGCCCCACCGCCCTCGCGGTCTTCGCAGTGCACGGTGCCGCCGTGGCGCTCGGCAATCGACTTGACCAGCGCCAGCCCCAGGCCCACGCCGCCTTCGCGCTCGCTCGCGCCGGGCAGGCGGTAGAAGGGCTCGAAGATGCGCTCGCGTTGCTCGGGCGGTACGCCCGGGCCCCGGTCGCACACGGCCAGCAAAATCATCGGGCCTTGCCGTGACAGGTGCACCGAGATATCGCCACGGCCGTAGCGGCGCGCGTTCTCGAGCAGGTTGCGCACGGCACGCCGCATCAGCTTGGACACCCCGTTGACCACCAGTTCACCGCTGCCCTCGGCGGCCTCCAGATCCGCGTCCACGCGCGACGCCTCTTCCGCAGCCAGGCCGATCAGGTCGACCTTCTCCAGCGTGCCCATGTCGGCCTCGCTTGAATCGAGCCGGCTGGCCAGCAGGATCTCGTCGATCAGCTGATCCAGCTCGCCGATGTTGCGCTTGATCTCGTCACGAAAAGCCGGCGACGCCTGCTCACCCAGCAACTCCACCCCCATGCGGATGCGCGCGAGCGGTGAACGCAGCTCGTGTGAGGCATTGGCCAGCAGCTTCTTGTGCGACTGCATCAGGGTTTCGATGCGCTCGGCGGCCAGGTTGAAGCGCCCCGCCAGGTAGGCCACTTCGTCATGCCCCTTGACTGGAACACGCACCGACAGGTCGCCGTCGCCCCAGCGTTCCACGCCGCGCTGCAATTGCTCCAGGCGCCGGGTCAGCTTGCGGATGATGGGGTAGGTGGCCAGGGCCACGGCCACCGCGGCCAGTCCCAGGGTCCAGAAAAAGCCGAAGGGCGGGCGGCTCCAGAAATTGCGCGGCGGGCGCGGCAGGTGCACATTGAGCACCTCGCCGTTGTGCATGGTGACCACGAACTCCGGGCCATGACGCACGGCCTCCAGTGGCGGACCGTCGCCGCGTGGGGGGCCTTCCCCATTGGCTGGCCCGGCGCCCGGGCCACCGGGCGGCGGCGGGCGCAGCCCGTCGGGCGAATGCGGGCCGGGCTCACCCGGCGGCGGCTCACGCCCATCAGAGGGGGGGGCATGGTGACGCAGGGCCCCCACACCCACCACCTCGCCGGCGGCATTGCGCACCACGGCTTCCAACAGCGGCGGCTCGGTCGTCACACGCCAGGCCCAGGCCACGCCCAGGGTAAGCAAGGCCATGGCCAGCAACACAGCCAGCCAGATGCGGACATACAAGCGCCGGGTCAGGCGCTGCAAAGGGGAGCCCGTGAAGGCACTGGGCGAAGCCGCCAGGGGTGGAGGTGTGGGCAAGATCAGTCCTGTTGCTTGGCAAAGACGTAGCCGACACCCCGCACGGTGAGGATGCGCTTGGGCGACTTGGGATCGGCCTCGATGGCCAGGCGGATGCGCCCCATGTGCACGTCGATGGAGCGATCAAAGGCTTCCAGCTCGCGGCCACGCACCGCTTCCATGATCTGGTCGCGGGTCAGCACCCGGCCGGCACGCTCGGCCAGCGTGATCAGCAGGTCGAACTGGTAAGAGGTCAGCTCGCAGGGTTCGCCCGCCACGGTGACGCTGCGCGCGTCGCGGTCGATCTCCAGCGAGCCGAAACGCATCACCTGCGAGGGTGCGCCAGACTGGTCGCCCTTGCGACGCAGGATGGCACGGATGCGCGCCAGCAGTTCGCGCGGCTCGAAAGGCTTGGGCAGGTAGTCGTCGGCGCCCAGCTCCAGCCCGATGATGCGGTCCATGGGGTCGCCCTTGGCCGTGAGCATCAGGATCGGGGTCTGGGCCTGCGGCCCCTGCAGCGAGCGGATGCGGCGGCAAATCTCCAGGCCGTCCAGGTCGGGCAGCATCAGGTCCAGCACCACCAGGTCGGGGCTGCTGCCCTGGCTTTGCAGCCGCTCCAGACCGGCATGTCCGGTGGCGGCGTGGCTGACCGCAAAGCCGGACTGGCCCAGGTATTCGCCGACCATCTGGGCCAGGCGGGCATCGTCTTCAATCATCAGGAGCTGGGTGTTCATGCAAGGCTTCGGTGTAAAGTTTCTTGACAGATCATCAATTTTTCTTGTACGCCGCGATTGAAGCGACCGTAAAGAAAAGTAAACAGAACATCACAGGCAGCTGACACGGATTCAGCCCTGAGCCCCCTGGGGACTCTGGATCGGGATGCGCGATGCCAGCGCCACCAGCAGCAGCACCGGCACCCCCAGCAAGGCGGTGCTGGTGAAGAAAGAGCCATAGCCGAAGCTGTCGACATAGCGCCCCGAAAAGCCGGCCAGCCATTTGGGCAGCAGCAGCATGATCGAGCTGAACAGCGCGTACTGGGTGGCCGAGTAACTGATGTTGGTCAGCGAGGACAGGTAGGCGATGAATGCGGCCGAAGCAATGCCTCCGGCCAGGTTGTCGGCCGACACCACGAAGACCAGGCCCGTCACGTCGTGCCCGCGCGTGCCCAGCCAGGCAAACAGCAGGTTGCTGGCTGCACTGAGCACGGCCCCCAGCATCAACACCCGCATCACGCCCAGGCGCAGCGACAGGGCGCCACCGATGAAGGCCCCGGCCAGCGTCATCACCACGCCATAGACCTTGGTGACGGCCGCCACCTCATCCTTGGTGAAACCCATGTCCACATAGAAGGGGTTGGCCATGATGCCCATCACCACATCGCTGATGCGGTAGATCGAGATCAGGCCCAGGATCAGCGCGGCCTGCCAGCGGTAGCGGCGCAGAAAATCGGCGAACGGGTCGACCAGCGCACCGCGCAGCCACTCCAGGGCATTGCGCGCCGGCGGCAAAGCCGTGCGCACCGGCTCGGCCGACAGCAGCACGGTGATCAGGCCCACCGCCATCGAGGCGGCCATCACCAGGTAGGCACGCTGCCAGGCCAGGTGCTGGTAGGCGTCGGCACCCGGCGCCTCGGCCCGTGCCGCCACCCACAGCACGCCGGCACCGGCCCAGATCATGGCCAGCCGGTAACCGGTCTGGTAGGAGGCCGCCAGCACCGCCTGCTCATTGCTGGGGGCCGATTCGATGCGGAAGGCATCCAGTGCGATGTCCTGGGTGGCCGAGCCGAAGGCCACCACCAGGGCAAAGACGACCAGGGCATGCAGGTCCTGCTGCGGATCGGTCAGCGCCATGCCGGCCAGGCCGCCCATGACCGCCAACTGCGACAGCAACAGCCAGCCGCGGCGGCGCCCCAGCCAGTGCGTGAGGCCGGGCAAGGGCATGCGGTCCACCAGCGGCGCCCAGGCCCACTTGAAGGCATAGGCCAGACCCACCCAGGACAGGTAGCCGATGGTGGTGCGATCGACCCCTGCCTCGCGCAGGCGAAAGCTCAGGGTGCCCAGCACCAGCAGCAGGGGCAGGCCGGCCGCAAAGCCCAGCGCCAGCATGCGCAGACTGGCGGGCTCCAGGTAGACCTTCAGGGTCTCCAGCCATGACTTGCGGGGAGTGGGCTCGGGGCTGGCGCTGGCTTGGTTCATGCGGGAATAATAAGCGCTGGTCCACTGCACACATCCCTTGCCCATGCTTGAGCGCGCACTGCCTCGTCTCTCCCCTTGCCCGGCACGCCGGCACCGCCCTGCCCTGTTGTCCACCCTGGTCCTGGCACTGGCCCTGTCCGTGGGAATGGCCGCCCCCGCGCAGGCCCAGGGCGTGGGTGACTCCGTGGGCAAGAACTCGGCCTTCACCGGCCTGGTGTCGGCCAGCCAGGTCGAACAGGCCGCCGTGCAGCAGTACGGCCAGATGCTGCGCGAGGCCCAGGCCAAGAACGCGCTGGGCAGCGACAACCACCCCCAGGTGCTGCGCCTGCGCAACATCGCGCGGCGCATCATCCCCTTCAGCTATGCCTGGAACCCGCGCGCGCGCGAGTGGCGCTGGGAGGTCAATCTGATCGGCTCGAAGCAGATCAACGCGTTTTGCATGCCCGGCGGCAAGATCGCCTTCTACACCGGCATCCTGGACCAGCTCAAGCTGACTGACGACGAGGTGGCCATGGTGATGGGCCACGAAATTGCCCACGCGCTGCGCGAGCACGCGCGCGAACGCATGGGCAAATCGGCGGCCACCAACATCGGGGTGAACGTGCTCAGCCAGGTGCTGGGCTTTGGCCAGGTGGGCCAGACCTTGACGCAGTACGGTGCCCAGTTGCTGACCCTGGAATTCAGCCGCGAGGACGAGTCCGAGGCCGATCTGGTGGGCATGGAGCTGGCGGCACGGGCCGGCTTCGACCCGCGCGCCGGCGTCACCCTGTGGGAGAAGATGGGCGCCGCCAGCAAGGGCGCGCCGCCGCAGTTCCTCTCCACCCACCCCTCGGGCAAGACCCGCATCGCCGACATCGAGCGCAACCTGCCCAAGGTCATGCCGCTGTACGAGGCCAGCCAAAAGCGCTGATCTGAGCTCAAGCCCCCTCGGGCAGCGCCTCGGCCAGGGCCCGCAAGGCCGCCGAGGGGTGGCCCCGCCGGGTCACCAGCCAGGTGGTCTGCTGCGCCCAGGGCTCGGGCAGGGCCTGCACCTGCAAGCCGCGCTGGTCCAGGCCCCGCAGCACCGCGGCCGGTACCAGGCCCATGCCCATGCCGGCCGACACCGCCGCCACCAGGGCGTGGTACGAGCCGATCTCGATGCCGGCACTCACCGACCGCCCCTGGGCCTGGGCCCAATCCAAGGCCACGTCGCGGTAAGCACAACCGGTGCTGAAGGTGACCAAGGAGGTGGACTGGTCCAAGGCCCCCCCGCTGGGCGCGATCAGCACCATGTCTTCGCGGTAGACCGGCTGCCACTGCAAGGCGGGCCGGTCGGCCGGGCCGGCCACCAGGGCGGCATCCACCTCGTGCTGTTCCAGGGCCTGCAACATGGCCCCGGTGGTGCCGGTGCGCACCGCCAGCCGCATGCCGGGCTGCTGCTCGCGCAGGCGCGCCAGCACGGGGGCCAGTCGCACGGCCGCCGTGCTCTCCATCGAACCGATGCGCAGCACCGCCCCCTGGCCGGTGCCGGCCAGTTCCTGGCGCAAGGCGCTCATGTCACGCACCAGGGCAGCGCTGCGTTCGTACAGGTGCCGCCCCTCGGGCGTGAGCTGCAGGCGTCGGCCCGTGCGCTCGAACAAGGCACAGCCCAGGTCACGCTCCAGCGCGCCCAGCCGCGCCGAAATGCTGGACTGCACCCGGTGCAGGCGGCTGGCGGCGGCGGTGACGCCGCCATGGTCGACGACGGCTCGGAAGGTCTGCAGATCGGCAAAGTCCATGGTTCGCTTAAATCGATGGTTTTGATCATTTTTATTCGTTGGACCCGATTTGTCACGCCACCGAGAATGCCCCCATGAACACCGCTGCCCCCACCCCCTTCCCGACGGATGCGTTGAGCACCCGTTTCAGCCAACGCTTCGGCCTGCGCCTGCCGGTGGCCCTGGCCCCCATGGCCCTGGCCTCGGGCGGCGGCCTGAGCGCGGCCTGCGCCCAGGCCGGTGCCCTGGGCCTGGTGGGTGGCGGCTACGGCGACCTCGACTGGACCCGGCGCGAATACACACTGGCCCTGCAATTGGGCGCCACGGCGCCCACCCGAGCGCGCATCGGTTGCGGTTTCATCACCTGGAAGCTCGATGAAGACGCCTCGGCCCTGGACTGGCTGCTGGACCAGGCCGACGAGGCCCTGCCCCGGGCCCTGATGCTGTCCTTTGGCGACCCGCGTCCCTATGCCGCACGCCTGCAGGCCCGCCGCATCCCCCTGATTTGCCAGGTGCAGCGGCTGGAGCAGGTGCCCCAGGCACTGGAGGCCGGCGCCGAAGTCATCGTGGCACAGGGCGCCGAGGCCGGTGGCCACGGCATGAACTCGCTCAATGGGCGTGCCACCTTCACCCTGGTGCCTGAACTGGCCGACTGGCTGGCCGCGCATTCACCCGCCACCCTGCTGCTGGCCGCCGGCGGCGTGGCCGATGGCCGCGGCCTGACCGCCGCCCTGGCGCTGGGGGCAGACGGTGCCCTGGTGGGCTCACGCCTGTGGGCCAGCGCCGAAAGCCTGGCCCCCGCCGGCGCCAAGGCCCAGGCGCAGACCAGCACGGGCGACGGCACGGCACGCTCCGAGGTGTTTGACATCCTGCGCCGCAAGAACTGGCCCGCGCCCTATGACTTTCGCGCCCTGCGCAACCCGCTGCACCGGCAGTGGGAATCACGCATCGAGGCGCTTCGCGCCGACCCGGCCGCGGCCCGGGCCACCTACGACCAAGGCGTGGCCGCAGGGGACTTCAACGCCGCCCACGCCACCGTGGGCGAAGCCGTGGGCCTGATCCACGACTGCCCGCCTGCCGCCGAACTGCTGCAGCGCATGGCCGAGCAGGCACTCAGGCTGCACAACATCTGAGCGTTGACCCGCCCGCGCAGGGCTGGACAGGGTGAAGAGCGTCCGCGTCTCGCGGCCGCACCAGGCAAAGACACGCAGTGAGGGAGCGTGGGGGCCCTATTCCACCCAAGGCTGATCGAAGGCCGAGCCCGCCATGTGCGGGCGCTGCGCATTCAAAGACTCGCTGGCCAGCACCTGCTCATAGCATTGCAGATAGCCCAGCGCCATGGCGCTGGCGCTGAAGCGCTCCAGCACATGGGCGTGGCAGGCGCGGCGGTCACCTTGCCAGGCGCGCACCGCATCGGCCAGCTCGCGAGCGCTGCTGCTGAGGCAGCCACCGCCCTCGGGCACCAGCTCGGGCAGCGCGCCATAGGGGGTGGCAAACACCGGGCAGCCAAAGTACAGGCTCTCGATCACCGCCAGGCCAAAGGGTTCGTGCCAGCGCACCGGCAGGATCAGCCCTTTTGACGCATTGAGCAGATCGAATTTCTGCTGACCACCCACCATGCCGAAAAAATGCACCCGTGGCGACCAGGTGAAGCGAAACCCGCGGCGCAGGTTCAACCGCGTGCCACCCAACACGTCCAGCTCCACCCCGGCCAGGGCGGCGACGCGGATGGCACCCTTGACGTTCTTGACGCGCCAGGCCGCCTTGCCCAGAAAGTGGTGGTGGCCGCGCGCCCGCTCGAAATCGACCGGGCCATAGGCCTGCCAATCCAGCCCGTTGTGCACAAAGCGCTGGCTGCCGTGGCGCTCGGCATGGTTGCGCGAGACAAACACCGTGTTGAGCGCCAGCGGATCAGGATCACGCCCGTTGCCATGCTCGGTCACCAGAAACGGCCGACCGATGTCCTCTTTGGGGTTGAACTGGAAATGCACCACGTCCACGTCGGCCGGCACCTGCTCGGCCCAGGACAGGCCTGGGCGGATGGGCAGCACCTGGGCAAAGTCGCAGTGCGAGCCCTCGGGCACCAGGTAGCTGACCCGGTGCCCCCTCTGCACCAGGGCACGGCCCAAGTCCCAGATCACGCGCTCGGTGCCGCCATAGGCAAACACCGGGATCGGCGCATGGTTGACCAGCAGCACATGCATGGCGGGCGTCCTCAGGCCAGGGCCGCGGGTGCGGCCTCGTTTTCAGGGGGCGCCTGCAGTGCGGCGTACAGCAGCAGGCTCACGAACAGGTAGAACATGGTGCCGCTGTTGTGCCCCAAAAAGGCCTGGGTCAGGCCAAAGCCCAGGTAGCACAAAGGCAGCATCAGGCCCGCCAGCTGCAGCGCGTGGCGTTCGGGCGGCAAGCGGCAGCCGGCCCGCGGCCAGAACAGCCACAGCACCACGCCGTACAGCGCCAGCACCGAAGACAGGCCCAGCAGGCCGCGCTTGGCAAACACGTCCAGGAACTCGTTGTGGGCATGGCCGTACTTCAGCACCTCGGCCGGGGCCTGGCCGGCAGCGACCAGGCGCTTTTTCTCTTCCACATAGCCGGCCAGGGTCCACCCCAGCAAGGGCTTTTGCAGGCCCATGTTCCAGGCCAGGCGCCAGTGCGCCAGGCGCTGGCCCACCGAGTTCTCGGAAGTGCCCAATTCCTCGTACTGACGCGCCTCGCTGACGGCCTGCTCCAGGCGTTGCTTGAGTGTGGGCCCCATGGCCGTCACCAGCACGCCCAGGCACACAGCCAGCGCGGCCAGGGCACCCAACAGGCGCCGGCCTGGCACACGGCCCCGCAGCAGGCTCACCAGAGCCGGCAAGGCAAAGGCCAACGCCAGCCAACCTCCGCGCGACTGCGACAGCAGCGAAGCGGTCAGCCCCAGCCCCACGCCCAGGCTCAGTCCTGCCCGCCACAGCCCAGCCCGTGGTCCGGGTTGCCAGGTGACCGCCCCCACCAGGCACATCATGGCCATCAGCAGGCTCAGATTGCCGTACTGGATGGCATTGGTGAAGCCTTCGGCCCGCCACTCACCCTGCACCCCATATTGATAGAGCGCGACCGCGCCACTGAGGCTGGCCCCCACGGCCAGGCCGGCCCAGAGGGCGCGTGGTCGTGGCGGAAAGCGCAGCGCAAAAAACAGGCAGGGCAAGGCCAGAAAGTACTTGAGGGGCTTGTCCAGGCTGCGCCAGCTGCCCTGGCTGATGAGCGCATCGATCAACCAGTCGATGCCCACGAACAGCAACACCCCCACCAGCCAGCGGGCCCGCGGCCAATGCAGTGGCTGGCACCACCAGCGTGGTGCGGTGGCCAAGGCGGCCAGCAACAACAGGCCGGCCCCCCACGAATACCCGCTGGGCAGGCACAGCGACAGCGCCGGCAGCAAAAAGGCCGCCAGAGTGCAGACCTGCCGGGCCATCGCCTCGATCGGCGAAGGCCGACCGGGGTGGGGAGACACCTGGTTCATGCTCAACGCCCCACCGATTGGCTCAGGCTGTCGCGGTCGTAATACAGCGCGGCATAGCGGAAGAAGCACTCCAGGGCGATGAAGAAACAAAACAGAAAGCCCGGCCCGCCCCCCATGAAGCCCAGTCGGAACACATACAGGCGCAAGAAGATGGCAAAGGCCGAGGCCATGCCACGCAACACCCCCCCGCGCTTGCCGGCGGCGGCCCGCTTGGCGGCGCCCAGCATCGCGTACTGGGTGAGTTTTTCCAGGCTGCCGCGCACCGTCTCGCGCGAGTAATGCAACAGCTTGGCCTTGAAGGCGTGGCGCGGCAGGGGCTGGCCGCCATCGCGCAGCACGGCGTGCTCGTGCACCACCCCGTCAAAGCGTTCGATCATGTCGCGCCGGAACATGCGGTCCAGGCGCGACTGCGACAGAAAGTGCTTGAGCTCGCGGCCGTAGGCCACCACGCTCCACTCGATCTGCCACACCGCGCGCTCATTGGAGCGCACCGCGGCTTCGATCTCGGCCTGCAGCGCGGGCGTGACCACTTCGTCAGCGTCCAGGTAGAACAGGTAATCGCCCGTGGCATGCGCCAGCAGCCGGGTGCGCTGCACGGCAAAGCCCTGCCAGTCGGGGTACAGGTGCACCTCGGCGCCCAGGCGCCGGGCGATGGCCACGGTGTCGTCGGTGCTGCCGCTGTCCACCACCACCACCTGGTCGGCAAAGGCGGCGCTGCGCAGGCAGTTCTCGATGCGGTGCGCCTCGTTCTTGGTCAGTACGCCGATGGTCAGGGTCGGCCGATCGGCACGCACAGCAGGGGAAGATTGCGACATGGTGGGTTCAAGAAAAGTGGGAACGGCCTCAGGCCTGCGGCGGCAATTGCCACACGCCGCGCAGGCGGCCCCAGGCGCGCGCCAGGTGCTTGGGCGACAGCAGCAAGGCGCGGGCCAGCACGTTCAAGGCCGCCGACGCCATCAGGCGCCGATGCGCCCGGCGCCCCGCCACCGCCCCCAGGTGCTTGGCCATGAAGCGGATCTTGGACTGCGCATGGTGGTAGCCGCGCCAGTACTCCGAGCGCCAGGGCCGCGGCCCGCGCACCGAGCCACGCGACAGGTGGGTGACGCGGATGTCGGGCAGCACCAGGATCTGGCCCTGGCGCTGGAACACGCGCAGGCACAGGTCCTCGTCCTCGTAGTACAGGAAAAATCGGGGGTCGAAAAAACCCACCGGAGCCATGGCCGCCATGTTCAGCAGCATCACGGCGGCACAGGCATAGCCCACGGCCAGCGGGCCTTCGGCGGCACCGGTACGGGGCTTCCAGGCGTGGCGCGGCCAGCTGTAGTTGACCTGCAGGCGTCCGTCGCTGTCGGTCAGCTGCGGCACCAGCACGCTGGCCTCGGGCCATTGCCGTGCGGCACGCACCAGTGCGCCAATCGCCTCGGGGGTGAGCACGCAGTCGGGGTTCAGCAGCAGCGCATAGGGCGTGGCCACCTGGGCCAGGCCGGCGTTGTTGGCCACGCCATAACCCTTGTTGGCCTCCAGCCGCAGCAGGCGCGCCGCCGGCAGGCAGCGCGCCACCTGGGTGGGCGTGTCGTCCTGGCTGGCGTTGTCCACCACGATGACGTGCGGCAGGCGTGCCAGTGCCTGCCCCAGCACCGGCAGGCAGTGGCCACTGTTGTAGGTCACCACCAGCACGGTGACCTGGGCCAGCAGGTCATCGAGCAGCAGCTCGGTTTCCGGGGCGCTCATGCCAGACGATGGGGTGTGGGGCCCGCGGGCCGCCAGGGCATCAGTGGTGATGCGACACCACTTCGCCCGCCTTCAGGCGGTACACCGTGCCGCAATACGGGCACTTGGCCTCACCGGTGCGGGCCACGTCCAGATAGACCTTCGGATGGCTGTTCCACAGCTTCATGTCGGCCTTGGGGTTGGGGCAGAACACGCCCCCCTGGGCGTTGAGGTCCTTGGCCAGCAATTCAACAGCAGCGCTACTCATGGGGTCCCTTGTTTGGAATATGGAAATGCAATGACGCTCAGACCGGGCTCAGCCAGTGGGCGTATTGGGGGTTGCGGCCGTTCACGATGTCGAAGAACGCCGACTGGATTTTTTCAGTGATGGGCCCGCGCGAGCCGATGCCGATCTCGATGCGGTCCAGTTCGCGGATCGGGGTGACCTCGGCGGCTGTGCCGGTGAAGAAGGCTTCGTCGGCAATGTAGACCTCGTCGCGGGTGATGCGCTTTTGCACGATCTCCAGGCCCAGGTCCTTGGCAATGTGGAACACGGTGTTGCGGGTGATGCCGTTCAGGGCACCAGCCGACAGGTCGGGGGTGTAGATCACGCCGTTCTTCACGATGAAGATGTTCTCGCCCGCACCTTCGGACACAAAACCCGAGGAATCCAGCAACAGGGCTTCGTCGTAGCCGTCGTCGGTGGCTTCCATGTTGGCCAGAATCGAGTTGCTGTAGTTGCTCACCGCCTTGGCCTGCGTCATGGTGATGTTGACGTGGTGGCGGGTGTAGCTGGAGGTCTTGACGCGGATGCCGCGCTTCAGGCCCTCTTCGCCCAGGTAAGCACCCCAGGCCCAGGCGGCCACCATCAGGTGGATGGTGTTGCCTTTGGGGCTGACGCCCAGCTTTTGCGAGCCAATCCAGGTCAATGGGCGCAGATAGCAGCTTTCAAGCTTGTTTTCACGCACCACAGCTTTCTGGGCTTCGTTGACTTCTTCCTTGCTGAAGGGCAGCTTCATGCGCAGGATCTTGGCGCTGTTGAACAGGCGCTCGGTGTGGTCTTCCAGGCGGAAGATGGCCGTGCCGTTGACCGTGTTGTAGGCGCGCACCCCCTCGAAGGCGCCACAGCCGTAGTGCAGGGTGTGGGTCAGGACGTGGATCTTGGCGTCGCGCCAGTCCACCATCTGACCATCCATCCAGATCTTGCCGTCGCGGTCGGCCATTGAAGGGGCGAGTGTGCTCATGCGCTGGTGTCCTTGGGTGTTTGCCGTGCTGATGCGAAAACCCCGCCACGGCACACCGCCGGGCAGGTCAAAACCCGATTTTAAGGGGCCGGCGCGGCATCGGAATCGTCGTCCTCACTCACAGGGGGGCGGTACAGCGTCCATTTCACCAGCCGGCCATTGAGGAATTCGGCCGTCACATGGGATTTGGAGCCATCGGTCCAGCGGAAAACCTCGGGCTGCTCATCCTTGGCCGAGAGCTGCTCGCCCAGGGCCCGCGTCAGTGCCAGCACGTGCAGCATGGGCACGCCAGGGCGCAGCTTGGCGTTGAGCATCACCGCGCTGCCCACATAGCCGATGGGATTGTTGTTGGCCCGCTTGAGCACCTGCATGAGGCGGGTGTAGTGCATCAGCACCCACATCACCACGCCCCCCAGGGCCACCGCCACGCCCCCCAGGCCATAGGCCCGGTACGACATCGCCACCAGCAGGATGCCGCCCACGGGCACCAGGATTTTCTTGAAATTCATGCGCGCATTGTCCTATGAGCGTGGGCCCCGGGGCCTTGTGGCTTGTGCGTAGCGCCAGCCTGGGCGGCGCTGGGCGGGCTCCGGCAGGCTCGGGCTCACTCGAACTCGCGGCGGATCAGGTCGATGGCCTCGTCCACCCGCTCGACCGCGTGCACGGTCAGGCCCTCGATGGGCTTCTTGGGCGCATTGGCCCGCGGCACCACCGCCACGCTGAAGCCCAGCTTGGCGGCCTCTTTGAGCCGCTCCTGGCCGCGCGGCGCGGGGCGGACCTCACCGGCCAGGCCCACTTCGCCAAAGGCCAGAAAGCCCTTGGGCAAGGCCTTGCCGCGCAAGGACGAGGTGATGGCCAGCAGCACCGCCAGGTCGGCCGCCGGCTCGCTGATGCGCACCCCGCCCACGGCGTTGACGAACACGTCCTGGTCCATGCAGGCCACGCCGGCATGGCGGTGCAGCACGGCCAGCAGCATGGCCAGGCGGTCGCGCTCCAGGCCCACGCTGAGGCGACGCGGGCTGGGGCCGCCGCCGTCGACCAGGGCCTGGATCTCGACCAGCAGCGGGCGCGTGCCCTCCAGCGTGACCAGCACACAGCTGCCGGGCACCGGCTGGCTGTGCTGCGACAAAAAGATCGCGCTGGGGTTGCTCACCCCCTTGAGGCCGCGCTCGGTCATGGCAAACACGCCGATCTCGTTGACCGCGCCAAAGCGGTTCTTGATGGCCCGCACCAGGCGGTGGGTGGAATGGGTGTCGCCCTCGAAATACAGCACCGTGTCGACCATGTGCTCGAGCACGCGCGGGCCGGCCAGCGCGCCCTCTTTGGTGACGTGGCCGATCAGCACGATGGCGATGCCTGTGCCCTTGGCCAGGCGCGTCAGGTGGGCTGAACACTCGCGCACCTGCGCCACCGAGCCCGGCGCCGAGCTGAGCTGGTCGCTGTAAATGGTCTGGATCGAGTCGATCACCGCCACCGCCGGCTGGCGCGCCTCGACCGTGGCCAGGATTTTTTCGAGCTGGATCTCGGCCATCACCTTGACCTGGCTGTTGTCCAGGCCCAGGCGGCGCGAGCGCAGCGCCACCTGGGCGCCACTTTCCTCACCGGTCACGTACAGGGTCTCCAGCCCGCTGCGCTGCAGCGCATCGAGCGCTTGCAGCAACAGGGTCGACTTGCCAATGCCCGGGTCGCCCCCGATCAGCACCACCCCGCCCTCCACGATGCCGCCGCCCAGCACCCGGTCCAGCTCCTCCAGCCCGCTGGGCGTGCGCGCCACCTCTGTCGCTTCGATGGCCGACAGCGGCGTGACCGCCTGCGCCAAGCCCGCATAGCCCGAATAGGACGGCGTGCTCAGCCGGTTCTTGCTGGCCGCGCCCGAGCCCTCGGCCACCGACTCGACCAGGGTGTTCCAGGCATTGCACTGCGGGCACTTGCCCAACCACTTGGCACTGGTGCCGCCGCATTCGGTGCAGGTGTAGACGGTTTTTTCTCGGGACATGGGGAGGGGGCTTGGAGAACAGGCGGCCACTATATCGGCTGGCGCAGGGCCTGTGCGGGTCAGTGGCCCGGATGGAACTGCCCCCAGTCAGGCCTGCAGCCCCGTCATAGCGCCGCGGCGAAGGTGGGGCCGAAAGAGGCCGGGGCCGCAGCCTGCGCAGAAAAGCCCACACAGGCCAGCGCCACGTGGCGCGGCACCGGCCTGGCGCCACTGCGGTAATAGGCCAGCATGCGGCGCGACAGGCCCAGCGCCTGCGCCGCCTGGTCCAGGGTCAGATGGTGACGCTCCATCCATTCGATGATGAACTCATGCGAGGCCTCACCCGCCTGCTCGATCGCCCGGGCCCGCAGGTTGTCTGCCGCCAGCTCGAGCGCATCGTCCGGGCCCCAGATCACGCTACCCCCCCAATCCCCGAGGCCGGCCGTGGCAAACACCGCCGGATCCTGCAAGGCGGCCAGGCTGGGATAACGACGGATCACCGGGCTCAGATCCAAGGTCAGGATCTGACCGTCGGCATAGTGCAATTGCAGGCCATGAGGGGGGATGACCTGCACCGACTGCAAGGTGAAGTGCGGATGACTCATGGATTCAGCTCCTTCCAGCGCGTCAGCAAGAGGGGTCGATGTTCAGCCGCCCATTTCAGAGCATCAGACAGCTCGCGCTGCCCCAGTTGCCCCCGAAAAGACAGCCAAGGTCGAGATCACCACCAACGCTTCGCGCCCATCACGAGCGCGAACATGGAAATGAGGGGGTTGGTGATCGGCGGCATACATCGTCACGTTGCCATTGGCTAGACGCACAAGTGTAGGCATGGCATTGAAAGAGTGCAATGAATGCACCCTATCCGAGCCTAGACCTGCACCGTGATGCATCCATCGCCTGAACAGACCGGTGGTCCAAAGCAGAACGCCGAAGCCGCCATCGAGCAGCCGCTCCGCAACGAGCATCCGTCACCCCCTGAATGGACAGGGGCCACTGACGAACGTCTTCATGCGTTCAACAACGCCAGGGCGTGTCAACACTGATCTCATCGGCGCGAAGCCTGCTGGCCAAGCGCCAATCAAGGCGCGTGTCGCGGCCTAGCGCCAAGGATTCAAACACAATCAAGGCCATGCCCCGCTCCACCCTCACTCCGGGCGCGGTTTCTGGACTGGTATGGGCAGGGTGAGCGGGCGGCGTTGTGGGAACGGGCGCGGCAGACGTGGGTGGGGCTTTGAGCATTCGTGATTCGCGAATTGCGAACATTGCACCGACGGTCAATCGGCCCTCTTCACCAGCGGGCACCTGAACCAGACCGTCCAGATTCAGGTCACCCTGGCCATGGGCGGCCGAGCTACCTGCTGACCGAGACGCCCCAGTGGCATCGCTGTGGGCGATGCTTGATGGCTCAACAGCTCATCGGCCCTGCCCGCCCCAAGCCTCCAAGGCCTCCAAAAACCCCGCCACCTGCCCCTCATCCGTGGCCCACGAGGTGACCAGCCGGATCACCGAATGCTGCGGCTCGGCCGCGGGGCCCCAGGTGTGGAACGAGAAGCGCTCTTGCAGCCGGGCGATGAGCGCATCGGGCAGGATGGGAAAGACCTGGTTGGTCTCGACCCGGGCCGAGAGGGCGTAGCCCTGGGCGACGATGCCGGCGGCCAGTCGGGCGGCCAGGGCGTTGGCTCGGCGGGCCAGCGCGGTGTAGAGGTCGATCTCGCCTTCACCCTCGGCTTGATCGAACAGCACCTTGAACTGGGTGCCCAGCAGCCGGCCCTTGGCCAACAGGCCGCCGCGCTGCTTGATGTGGATGGCGAAGTCGGGCTTCAGCGCGGGGTGGCAGACCACGATGGCCTCGCCCAGCAGGGCGCCGGCCTTGGTGCCGCCGATCCAGAACAGATCGGCCAGGGCGGCGATGTCGGCCAGGGTGACATCGCTGTGGGGCGAGGCCAGGGCGGCGCCCAGGCGCGCGCCGTCGACGAAAAGAATGAGGCCGCGCTGCCGGGCCAGGGCCGAGAGGGCTTGCAGCTCGGCCAGGGTGTAGACGGTGCCGATCTCGGTGGCGTTGGACAGGTACAGCAGCCGGGGCCGGGCCATGTGGGGGAAGTGGGCGTTGGCGGCCAGCGCGCTCTCGATGTGGGCGGGGGTGAGCTTGCCGTCCACCGCGGGCACGGTGATCAGCTTGTGCCCGGTGGCCTCGATGGCACCGGCCTCGCGCCCCACGATGTGGCCCGATTGGGCGGTGATGACGGCCTCGTGCGGGCGCAGGCAGGCCGCGATCGAAACCAGGTTGGCCAGGGTGCCGCTGGCCACAAAGTGGATGTCGCCCTCAAAGCCGGGGCCCAGGCGGGCCTGGATGCGGGCGATGGCCTCGGCGGTGAAGGTGTCGGTGCCGTAGGGGGCTTGCTGTACGAGGTTGGATTCGACCAGGGCGCGCAGGATCTCGGGGTGGGCGCCTTCGCTGTAGTCGTCCAGAAAGCTGTAGGGGGTCGGCATGCGCTGTGGGGGTGATGCGAGGATGGATCGGAGGGTTCAGGCAGCCACCCGGTTGCGCCCTGCCGCCTTGGCCAGGTACAGGGCCTGGTCGGCACGGGTGAGCACGGTGTCCCACTCGGTGTCGGTGGGCAGCACGGTGGCAATGCCGATCGAGACGCTGCAGGCCGGGGTGTTGTCGGGCCCCGGGGGCAGAGCCTCGACGCGGGCGCGCAAGCGCTCGGCCAGGGTGTGGGCCGACGCCGGGTCGCTGGCGGGCAGCAGGGCCAGAAATTCTTCGCCGCCATAGCGGCCCAGGTGGTCGGTGGCGCGCAGCGCCTGCTGCACCTCATCGGCCACGCGGCGCAGGGTGCGGTCGCCGGCCTGGTGGCCCAAGGTGTCGTTGATGCGTTTGAAGTGGTCGAGGTCGAGCAGCAGCAGGGCATAGGGTTGGCCCAGGCGCTGAAAACGATCGTGCTCCTGCCCCACCAGCTCCAGGATGGCGCGGCGGTTGAACAGATGGGTCAGCTCGTCGTGGCGGGCCAGGTGCTCGAACTCCTGCCGCACCCGTTCGCTGGCCATGAGCTGGGCGCCGACCAGCACCATCAGGATGGTGAAACTGAAGGTGGCCACGAACACGGTGTGGATGGGTGAGCCGGGGTCGAAGCGCTGGGTGGTGGGCAAATCCACCCAGTAGGTGGACAGGCCCCGGGCCAACAACACCAGGGTCTGCCAGGCCATGGCGATCATCATCACCCGCGAGGCAAAGCCGCGACCGTGGCGGTACAAGGTGCGGGTGTGGGCCGCGCAGATCAGGGCCATGACCAGGCCGAAGATCAGCATGCGGGGCCGGTAGTCGGGCCAGAGGTCAAAAAACACCCACAGACCGAACAGGCACAAGCCACACAGCGCCACCCAGGGGGCCCAGCGCCAGGACAGGCCGAAGAAATCGCGTGTGCCCGCCAGCAGGCACACGGTGCAAGCCAGCAGCAGGCCATTGCCGGCCAGGCCGACCAGGGTGGCGGGCAGCACGCCCAGCAAGCCATAGAACACGGTCGAGCCCAGGGCCAGCAAGGCCGCCACGGCCCACAGCCGCAGGCCATGGATGCGCGACGGAAAGTTGCGCTGCATGCCCATCAGCACCAGGCCCAGCACCGCGCACTGCAAGGCGGCCAGCAGGTTGAAACTGCGCATGTCGAGGGCAAGCATGAGGCGGGTGCGGTGTCAGGCGGCCGTGACCGCCCTGAAAAACAAAAAGAAGACGACCGCCCAGTGTAGTGATGGCGCTCTCCGGGCGTCGTGCGGGGCCATCAGCCCTGGGGTGGTGGTGCGTGGCGCGGGCGGCTCAGCGCCCCGCCGGGGCGGCTGGGGCCGCCGCACTGAACCCCTCCAGCGACTCGTCCAGGCAGGCCCAGGCAGGGGCACTGGCAGTCCAGATGTTGGCGGTGGGCTGGATGCGCGAGGGCTCGTCCAGGGTGCCAATGCGCACCACCGTCAGGCCGGGACGGCCGCTGGAGTCTGAGAAGAGCTGGGTGCCGCAGTGGGTGCAGAAACGGCGCGTGACGGTGTTGCCACTGTCGGCCGGCTTGTCAAACCGGCCAGGGCTGCCGCTGATCTCCATGGCGTCGCTGGCAAACATCACGTTGGCGGTGCCATTGGAGGCAATGCGCTGGCAGTCGCGGCACCAGCAGATGCGGGCGGCGCCGGGTTCAGCCGCGATGCGAAAACGGATTTGGCCGCACAGGCAGCCGCCGAGGTAGGGGGCAGAAGACACGCTCATGAGACAGGGCTCCTCGTTGTTCCGGGCTGAGGGTGGAATGGACTGGCGGCGGCAGCAGGCGCTGGGCGCCGCGGCATGCACTGTCGCACAAGTTGCCCGCCAGGCTCGGCCGCATCGGGCAACGCAGCCGTGAGTCCAGGGGTTTTCACCAGGGGCTCTTCATCCATCAAACATTTAACATGTTAAATAAATGAGCCCCCCACCCCAGCCCCCCGTCCCGCCCACGATCCAGCCATTTGCCCACCGCAACCTGCCGCGCCTGTTGCTGCAGGCGCGCGAGGCGGTGATGGCGCACACCCGGCCCAACCTGCGCCAGCATGGACTGTCGGACCAGCAATGGCGGGTGCTGCGGGTGCTGGGCGAGCATGGCGTGGTCGAGACGGGGCGGGTGGCGCGAGAGGCCTTCATCCTCGGGCCCAGCCTGACCGGGGTGTTGACGCGCATGGAGCGCGACGGCCTGATCCAGCGCCAGCGTGACCCCGACGACGCCCGCCGCACCGCGGTGCAGGCCACCGACAAGGGCCTGCGCCTGGTGGAGACGCTGTCTTTCACCATCGAGGCCCACTACCAGTGGATGGAACAGACCCTGGGCAAAGACAAGCTGCTGCAGCTCTACCAGCTGCTCGACACCCTGATCGAACTGGAGCAACCATGAGCCCCGCCCCCTGGCAACCCGCAGGCACCGTCTATGGCGCGCTGCTGAACTTCCGCCGCGAATACGAGCAGTGGCAGCCCCGCATGCATGAGGCCCCCTACAAGGCCCCGCCGCAAGCCCCGGTGCTGTACGTGAAGACCGCCAACACCTGGAACCCCGACGGCGGCCAGGTGGCCCTGCCCCCCGGGGTGGCCGGCGTGGAGGCCGGCGCCACGATCGGCCTGGTGATGGGCGAGCAGGGCCCGGTGGCCTTTGCGCTGCTCAATGACTTCAGCCTGCCCCATGCCAGCTACTTTCGCCCGCCGGTCAAGTTCCGCTGCCGCGACGGCTTTCTGGGCACGCCCGGGCAGACCGTACCGCTCACCGCCCTCGCCGACCTGGCTGCGCTGCAGTTGCAAGTCCATGTGAACGGCGCCCTGCGCCAGACGGTGGCGCTGTCGCAGCTGATGCGCCCGGCCGCCGCCCTGCTGGCCGAGGTCAACGCGTTCATGACGCTGCGCCCCGGCGATGTGCTGATGCTGGGCTGCGATGTCGGCCCCGACGGCCACCGCCCCCTGCTTCAGCCGGGTGACACCGTCACGCTCACCGCCCCGGGCCTGGCGCCCCTGACCCACCACATCCGCACCGAGGCCCTGGCATGAAGCACGCCCGCATCCTGCTCAACAACGCCCCCGAGCGCGGCCCGCTGCACGCAGTGGAAGACGAGGGCGCGCTGCGCCTGGACGAGGGTCAGCGCGTGCCCTTCGAGGCCGTTCAATGGCTGCCGCCGCTGGCACCGGTGTCGCGGGCGCGCAGCATCTTTGCGCTGGGGCTCAACTACGCCGACCACGCCAAAGAGCTGGCGTTCAAGCCGCCCGAAGAGCCCCTGGCCTTCATCAAGGGCGAGGCCAGCCTGATCGGCCACCGGCAGCACACCGTGCGCCCGGCAGGCGTCAAGTTCATGCACTACGAATGCGAGCTGGCGGTGGTGATCGGCCGCACGGCACGCCACGTGAAGCGCGCCGACGCCTACGACTACGTGCAGGGCTACACCGTGGCCAACGATTACGCGATCCGCGACTACCTGGAGAACTGGTATCGCCCCAACCTGCGCGTGAAGAACCGCGACACCTGCACCCCGCTGGGCCCCTGGCTGGTGGACGCGGCCGACATCCACGCCCGCCCCGGTGGCCCCATGAACCTGGCCTTGCAGACCACGGTGGACGGCCAGATCACCCAGCGCGGCAACACCCGCGACATGGTGTTCGACGTGCCCTATCTGATCGAGTACTTCAGCGCCTTCATGACGCTCTCGCCCGGCGACCTGATCCTGACGGGCACCCCCGATGGGGTGGTCGACTGCCCCCCAGGCGCCGAGATCGTGACCACCATCGAAGCCATCGGCGAACTCCACAACTTCATTCGACAAGGTTGAGCCCCATGCAACAGATCCAGCACCTGATCAACGGCCAGAGCGTCGCCGGCCGCGACACCTTCGAAACCATCAACCCCGCCACCCAGGAGGTGCTGGCCGAAGTCGCCAGCGGCGGCGAGGCCGAAGTCCACGCCGCCGTGGCCGCCGCCAAGGCCGCCTTCCCCCAATGGGCCGGCCTGCCCGCCACCGAGCGCGCCAAGCTCATGCGCAAACTCGGCGAGCTCATCACCCGCCACGTGCCCGAGATCGCCCAGACCGAGACCAACGATTGCGGCCAGGTCATCTCCCAAACCGGCAAGCAGCTCGTGCCCCGCGCGGCCGACAACTTCAGCTACTTCGCCGAGATGTGCACCCGCGTGGACGGCCACACCTACCCCACCCCCACCCACCTCAACTACACCCTGTTCCACCCCGTGGGCGT
>NZ_JBYTDE010000022.1:0-8248 GCF_058791075.1 Curvibacter sp. EU05-FHT14A10
TCGCTGGTTGGCGGCGCAGCACAAATCTGCCGCTTGAAGACCGGTTATGCACTCCGATTTTCAGGGGCAACCTCAGATCATTTGGCGGCTCGCCGTGCTCGTGATTTTCTGCGCGCGAACGTCACGCGTGTGGTCACATTGGAAGAAGTAGAAGTGGCGACGGGGCGTGACCGCTGGAGTCTCTCGCATGATTTTCGCATCTTCTACGGCACGAGTCCGTATCGCTACCTTACGATGCGAAGGCTCGATATGATGCGGCGCAAGCTGCTCTCTGGCGCGTCGCTCGCAAGTGCGGCGGCAGATGCAGGCCTCGCCGATCAGAGCCACATGACCCGTCATTTCCTGAAGACCTTCGGCCTTACGCCAGGCCGCTGGATTCGGATTGTGAGCAACCAGACCATAGCTTGAACGATCACCCACGATCGTTCAATACGGCTCTCCGGCGGCTGAGTATTCTCGGCTGCACATCCACATGGAACGGAGAAAGCGATGCCCACGTCAACACATTCCCGAACAACACCAGCCTCACGCGGTCAATGCAAGGCGATCAATCTGGCTAGCAAGATCTCACTGATCGACGGACACTGGCAACCACGCGTGGTAGCGGAAATGAACGATTACCAGTTCAAGGTCGTCAAGCTCGAGGGTGAATTTGTGTGGCACAAACACTCCGATACAGATGAGACTTTCATAGTTCTAGACGGTGAATTACGAATCGACTTTCGTGCTGGACCGTCGGGTGACGGCTCTATCGTGTTGGGTGCCGGTCAAATGGCCGTCGTGCCGAAAGGCGTCGAACACAAGCCTTGCGCGCCTGGCGAAGTGAAGCTCCTGCTAATTGAGCCACGTGGTGTAGCAAACACCGGTGACGGTGAAACAAGTGAGCGTACTGTTGCGAATGATCAGTGGATTTAAGGTCCCGTACTCTGCAACTAGGGGGGGTGCATCATTTGGACCATCAAGGCGATGACGAGAACATCCGTTGGAGACAGCTCAGAATGGTGATGTTGACGAAACTGCGCCCAAGACTCAGCGTCGGGGCGATTGGAGATGCAATTTCAACTAGATTCAGGCCGCACGTTCTGTTCGCTAAATGCACTTTGGCATACGCCAGTCGATGCTCTCCAACAGCGTTGACATTTGCGCCGGGCTGGCCGCTCTTGGTGCCATCGGCACTGTGATCATACGGGTCGCCCCTTCTCCGGTAGCCAGCTCAGCTGGCTCAGGCACTGACTTTCCCGGCACATCTGTTTCATGATATTGCCGCACTAGCCACTAATACGAATGCATGGCCTCTGAACGGTTCATCGCAGCTCTTTGCGGCGCGCTTATCGAGGGGGTCGCTGCGCACCTAGATCAAACAACCCAGCAGAATGCTGCCGCGGTCAAGTGCTCCCAAGACGTTACGCACAGCTTACAGTTCATGTCCAAGAACTTGGTCTTTGCGGCCTTTGCTTATCACCAGAAAAACAATTGCGCGGCCAGCAATTCACGGGCATCTGTCCCAAATACTATCAATCACCTCAGAAGCTTTCCCACTGGTCATCATTCCCCGTCTTTGCGGAACTGGTTGAAGTTGACGCTTTTGACTTGTCCGCAGCCAACTTGGGAACAGCCTTCAAAGTTGGAGGGGTCTTGGTTTGCGTCGAAATCGCCTTCGCGACATGAGGGCGTGGAACGGATTTGTGAGACACCGCTTGTGTCGAGCGCGCCTGCTCGTTCGTCAACCTGAAGATGGATACCGCAGCCACCAGTTGCTGAGCCTGATGCTCCAGGCTCTGTGCGGCCGCTGCGCTTTCTTCAACCAGCGCCGCATTCTGTTGCGTCGTTTGATCCAACTGATTGATGGCCTGGCCGATCTGCGTCACGCCAGAGCTCTGCTCAGAGCTGGCCGTACTGATCTCACCCACGATATCGCTGACGCGTGTGATGGCCGTCACTACTTCCACCATGGTCTGGCCAGCCTGATCCACCAGGATCGTGCCTTGCTCGACTTGACCCACGCTCGCACCGATGAGCGCCTTGATTTCCTTGGCGGCCTCTGCTGACCGGCCTGCAAGGCTTCTGACCTCCGAGGCCACGACGGCAAAGCCACGCCCCTGCTCCCCTGCTCGAGCGGCCTCAACGGCGGCGTTCAACGCCAGGATGTTGGTCTGGAAAGCAATTCCATCGATGACGCCGATGATGTCGCCGATCTTCTTAGAACTGTCATTGATCCCCTTCATGGTTTCCACCACCTGGGCAACAACCGCGCCGCCCTTACCTGCAATATCGGAAGCGTTGTGAGCCAGTTGGTTGGCCATCTTGGCGTTGTCTGCGTTATGGCGGACTGTGATGCCAAATTCGTCCATGGTCGCTGCCGTCTGTTGCAGCGCACTTGCCTGTTCTTCAGTTCGTTGGCTCAGGTCAGTATTCCCGACTGAAATCTGGGCTGAGCCTGTCGCGATCGAGTCGGAGGCGCCGCGCACCTGGCTGACAATCTGGACCAAACTTTGCTGCATGGCGCCGAGGGACTCCAGAACGCTCCCGGACGGTGCTGATGCAACACCTTCCACAGGGCTAAGGTCTCCGCCAGCGACCCGTTGTGCCGCCTCTCCTAAAGCGCCAGGTTCGGCACCCAAGGCACGGGTCAGGCTGCGCACAATCAATGCCCCTGCTACAACAGCAGTCGCCGCAGCGATCAGACAGGCTACAACAAGCAAATTGCGTTGGCTTCGGTAGTGGTCCTCGGCCTCCTTGATCATGGCTGCGGACCGTTGGGCGGTGGCTTCCGCATACGCATTTGACTTCTCGATCAGGGTCGCCAGCAGGGGGCGGCACTCATCGTTCATTTTGGCAATTGCTTCGTCGCGTTTGTTTTGGAGGGCAAGTTGCACGATAGCCAAGGCTACTGGTCCATAAGCCTGCTCGACCTTGTCGATCTCACCGACCAGGGCTTTGACGTTGGCCGGAACATCGTTGCTGGCCACCAGTTCTTTCAGTTTGGCTAAATCCTTTTGAACCTGGTCATGAGCCCGGGTGACCGCAGTTTTTTCGACCTCCAGGTCGCCTGGCTTGGTGACCAACACCAGATTGCGGGCAGCGATCGCTCGGGCGTCCACTTCCGCATGGATTTGATCGACCAAAGCAGCTCGAGCATTTATGCCTGTTACAAACGAATCGAATGCTTGATTGGCATCCTGCAGGGCATTGATGGCGATGCCTGATGCGATGAGCACCAGAACTGTCAACCCCCCGAAAGCTGCTGACAGCTTGGCCCGAATGGACAGGTGTTGGATGGACATTTTTGCACTCTTTGTGTTGAGGATGTCAAAATTATTGATAAATAAGATTTTCATGTCAAATTTATCATTGACCAAGTGGGGAAGATGGGCTTGCAAACAGGCCACGTACATTTGTTCTATAGCGAACATATCCTGTAGTAGGAGGACATATCCCTCACCAAGCTGGTGGCATCGGTGGGCATGTCACTCTGAGCGTCGGCGGGGCCACACTGGTGCCGCGGGCCGATGCGCTGCATGCCGATCTGGTTCGCCATGCAGACGCGGCCCTTTCTGCTGCGAAATCCAATGGGCGCAATCGTTTCGTTGAATGGCAAGAGGCAGATCACCCGTTGCCGCATGCCCCGAACTGAGTCATGTGAAGAGTGAGCGACGTAGAAAATCATGGTCAAGCTGCGTTCGACTTCTGATGAAACGCGATGGCAGCCCACGCCAGACGCAATGCGATGGTGCCCACATTGATGGTCACGGTTTCATTTTTACGAAATACTGCATCGCAGTCGCTGGCGGGACGGCCTCGGCATTTTTGGCAGCCGAAAACTGCTTCTCAGTGGGGGTGGAGAGCGCGCCCTCCCGTACTCCATCGAGACTCAATGCCAGCCTTCTGTTGCGCAATAGCGGTTACGTCCATCCGCTTTCGCTTGGTAAAGCATAGCGTCAGCTTGTTTGATGAGTTCGCGTTGAGAGACCTCGGCCTTCCCCTGGTAGACGGTTGCACCAACACTTGTTGTGATCAACACCGCATGCTGTTCGAGAACAAATGGGTCTTGCATGGCCTCGACAATTTTTGCAGCGATGAGGGTTGCATCGACGCGACCTGACAGACCTTCCAAAATGACAAGGAACTCATCGCCTCCCTGGCGAGCCACCACGTCGCTACCTCTCAAAGTACGTAGGAGCCGACCGGCAAATGCCTTCAGCAAGATATCGCCACTCAGGTGGCCATAGCGGTCATTGACCTTCTTGAATCCGTCGACATCCAAGAAGAGGATGGCCATGGTACCCAGCGTTGCACGACATCTGTCCATCGCCTCCTGACACCGCAACTCGAACCCAGCTCGATTCAGAAGCCCAGTCAGGGGATCGAGTTGTGACAGTTCAATCAGATGCCTCTCCTCAAGCTTTTGCGCGGTTGTGTCGACCACGATTGCTACGAAACCTAGGACTTTGCACCCATCATCCGCAACCTGCGGGACATAGTTGGCCCGGTAGCAACGATAGTCATCACGAGTGGTGATTTCGCTCTCAAAAGTCAGCGATTCACCTTGAAGCGCCCGTTGAACGTAGGGCGCGGCTTGCTGATAGGCCCCTTCACCCAAAACTTCCCGCACCGGCATACCATACAGAAGATCGCGGGACTTTCCGAATCCCTGTTCATATGCCGAGTTCACAAACCGGTACTTTTCATGCTCGTCGACATAGGACACCCGCATGGGCAAGTGATCAGTGACGATACGCAGCCTTTGCTCACTTAGGCGCAGCTCTCCCTCTACCTTGCGATAGTCGTTGATGTCGCTGCCCACGGCATAAAATCCGACAACTTCTCCAGATTCGCAACGCTTAGGTACGAGTGAGAATTTGAACCAACGACTCCCTGTAAGTGTCACCACCTTTCTTTCATAGCTGGTCGGTATCCCACAGAGCATTTCGGCAACCTTGGGTTTGACGTGCTCGAGGATCTCCATGCCGAAGACTTCGACGATACTTTTTCCCAGAATCGCTGAGGGATCGAGATCGAGCCATGCTTTGTAAGCGCGGTTGGCGAAATGGAACCGAAGGTCCAGGTCAAATTCAGCCATCAATGTGGGCGCGTTGTCGGTGATGGCGCGCAAGCGTTCTTCGCTGGCGATGAGTCGTGCCTGCGTTTGCCGACGCTCGGTGACGTCACGCAGAATGAGATGCATCAACTCTCGCCCGCGAGCATCCACATGAAGCGCCCGCTGGACTTCGACCTCAAGAGCTGCGCCTGAATCTACTCATCCGTCGGAGAGCCGTATTGAACGATCGTGGGTGTCGGTTCAACCAGGGGGGCGGTTGTTCACGATCCGAATCCAGCGGCCTGGCGTAAGGCCGAAGGTCTTCAGGAAATGACGGGTCATGTGACTCTGATCGGCAAAGCCCGCATCGGCCGCCGCACTTGCAAGCGATGAACCCGAGAGCAGCTCACGCCGAACTGCATCGAGCCGTCGCATCGTGAGGTAGCGATACGGGCTTGTGCCATAGAAGGTGCGAAAATCATGCGAGAGGCTCCAGCGATCACGGCCCGTCGCCATTTCCACTTCTTCCAGCGTGACCACGCGCGTGAAGTTTGCGCGCAGAAAATCTCGGGCGCGGTGAGCTGCCAAATAGTCCCCGATGCCACGCGCTCGCTTCACGCCAGAGGCCGCCGCGAGTGCATGCGCAAGCTCTGCAAGCGCGTCACTCTGTTCAAGCGGCTCGTAAATATGGCCTACGCGTTGCAGCAATGACTCCGCTGCTGCCGCAATATGCAGATCTGCTGTGACGCCGCCCTCGAGGAATGGAAGTGCTTGGCCACCCAGCACATCCTGGAAAAGTGCGGGCTCAACGTAAATCATGCGATACCGAAAACCCTCGTCCGTACCCGCCTGGCCGTCATGCGCTTCGTCGGGGTGTAGAACGATGGTGTTGCCCGGAAGGCTGTCACGCCGGCTGCGTCGATAGTTGAAGCTCTGCACCCCAGCTAGCGTTCGGCCAATCGCATACGTGTCGTGGCGATGCATGGCGTAAGCTTTGCCGTGAAACCACGCCTCAATACGTTCGAGACCCTCTGTCGGCTGGGCGCGCATCACCCAGTCCGGGCGCATGGATGAAGATGTTTGGATCAAACGTATCGCAAAAGAGGGAATGGAATGCGCGCAAACGCGAAGACCAAGATCCGATGTTAGAAGGTGCCATGTGAGCGCGCATGCCGAGGTAGCAGCAACCGCCCGCCTGCACCCGAAGGAAGCTGAGTCAGCACCAGCGGGCTTTGCAGGCGGCAACGATGTCGGCCTTGAAGGAGCCGCTGTCGCGGCCGCCGCGTCGGCCGAGGGATGGAAGGTCGATTGCTAAAGAGTCCATATTCCCGCCAAGGAAATTAAATGGTGGAATGGATCCTCTGGGGGCTGCGACGGATTGGGTAAACGACTTGCCGGGCTTACCGTCAAGGCAGGTAAGGCCTGATTCGGGTGCGCCGCAGTGCTGATGCCGTCGCTTCGATGTGCACCGAATCCCGCGCCGAACGGTCCTTGCCGCCGCAACGCGGTGGTGTACGTCTTGAATCACATGGCTTTGGTTCAATGCAACTGACACTGCTTACGCCTACGCCAGTTGCCCAGGTCATTCCGGAGCTGCTGATCGAATCCACCAGCAGCCACCAAATTCAGTGCCAGCCAGATCAGTTCACCAACGCACCGTTGCGCCGACGCAGCCAAGTCAGACCAAACATGGCTAGCAGTGCCGACAATGCGATTTGCCCCCACTGGGAAAGCGTTGGTACGCTAGCTGCAGCGTCGACACCCAAAGGTACACCTGGACCACCTGGGTCCACGATCAGGCTGTTCTGAGTCCAGTCGTCATCACCAAGAGCACCGTCGGTCAGAGTCAGCGTAATGGTGTTGCCTGCTATCACCGCACCCGTCCATTGGTACCACTCGGCCGCGGAGCCAGAAGCCTTCTTGCCGAACTTCCAATACACGGTGTTGGCTGGAAGTGCCTGTGGGTAAGTGATGGTCACGGTGGCGCTCGACCCTGCCGTTCCACTGTTCAACCTGAGATCCAACAGACCGTGCGGAATACTGAATCCCGCTGGGGCGCTGCCGGCAGTTGAGGCGACAGAAACAAAGTCCGCACTTTGCACCTGCCATGCAGTTGCACCACTGGACGCGGTGATCCCAAGAGAACCTGAGCCAGAGCCAGTCGTGGTTTGAGCTTTGGGTGCAGTACAACTCGCAGTGCTCCCCCCCCCCGAGCCTGAACAAGTCCAGCTCCAGGATGATGCGCCATTGCTCACTGCGCTGGCGCTGCCCAAGCTGCAAAGATTTGCGGCGGGCGCATAGGCGATAGTCACTGCGTTGGCGGCACCGCAGGTCCCGTTGACCACCGGGTTGGGGGTTGCTGCTGTCGAGGCCGTGGCCGCTCCTGCCCCCATCGCGTTGACCGCCCGAATTTGCACCTGGTAGGTGGTGCCATTGGTCAAGCCAGTGATGAGAATCGGACTGGTCGTGGCGGCAGGTGACACTGCCGTGAAGGAGCCTCCATTATCGGTTGAGTACTCGTAGTTGATGACCGCAGAGCCACCCGTTGGCCCCACCGAAAATGCCACAGACAACTGACCATTGCCGGGTGTGATGCCCGTTATGGTCGGCGCAGACGGTGTGGTGGCAGGCGTGCCTGCGGTTGAAGCCGTGGCCACACCTGAGCCAACAGCATTGACCGCCCGGATTTGCACCTGATAGGTGGTGCCATTGGTCAGCCCGGCAATGACGATCGGACTGGTCGTGGCGGCAGGTGACACGGCCGTGAATGTCCCCCCGTTATTGATTGAATATTCGTAGTTTGTGATCGCCGAGCCACCAGTGGTGCCCGTGGTGAAAGCCACCGACAGTTGCGCATTACCTGGGGTGATACCCGTGATGGTCGGAGCTCCAGGACTGGTAGGTACCGCCGTCCACTGAGCGTAGAGGGTGACGTCTGCCGTGAAGGCATAAGAGGCACCGTCGGCATAAGACGTTCCACCACCAACAGCAAGTGTGTTCCAGCCTGCAAAGGTATAGCCCGAACGCGTGAAGGTATTGGTCGTGAGGTTCGTTGCTACGTTGGCCGTCTGCGCCGTCATCGTGCCCGCGCCACCATTGTTATCGAAGGTGACCGTCTTGGTCGGCAAGGCAGTCCACTGAGCGTAGAGGGTGACGTCTGCCGTGAAGGCATAAGAGGCACCGTCGGCATAAGACGTTCCACCACCAACA
>NZ_JBYTDE010000022.1:8346-8716 GCF_058791075.1 Curvibacter sp. EU05-FHT14A10
CAGCAAGTGTGTTCCAGCCTGCAAAGGCATAACCCGAACGGGTGAAGCTGTTTGTCGTCAAGGCCGTGGAGACGTTGGCGGTCTGCGCCGTCATCGTTCCTGTGCCGCTGTTGGCGTCAAAGGTCACCGTGTGGTTCACAGCCGGGGCAACGTAGGTGTACAAGCCGGTTCCAGTGCCCGTACCGCCAGGGGTGGTCACAGCCACGTCTTGAGCA
The DNA here is from genome assembly GCF_058791075.1 of Curvibacter sp. EU05-FHT14A10. Taxonomy (NCBI): domain Bacteria; kingdom Pseudomonadati; phylum Pseudomonadota; class Betaproteobacteria; order Burkholderiales; family Comamonadaceae; genus Curvibacter; species Curvibacter sp. EU05-FHT14A10. The sequence continues at coordinate 8,562 of NZ_JBYTDE010000022.1, forward strand.
CCCGCCGTACCGGCAGGCGTTGTTGCAGTGATGCTGGTGGCGCTCACTACCGTAACACCCGTCGCGGCCGCGCCGCCGATCGTGACGGCCGTGGCACCCGTGAAGTTGGTGCCGGTGATGGTGACGCTGGTACCGCCCGCCGTGCTGCCACTAGT
>NZ_JBYTDE010000022.1:8813-75227 GCF_058791075.1 Curvibacter sp. EU05-FHT14A10
AACACCCGTCGCGGCCGCGCCGCCGATCGTGACGGCCGTGGCACCCGTGAAGTTGGTGCCGGTGATCGTCACACTGGTACCGCCAGCCGTAGTGCCGCTGGTCGGGCTGATCGCCGTGACGGTGGGGGCTGGGGTGGCAATGCTTGCAAATCGACCCTCAATACCGGCGTTGCCTGCGCCGTTCGATTGGTCATCCGTCCACACACCAATGATCCCGCCACTTCCTTGCTCTGCCAGGGCAAGGTGGGATTGCCCGCCACGACGGTGAGCATTGATCTGTAGCGGTGATGCGTCGGCCGCGGTCCCGCTGGCATCGTAACGGCGTGCGAAGACACCACTAGACCCGTAACTGTAGTCTCCGACGTCGGATGTCCAACCGACGGCAAATCCACCGTTAGCCAGATGGGTAACCGTGACCACCGGAGTATAGAAATCTGCGGCCGTTATGACCGCAACGGTCGATTCGGAGCCTTGTCGATTGCCGCTATTGTCGTAGCGCGAAAACTTGACGTACTGCGGTGTCGAGGCATCGACATAAACGTCGGCATAAGCGACCACAAATCCACCACCGGTGAGCGCAGCAACGGAGGCCGACGGTGAATAATCTGCACTGGAGTTCACATTGACGGAACCAGAAAGAGCCGTGCCATTGAAGATATTCATCTTCACGTAGCCGCTCCCGCCAGTATCGGCCCATGTAGACACAAATCCGCCACTTGCCAGCGCCGCAACGCCGATCCCGGACGTGGCAGACTGTGCGTAGTCATTTGAGCTCAAAGGCTGCTCGGTGGTATCGATGGCGGTGCCCGTTGAATCAAAACGCCGATAAGCCCTCAGTCCGGTGTCATCGCTGCCTGACGAATTCCACACAACGACAAAGTTGTCGTTAGACAAGGTCGCAAGAACGGCATCACGCTGCTCGTGAAAGGTGGTGGTGTTGGCCGTGATTTCGCTACCAAGCGCTCCATTCGCCTCAACGATACGGAACACCACGTCGCCCGTGTTGCTTTGTGCCGTGGCTGTTTGGTAAGCGACGACGAAGCGACCGTTGGCCAGCGCCGTGACGCTGGGGTTGATTTGGTCGATGGTGTCTTGCGGGCTGATTTGAAATTCGCTGCCTTGGGCCGTGCCGTATTGGTCGAAGATGCGGCCCATGATGCTGCCGGTGCTGCCGGTGGTGTCTCCCTGACCGGCCGAATGCCAGACGACCACGTAGTTCCCAGTGCTCAACTTAGCGATAGCCGGCATATCCTGTGCGCCAGCCGTGGTGGTATTGATGGCAACGTCGCCGCTGAACCCGGCTATCGTGGTGTTTTCATCAACAACGGTAAAAGTCAAAACCTTGGAATACCCCTGCCCATTGAGCGGGTTACCACTGCTGTCGGTTTGAAAATAGTCGTTGAAACGCGCCGTGACCGTGAACGTCTGTCCGATGGCTGGCAAGGTGCCACTGCCGATGCTGAGAGTTGCCGTGTTCGCAGAGCTAGGGGTCTGAGACAAGGTGACCAAATTGGAAACAGATTGACTGTCAATGGTCCAAAAGCCGCCCGTGGTGTAGCCTGTATCCGTGGGCTTTAGTGTGGCAATTGCGTTGCCCTGAGTGGAGTCAGAAAGAACAAAAGTGGCATCCGACTTGATGTCTGTGGGAGCCAGATCCATGTTGACGAAAAAATTCGTTGTGGTATTTCCTGCACCACTGTGCCAACCGATATGCCCATTAGGCGTGGTAGTGGAGTCTCCCGCATTGGTATCGCGGTAGCGGTAAAGGCAATTGCTCGGTCCGGTATAGCCATTGCTGCCAGAGAGTGCGGTCCAGGTGCCTCCGCTGTCTGTGCTGTACTCAACGACACCACGTGAGATGCCGCTTGCAAAAGCACCGGTCAAAAACAGGTTGGTCCCACGATTTTCGGACCAGACAGTCCCGACCTGACCTGGGCGTGCATAGACACCGGTGGCATTGCTGAAATTGGGGCCGAGCACACTGTCATACCGTGAAAGCTCCAACGCACTCAGTAGGGTCGAATTTTCGACAACACCGATCTGGCGCTCCAATGCCCAATCCCCGCCTAGCGCCGCACTGCCCGTCAGGTTTTCCGAAGCAGCCACATCGGCACCGGTCGCCTGCGCGAGTTCTCCGATAAACGCCGCCCCCACCGAACCCTCAGCCACGTTGCAGCCGTAAACAAGCAAATCGCCATCCGCAGTCAGCGCATGGCCAATACTGGCCAGCGTGTCGGTGTGCTGGTTCAGGTTTTTGCCATCGAGCGTTAGCGTCCCCAAATTGATCGACCCGCTGCTGCCATGGCTCAGCAGGTGTACAGCGGCCACGCTGCCTGGTTCTTTCTGGGCTAGGTACTCGGCCATCTGGGCCAGTCCATCTTTTCGACTGTCCAGAACCACTGTTTCCATCCCACGCTGCTTTGCACCGGCAACCAGTGTCTGAAAATCGGTCAGATTGTTTTCGATGAAAGCGATCTGCTGGGGTCTGGCAGAGGCCGCAGAAGGGAGTGCTACCACACAAAGAAACAAGGCCGCAAGCGACACCAACAAAAGAAAATATTTTCGCAGTATCACCACGGAATGGTCCCTCCAACTGGGCATGTGAGTGCCGCGTGGAGCGGCTTTATCTTTACATTCTATTCTTTAAACAAAGAAGATCGCTTGACTTCCATTTTTTAGCTAGAACAAAAAATAGTAGGGTTAATTAGAGAATGCGCTCTAAAAATTTTTTTAGGTGATTTTCTGACTAAGGTCCGAAAAGCAAACAGGCAGACTATGGCGCGTTAGGGCAACCCATGGGTCAACTTGACCTACTTCAGCCTACAGAGACAAGGAAGTCCAGCGAGGCGAGGAAAGACGCTTGACAGGTGCTAGTGGTCATTCTCCAAGTCCAACGCAGCAACGAACAAGTGATGCGTGATAACTGTGGCGTGCGGCTGCGCGCAATGGGTCCATCCCAAGCTGAGGAGCGGTTGACGCTGCCGAGCAGAGCAACTGCTAAGACTGGCTTATATGGACACCGCCCGGATTACAAGTGACTTGGATGCGTAAGGGATCGGGAGGCAGGGCTGCAGTCTCATATCCGGCCTGTTGTGCAGGCGGTGCCTGCTGGCCCTGATGGCATTCGCTGATGAGGTTCCCATCTAACACTCGAGCTTGAAGCTCTCGGTTCTTATCGGAGTATCCCCATCACGGTCCAACCTGTCTGTCCCATCACACACTTGACGTCGCTTGCTCTCCTCAAACAGTAGTTTTCGAATTTCCGATCAAAGCCCCGTCATACGGTGCCCTGCCATGCATTGGGGTTCCAGGACTGGCCCTTGATGAGCACAGCCCAGATGGTGCGTGCCAGTTTGTTGGCAACTGCGGCGACCACCACGTTGTGTGGCCGGCGCTTGAGCATTTCCGTCAGCCATGGCCACGTGCTGCCTTCCTTGCATTTGAGTGCCACTGACCGTGCGGCATGCATCAGCAGTGTCCTCAGGTAGGCATCGCCTCGCTTGCTGATACCCAGCTGCCTGATGCGGCCCCCAGTCCCGGTTTGCCGAGGCACAAGGCCAACCCAGGCAGAGAACTCCCTGGCATCTTTGAACGCTTGCGGGTCGCCCATGCTGGCCACGACCGCCGTTGCGGTAAGTAGCCCCACGCGTGGAATCTGCGCGATGGCCTGGAACGAAGGGGATTCGCGCAATTGCTGCGCAAGCCTGCGTTCGATCCTATCAATGTCCTCAGTATTTTGTTTGATGCGTCGCACCTGCTCATCCAAACTGTCCATCAGCATGGCCGGCAAACGCTGCCTTGCTTCGTTCAACGTGTCTGGCAGCGCCAGGAGTAGTTGCATATGCCCTTCAGGCAGGACGATGCCGAACTCGTACAGGATTCCCCTCAGTTCGTTGGTTTGCATGATGCGCGACTTCATGAGCTGCACCCGAATGCGATGCAGCGACAAGACGACCTGTTGGGCCTCGGTTTTCACGAGTACAAAACGCATGCCTGGTTGTTGGCATGCGGTCCAAATGGCCTGCGCGTCGGCCGCGTCCGTTTTGTTACGTTGGACAAAGGGGCGAACTTTACGCGGGGAGATGAGCCGCACCTCATGCCCGAATCGCTGCAGCGAGCGAGCCCACTCGTGAGCTCCGCCACAAGCCTCCATCACGACCAGTGCTGACCCTGTCCCAGTTTCAGTACCGCTCAGAAGTAGAAACTTCCGGCCTCTCTGACATCGCAGTTGCTGCCTGCAGGCAGCAACGGCGGGCGAATTCAGCGGGTGTGGCCCACTCCAGCGCAGAGTGGGGACGACTCTCGTTGTAGTACCTGCGCCACGCTTCGATTTTGGTCTGTGCATCCGCCAATGACAAGAACCAACTCGCGTTCAGGCACTCCTGCCGCAGTCGACCATTGAAGCTCTCCACTGCCGCGTTGTCTGTCGGTTTGCCTGGCCGGCTGAAGTCCAACTCAACGCCGCGCTCGTAGGCCCATTTGTCCATCACCTTGGAGATGAACTCGCTTCCGTTGTCTGTCTTGATCGTGCCTGGTATGCCACGTTGGACACAGACGTCGCTGAGCGTTCGCACGACCTCTTCCCCCTTCAAGCTCTGGCCAACCTCGATGGCCAGGCACTCCCTGGTGAACAGATCTACGACCGTCAGCATGCGCAGCTTTCGGCCGTCAAACAACGCATCGGCCACGAAGTCCATGCTCCAGATTTCATTCATGGCGTGGGCCAACTGCTTAGGCTGGCGTAACTTGGCCGCTTTGTTGCGCCGCGGCCTTTTCAGGCGCAGCGACAGACCTTCTTCCCTGTACAAGCGGTAGACCCGTTTGACGTTGTCCCTGTGGCCCTCGCGACGAAGCATCACGTGCACCCGGCGGTAGTCCTTCCCGTGGGGAGTAGTAGAGGAGGAGGTCGCAGCGCTTCAGGCGTTTTACCGGCGCCATCTTGCCGAGACCGGCCTGGGCAAAGCCTCTTTCAATGGCCACCTTCACACGGTCGCGACTCGCGACACCGATCCAGCAAGTCATTGCACGTTACCTGAACTTGATGCCCGCTCAACGACCAGGCGCCACGCGGTGGTAGGGCGTCCGATCAGCGCACTCAACTGCCGGCCTCCGTCTTCCAGTGCCCCCCTCGACGCACCCGTATCCGCGTCCGCGATGAGTTCGGCGACGGGTTCGGGTAGCTTCATGTCGATGAGCATGCGTTTGTAAGCGGCCTCGGGCATGTCCCTGTAGGCGACGGGTTTGCCGGCGGCGGCCGAGATCGCCCCAGCGAAGTCGGCCAGGGTATAGCTCTCGTCACCGGCCAGCTCATAGATGCGGCCGACCTGGCCTGCAGACGTCAACACGACGGCGGCGGCCTCGGCGAAGTCAGCACGTGTTGCAGTCGAGAAACGTCCTTCGCCTGCGCAGCCGAGCACTGCACCGTACTGAAGCGCCGGTGGAATGAGGTGCATGTGGTTCTCCATGTACCACCCGTGTCGAAGCAGGACATAGGGAACGCCTGACGCCTCAAGGATCGCTTCGGTCCGGCGATGGTCGTCACCGAAGCCGAGTGCAGACGTATCGGCGTGAAGCAGGCTTGTATAGGCCAGCAGCCCTACTCTCGCAGCTTTGGCCGCGTTGATGACATTCTCGTGCTGAGCGCAGCGTCCATCGTCCGCACTGGACGAGATCAGCAGCAGCCGGTCTATCCCATGAAACGCTGCGACAAGCGTGTCGGGCTGCGCATAGTCCGCGACGCGGATTTCGATACCCTGGACAACAAACTGCTTGGCGACCTCGTGATCCGGCGATCGGACGCCCGCCACGATACTTTGTGCGGGAGCCCGCTTCAGCAGTTCATGGATCACTAGGCGCCCGAGCTGCCCAGTTGCGCCTGTGACGAAAAGTTGAGATTGATTGGAACTCGCCATGGCTTTTCCTTAGGGGTTGGAATGAAGATCACTGAGCGCGAATGTGGTGATCTCTGAAGATGAAATCTTGCGACGGTCTCTTCTGATGTGCAGCACTCAAGACCTCACAACCGTATGAGGCGTAATCGTGTAACCAAAGGGGTCACGGAACGCAAAGTAGCGGCCGAACGGCCCGTCTTTTGGTGCGAAGACAATTTCTGTCCCGTGCTCGACAAGATGTTCATGTAGCGCATCAGCGTCGTCGCAACCGAACCAGATTGCGATCCCCTCTCCGAGCCCACCTGTCCCTTTTAGCTCCGCAATGGGCGTTCGAATAGCGAATGGAATTGGCTTTGTGTCGAAGACGACCGCGCCGGGAGGGCTAAAGGCGGCGACTGCCAGTCCAAGGACTTCTGCATAGAAAGTCCGCGCGGCTTCGAGATCTTTGGTTTGTATGCCGATGAAATCGGGTCCGATGAGATGAGACATTGCAGGGTTCCTTTGGTTAAATAAAGTAGCATATCAATGCACTGATACTAATATAAGGACACTGACATGTCTAGATCAAAAGTCTCCCCTGAAATGAGCGATCCGTATGCGACGATCGGCTTTGCGTTGAAGTTGGCCCAACAGGCCCTTCGCGCTCGGCTCGATGCAGGACTGCGAGAGATCGGCCTAACCACGCCTCAATATGCGGCTCTTACACTACTCAAGAAGGAGGCCGGGGCGTCGAACGCTGTGCTTGCGCGCCGCGCGTTTGTGACGCCACAAACGATGCAGGGCATCCTCGTTGCTCTTGAGCGTGCAGGTTTCATCTCGCGGACTGCACATCCTGAACATGGACGGGTTCAAATGACGGAGCTAACGGCATTGGGACGTGACGTACTGGAAGCAGCTGGTGGGATCGTGGCAGACGCTGAGACCCGTCTACAGAGCGCTTCTGCCCCGATCGACTCAAAGGCAGTCGCAGCGCTGCTACGACGACTCGCAGAGGCGCTCCGTTGATAGAGGAATCAAGGGGTGGCCCAAGAAGCATGAATCTTCGACCAGCTGGGTAGGCTCGAACACCTGCTTCTTGCTGCCCACTTTCAAGATGGACTTGGCCCGTCAATCCAAGTTCTCAATTCTTGAACAGGTCCAAATTGATTGCATTGCCCATCGCGGCATATCCCGCTGCGTTGGGATGCACGTTGTCACAGTTGAACTCAGGCTTGATGGTCTCAGCACCTGTCGTGGACTTTCCTCCACCGACCATCAGCCCATCAAAATCAATCACGCCGTCAAAGCGGCCAGGAGTACGAATCCAGGCATTCACCTCAAGCCGCACTTTTTCCTGTTCCGCCGTAAGACCTCCAGTTGGGGCACCACGGGGGATGATCGTCCCTGCAATCACTTTCAGACCACGTGCTCGGAGGCTGTCCAATACTTGCTGTGACCCAGCAATCAGTGTTGCCGAAGAAGCTCCACCTACGATGTCGTTGGTGCCTTCAAAGAAAATTACGTGACTGACGCCCGAAAGCGCCAGCACGTCTCGGTCCAAACGGTCTAACGCCGACGGTCCGAAACCTCCAGCTAACACAACACGATTTCCCAATATGCCCGCGTTAGCAACGGCTTTTCGCTGATCTTCGGGTAGGGCCGCGAGGCGATTGGCCAGAATGTCGGTCCAGCGTTGATATTGATCCATCACTGCGACGCCTCCAGTCAAAGTTCCACCGTTGGTCGTTGTGCTACAAAAGCCGTCCGTGATTGAATCGCCTAGCGTGACGATCGTTCCACGCATTGTTGACATGACGTCAACGGCGCCCACCCAGTAGACTGGGTAGGCGGCGATGGCTGTTCCCGTCAATACTGGATTCACGGGACTGAAGCCTTTCCCCTCCACTGAATTAGCCAAGTTGCCCTGTGCAATGAAGTTGTTGGTCAGGCCCAACGTGTGTGCACTCGCATCGGTTGCTGAGCTCGCATGCAGGCTGATGGCCAAGCGCTGGAAGGCATTTACAGGCAGATTGACGGCATCGCTCCAAGCCTGCGCACCAGGTGCCAGAGTGAGCGAGGCATTGCCATTGAAGGTCATTCGTACGTTGATGCCGTCGACCGTTGCACCAATACCAGCCACTCCGACATAGGCCGCAGAGAAAGTGACCGGCGCAGTGCCCACGGAGTTTTCAATGCGCACGCGCACTGCATTGCCTGCTGCCGTCGGACGCACAATCATTCTCACCGTACTGTCTGAAAGGTTCGCTGGTGTCTCAGGACGGTTGTGCGACGCAGCCCAGGATGTGAGCCAACTACCGCTGCTGCTGCTGCTGCCGCCGCAAGCTGATAGCAGCGTGGTACCGACCAAGGCCAAGGTGACCATCCACAAAGTCGACCAGGACGTTATTGGACTGTGGCCGCGCTGGCGCTCACCTCTAATTTGAGTATTGCTTTCCGTTTGGAACATACATTTCTCCATTGTTTGTCTAGCACGATTTGTATCAGCACACTGATATTAATATCAGCGCACTGATATCAAACGAGGACTAACCCGAAGACGAACGTTTGTATGGAGTCATCGGAGCGAGCACGGATTGCATCGGCACCGACGCTGTCAAGTGGCTGCGCTGATGTTGCTATCCGAGCCGCGATTTGCTTCGTTCCTGGATTAACGAACTGGCCCTCGACTCCCGGCAGCCCGTTGTCGGCAGGGCAGTCAGCGCACCTCGGCCGCCGGAACTGAAGAAGCTGGCGGTCCTTGAACCGTGCACTCGCGAGGGAAGTGCGCAGGTGGTTGCCCAGAAGCTTGGTGTGAGCAGGCCGACGTTGTACAACTGGAAGAATCAGCTTCTGGGGCGTGAGGCCCCTGCTTCAATGAAACACACCCATCAATCCCCGCAGCAACGAGAGCGCGACGAACTCGAGCTGCAAGTAGCTGCATTGCGCCGCGAGGTCCGGCAATTGAGGACCTCTTGAATAAGGTCCATGAACTGTTAAAAAAAGGCCTGGGCGTCAATCTGCAGCTCCTCAGCAACAGGGAGAAGGCACTGCTGATTGACGCCCTGAGAGAGCAATACGGCCTCCCAGAGCTCCTCGCGCAGGTAGGGCTGGCCCGTAGCTCGTACTTCTACCACCGGGCCCGTACAGCGGTGGGCGACAAATACCTCTAGGTCCGGCAGTCCATTACTGAGATCTTCGAGTCGAATCACCGGTGCTACGGCTAGGGAACAAGAGCAAGGAGCTCGGTGTGCAGATGGGAACCTCGTCAGCGAAAACCATCAGGGCCAGCAGGCTTACCAGCTTGCACAACAGGCCGGATATAAGACTGCAGCCCTGCCTCCTGAATCGTCACACACACGAGTTCTTGCAATCCGGGAGGCGCCCATATAAGACGTTCCCTAACTGACCTCCATGTAGATGAGCCCCAAATCGTATAACACGCCATCCGAAAGTTCGCACCGCCCGCCCACGATGGCTTGCGTTGGGACCTCATCCGCAGGTCAAATCTGTCTTGACGCATCGCTTTAAATGAAACATCATTAGTTACATGAAACGAGATAGCCGCCTGTCTTCCGTGCTGCATGCGCTGCTGCACATGGCCGAGCAGGATGGACCGGTCACCTCCGAGACCTTGGCCCAATGCCTGGGCACCAACCCCGTCGTCGTCCGGCGCACCATGGGGTATCTGCGCGAAGCGGGCATCGTTACGTCCGATCGCGGCCACGCGGGCGGATGGCGCATCCATGCCGACTTGGGCTCGGTCACCCTGCGCCAGTTGCACGAGGCGTTGGGTGAGCCGGCCGTGTTTGCCGTTGGCAACCGCAATGAGACACCGGAGTGCCTGGTCGAGCAATCGGTAAATGCCGCGCTCGAGGGCACGTTTGCCGAGGCCGAGGCGCTGCTCCTGAAGCGGTTCTCCGAAATTACCCTCGCCGATCTGGCCGCGGACTTTTCGCGACGGCACGCGGCTGCACGACGCAAAAGGAGTTGAGCATGCACCACGACGTCATCGTCATCGTCATCGACGGAAGCTACGCGGGAATAGCCGCGGCCATGCAACTGGTGCGGGCGCGCAGGTCCGTGCTCGTGATCGATGCGGGCGAGCGGCGCAACCGCTTCGCCAGCCATTCCCTCGGGTTTCTCGGCCAGGATGGTGTTGCCTCCGGCGAAATAGCGGCGAGCGCGCGCCACCAGGTCGAAGCCTATCCGACGCTGACGTGGCTTGAAGGCCGGATCGATGCCATCACAGGGCAGGTGGATGAATTCAATGTCACGACGTCCGATTGCGTATCGCACCAAGGCCGCCGCATCCTGGTGGCCACCGGCGTGGCCGACCAGCTACCTGCCGTCGAAGGCCTCGCAGTGCGCTGGGGCGAGGCGGTCTTCCATTGCCCGTACTGCCATGGCTACGAGCTCGGCCAGGGTCGCATAGGCATCGTCGCCACCGGCCCGATGTCCATCCACCAGGCTGAACTGCTGACTGATTGGGGCGATGCGACCTTGCTGGTCAACGGCGCTGTGGAACTGAGTCAGGAAGCCAGGTCCGCGCTGGAGCGACGGGCCGTGACGATCGAGGAAGCGCCCATTGGCAGGATCGAAGGAACGGCAGACGTGGTGATGGCCGACGGGCGGTTGCTGCGCTTTGCGGGTCTGTTCACCGCGACGCGCACATCTCCCTCCAGTTCTCTGGCCGAAGTGGTAGGCAGCGTGCTGGAAGAGACGCCCATGGGAGTTCAGGTGCGCACCGATTCCGAGAACAAGACTTCAGTCACTGGGATATTTCCCTGCGGCGATGTAGCGCGGGCGCCTCAATCCGTGTCGCTGGCCGTGGGCAGCGGCGCCATGGCAGGCACCCAGGTCCACCGTTCGTTGCTTTGGCCCGAAACCATCGCACCCGTGCAAACGGAAGGCGGCTGCCGATGACCCCGTTTTCCGACCCGGCGGCCGTATCGAGCTATGCAGAGAGAACCGCGAGGATAGTGCCCGGCCTTCGGGACTTGCACAGGATGGCGGGTGTACTGCTGGCCGAACGTGCGCCAGCTGACGCACGCATCCTGGTGCTCGGCGCCGGCGGCGGGCTCGAGCTGAAGGCCTTCGCCGAGATGCAGTCCGCCTGGCACTTCGACGGCGTGGACCCTTCTGCCGAGATGCTCGACCTGGCCCGCACGACCCTCGGGCCTATGACGCCTCTTGTGCGCCTGCACGAAGGCTATATCGACAGTGCGCCCATCGGGCCTTTCGATGGCGCGACCTGTCTTCTGACGCTTCACTTTCTGCCGCCGGTCGAACGCCTCGGAACCTTGAAGGAAATCCACTTGCGGCTCAAACCCGGTGGCCCCCTTGTCGTTGCACATCATAGCTTTCCCAGCGAGGATCCCGTCAGGGACAGATGGCTCGCGCGCAATGCGGCGTTCGCGGCTGCATCCGGCGTGCCTATCGCACAGGCCGAAGGCAGCATCGCTGCGATCAAGGAGCGGCTACCCGTACTTTCACCCCAGCAGGATGCCGATCTGCTTCGCGAGGCCGGATTCACTCATATCGAACTTTTCTATTGCGCATTCACCTTCAAGGGCTGGGTCGCCCGCAGACCATGAGGGATCAGGCCAACTGGCCGCGTGGTGGCACGATGTCAGCCTCCGCATCGTCCTGGGCAGTTGCCGCCTTTTCTTTCCATGGCCTGCCGGTTCTTACCATGGCATTCAGAATGATCAGTAGCTTGCGCATGCAAGCCACGATGGCGACCTTTTTGGGCTTGCCTGCTGCTACCAGCTGCTCATAGCAGGTTCGGTTGTGCCGCATCACCACGATTGCCGCCATGTAGAGAGCGCTGCGCGCTGTTACCCGACCAGTCGCAGACATGCGCTCAGGACTGACGTACGGGCTTGGAAGCACCGAGGGATAACGAGCTACATGCTGCGGCCAATCGCCGGTGCCAAACGGCACCGGGCGCGAACGGCACTCCGATTACGTGGAATGGGATAAACAAGGGATCAAAGCCGGATGGCTGCGATTCGGCACAAAGCGTGGGGCGCAGCCCGCGAGCCCGACGGCGGCGCGCCGGGACGCTCGTTACGAACGACGACGGCATTCGCGGCAGGGATTTTCTGGGCGACAGCAGCGTAAAGATCAACGTTCATCTGCTGCGTCTGAATGGACACTAGAAGGCTATACCGTGCTGGCAGGCCATAGCGTTCCAGCACAGGCCGCGTCCGCCACCACCCTGCCGAAGGATAGACGGCGACGAAGCCACGGCTGGCTAATTCAGCAGCCGTGCCTTTCCAGACATCCTGGTGCAGCGATCCACGATGTCGTTGCCGTTCACCCAGTAGCCAGTTGGAATCAGAGGGATTCACTGGGGCGCCCTCATTCCCGCACACAAAGCCGACGCTGCGCCGGTGGCGTTGCTGGTGGTGAACAAGCGATTCAGCGGCTGGTTGTGGGTCGTCAGCACGTTCAGGCTGGCCATGTCAACCGCGCCAAGATCATCCTTGGCCGCATTGCCACCTTCCAGCACCACTTCGGGGTTCAACGGCCATGCTCGATCCCACGTTCTAGTTGTCGTTGTGAAGGGACTGAGGCCACCGGCTTCAGCGACTGGATTCAAGGACGCATGTCCTTCTGTGTCGATCTTGTCGGTGCAAGCGCCCACCGTGATCGCGTTCCATGCTTGGCCGGGGTCATGCACAAGATTGGTGGAAAGGCTACCAGGGCGCGCAAAAGCACCCTGATGCCAAGGCCGGCGTGAATTGGAACGTGGCCACGCGCCCAGGCCAGCGCCGGGCGCTGGACAAGAATGACCCCAGGCAACGCCACATCGACGAAATCGAGCGCATCAAGTCACGCATCCGAGCCAAGGTGGAGCACCCGTTCAGGGTCGTCAAGCACCAGTATAGGCACGTGAAAGTGCACTACCGCGGGCTGGCCAAGAACACGGCGCAGTTGCACACGCTGCTTGCGTTGGCCAATCTGTGGATGGCAAAGCGCAAACTCATGAGAGTTGCGGCATGAGCGCGTCTGCTACACGCCAAATCGGCATGGGCGGCGCCGATTCGCGCCGGCAGTGGGCAAATCGACGGAGTTAGATGGGCTGTAAACCAGCGGCAATCCTTATGACCCGCCCACTGCCGCGTTCAACTCATATTTGTGCAGATGGCATGGACGTCTCCACCTACACCGCTAATGAACGCGTAGGCCTATGACCAGATTCAGGCAGGGCCTCGCGGTAACAGCATCAAAGTGCCAAAGTGGAAGTTCGTCGCAACCACTTGAAAACCGGAGGCCCCACCATGCAATCTTCCCCAGTTCTGCCTGTGATCGGAATGGATATTGCCAAGAACGTGTTCCAGCTCCACATCGTAGACGCCAGCGACAGGCGTGGTCGAACGACACAAACTCAGGCGTGATCGGGTGCCTACATTCTTTGCCAATTGTCAGCGGTCGCTCGTCGCGTTGGAAGCCCGTGGCGGCGCCCACCATTGAGCAAGAACGCTGCAGGCATTGGGGCATGAAGTGAAGCTGCTACCAGCCAAACATGTCCGCCCCTTTGTACTGCGCGACAAGACCGATGCACGTGATGCCCAGGCCATCTGAGTGGCAGCCCAACAATGGCTTTGCTCGGAATCCAACCAACACTACCTGCGTGAGGCCCGAAAGGAAGCCCGCTGGATGAAGTGAGGTGCCTCGGATTTCACGTTCATCGCTCAACGTGCAACCAGGCACGACGGAACTCACCATCAGTCACCATCTGCAGGCCGCAGGCACATTGGAGTTGCACGCACGTAACGGATGGCCTAGGGCCTGTTAACACTAACCACTCAGACCATCGGCAACCAGTACGAAGTTGAGGAAGCCCATGAACATCGCATCGAGTTTCTCAAATCGGGAAAAGACTCGTCGGTAGCCTTTAAGGCGGCGGAATAAGCGCTCGACTTCGTTGCGGCGCTTGTACATGGCTTTGTCGTATTCTCAGGGGTCAAGCCGTGTCCTGGTAGGAGGCACAACCGGGATGAACCCCAAGTCAAGAGCCAACTGCCACGTCTCGTTGCCTTCGTATGCGCGGTCCATGAGCAAGTGAATGGGACGGTTTGTCGGCCCCAGGCTTTGCAGAAGGCGCCGCCCCTCGGGCGCATCATGCGCTTGTCCTGGCGACAGGCTGAAAGTTACGACCGTTCGCGCATCCGCGGCAACCAGATGAATCTTGGTGTTCCATCCGCCCCGAGATTTGCCGATGGACTGAGGACCGCTTTTTTTAGTGCGCCGGTCCCGTCGGGGTGGACCTTGATGCTGGTCGAATCAAGTGAGACCGCTTCAATGCGGATACGCACCACCTGCTGGCGTTGCAGCTCTTCAAACATCTTGTCCAGCACGCCCACCTTTTCCCAGCGGCGCATGCGCGTGTAGATGGTGTGCCAATTACCAAATCTCTTGGGTAGGCCCCGCCATTTGCAGCCATGCTCGGCGACGTAAAGCATCGCGTTGACGACCTGAAGGTTTGTCATGCTCACATTGCCACGCTGAGTGGGTAGGCAGTGTTCGATGCGCGCAAATTGTTCGGGCGTTATCTCCATGTGGCGAGTTTCACCGATTCCATACGTCTTGGGAATTAGTGTTAACACGCCCTAGTCCTCCGACTCGGTCAACTGTTGCGTTCCTTGAGCAACGGCCTACCGAGCCTGCTCGAACCTTTCAAGCTGAATATAGCTGCCCATGACATCGGCATGGAACAGAGCGGAAAGGTGACATGGAGAGCATTCACAAAGCAGTGGCGTTGGACAGCAACGCCTCCGCCGCTCATGGGTGCTGAGGCGAAACGGGGCTTCTGCCAGTCATGTCCATGGTGATCACCTCGAATCTTCCTGCTGAAGGATTCAGCAGCTCAGTGGAACACCCAGATCCGCCCTGGAATGCGTTTTGCGCTTTTTCGGCCTATTTCAAGCTGCCCATACCATGTCAATCCCCTATTTTCGGGTAAACAATACCATTTAAAATGGTATTTATGATAAATTCGGTTCAAGTCAAACTTGACCTAGCACTAGTATGTTTCAAATTCCTCAGTATGAAACAGCGAGCCCGCACCTGCGCGCTCTGTTGATCCGCCGCACCTGGGTTGGCATCGGTATCCTGGGGGTTTGTCTGGTGGCACTATCTATGTTCTGGCTTTACACAAGTCAGGCCAGCTTGAAGGCGCAGGCGTTTGGAATCGCCCGCAGTACTGCGCAGAGTCTGCAGAAGGCGATTGCGCTGGATTTACTGCGCCTGGACAGCGTCCTGGCCCGTGCCGAGTTGGCCCAACCACGGCATGCAGCCCCTCTGAGGGGGAAGTTAGTGCCGTTGCGCCAGATTCATGACACGCTGGACCGGGAACAGGGTCTGCTGGCTGTTGGGATTCTTGACTCAGCTGGTCAGCGAATCGGCCTAGCTGCACTGGAGGAGATTCCTGACTTGCCCGCGCTGGAGCATGAGATTTTTGATGCATTGCAGGCGTCTCGCTCGACGAAGCTGACGGTGCTGTCCCTGGTTCAACTGGCAGCGCCCAAGAACACCTGGGTGCTTCTGTTGGGTCGACGCAGGGTGTCTGCTGAGGATGGCGACGGCGGTGGTGAAGGGGCGGTCTATGGCCTGCTGGCCACCGCCCATTTTCAATCATTGATGGATTCGGTTGCACTGGGGCCACAAGGCGCCATTAGCCTGCGCTACACCCCCTCGATGCGGCTGCTTGCCCGCGAGACCTTCGAGCCGGACGATGATGCGCCAGAGCCGATCGGGAGCTTACGACTGTCCGACGATTTTCTTCGTGCATTGGCTCGCCAGACAGCTTCGGGCGAATTCACCGCCCACACCGCCATCGACCAAATCGAGCGCAACAACGTCTACCTGAGCGTGCCCCAACAGCCGCTGACAGTCATTGCTGGAGTGGCCACGGCGGGCTATCTGCGCCTTTGGCATCTTCAGGTGCTGCAGGTGACAGTATTGGCAGTGTTGGCAATTGGCGTGATCGCCTGGTGTGCCTGGCTGATCTATCGCGCCTGGGACCGCGAATCCACCCATGCCCAGGCCCTAGCGCGCCAGGGGCAACGCATCCAGGCGCTGCTGCGGACTGCCAGCGACGGCACCCATGTTCTGGATTCGAAGGGCACCCTGGTGGAGGTGGGGGACACTTTTTTGACATTGTTGGGCTATCGACGCGGGCAGTTGATCGGGCGTTCGGTGTCAACCTGGCTGCCGGGCTTTAGCTCGAGGCACGTGATGGTCTGGGGCAAGGTGCTTGATCGGCGGCCGAGCCTGCGTCGCGAAACCCTCTACCGGCGGGCCGACGGACAACAGATCTGCGTTGAGATCTACGCCTCCAAAGTGACAATCGATGGACAGGCTCTGGTATTCTGTTCGGCACGGGACATGACACACCGCAACGAACTGCAAGCCCAACTCAAGGCCTCCAACGACCGCGCCCAAGACCTCTGGGACAACGCGCCTTGTGCTTATCACGTGATGGATGAACAAGGTGTTTTTTTACAGGTTAATGCCACAGGTCAGCGCTGGCTGCAACAAGCGCCCGAAGATCTTATCGGCCGCCGGTCTTTGGCCGACTTCCTGGATGGCGCAGACCAGCAGGCCTTGGCGGGCCTGCTGGACAGGGTCAAGACCGATGGCCGCGCCCAAGACATCGAAGTGAACTTGCAGCTTGCACTTGGCGCGCCCCGACGCCGGGTCAGCCTCAGTGCAACCGCCATAGCCGAGGGGCTGGAGCCTCGCTGGCAGATCCGCACGGTGATGCATGACATCACCAGCATGTACTACCTGAAGCAGCAGCTTGATGGCCTAGTCAATGAACAGCAAGCCATGCTTGACAACGACCTGATCGGGATCGTAAAGCTGGTGGACCGAAAGGTGATCTGGATGAATCGGGGGATGACTCGGATCTTCGATTTCGATCAGAGCGAGCTGGTGGGGCAGCCGATACGCGCACTGTATGTCGATGAGGCCGCCTATGTCCGGGTCGGCGAACAGGCCTACGCCAAGTTGGAAGATCATGGCCGCTACCGCACCGAAATCCAGATGCGCAGCAAGAACGGGCAAGTGCTCTGGATCAAGGTGTTCGGCAGCTATCTGGCGGGCAAGGATGGCGAGTCGCTATGGTTGCTGGAAGATGTCACCCAAGCCCATCTACTGTTCGAGAAGATTGAGGCCCTGGCCTATCACGATGGCCTGACGGGCCTGCCCAACCGAAGAATGATGACGGATCGATTGGAGATCGCAATTGCGAACGCGCGCAGAAATGGGTTAGTCATTGGCGTGTGTTTTCTCGACCTAGATGGGTTCAAGGCCGTGAATGACCAACACGGCCACGAGGCCGGTGATTTACTGCTGCGGGAGATAGGCCGAAGGCTTGAACAAGAACTTCGGCCGGCGGACACGGTATGCCGTACCGGTGGCGATGAATTCGTACTGATTCTGAACCCCCTGGCGGCCAAGCCGGATCATGAGCAGGTCTTGAACCGCGTGTTGGCCTGCGTGCGCCGCACCTTTGTGCTGGACAGCGGCGTCGAGGTGCGGGTAGGGGCCAGCATTGGTGTGTCCTTCTTTCCAGACCACGGCAACACGGCAGACATGCTTCTGCGCAAGGCAGACCAGGCCATGTATGAAGCCAAGGCGAGTGGTCGGGGACGGATTTGTGTGAAGGCGCTGCCCTTACCCACGGCCAGCAACCCAGTCAGGACTGACGAGGTACCTGCGCCCTCCGCAGCCGACTGAACGCGGCCTCAGAGTATCGCTCTGCTCTTCCCGTCCGCTAACACCAAGTTTCACGCTCGGACTGAACGCTCCAGATCGGCACCCTGGCGGGCGTAGATCTGCAACAGGCAATACAGCGGCGTGTGATCGGCATACATGCTCATCAGCACATGGACCAGCAGGCCAGCACCAGCCATGCAGCGATTAACAGGACGCCTGCCGGCGCGCACCTGGCGTGCAAACCGGTGAGCCAAAGAGGCCTCCAACTCTTGCCAGGGCATGCGGTTGGCAAGCACCGCCAACGGGTGGCGCAGATCAATCATCTGGTCAAGGCGGTTGCGGAAGAAGTCAGCGGTCATGGTTGATCGGGCCTCAGGCAAAACTCCCAGGAATTGGGCTGTGGTGAATATTAAATTGGGAGTTCTGGGCTGAGGCAATGGCCTGCGGGGCCAATGTTCATGCGGGTTGCTGGGGTTTGGCAGGGACGACGAGGTACGCTCGGTGGCCTATCAGCTCAAGGTGGCAAGGTTCCCAGCCTATCGAGACCTGACGGGCTTCAACTTCAGCCACAGCGAGGTCAATGAAGCCTTGGTTCGGCAGTTGCACCGCTGTGAGTTCCTGGAGGATGCCAACAACGTGGTGCTCGTGGGCGGACCGGGCACGGGTAATACCCACATTGCCACAGCCCTGGGCGTGCAAGCGATTGAACATCACCACCGCAGGGTGCGGTTCTTCTCAACGGTGGAGTTGGTCAACGCATTGGAGGACGAGAAAGCTCAAGGCAAGGCTGGACAGCTCGCTCACCGGCTGGCGTATGCCGACCTGGTGATTCTGGATGAGCTGGGCTACCTGCCCTTCAGTGCCTTTGGTGGGGCACTTCTGTTCCACCTGTTGTCCAAACTCTACGAACGCACCAGCGTCGTGATCACCACCAAACTGAGCTTCAATGAATGGGCCATCCATTCTTCTCAAGACGGAGAAAGCAACCCGTGATGCAGCAGCATGGTTTCAAAGTCAGCGGCAGGCACTGGCCTGGAAAACCAGTAACCCTGCATTTCGTCGCATTGGTTGTCGCGTAGATAGTCAAGTTGCTCCCGAGTCTCGACGCCCTCGGCGATGACCTTGAGCTTCAAACGATGGGCCAGGTCCAGGATGGCCGCAGCGATCAGGGCGGACTCGCGATCTGTGGCAATGGGTCTGACAAAAGACTGATCGATCTTGAGCGTATCGATGGGAAATCGACTCAGGTAGGAGAAGCTTGAATAGCCGGTGCCGAAATCATCAAGCGACAGTTGCACTCCCAGGTTCTTGAGCTGGTGCAATGTGCCAATGGTACGCTCCGGGTCGTCCATCAGCATGCTCTCCGTCAACTCCAGTTCCAGGTGTCCGGGCGCAATGCCGTGCAGACCCAAGGTCGCGCTCACCACTTCGGTCAGATCCCCCGAACGGAATTGTCGGGCAGAGACATTGACCGCGACCCGGCCAAATTGCCAGCCCAGGTCGATCCAGTGCTTCAGTTGACGGCAGGCTTCGTCCATCACCCAGGCACCGATAGGAACGATGAGTCCCGTCGATTCCGCCAAAGGGATGAATTGCAAAGGCATCACCATCTTGCCATTCGAACGGCGCCACCGGATCAAGGCCTCGGCACCGACAATGCGCCCGCTCTTCAACTCGATCTGAGGTTGGAAATGGAGCTGCAACTCGTGACGCTCGATGGCTTTTCGCAGCGCGCTGTCCATGTCAAGCCGGGCACGCGCGTCCGTGTTCATGGCCGTGGTACTGAAGCAGAACTGATTGCCGCCCTGAACCTTGGCCTGTTGCAGCGCGGTATCGGTGTCTCGCAGCAGTTCTGCCGCGGTCTCGCCATTGTCGGGATACAGGCCGATACCCAGGCTTGCGCTCAGATAGACCCGCTGTCCATCCGCCATCTCAAAGGGCGCACTCAGGGCCTCCAGGATTGTCTGCGCAATCTGGGCCGCGATAGTCGGCGTCGGAAGGGTTTCAAGAATCAGCAGAAACTCGTCCCCGCCCAGTCGGCCGAGGGTGTCGGACTCCCGGACAACCGCATGCAATCGCTGCGCAGCCGCCTGAATCAACTGATCACCTGCCTGATGACCCAGGCTGTCGTTCACCGTGTTGAGTCGGTCAAGATTGATGATCAGTACTGCAACCCCATGTCCTGCTCTGCGCGCGTGATCAAGGCTGTGTTCCAGACGTGACAGCAGCAGGAGTCGATTGGGCAGTTTGGTCAGGGCGTCGTAGTGGGCCAAACGGGCCAACTGCTCCTCGTTGCGTCGAAGTTGGCTGATGTCCGTCAGCATGCCGACGTAGTGGCTCGGTTGCTGCCTGGCATCCAGTACCCGGGAAATGGTAATCCAGGCGGGATACAACTCGCCGCCGCTGCGGCGATTCCATATCTCGCCCTGCCAGTGGTTGCTCTCCTTCAGGCTGGCCCACATCCCCTGGAAGAACTCGGGGCCGTGCCGGTCCGAGCGCAACAGGCGTGGGTTCTCTCCCAGCACTTGCTCCTCGGAAAATCCCGTGATCTCTGAAAAGGCCTGGTTCACGGCCAGGATGGCGCAGTGGGCGTCGGTGACGATCACACCTTCACGCGCCGACTCGAACACCGTGGCGGCCTGGCGCAGCCGGGCTTCGTTGAAGTGGCGTTCGGTCACATCCTGGGCCATGCCCACAAATAGCCTGAGACCATTTTCCCCAACAGCGGGTCGACCGCTTTCTTGAACCCAACGCACGGATCCATCGGGGAATTGCATCCTGTATTCCAGCGCAAAATCTAGCTGTGCCCTGACGGCATGGCGCTTGGTCTTCTGAACTTGCGCCCGATCCTCCGGATGCACAGAAGACAGGTAGGACTCGGCGTCCAGACAGAGCGATGCGGGCGTCTGGCGCCAGATTCTTTCGCAGGCCGGACTGACATAACTCAGTTGGCCCGAATCCCCCTCTGCCAGCCAGAATATCTGCGGGATGGTGTCGGCGATGTGGCGAAAGCGTTCTTCGCTGTGCGTCAAGGCCCGCTCCGCCGCCTTGCGGGCATCGATGTCCTGGATCACTGAGATGAAGTGCTCAGGCTGCCCTTCAATGTCTCGGACCAGGGACACCGTGAGCTGGATCCAGACCACCTGACCGTCCTTGCGCAGATAGCGCTTCTCCAGCGAGTAATGGCTCAACTCACCCGCCAGCACACGCCCGGCCTCGGCTACATCGCGATCAAGATCTTCGGGATGGGTGATGTCCTGGAAGCTAAGCCTCAACAACTCATCGCGCGGGTAGCCGACGATGTCGCACAACTTCTGATTGACCCGCAGCCAATGGCCATGGGGTGCGACATGGGCCAGGCCCACAGCCGCTTGTTCGAAGGTGGCCCTGAAGCGCTCCTCCAGGCTGTGCAGACGCCGCCCCACCCGGCGTCGTTCCTTGAGCAAGCCACCGATGCGAGCCAGCAGCTCGTCCACCGAAAAAGGCTTCTGAACAAAATCCTGGACACCCTGCTGCAGCAGATTCGAACGCAGGCGATCATCTGCCTTGGCGGTCAGCATGACAATCGGAGAGTCGTCAAGTTCAGGGTGTTCGCGCAAGGCATGGACCAGTTGTTCACCGTCCATGCCCGGCATCATCACGTCGGAAAGGATCAAATCTGGCAGCCGCTCCAGCGCCATCTGCAGTCCTGCGACACCGTCTCCGGCTTGAACCACCCGACAGGAAGCGCTCAGTACCGCAGCGATGAAGGCGCTCATGTCCTGGTTATCTTCCACCACCAGGACCAAGGGGCGTCTGTCACGATCACTGGCCTTGGCCCCTTCTCTGCCGTCGGCCCGTGCAACAGGAGAGTACTCCGGCACGGGCGCCTGGACCGGTTCAGGGCGCGCCGGCTCGACGGTGACACCCTGGGGCGCCTTCAGGGGAATCCGAACCTGGAAACAGGCCCCCCCTTCTGAGGCCTGTCTCAACGTGACCGAGCCCTCATGCAACAAGGTGAATTCCTTGACGATGGCCAGACCGAGTCCACTGCCTCCGGAGCCGCGTACCGGGCTTCCGTCGAGTTGGTGGAAGCGTTCGAACACGGCCTCTTGATGCGTTGGCGGAATTCCTGGTCCACTGTCGCCCACCCGGCATACCGCTACGCCGTCCTCCTGACACAAAGCCAAGCTCACGGTCCCTCTGTCCGGGGTGAACTTGAAAGCATTCGACAGAAGATTCAACAGAATCCGTTCGCATTTGTCCCCGTCAAACTGGCCCCAAAGCGTGGCGGGCAAGTCCAGTCGGAGACGGATTCGATGGTCCTCAGCCAGGGTGTCGAAGTTTGCAGCCAACCTGCGGGCCAGTGACGCTAAGTCCAATTCACTGTATTGCAGTCCCAATCGGCCGGCATCCAGCTTCGCGATGTCCAGCAAATCGTCGACCTGACGGTGCAGGAACCGTGCATTTCTCTGCATCATGAGCAGCGCTTGGCGCTCTGAGTCGTTGAGCCTTGGGGAAGCCAGCAATCTGCCAAGTGGCCCCAGGATCAAGGTGAGAGGAGTTCGCAGCTCATGGCTGACATGCGCAAAAAAACGGGTCTTGAGATCGTCCAGCTCTCGAGTCTGTCGGTACAGACGATCCAGAACTGCATTGGAGGTCTTAAGTTGGGCATTGGGATCGGCCGCCTCGCGGGTGCGGGCAATGATGTCGGCCTCCTGAGCCAATGCCCCAGCCACCGGCTCCACCGTCTGCACGCCGTCTGCTAGCCGTTGTTTCAGTTGCAGCAGTTCGGTCACATCCTCGACCCGGTGGATGATGTGGATCAGAAGCCCCTGCTCATTCACGACCGGGGTATTCAGGGGACTCCAATAGCGAGTCTCGAACCCGCCGCCTTCCGACTCCGGGCGGCGGATATCGTATTTTTGCACCGGCATCGCGTCGGCCTGTGCGGTCTGTAGCACCCGGACGAGTGAAGCACGCAGATTGCGCACGCCCTCGGTGGCCGGATCATCCGGGTTGTCAGGAAAGACGTCGAAGATTCCCCTGCCAAGAATCACTTCCCGCTGCATCTTGGTGGCCTGCGCGTAGGCCTGATTGACCGCGACGATCCGCAGATCGGTGTCCAGAACAAGGTAAAGCCCAGGAGCGCCATCAAACAGCCTTTGGTAATCCACGGGCAACGCCGCTCCAGTCGCTTCAGATAAGCCCAACCCATCCATACCACTCCCTATCCACTTCGGCTTCAATCCGACGTAGGATCAGAGCATAGACCCACACGTTTGTTGGTGCCAGTGCAATCGTGATCAGCTGCGCTTTAGACTGGCTAACACGACCGGTCCACGAACCGAGAACAGATGATGGCTGCGGCCAACGTGAGCAAGGCTTGATGGATATCGAGCCGTCTTTCGAATCGGATCCTCAGTTTTCCAAACCCGCCAAACCAGGCGTGCGTGCGTTCGTCAACCCAGGGGTGTTTTCCCAGCCGTTGACTGCTTTCAACGCCTCGACGGGCAATCCTGCACAAGATGCCTTTGGCCTTCAAATAGGCCCGGCAACGACGGTAGTCGTAGCCCTTGTCCGCATGCAGTTTTCTGGGGCGTTGGCGTGGGTGACCCGGCAATCCTCTCAGCGCTGGGATGACGTCAATGCATGGCTCGAACAGCATTGAGTCGTGCCGATTGGTCCCGCTGACAGTGCGCTTGCGAGGGCCTCCCTTATTGGATGGAACACAGGCGGTGATCAGGGGCTGTAGCTGCTGCCGCAGTTCTTTGCTTACGGGACGTCGGGCCATGGGGGCGCAGAGCATAACTGCTCCGCAGGCCTTCAGGAGTGAGTAGCGTTAGCCGTTCTTAATTTGAACAAATTTGAAAATGACAGAATGATATTGGTCGCCTTAATTTATCCAAATTTATATGAAAGAGGGCAATAAAGACCAATATCATTCCAAATATAAATAAATACAGCTCTTTAATTAGTCGTCCCTGCCAAACCCCAGCAACCCGCATGAACATTGGCCCCGCAGGCCATTGCCTCAGCCCAGAACTCCCAATTTAATATTCACCACAGCCCAATTCCTGGGAGTTTTGCCTGAGGCCCGATCAACCATGACCGCTGACTTCTTCCGCAACCGCCTTGACCAGATGATTGATCTGCGCCACCCGTTGGCGGTGCTTGCCAACCGCATGCCCTGGCAAGAGTTGGAGGCCTCTTTGGCTCACCGGTTTGCACGCCAGGTGCGCGCCGGCAAGCGCATCGAGGACATGGTTTTGTTCGGCCCCAGCGTCTCAGTGGTGGGCTCGGGTGTGGCTGCGGCAGGTCGCCCACTTTTGCCCACCCGGCTGATGGTGGCTCTGCTGTACCTCAAGCATGCCTTCAACGAAAGCGACGAAGAGGTCGTACAGCGCTGGGGTGAGCCATCATCTGTTCTCGGTTCGTGGACCGGTCGTGTTAGCCACTCTTAACAAATGCACGCATTTTTATTTCATGATTTGCAAGCTTCATCCATCACAAGTTAGCAGCGAGAAAGCTGGACTGGGCTCAAGTCCTTATTTTCTAGATGCTATCTGGCAAATTGCTTATAGGCATAAAAAATCTGCTGCTTTCTCATTGCAGTGCCTTGCCATATTGAGGCGAGGGCCATAAGCCGTGCGGACGCAAAAGCATGGTGACGATCATGGTCATCGCGATGAACAAGGGGCGAAGAATGCCTGCATCCAGTCGTCCATCTGTCATGGTTTGAAGGGGGCCGGTGACATAACGAAGCACCTCCGGCAGCGCCGTCAGTAGAACGGCCCCCAAAATCACACCAGGGATATGACCGATGCCGCCGAACATCACCATGGCAACGATCATGACCGACTCCTGCAGGCTGAAGGCTTCGGGGGATATGAACCCCTGGAACGTACCAAACATGGTCCCCGCGATGCCTCCAAAACCGGCCCCCATCCCAAAGGCGAGCAGCTTCATGTTTCGGGTGTTGACCCCCATGGCCTCGGCGGCAACTTCATCGTCGCGAATGGCCTTCCAGGCTCTGCCTACACGTGAATCCTCCACGCGGTAACAGATGACTGCCGTCAGCGTTGCCAGTACCAAGAACAGGTAGTAGTACAGGGTGACCGAAGCGACTTGGCAGCCTGCGAAGGACAGCGGCCTACCCAGATCCAGACCGAAGATGCGGATTGAATCGATGGGACCGACTCCTTTGGCCCCGTTCGTGATGTTGACCGGATGGACCATATTGACAACCAGGAGTCGCACGATCTCCCCGAAACCCAAGGTGACGATGGCCAGGTAATCGCCACGCAGTTTGAGTGTGGGGACTCCTAGCAACACACCCAAGCATGCGGCAAGAATGGCACTCAACGGAACGGTAATCCACCATGGCATATGCAGCCCTTCTGGGAACACGGCTGCGATCCAGGCAAAGTTTTCAGTCAGATGCGGTGACGCCAACAGGGCGAACGTGTAGGAGCCCAGCGCATAAAAGGCCACATAGCCGAGATCCAACAGTCCGGCGAAACCCACCACGATATTCATTCCCAGAGCCAACATCATGTACAGAAGACAGGTGTCGGCAATGCGGACCCAGTGGTGACCAAAGTATTGCAAGACCAGAGGAAGCAGCAGGAGTGTCGTTGCGCCTGTCCATTGAACAGGCCAAGCATCCCGATGCTCATGCTTCTGGCGCGCTTGTGTTTGGATGGATCGTGCGCACGTTGAGACACTGGCTTCGTCGCCGGCAGCCTGCGTTTTTCCGTCCGCTTTGAAACCGATATGGATGGACGAGGAACCAATCTGACGTCGTTGGCGATCTCTCATGACCGCCAGCCTGCAGGTGTATCCATTACGGAGCGGTACATGAAGCGCCAGCCAGCGCGAAACTCAGGAGGGACCTCTGTGCCTTCGTATGCTGGGCAGTCTGCAAATCCATGGGATTCGTATAAGCGGTGCGCCTTTGTCATGAACGGGGCTGTGTCGAGACAGACTCCGCCAAATCCCAGGCCTCTTGCGTCCTCAATGAGGCGCCTCAGGGCCTGCTGCGCCAAGTGCTTGCCCCGGTATTGAGGGCGAACATAAATACGTTTGACCTCAGCAATGTCGCCGTGGGAAGAACGCAAGCCACACATTCCGGCGACATTTTCATCCAACATGATCAGATAGAACACCCCCCTCGCTGCTTGGTCAGCGCAAATCTGATGAATCACACCGGTGCTGTCCTTAGGGCACAACAAGCCGGCCTTGCCATGCGCAGAATCTCCTAGGCATCGCTCTATTTCGCGATGGACCCAGGACATGTACTCACTATGGAGGCTCATGAGTGCATCCCAGTGGACGCCAGGATCAACAAGGACGAATAGAGGGCGTGGCATGCGCTTCTGACACTTACAGAGGTTGGGTAGTGATCTGCAAATGTTAGAGTGGATCGAATCAATCGAAAATATGCATTTCCTCCATTCATAACGGAAGGAATATCCGTAATAAGGAAAACGTACGTTGATGGACAAACTCAGTGGCCTGCTGGCCTTTGTGAAGACGGCGGAGCTCGGGAGCTTCGTCGCTGCAGGTCGCGCTCTTGAAATATCGGCGTCAGCAGTTGGCAAAGGCGTGGCTCGGCTCGAGAAACAGATCGGCGTGCGACTGATGCAGCGCAGTACGCGTCGCATCCAGCTAACCGACGAGGGACGGCTATTTCACGAGCGCTGCCGCCGCATCCTTGATGATCTTGACGATGCGCAAGCGATGCTCTCGCATGCAAGGGATGCGCCCCGCGGCAAACTGCGCGTGAGCGCACCCATCGTTGGACACCACTTTCTATTGCCTGTGATTGAGGACTTTCTGGCTCGCTATCCGGAGGTGGAGCTCGATATCAACTTCAGCGACCGTACCGTGGATCTGATCGATGAGGGCGTCGATGTCGCGATCCGCAGCGGTGATCTGCCCGACTCCCGACTTGTGTCCCGGCCACTCAACGTATTTCGACTGCTGTTGTGCGCGTCGCGCGGGTATTTGGAGCGTCATGGCACACCAATGGTGGCACGTGACCTGGAGCGGCATGCCGTGATTCGCTTTCGTCACCCAGATTCGGGAAAGTTGCTGGAGTGGCCTTTGTTGCAGGCCACAGACTTTACGGAGGCCCGTCTGCGCACCGTGCTGGCCTGCAACAACGTGGAGGCAATTTTCGGAGCTGCCGTACGTGGCCTGGGCATAGCGTGCATGCCGGATTTTCTGGTCAGAGAGGCACTTGCCGATGGCCGGCTTCAAAGTGTGCTCCCCGATCAAGTCGGGGGCGGTGGCCAGTTCAAAGCGCTGTGGCCTTCCAGTCGGCATTTGTCTCCCAAAGTGCGTGTATTTGTCGATCACTTGGATGCACAGCTATCTTCGACGAACGTTCAGTAAAGTGATGCCAATAGGGGCTGTGGCGTAGCTCTGTTCCGGGTTGAGATCATCATCTCCATCACACGGTTCATACAAAAGAACCATTGCGTGGTCAGTTTTGGAACAACTGCAAAGACCCCAACGGGCCGAGGCTGTGTGGAAACGCCCGTGGTCTTCGTAAAATCTGATCACCCGTACGGAGTGAGGTGGCGCATGAAGGGATTCATCAACGGCGAGGACCGAATGAGTATTCCGACCCGTTCAACCGCTAACAGGCCGTTGAAATACCTGCGGTACAGGCAAGTTACCGGCACGAACTCGTCGAGCTTGACTGTGCTGAACAAGGCCTCGTTGTAGCTATCGGCTCCTCGCATCTTTCTTCCTTTAAGCAGGTGCGTCATTGGCCTGCATCCTCGCCGATCCATGCACGACGCGCCAGTTCTTCGTATGCAATGGGATAAACGCCCCCACCCGTAACGGCATCGACGTGTCAAAGTGGAGACGTTGATCAACCACTTGAACCGAGAGGGGCGTCCACCATGAAGCTGTCGGCTGTTGGCATCGACCTGGCGAAGAACGTGTTCCAGGTCCACGGAATCGACCAGCACGGCAAGGTGCTGGTGAAGAAGCAGCCTCGCCGCGACAAGGTAGCGTCATTCTTCGTGAACCTTCCGCCTTGCTTGGTCGGGATGGAGGCTTGCGGCAGTGCCCACGACTGAGCGCGCAAGCTCCAGGGGATAGGTCATACCATTCGGCTGGTGGCGCCCCAGTGTTGGCGCCAGTGCAATCGTGATCAGGTCAAGATTGCATCGGCACCAACACCATAGAGAATCGGGACTGAAGATCAACAATCGATGCGCCCCCAACCTGCGACGACACATATGAAGTGCCCCTGGATCCCCGAACGCAATGAGCGATTCTCAAGTAATGCTACATGAGGCTGAAACGGCTGGATTGCCTCAGCAAGGTATGGTCACGCGCATTTTTCCCCCGGTCTTGATCGATGAAGAACCACTGGAATCCAACCAAGCAGACAAGCCCAAGCGCCGCCGTGGTCGACCACCAGGATCAGCCACCCGAGTCGTGCATGCACACGTGACGGCCGACGAGTTTGCCGTGCTGCGTGCGGTGGCCCAAGGGGTGGACATTGCTGCCGCGGCTCGTCAGTACCTACTCTGGCCAGGCCGGGTGCCCGAACGCCCCGCGTTGCTAAAAATCTACAGCGACTTGTTGTGTCGCGTGGAGGCCGGGGCTCAGGCATTGCCAGAGAACATGCTCGCCCGGCGTATGGTTCGAGACCTTCTCAACCATCAAACCGTGGTGCTCGGTGGCATCACTTCTTCTGACCAGGTCGCTGATGCTGCTCACGCGGTTGCAGCGGCTTCAGCGACTACACCCGGCCATTCAACGAGTCGGATCGCGACCACTTCGTCCTCGACCCCGGTCCAGTCCCCTGAGACAGCTGGCATAACGCCAATCGACCTTGACTCCGCGACAAAGATGGCAGCGTCAACAGCCACTGCTCAATTTCCTGCGGCCACCAGAAAACTCAACCTTCCCACATTGGAGGAGTTCGCAGCCCAGTTCGACGAGGACATGTACAGCGAAGCGGAATTGCTGGAGTTGTACGAGGAGGAGTACCTCAAAACTCAAACCGAGCTTGTCGCGCCACCAACCGCATCTGCGCAGAACGCACAAGCCGACTCCCTGATCATTTGCCAGAGTCCAGCTCAGGCCCCCTTCTCCCCTACCCGGACTGCATCAACCTCAGCGCTTGACGCTGTCTCAACAGCCGACCAGCCAATCGAGTCTCCCGGTGCTTTGGCGACGAAGTCACTTGCAGCTCGAATCGAGATTCAACTCAAGGCAATCAACTGGCTCGATGACCGCTTGGGAAGTCGCCCCGCCAGAGAGCACCATGTTGATCAGTGGGTGCGGCTCAATGAAACGCAGCGCCAAGCCTTGCGTGAGGCCGGCGTCATCAGCCTCGGTGACCTGGTGGACTGGATGTCTCTTCAGGGGGAGCGCTGGGTCGACAAAGTTCCAGGGTATGGATTGGCCCGAGGGCGAAATCTCTTGCAGTGGCTCAAGCGCTGGGAGATTGAACCTCGGCAGGGCCTGAAACCAATACAGGCCAAAGAGAAAGCGCCGCCCCGCTCGTCCGCACGATCATTGGTCAATGTCGCCAACACTGGGGCTGTGCTGGCACCGCTCATGTCCATGGATTGGCCTCCGGCTCTCAACGGCTCCAACGGAAAATTTCGCAGCCCCACCGAGAACAGCTTGGCGGCTCATAACGATCAAGAGGCGGTCCAGGCCTGGTTTCGTCTGATCAGGGAGAAGTCCGCGCATACCCAGACCGCCTACCGCCGCGCGATCGAACGACTGATTCTGTGGGCAGTGCACGAACGAGGCCTTGCGCTCTCCTCCTTGAACGAGCTGGATATGCAGGACTTCAGGGAGTTCCTGTGCGACCCTCCTGCGCATTGGCTTCAAGATCCAATGACTGATCGAGAGCGCAAAGCCAACACCTGGAGACCTTTGAAAGGCCCCCTCAGTGGCGCGAGCTTGCGCGTGACTTTTGCAGCAGTGAGCGCCATGTACAGCCACTGGATGGAGTCGCAATACACGACGCTGAACCCAGCTCGCAAGCTCATTGGAAAGCGAACCGACGAATTGTCGATGGACGTGAAGCGCTCTTTCACCGACCAAGACATGGACGTCATTGCGCGCACGTTTGAGAAGCTACCTGACAACCCAGCCAAACGGCGTCTGCGAGCGATCTTGCTACTTCTGGAGTTGGGAGGCCTGAGACGCGAAGAGGCCTGCAATGCCACCTGGGGTGACATTCAGCGGGTGCGGATCGACGGGAATCTCACGGACAACATGTGCATCGAGGTGATCGGCAAGGGCAACCGTCAACGTTTCGTGCCACTTCACGAGTCTGTTCTGGACGCACTGCGAGATCACCTGCAGGATCGCAAAGAGCTGATGGCCAATGGCAAGAAACTTCAGAAATTCAAGGCCGTCACCGACAAGAAGCAGCCGCTGCTCGGCGTGCTCGATGACAAGTGGATCCTGGTTCACGACAAGAGGCTAGACGACCAGGCGCCCATCGCGAACAGCAAATGGGATGAGTTCGATCATCGATCTCCCCAATACACCGTGAACAAAACTGGAGGCCTGTCCGTTCAGTCGGTCTATCAGATCCTGAAGGGGTTCTTCAAGCAGTGCTCAGACACCGCCCAAGAGAGCGTGACCGACGACATGGCGACGTTCAAGCGAGCGTCAACGCACTGGCTCCGTCACACCTTCGCGCATCATCTGCTCAAAGAAACAGAACGAGATCTGGCCCTGGTCCAGGCGGTGCTTGGGCATAAGTCCATCTCAACGACGGCCATCTACGTGAAGGCGGATTTGGAGGCCAGGATGAAGGGCGTCAAAAAGCTCCGCGGCAGCGTCTAGCGACGCCTCCATGAGAGTTCAACCCTGATGGAGCATGCGCCGAACCCTAAATCCGAAGCGAGCTCAGGGCGATTTCCGAGAATGGAACATGCGCGTTGCATCCAAACGTGCGAGGCCTGGCTAGCAACGAACGGATCAGCCTTGTGACGGCCTAACGACTCGATTCATGACGCTCGCTGGATGTTCACCCGGAAAAACTCAATCGTCCCATCCTCCACCGCGGCCTTGATCCAGTCGGGTTTTCTTCCCTTGCCGCTCAGTGATCCATCCCAGGCCAATCCTCGATTTGGATCGTAAAAGGTGGTCGGCCGCTTCAACTTCACGGGCGCCAGACTGCGGCTGAGAGAACTCAAGGTGACCTGCGACGGTGTAAGCTGGAACTGATCCACCAAAGTACGCACGACGCGGATCGCTTCAGCTCTCTGGGTTTTGAACAACTCCTCGCGGCGAGACTGGAGCTGTGAGATCTGCTCGTCGAGAGCACGGAGTTCTTTGAACATAGGGCGCCTATTTTAGGCAAGCGACTCAATGCCCCTTGAAGAGGCCGAACTCAGGCACAACAAAACCCTCACCTGTGATCAGCGTCGGACCCAACAAAGTTCTCACCAACAGTTGAATACCCCTCCAATCCTGGCTCCATTTACACAAGTTACTGGGTCAAACGTAACCAGGAACAGCCCCGAATAAGCTATAACCCGGGGCTTGTTCAACATGGAGCTTGCACATGCAAGCGCCCAATCCAACATCATGAACCGCGCAGAACTCGTTGAAATCCTGGCCACCAAGAATGCCTTGACCAAGGCCGCCGCCAATGCCGTGCTCGACACCCTGATCGAGACCATCCAAACGGCCGTGAAGAAAGGCGATGCCGTTCAGCTCGTGGGCTTCGGCACTTTCAAGTCGGCCAAGCGAGCTGCGCGCAAGGGCAAGAACCCGTCGACTGGTGAAGCCATCAAGATCCCGGCCACCACCTTGCCCAAGTTCGTGGCCGGTGCCAAGTTCAAGGCGGCGGTCGATCCGAAGGCCGCGAAGCGCAAAGCTGAGAAGGCCAGCGCCAAATAATCCGGTAACCCAGTTACCGGTTGGGTGGACCACTCCCCTCCCCCACCTCGCCGCCCCGGGCTCATCGCCTTGGGCGGCTTTATTTTTTCAGGCAAGTTCCAGGTCTTGCCAACGCATGGAATCACACCATGACCGCGTTTTCGGAATCGTTTCGTTCAGAGGTCGCTCGCATTGCGCGCAAGGAAGTCAAAGACGATGTGGCCAGCCTGCGCAAAACAGTGACGGCCTATCGATCAGAAATCGCTGCGCTGAAGCGGGGCAATAAGACGCAGGCGGCGCAACTTCGCAGCATGGCCAAGGCCATCGAAAAGTTACTTTCTGGCTCTGAAGCCAAAGCTCCAAAGCCGCGCCCTCCTGCCGAGACTGCCAAGACAGCGACAGCCACATTCAGCCACGAGACCTTGATCGCCAAACGTGAAGCACTGGGCTTCACTCAAAAGCAGATGGCCGCACTCATCGGCGCCTCCAGCCTGAGCGTCTACAAATGGGAAACCGGCAAGGTCACTCCACGCGCGGCGCAACTGGAGCGCCTGCAGGCGGTGCTCAAGATGGGCGTTCGAGAAGCACGTGCACAACTGGCAAATGCCAGCGTCGAAGAGCCGGCGTGACCGCCCTGATTCACCCCATGGTCCGATCTTGCTGGCCAAACAGTGTCTGAAGCATCGGCCCACTCGGTCACGTAATATAAATAACTCTACTCATCATCACGAACATTCTTCACCGTGATGCGCACCTCAGGATTCAGGTGCTCTCGGAGGTGGTAAAGGCCCTTCACGTTTTTCAGCCCCGCCCAAATGGCCACCTGGCTTGCGGGGACGCATTCGTTGAGCCACATGACCAAGCGCGTGTTGCGCACGATCTGCGGACCGAGCCGTGGAGGTGGCGGCTGCTTGGCTAACTCGGCCGCGCGCTTGAGAGCCTCCCCCACCACGTAGAACAGCATGACCGACGTCATCTCCCCTTTTGCGCCGTTCTTGGCGCCATGGTTGGTGCAGAAGAGCGTCGGTACATCTGGACCGCTGGCCACCAAGTCACGAACAGCTATCCAAGCCTCGATCGCGCGGACGGCATTGTCGGGGAGCACCATGCGACGGCGTTGGTTTGGCCCGGGTCCATCGAGTTGCAATGCAGCCATGCGCTGTCGGCCAGCAACCTGGTCGAACAGGATCGAGGACACACTCAGTTGCCGCGCCTCCATCGGAGTCAAAGCAAGCTCTGTCAAGCACAGCAACAGTGCATGGTTTCTCAAATCTACCGGATCATTGGATTGCGGCTTTTCCAAAACCCGCTGCAGATGGGCCCAGACTGCCGGCGTCATGATGGCGCCCTTGTGGTCCTCTTTGGGAGGTTGGTCCACCTCCTCCAAGGCTTTGGCCGGGTTGCTGGCTATCCAGCCCTGGTGCTTCGCGTAATCGTAGATGCGCTCCAGCAGCCGCCAGTAGCGGCGCCTGGTGATATCGCTGACATTACCGCCTGCTTTTCTTGACGTGGGGCCAGACTGGAGAAACCTCACCACATCGACATTCGTCACTTCGTGCCAAGCAATCGGCTCTTGTTGCGCACCGTTGCCGCCAGTTTTAAGGTAATGAAGCCACGTGCTCCAGAAGTATCGATACGACGGCTCCCCTTTCAAACCAATGGGATCACGGTCAGAGGCGGAACTGTGCTCAAGCCAGAGATCGATAAGCACCGTATCCCCTGGCAACGGCAACACAGCAGCATGTTTAGTCATGAATCACCCCCGAGAACTTCCCTCCAGGGATTGATAACCAATATTGAAGGAGAGTCCCTAGAGGTCTTGTAATATAAATCAATACTTTGCAAACTTTGGTCGATTTCCCACTCCGATCGACCGCATCAACAGCACCCGCCTTGATTATGAGCCGAGGCACCTGTATGGGTCTACTCCAATCACGCAACTATCAGCAATCGCCGGACAAGAAAAAACCCAGCGAAAGGCTGGGCTTCTTGAACTGCCAAAAGTAGGAATGGTCTCTAACTCACCCCTTAGAAGATGGATCACGCCAAATGATGAGATCACCTCCGTCAAAGGTCGATCATTTGATCAGGAATTGCTCGCGATCCAAGTCCTTAATCCAAGTGGGGGGCTTACCACGGCCAGTCCAGGTAGCGCCCGTCGCAGGGTCACGATATTTCGGCGCCACAGTGCCACCCTTGGAGGCGCTGCTGCGAGGACGTTGAGTCTGAAACACGTCGTCAGAGGTCAAACCAAAGTCGGCCACCAACTGACGGACCTGGGCAACTGCAGCCGCAACTTCTACCTTGCGGGCTTCTTGAATTTTGGCTTCCAGAGCATCGCGCTGGGCTATGAGATCTTTATAGCTGGACATAGGACTTTCTTTGACTGAAGAGGAATGAAACGATGGGGAATTGCTAAAAACAGATCGAACAGTATTGTGTTTCGACAAATTAAGATCTGTAACCTATCTACGTTGATTGCCCGGTGCCAATCTGACGTAATTTGTTGACACACAATCCGCCGATCATCTGTGTGATCAACACTGAGATGAACCAAGTGTAATGCATTGATGGACAATGGCTTCATCACCACATGCAAAATCTCCACTCAGAGTGAGAATTTTAAATTGATTTCTCAAACTACTTGGGCGAACCAAGCTCGAATGTCGTCATAGCGCTGATATGGCCCCATGATCATCACAGCACTGTATTCATGGGCGGCCATATCTAAATATGGGACCTTCGGCGGCTCTCCGGGGATCAAGTGACACAACAAATCGTCGTCGTCCAAATTGATCTGCCAGCGGCAAACCAGAGGTCTATGTTCATAGATCGAGCACCTCTCGTCACACAAAAAGACACAAGGCTTCCCAAATTGCTCCGCTGATACCATGGCTTTTGCAACATCGATGTCAGTCGTCTCGTCAGCGCTAAATCGCCCTGCCTTGGCATTGAGTGGGTATCCAGTTTCCTTTGCAATCACTTGAGCTTCAGCTTGGCTTAACACAACAGAAATCCTGCAACAATGGCTACAGCCTTTCTTGCACGCAGCATGCTTGGAGGCTTCGTTGGTGGCCATATCAGCAGCCCTCCTGAGCCAATAGACACGTCTATTCGCGGTATTCGCCTTTGCAGCTTGATCGATCAAGCGTTCTTCTGACTTGCGATCAAATGCAGCCAGTTGTTTGAGCTTTATGTCGATCCGCTCCTCGAGTCCACGCCAGCGCTCACTCACTCTCTCAAGATGACTCGGCAAATCTAAAGACGTCAGCCTCAACGAATTGGCTATGTCGACAACATCAGATCGATGTTCAACACTGGTCATTGGGTACCTCTTAAGCGAGAAGTCACTTGAAATTTTTTCTGCGGCATCTGGGACAGACGCACAAGTCAGGCGGGATTGTTGATGGAAGACATGCGATTTTTCAGCGACCAGCCTGCGGCACCCAAACCAGCATGGTACCGACACAAGGCCAGAGACTCTCTGCAGACTCAACAGTCAATATTTTTCATCTATTCCAGCGGATGTTTTTCGCCAAGTTCTGCACGTGCTGAACTGAACAGCTCCTCGAACTTAGCGGATGCCTCGCTAGGCATGCTCAATTTTACGATGCAAGCTGATGAACCGATGTGCTCCAATGAGTCCGTGCGAGCAAGGAAATGTACCGAGAAACGCCTCGAGCTGCGACTCAGAAAAAATTATGCCTTTCCCGAACATTGAGAAGAGAGTCCAATCAGCTCGCGTTGTTTCGCTCAAATGACTAACAATTTGAAACACAGGTAAGCCTCTTCGCAGACCTCCCGGACACAATGAGCAAACAGCCGACTTGATGGATCCTCGGCAGAGAGAGTCTGAGAGAAGGAGGATCATCTTGGCAGGACCACCAACCTAGACTCTGTACAAGTGAATGCATGACTAGAAGAATCTGATTGGCAAAGACTCAACAATCTGGCACAATCACAAACACCGACACTCGGTACGTAATGTTCGAGTTGTTGACGCCAGCTAAGCGTCTAAAACAATTAGCATTTAATCACGGTTTCGGCCGGTTCAACGGTGGACTCGATCCACTGTCAGCCCTCAGGGCTTTAAAAAGTGGTTGATTCGCTGAACAACCGCATCAACGCTGGCAAAGTGCCGCGTTCAAATGGTCGCCGTAGCTTTCGCTATGCTGACCCTGCGCAGGTCGTAGATCTGTGCCTGTCATTGTCGTACCTCCTCATGGTACGTCCTGGCTGCCGCATCGGCACCTACTTCAAAGCTCCCTTTTCATCTGCACCCGAGCTGCCGCGGCAGTGTGTTGTTCAACACATTCGGCCACGAGGCCGGCTGAGGATTTGTGCTCATTCCAGATGATCCAGGAGCCTGTCATCGTCCCCGCGCTGTTCTGACACAGAGACGGGACATCAAAATGCACTGAAAGCCAAGCCCAGCTTGGATTTCGGAGCATCACGCTCGCGTGATTTCGCGTGAACCACACTCGCCAGTGAACCCAAAGCCGCGCACGAGGCTGCCCCCAGCAATAGGCTGGGAGGCGCGCCTAACCAGCACCTCCAGGCCGCGGGTTCACTCTTAAAGATCGATCTCAAGCGCTATTTCATAGCGTCAAACACCCCCACCTCCTCCGAGTAGGTAACTCGTGATCCAAAACTCACCGTAAATATTGGTTTTGGGGGTAATTAGCCGCCATTCATAGGTGTGCTCGCGCACACCTCTAAACCTGTTGATGGAGGCTGCTAGTTGGAATGGGCCATGCCTATTCCAGATAGTCATTGTTGGCTATCTGGAATGAACATGAGAAAGGAAATCACATGAGCAGAAACTACGGACTTGGCCAACGTGACATGAGCAAAGCAGGCCAAGTCGCCCTGAATCGCCTTGCAGGAAAAGGAGAAATTTCATTGTTAACATCTGCCACAAATGGAGAAAGATGGCGCTTGCTTGTTGACTGGGCAAAGAAACACAATGTTTTAAAAATGGAAAACTTAACCTCAGAATTGGTTCGTCAATATGGTGAAGAACTGGGTTACAGGGTTGAATATGGAGACCTGTCAACGGCTACAGCACACAACTACATATCAGCCGTAAATTCAGTCATGTCGATAGCGACCGGTGGAGCATGGAAAGTCATTAGTCCAACCAAGGATTGCGGCATTAAAGAGAGATCATTCATAAGAGATACCCAGCCAGGTGCACTTGATATTAATCTCTACAACCAAGCCTGCCAAGCAGTGTCAACTCAAGAAGGAGAGCGTCTTCTAGCTATTTTGAATTTGGCACGCCATCTTGGTCTAAGAAGTAAAGAAGCATCGTTACTAGATGCACGCGCAGCACTCAAAGAAGCGGAAAGGAGAAGCATCATCACAATATGTGATGGAACAAAAGGTGGACGCAAACGGAATGTAAGCATTCGATTGTCCGATCAAATTAATACCCTTCGGTCAGCCGCCAACCTTCAAGGAAAATTTAAATCAGTGATGGATCCCGATCAAAACTGGCAAACATGGCGAGAAGGTCCTTTGCGCAGAGCGCGAGAACTTGTCAAGATGAATACAGGGGGTGGCTTACATGATCTTCGAAGCGCCTTTGCAT
This sequence comes from Curvibacter sp. EU05-FHT14A10, assembly GCF_058791075.1. Taxonomy (NCBI): domain Bacteria; kingdom Pseudomonadati; phylum Pseudomonadota; class Betaproteobacteria; order Burkholderiales; family Comamonadaceae; genus Curvibacter; species Curvibacter sp. EU05-FHT14A10. Next base: position 45,870 of record NZ_JBYTDE010000022.1, read on the forward strand.
GCCAAAGATATTTCGAGTTAACTGGGCATGATGCACCATGCGCTGGTGGAAAAGCTATTAGTCCTAACGTGGATAAAGCAGCTCGAATAGAGATCAGCAACGAATTGGGTCACAGACGAGTAGATATTACGAACGAGTACTTAGGAAAAGCATTATGAAATTACGCATCCAAGTTCAACAACTTGCTCACACCTATTCCAGAAAAGGAGGAAAGACAAATCGCCGCCAGCAAGTGTCACGAATGTTAGCTTTTGCAGCCCATGTTGAATCCGAAGGAATATACGAAATTGGACAGGTAGGAAAAAAGCAAGTCATCCGCTATTGGCGATCATTAAGAGCGGCTGGAAGCCTGGCAGACTCGACACTCTACTCTCATTGGCTCGCAATCCGAGAGTTGTGGCAGTTGGCAGGCAGAGCCGATGAGCCACCTCAACCCTTCAAAAGTGAAAAAATACGTGAGGAGAAAGATATTTAATAAGACGTAGCTGAAACTCAATCTTGTCAAAGATTGATCTTAGATCGGTGCAGAAAGTGGTTAATACTTGGGATCCCAAGAGGGAGTTCAAGTATTTCTACGAAGACTGATTCCGAAAAACTGAGTCCTAAATCAAAAAACCAGTGCCATCACCGGGCAATTTTTTAAATTGCTCTGTCTATGGCGCCTGGCGGAGTACCTCGTAGGCGCATTTACGACTACATGGATATCGCCGTTGATCGGGGAGTGGTCCTATCCGTTACGGATGGGCGCGATGGTTGCCGTCACGAGATACCGGGAGGTCCATGTGAAGCGGACTCAGCAATCATGTGCCGCCATGATAATTCAGTGGGAGGCAAAGTTACAAAGGTCGTTGCGCTCAGAAATGGCAGCCGCATATTCAACTCCCCTATGACTCTCAATGGTCTCAGTGTGGCGCCTGCGACAGCAGTCTGAGTGTCAGCGGTCAATTCACCACGTCCTTGCCCGCTTTGCATAAATAGCCTTTTGCAGGCAAGCCGATGCCAAGCCGAGCTCGATATTCCAAGGCAACAAGACCTCGTGGTTCTCCACTGTCTGCACCACATGCAGGTGTTGGCACCGATTGAATCTTGAAGTGACCAAATTCCCCGAGGTCATTTCGACTGCGATTTCGCAGCAATTTCCAACAACTGTTCGGCTGTAGGTTTGTCCCATCCGTCACCGATCGCAGCCTGCGCATAAAAACGAACCATTTCATGCTGGACCATTGGATGCTTCCAACCGCTCATCTGCAGACGCTTCTTGAGAGATGGATGAACATTGCGCGAGTCCATGTCAGACAGCAACGAACTGACCAGCTCAGTTTGAGCATCTTCCGATAACGCATCGATCTGGGCAACCACTTCTTGCTTTCGAGCTCTTAGCCACTCATCTGACCAAGCAATTTGACGTTGGATTGGCAAGTCCTTCTGAGCGACTTCTGCAGCAGATTGAACGTCTGCTTCTTCTTGCGCCCTCTTATCTGCCTTCGTGCTCTCAGCAGGCATCAGAGCTTTCAGATAGCGGGTGGGATCTCTCAGTGGCTCTGGGTACGCAGTTGCAAGGCGCCTCTCCAACCCCAGCAATGCTTCTTTCAATACTTCCGGTCCGTACTCCAGCAGCAGTTGCTCAGCCTTGTTCTCATCGACACCTAGTCGGACAGCAATAACGATTAGGGACATGTCGACCGGCTTAGGCGGTGTCGACAGCGGCAATGCGGTTTGCCGTTTTTTCTTGATCAAGAACTGCAGGTCTGACGTGTATCGCCCTTGTTTGAACTCCTGCAATTCGACTTCCAAGTCGCTGATCGCGTTCAATTCAGCAATGGCCGGCTTGAGCACATCTCGCTTAAAAAAGCGGTACTCGAGTTCTTTTTGCTTTTCAGTTTCTGGCTTCCCAGACAACACAGGTCGCCACCAACTCCAGTGTTGCCGCGACGTCCGGCCGATGTCTCGATATCGACCGCAAATCTCATACAGTGCAATTGCAGCGTGGCTTCTCAATTGGGAGATGATCTCGATCGAAAGGCGTGCAAAAACTCGAGGCTCCAATAGCTCATGCTTCAACTTGACTGAGTAAGACCACTCCAACCAGGTCTGACCTCGCTCCGTTTTGAGCTCCGCATGACCAATCAAGCCTGAAATCGCCCAATTGGCCCCCTCCCCTGTCGTTGGCGACTGCCACTCCACCGCAGTGGTCGCCATTGCGCGAAAGTGCTTCTTGACCAACGCAGTGTCGTGCGAGTCGAAATCAAGGCCACTAAGCACTTCAGAAAGTGGGGCTCTGTAGAACTCTTTCTCAATGCCCTGCTCCTGTGCAAGAAAGAGCATGACGTTGTAGGCCTTGCGAAACAGAGGCGTGATCTTTTTTGCCTGTGGAACGATAGCCAGCGTGTTAACCGGCTTTCGCAACTCGTCGGCTGAGAACGGATTGATCGGCGCAGTTTGGACAACCACCTTGGTTGCAGTTCTCCTCTTCCGAACAGACGTTCCCTGCCCTTCGGGATTTGAATCGCTAACAAGATCACTCATGCGTCGATCATACAACTGACGTGAAGCCATGTTTCACGTCAGATCGAGGATCTTCTGAAGAGCGCCAATCTCCCGAAAACTCTCACATGTGCGATTCAACCACGGGTTTCAATCTCCCGAAAACCCTCACGTCACCTGAATACACCCGCCCTACCTGAGGCCTATTCCTCTTGAAACGCCAGCGTACAGCCCTTTTCGACTCCTCGAGAGCCTCCGCTGGTGGAGACATCCTGTAAACCCTCACCTATAGGCGCCTGCGACAGCGCTCAAGCGCAAGTCACACCACTCCTTGGTCGGCAACCCCCTCTTTCCCGTTAAGACTCACGCTTAAACCTGCTTGCTCTCCGAGAACTCCTGATCCCCATCCACTCAATCCCGAAAAGTTTCCGAATGCTCCTGTTTTCACTCACGCAAATTGACCTAACCCTTTGTTTTTAAACAAAAAAACACAACCTAAAGGTATTAAAGGATTTAAAGGAATTGAAAAATTCCAAACGCAGGTATTGATCGAAACCTACAAGTCATCGCTCTGGAACGGCTGACTTTCAGCCATCAGATCAATGAAAGCCTCTTAGATTTGACGAAATTTCAAAAAACCAGCAGAAAAGCGTTAAGCCTCAGATAGACTTGCTGTCATGAAGGAGTACCGTTGTAATGACTGACAAACTGCTTAACCTCTCACCTGCCATCTCTCTTGGGCAGATCGCAGATCAAGCAAACAAAGCCGTTGAGATGATGGAGATGATCCGGACGGCAATGTTGGCACCAACTGCGCGAAAGTCTGCACCCAACTTCAACCTATCGCAATTGACAACTCTACTGGGGATCGAAAAGGGCTCATTTGCTCATCGCCTGGGTCGAGGGGATCTCCCAACAGGAACCTTGAATGAGTCAGGCAATCGTAGGGAATTCACACTCGCAGAATCCAGAACTTGGATTAAAGCGTATCACCAAGATCGTCTTCGTCCAGATGGTGCTGAAGCTGTCACTATTTCAGTAGGTAACTTCAAAGGCGGAGTTGGGAAGACCACCACTGCCATGACGCTCGCCCAGGGGCTATCCTTGCGTGGTCATCGAGTATTGGTGATTGATACAGATCCTCAAGGTTCATTGACTACGCTATTCGGGATCTTGCCTGATACAGAAGTTGAAGAAGATCAGACCATTCTGCCTCTCGCGATGGGAAGTGAAACATCAATTCGTTATGCCATCCGATCAACCTACTGGGACGGTATTGATCTTGTTGCGGCTGCCCCTGCGTTGTTTGGCGCCGAATTTGCCCTTCCTGCACGTCAAACCAATGAAGATGGGTTCGAGTTCTGGAATGTGCTTCACTACGGAATTGATGATGTTCGCAACGAATACGATGTGATCATCATCGACACCCCCCCTTCCCTCTCCTATACGACCATCAATGCATTCATGGCATCAAACGGCATTGTGATGCCCCTGCCGCCAAACGCTTTGGACTTCGCATCAGCTGCGCAGTTTTGGTCTCTGTTTTCCGATCTGAGTAATGAACTGATTACAAAGCGTGGTCTGACGAAGGACTTTGATTTCATCTCTATCCTTCTGTCTCGAGTCACCACAGACGCTAACTCAGCCATTGTTCGTCAGTGGATTCAATCCACCTATGCGGAAAAGGTTCTACCAGTCGAGATTCCTAAGACGACGGTCGTTGATACGACGAGTATCGAGTTCGGCACTGTCTACGATGTCAATCGTTACGACGGTGCTGCAAAGACGTTTAAGCGTGCGCGCGATGCTTATGACTTGTTCGTGAGCTATGTCGAAGCATCTATTCACTCAGTTTGGCGCAAACAAGTTGGTGTTCTGCCCACTAAGAAAACAAAGAAGGGAGCTAAGTAATGGGCAAGAAGTTACTTCAAAAGGCAATTGCGATTGGAGTTCCTAAAGGGCAACTGGTGCCTCGGCCCCCTGTGGCTACGGAGCAGGGGTTGGACCGTCCAACCCCGCCAGCTTCCCAGCCAATAGCTAATGCTTTGACTGGCTCTGTGAGAACTAAAACAGCACCAGGTCAGATGCTTGGCTTCATGCGAGAGCAATCGAGCGCAATCAAAGAGGTCGAATCACTCAAAGAGCGTTTGGCTGAGTTTGAGGGTGGGCAGGTCGCGAGGCTGATTGATCCCAAACGTATTGTTCCATCTGCTTGGGCTAATCGTCACGAGAGTAATTTCAGTGGGTCCGAGTTTGCTGAGCTGAAAGCGGAGCTTCAAAACGCGGGTGGAAATATTCAGCCGATCAAAGTCCGTCCTCTGGCGGTGGGGGAGGGGGTTGGACCGTCCAACCCCCTTGATGCGGGTGCGGCAGAGTTCGAGATTATTTTTGGGCATCGACGTCATCGTGCCTGCCTGGAACTGGGTTTGCCAGTTTTGGCTATCGTTGAGTCAATAGATGCACAAACATTGTTTGTTCAGATGGAGCGAGAGAATAGAAGCCGCAAGAATCTCTCCGCTTGGGAGCAGGGAATGATGTATGCCCGAGCACTCGACCAAGGCCTCTATTCGTCAAATCGCCAGTTAGCTGTGGCTATCGGGCGAGACCTTGGCGACGTCGGTAAGGCACTTTCCTTGGCGAGACTTCCCTTGTCCGTTGTGAATGCTTTTGCATCCCCGTTGGATCTGCAATACAGATGGGCTAAGCCACTGAGCGAAGTACAGCAGAAAGATCCAGAAGGAGTAATTGCCAGAGCAGAGGCATTGCGCGGTCGATCCGCCGAAATGTCGCCCAAAGAGATTCTGGCGGAACTCCTTGGAGAAGGGCAGGGTAGGACAGTAGCGACAAACGAGGTTAAGGATCTCGAGATTTCTGTTTCTGGTAAGCCTGCAGGGGTGATGACTACAGATTCACGGGGGGGTACTCATATTCGACTAGATATGCCGTTCAGCGATGAGATGCGCATAGGCTTGTTGAAGGTAATACAAGCCTTCTTGGAGAAATGATCCAATTCTGATGCCCACTGTTGATGTGTTGAAGCATCGGTATCGGCGGTTGGGTTTGGGTTATGCGAAGGTGCGTACAACAGCACAGCAAAAGAGGCCTTCGATTCGTTCGAAGGCCTCTTTTGTTATGTGTCGGCTTAACCAAACGCTTCGCGAGATCCTCAGCTCGTTGATGAATGAGCGTCTGCCCGTAGAAGCATGCCGTGGTTGTCATGTATGAATGACTCAGTCGGGCTTGAACTGCCTCATGTGGTGCGGATGTGGATGCCAAGCGGGTTCCAAATGTATGTCTGAGCTAGTGGGTCGGTACACGGGCTAAATGACGTTGCTGCCGCATTGGTAGGTCAGCCTGTGACAGGAATATTCTGATCCTTCCTCTGACTGTCTCGACCAGAGCATGGTCCCTAATGGGGTTCGTCGGGACTAACGTACTGGCCAGCAGGGGAGTGGTCTCTGAATTCGATTCGATAGGGTTCAATTCGAGCTTAGCAAGGTGGCTTGCTAAGCTCTCCCGATGTTCTCTAAAAGAGGGGGCTCGCTCCAGTAAGCCTGGGCAGAAGAACTCCATCAGATCAATGTTGGCACGCTTCCTTTGACCCGGCTGCAGGGAGGTGCCTATTTTCACCATGCCGATGGTTTGCGATGACTTACAGCGGCTACCTCGGTATTTACGTGCTCGGCACCTTCCAGGTATCTGCGACAGGCGATCTGGCGAACTGGAGCACCGGCGACACCAGCTTGATTGCGGCCGTTGATTTTCGGGGCGCTTGTGGACGCAAACATCAAGTGAATCGCGAAAACGTGGCCGAGGGGGCCGAAATAATCTGCTCTAGCGCATCTGATCAGACATGAAAGTGTCAGTAAACTGGCGCTGTTCGATTAGCTGGTGGCGGTAGGCCTCGACCTCGATCGCATCGGCATTCACCACCATACCCAAGTCGGGCTCATGGGAGAAGTCTTCTACGCGCGTGGCTTTGCCTGACCCGTTAGGGCCTGCAAAGACGGTGAAGGTGGGTTTGTTCGCGACTATTTCACGCTGTTTCGACAGTGCGGGCTTTGGCAATGAGGTTCACGGCGCGAGAGTCATCGGGAGTGATGGTTTGCAGACGACCATTGGTAAGCCCTGTGGCGGGAATGCCGGCATGCAAGTTGGCAGCGACTACTCTTTCCCCGGCTTGCTTTGCGCGGGCGGCAAAACGGCTGAGGCACATACCAAGGATGACTGGTTTGGAGCTTTGCATGCCAGAAAGGCTACGCCTATGTCCCTTTCGGGTCAAGGCGGAGGGTCATGGCGATACGAATGTCTGCATGAGAAGTGTTTCCTTTTGGGGTGACGACAGAGCATGCCCTCCACGGGCACAAGGTACGTCAGGGGGTATTTGATCGAAGAGATCTTGCTAGTCATATTCGGCCTTGCGGTCGAACATGACTTGGTACGTCGCCTGCAGCATCTTTCAGTGCTTGTGCGAGTTTCCATTCCAATCTTGCAATGACTTCATCAGCCGGGATCCCGTCGCCACAAGCTACGGTTCGATGGATGGCCAAGATGCCACGTCGCACAAATTCAGATTGAACCTGAGGTTTGTTGATTTCGTTGTTCACTTCGATTGATAACCGCTTGGATTAGAGGATCAGATGGGAGGAGATGCTGGATGCGACCCTGGTGCAAGCCGCATACGGCGATTCCTGCCTTGGCCAAATCCGCCACGGCGTCCTCCATCGCTTCGCGAGCTAGAGAGGTCATTTGAGAGGTTGATCTACCGAAGAAGACTGGACGTTGTTCAGGCATACGTTACAGATTACGCCCACTGACCGGGAGGGGCAATAACGTGACGCGGCGCATCCCTTCGCAGACCAGAGCGTGGACCTTGCCTTCGTGCACGGCAAACTCCGCGATCTTTCGACCACGGCTTTTGCACAAGACTAACTGAGGTCGTAACAAAGCGGAAATTGAAAAATCTTCTGGAGTGGGTAAATTTAACTTACATGACCTCGACATTCAGGGCTTCAAAATTCCCAAAGGCCTTTTCTATCTTGAGTGCTTCGCACTTCAGGGGGGGGAGCTCCGGGTGGGGCGGAGATCGCGCCCGGAGCGGGCGGGGCGCTTAAAAACGAAAAGCCAACGCGCGGAAGACAAATCGCGTGCGTCAAGGCCTGTTGTCTTCGTTTGAGACGTGTCTTGTCTTGCTTGCTTAACGTCTTGAATTTGCCCCGGTGCTTGGGCGCCCTATACCAGCTTTGCAAACGAGCTGGAACAAGTTTTGAGACTGGAGGGCATCGTCAAACTCAAAGGCAAGGTCAGATCCCATCAGGGTCTTCTGGCGTAAGCCTGTATAGCTAGGGAGGAGGGCGGCCCGCTGGTAGCCTGGCAGCCATGCACCGCAAACATCGCGGAAATCAGGCAATCGCAGAAGGCCTTGCGAGCGGCTTGGGTGTCCATGTAGGGGCAGGGCGCTATGGGTAAGCCATTTGGCGCAGTGTGTTCAGCTGGGTGAGCGCCACCTTCTCAAAGTCACCGAAAGCCTGCTTGAACGCAAGGGTCCCGCCCGCATAGACCATCATCAGCAGATACAAACGCGACCGTTCAGGGACCTCTCGACAGAGGGTGCTCACTAGTACGTCACGCGTGTGGCCAAAGGTATGGGCAACGGCAAATCAATAGTGAAACTCGCAGGCACGAATGCGCGGTGTGTGAATTTCATCGACGGAAGTCGGTTGCCACTCTTCGCAATCGAACCTTGCAGCCAAGCTGGCCTGAAACCAAACCTAAGACAGTTGACATTCGTTGATGCATCACTTTGCCACGACCGCGGAGACACTGGCGTCACTCACGCCCACCACGTCCGCAAGCCTGAGCTTCTGACTGCTGAATTCGAGCAACTTCACCCTGCACGTGGGTGAGTAGCATCTGCAGACCCCCTTCTATTGAAGGTGCATATGCCAAGGCCAGCAAGGTCAAAGGATGAAGCCCCATCGTTTCGCAAATCTGCTCAAGTTTGCCCAACGTCGGACTTTTCAATCCTCTTTCCAGGGAACTCAAGTAGGTTCGACTGGACAGGATCCCAAAATCTTCTTGGGTAAGGCCGAGCGCCTTCCTCACTCTCTTCAGTGCATTGGGAAGATCGTTAGTGGACTCGAAGCGGGCTTGATTCACCCATGTGATTAGCGACTAATGAACACTATGGGACTACAATCTATAGTGTTCATTTATAAGCCTCGATGTCTTTTCCCTTCCTCCCGTCGCTGTCCAACAGCCCCCTCTTCCCCGAAAACCTAATTTCGCTCCAAGAGACGAAACCGTACGTTAGGTTCGATGACGCTCAACCAAAGTTCATCCTCGTAGCAGAGATACAGCCTGACCGTCCCAACGTGACGTATTTTGTGAGTGGCGCGAACCGCCTCATAGCCTTTATGGATGGTGCGGTAGATCAACCTTTGCGGATTGTTGAGGCCTACCTTCTCTCCCCCGGAAGTCTGAACCAAACCGGCGAATGGCAGCTGGATCAATTGTCGAGCGTCAGCATCGCGGATGGCAAAGGACCGCCTGAACAACGGCCGTGTATTTATGAGTTGGTCGGTGGCCGCTGCTACGGGGGCATTCGGCACAACATGTATTACGAAGATCAGCAACGCATGTCCGCCATCCTGATTTCGCCAATGATCAGCACGATGCACTACGTCCCACAGGCACCGTGGCCAGACGACAAAGTCTGGCGCTTTTGATGTATCAAGCGGCTTGAGGCTAGGCTTGCGCGTAAGCACAACTGAATCGCCCCGGGGCGATTCATGGCGCCTTTCTATGACCTCCTGTGCACTGCGGTGTATCACACGCGGCTTTACAGCAATCAGGACACGGTGTGGCCCAATGAGAAGCTGGCCTCACCGATTGTCGGAGCGAATTTCTTCTCCGAGGTGACCTACGAAAAGCTGATCGCCATCGGCTTGGATCTGGGGCTCCCCAAGTCCTCGGCTACGCGCGAGGTGGGCAAACTCGCAGATGCGGCCGACGAGCTCATTGCAAAGCTGGAGAGCGCCATGCGTGACCCCAGCGCCGCACAGGGCGCCCCAACCAGGTGACAGTGGCCGCGGAACTCCGTCTGCGGCGCTCCATCCGCTCGATTGTGATTGCGGACATGCTTCGGTGTGTGCGCATGCCAGCTTCAGTTGCGATGGCTCCTCGGAGAGACACCCGATAAGCCTCTTGTAGGGGCTGGTTCTCTCATGGAAGCTGATCATGGCGTTGTTATGGCTGACTGCTTCCGGTGGAACGGACTGTCGGCCGTGTCTGCTACCGGGAAAGCTCGCAGCATGTTCGTGGCCGTGCTGCCTACGCCCCTGGTCCAATCTGGACACGGGTGCCGCTGGCTCCCGTTGCGATGCGGTGCTACCACCGTGTCTCTTTGGGCGGCTCACACCAGCCTTGCCAACGACCTCGAGCAGGTTTTTAGGCGCCTGGACGTAAGCCACAAAAGCCAGCGCAAGGACCTTGACGGGCTTCTGGCATCGGCTTGGAAAGCCGGAATGAGGAGGTGCCGCTGGCAACCTGGTATCGCGGTCGTGCACCGCAAAACGCCGCGGAAATCAGGCAATGGCAGGACGCCCTGCGAGAGGCTCGGTTGACTATGTAGGGGCAGAGCGAAGTGGGTAAGCCATTTACCGCAGTGTGTCCAGCAGGGTGAGCGCTACCTTCTCAAAGTCACCGAATGCCTGCTCGAACGCTGGAGTCCCGCCTCCATAAATCAGGGGCAAGACGTTGTCTGTGAACTCTGCTTGGATCTTCGCATCCTCCCGGGCCTGAGCCTGGGAGCATTAGCCCGATCGATGCGATCAATCAGGCGGATTTACAGATGTATGAAGTAAAGAAATCGCGCGCTTCTATGGCCGGAATCACCTGCCCTTCATTGGGTGACGGGTGCAGGGGATTTTGAGTTCAAGCATCAAATTCGAAGCACTGGTCAGCTGGCTATTGCACGAGATGGCCGAGGGAACCAAGTCGCGGTACGGTCTGGCTCAGACTTGGTGCTTGCGGTCGCATGTTGCGAAGACGCCATCAATGCTGACCTTCGGTCAAACCAAAGATGAGGCGGTTGGCGTGGCCCATGGCCTCAGAGACGGGTCGACCACTGTCGCTGCCCATGCCTTTCACGGGTGCGCAGGCCTTGTGCGGTACCCTAGTCAACAACTACTTTGAGAACCTGTTACACGCATGAAGAATCCACACTATGAATCGCTGGGACGGCGCATGCGCGAGTACCACCGCAACCACCCGTGGCGTTTGTCAGAGGGCGGCCTATACATCCCGCACGCCTATCGGAACATGACGCCTGAGAGCCTGTCGTATTGGGACGATGTGGGCTTCATTGTCAATGGACGGAGATTCATAGTTTGGTGGCGTCATCCACGGGATCTCTATATGGCCCGTATCAAATCCATGGCCTGGGAAGAGGCAGGTGACGGCCCCCGGGATGACTGGCTCTTCGAAGGTGGCACTACAAATTACAAGCATGTCGGCAAGTCCGGCAAGCGCAAAAAGGTGAGCAGTTACACCAGCCGTTCACCCTCGGAGGAACAGCGTCTTCATTACGACAAACTCCAGCAGATCGAGACGCAGTTGAAGAAAAATGGGATCGATCAGGAGGTGCGACCTTCTTGGAAATGGGAGCGCCTCGCCTGGGCCATGGGTGTGACTCTTGTGGCCCCCCTTGAAGTTCGCAATGAACAGGAATTGGCTGAAGTGGCGCACCTGGCGCGCAGACTCATTCTTCGGCAAACCACGCTGAACAAGGAGTTTACAGACTTCGTCTATGACCGGGATGATTGGTTGAAAGATCAACGTCATGAGTCGACTACCGTCTCTTGACTGTTTCCACGCGACCTTGAGCATTGCCGCTTATGGGTTCCTGATGGCGCAGCGGTTGGAGTGCTCCTCCCCCGGGTGGAGTAAAAAAACGCCGCACCCGTCCAGAAATCTGCCTTACCCGAGGGCTACGCGCCGCGGTGCAGTCCTAGGGGCGCAAAAACACGTCCCAGACTCGTTACGAACGCTGCGCATGCTACTGGCACAGCCAGACTGGTTCAGCAGACGCCCCGCAATAGATGCTCACTGTCATGTTCAGTCCGACTGAATTTATGACTCTCTTAGACTCGCGAGTCTCCAGAATCTTGCGTCGAATGGCCCAATAACGAATTTGCGGCGTTCCACAAGAAGGTCACTCATCGGGCGGGAGCATGTTGCAACGGTGGTCCGCTGCGCATGTTCGATGCCATGGCGCGAGCACTTGCGAGTGCCTCCTTGTCGGTTTGGGCTGCTAGGTCGAACGACATGGCGATGAATTCGCGGCGCGCACGCGCCCGTGCCGCCCAATGTTGGGCTGGTGTGAGGCGTGCAAGTGCCGTAGTCGTAAAGTCATCTTCACCGAAATCGGGATAAGACTCAACGACACGGAGAACCGTCGAACAAGTGCTGACCCTCGATCTGAACTGTTCGATTGTGTGCAGGTCTGGCGCCCAGGTGGGCCTGGACTTGTATCCCGGCTGATGCGTTCGTCTTGCACGCTTCCGGAGCTTGATTGGCATACGTGCCCTGGTAGGAGGACTCAGTACGGTGGCGGATTCAGGCGGTCGATGCAACACATTCTTGAAACATCTCGGCTGGTGCCGGCGGTGGATGACGAACGCCAGATGGTAGACATCGACTTGGCCATCCTGGGGGGCGAGTCCTGAGCGCTACGCGCAGTATCGGGTCCGGTCCGACAGGAGCACCGCCATGTCGCCGAGCAGGACTTTCTGCGGGGCCGTCTGGGGTGGGAGGGGGCGCTTCGTGGTGCTGGGCCGGGGGCTTTTTCATACGGAGCGCGGGCGGGCTAAATTGGGGGCGCAGGCATTGCGCAACCTGGCGGCCGTGGCTCAGGATCTGCGCGCGCAGCTTGATCGTTGAGACCCAGGCGTGCGATTGAGGCCCAGGTGGGGGAGGGCGGATGTCCTATCCCAGCGGCTTCCAGGGATCGACTTCTCGTATATTCCTGAGCGTCTCCACTACCGCGACCGGTTGCGCGCGGCGCGCTACGCGGCCCTTGCAGATGCCGAAGGGTTTGGGGAGATCTGTTTTGCGCTTGAGGCGCTGGGGCTTCGGGTCCACGGCAAACAGGCAGCATTGGGCCATTACCGCGAGAAGATCTTCGATTACGCACGTTGGGCGCTCGTTTTGACGGCACTGCCGCAAGCGCTGCCCTCAAGGTTCAAGTCGTTTCGCGCGCTCTTCGGCATCGTGTTGGCCGCGCGCAATGACGCGATGCACACCGGGGCCTACGCCAGGCACGCGACAACGGCTGCGATCGAGTTGTGCATCGGTTTGGAGGAGGCACTGATGACTGGTGTTGAGGGATCAGTTGGGAACTTGATGGTCACGTCGCCGATGACTGTCGAACCATGGCAAACCGTTGCGCATGCGCGTCAGCTCATGCTCATGCATTCGTTTTCGTTCCTGCCAGTGCGGCTCGGCGATTCCTGGCGCTTGCCCTCCGAATTGGGGTTGGCCAAGTTCCTCGATGGCAAAGAAAAGAAGATGCGACTGTGCATGTCGTTGATGCGCTTGAAGAAGTCCAGATCTAGGAGCATCAAGGCGTAGACCTGACCGTCATCCAGCTAGCGTTGATGTTCCTGCCCTATCCGTCGCACGATCGCTCTGCGGTTGAAAACCCCCGTCAGGTCACCGAGGTGCTCGAACCCCTGCCTCACCCGCTCATTGACCATGAGTTGTGCCCCCACGAGCACCACCAGGATCGAGCAGCTGTAGGTCCCAATGTAGATGGCCTGCAGGAAGGAATCTGCTCCTGACTCAAGTTCATTGTGATTTCTCCTTTGATGAGGGCAACAGGGGGCTCAGCTCCCCAGAATGCTCTGAAATGACAGCTTACAGGTGGCCAGAAACTCGTCGGGATCCAGGTCTCGGTCCTGTGGGATTGCGGTTGCAGCCAGGATGTCTGGGGTGACCTGTGAGTATGCCTGTTGGACCTCGCGTTCTACGGTGGATACCGCGCGCGCGGTTAGTCGCGGTTTCACGATGTTGGACCACGTGGCCTTGAGCTGGGGCAGCATGTCCCCAAAGAGCAGTAAGGTGTCATGCACGTACAGAAGATCCTGCTGTCGTTTTTTCCTGGCGCGGTCGTTCAGGATGAGGAACTTCTGGACCATGAAGCACAGAGGATTGGCCACCTTCAGGTCCACGGGCCTGTCGAGAGGCACACCGACCTCTGGGCCTACCGTCACGATCCAGGGATCCTCCAGCAGCACGCCCAGATGCGCGATCTTGTGAGCGGAGATTCCGGCCACTGCGGCAGTCGCGTCAGGCTCTCCGTTGCGCTTGAGCGGGCTTCCCACAAGAGGGGTTAAAAACTCGGCGTAGAACCCGCTTTCCTCGTTACCAAGGGTGTAATGGGCGGCAGGGGGCTTGGAAGTGCCGGAGAACTCCTCATGGAAGCCATGGGCCTCTAGCGCTTCCTTGATGTTGCCTTCCAGTGGTGCACGGTTGTCGAAAGCCAGATCGGTATCGCGCGTGAACACAGGCTCGAAGGCCTGCTTGAGGGCATGCGGATGCAGGGTATGCAGCCGGTGAGCCCATCCGCCAATGAAAATCATTTGGCTGCGCCACCGATCAAGCGCCTGGACGAGCTTGGCGAATGCTTCGAGGTCGTTCATCAGTGCGCCTCCACCATCGGTTGGAGAACCGTTCGGTAAATGTGATCGGCTTGCTCCACACCCCGTGTCGGGTGGTTAATCACATCAAGCCACACCTGAATCACATCCGTGCACCGCTGACCGTTGCGCTGCACAGCGCCTCGGAAAGTGGAGATGGGCGCCATGGCCCGTCGGACAAAGAAGTCTGGGGCTTGACCAGCCTTGCACACGTCTGTCAACTTCCATTCGGGGCGCTGCGCTTCCAGTAGCGGAAGCCTGTGCACGTAGATGTACGGGGGCACTCCACTCACATGCCCCATGCCCAGGTGATCGGCCGCAGAAAAGAGCCCCAAGCAGGCATTGTCGCCCAGCGCGTTCAGCAAGATCGCGAGCTGTTCTTTCATGGCGACGCGAGGGAGAAAGCGCATGCTGTATTCGGCAGGCGAGGCCATAGACGCAGATCGCCACAGGCTGAAAAACTCCTCCCGCCTTCCCAGCGTAATGCCGGTGCGACCGTTCACCAGGTACCGCTCCCTTTTGAGGTATTGCAAGAGACGGTTCGCACTCATAGGGGACGCTCCTGCAGCGCGTGCAAGATCGGCCCCTGAGTAAATGGGTTCCCGAGGCGCTGTGAGCAGCTCAGCGCTGATTTCTGGTGCAAGGAGCACCTTCAGCATCCACTGGTTGAGGTCGGAGAATGGGTTGAAAGGTACCGCGGTCGTCTGTCCTCGACCGAGGAAGTGCCGTTCATTTGCTTCGTCCGACACCCTATCCCGCATGCCGTTTTGCTTCCACGTGCCTTGGAGCTTCACCAGGCTAGCCCCTTCGCTTGTCACGATGGCCACATTGGCTTGATCCGTATACCGGTCTGCGAAATCCCTGACTTGGCGGATTGTTGAGGGGACCAGATTGGACACATAGACGATTGCCAGGGGCTCTGCGTTCGGAATGGTCTTGGCATAGTGGCTGGCCTGAATGATGGCCACGCTCAGCTGGGCGATCACCCGATCGGTGCGGCCATCCCTTACGACTTTGGCCTCCGCCACATACCGTATCCCCCGACCATCGTTGAACACGAAGTCCGGACCGCCAGGTAGGCCCCCTTGCATGTCCGCATCCTCAACAAGACCGTAGCTCAACGTGGCATTCCGGATGGCTCGGTCCGAGGCTTCACCTGCACGGGCATTGTTCAAATTCTGCATGGCGTCTGCGTATAACACGCGCGTGATTCATACCGTGCGCATGATATCAATCGCGCGCGTGATGTGCAACACGCGCGTGATACTTGAGAGGTGCTCCTGGGGTTCGAGTAGCAATGGAACGGGGAACCGACTTAAGGATTTCCAGACCTTCCGCGTCACCGGACGGCTAGATTTCACTTGGATCTCTCAATTGACTCAACTCCCCGCGCTACTTCTTCTGGTACGACGAAGGAGTACCTGCCGAGCAGGTTGATGTGGTCATGGCCAAAAGGGGAGAGCCGTGCTTCGTCCTCGGGGCGTAATGCCGTTGCGTTCGAAGATCAGACAGCCATGGTTTTCTGCGTATTCCGATGAAATCCGCCAGTGAGTCCGATTCAAATCTGCCACAGGTTGCCGCCAGGAGTTCCTCGCATTGGCTTGGATGGGGCATGACCAAGCTTGGTTCGGGAGTTGTCCACAGAAGCGGTGGACAAAGCTGATGCGATTCCACAAAAAGGCCGTCGCAGCTTGCCTAGTGTGGGATGCTTAAATTTTGTGCAATCCCGATTCGGGCGTTCAAGTCGCAACGGAACGGTGAATCGACCTATGGGTTGCCATTGCTTCCTCGCCGAGCAGTGCTGTGGGCGATTGGGCAGTGAGGCGCCAGTCTGTGGCATCGCACTGGCGTGAGCCCGGGTGGACCCTGTCCGATGGCTTATTGATCGGGTCACCGACAAGACCTCGTGCATCCGGCTCTTGCCCTCCAGTGCGGAACGGACCGTGTGGATAGCCCCTTAATCACAATCCGCCTTGCAGACAGTCCCCTGGTTCAAAATCGACTCTGTTCACGGCACCACTGTGATGCATCCGGCATCGGTGGCAGCGATCAGATAGCCTCGTAGATCGTAGCCCATCACCTGGTAGCAATAGGTTTGGTTGACATAGACCGAGTTGTCGATCAGGGAGGTTGCATTCACGGTGGCCAGCCGGTAGCCGTCGCGGAGCACATCGAAGCTGGCCACCCCGGGATGGTCGCTCCAGTCCACCTGGATCGATAGCGGACCCACTCGGGTCAGGGCCAGGTTCAGCGGATCCACAGGAGGCGGTCCGCCTGAAACGACGACATCGGCGCCGCCACCGCAGCCGACGAGTCCGGCCGTAATCACCAGGGCTAACGCGCCGCGCGCCAGCCAACGGCGGGACAGGGGGGTGTGGGAGTGCTGCATCTGGGGCTCCTCAGGGCGCAGTGATCGGGCTGGAGGTGACGCTGGGCTGCGAGGTGCTCAGGTAGAACAGCGGCGCTGCGTTGGTGGCGCCAGGCTGATCGATGCGCAGTTCTAGGAATCGGTCAGCCGCGTTGGCAACAGTCAACTGGGCCATAGCGGCGGCGGCCGGCATCGCATCGCTGCGCAGGACGCCAGTGGTGCCCCGCAGGTCAGTGCCGGCTGGCTGCTGGTTGAGTTGCACCCAGGCCACGCGCAGCAGCCCAGCGGCGACCGGGGCCTTGACCTCCAGGCGGATGGACTCACGCTGGGTGAAGCCTTGGCCGCCGTCGCTGACGACGGTCTCACTCTGGCTCACTGGCAGATCAATGGCTGTGCTACCGACCACCAGGCGAAACGCCTGCACCGCGCCCGTATAGCGTCCGACGTAGGCGTCCGGATCGGAGTCGGGCACGCTGTCTTCGTAGCGTGCCTGGAACGACCAGGTGCCCGAGGCAAGGTCGGAGCGGGTGAATGGCAGGTTGGCTGGCAAGGCCGCCAGTTGCTCCGCTGTTGGTGGCTTGAAGTGGCCGCTGCCAGACAGGGCGAACGGCGCGGCGTTACAGGCCAGCGGCTGGTATAGAAGGGATGCCAGGGCCAGCGCTGCAGGCGAGAGCACGGCGGCCAACTGGGAGCGGCGCACTGGGCACTGTGGAGGGCAAGAATGAAGAGGCATCGTGCTTTCCAAAAACGCCCAAGCGGGCGGTAGTGAACTCAACGAATACCTCTCGCGGCGTGCTGACGCCCGACACAAAAAGTAGCAAATCAGCCGGTGCGCCGTGTATCCGTTGAGCCGCATCGAGCTTGGTACAGACGCGCTGGCGTGAGGCTGCTATGACGCCTCGAAGTGCCTGGGGCTGCCATTGACGACAAATCACAATCCGCCTTGCAGACAGTCCCCTGGTTCGAAATCGACTCTTTAGAGTTGATTTGTTGGGCGACATGTCTGCTCAGAATGGCCCTAAAATCCAACCAGCGGGGACTTGAGCGGTCTCCCCGCCACCAAGGGCTGTTCTGGCCCCAAGTGCTGCTCCTGTTCATGGGTCTCTTTACCCAGATGGGAGTTCGACTTGACATCTTCTCTTTCTTCGGCGCCGCCGCCCGCCACATCGGGGCCGGTCTATACGCTCTGGGAACTGGTGCGTTACATGCTGGCCCTGGGCTCCTGGGGCTTCGGTGGCCCCGTGGCCCTAGTCGGTTACATGTACCGGGATCTGGTCGAGAAGCGGCACTGGATCTCCGAGAGCGACTACAAAGAAGGCATGGCTCTGGCCCAATTGATGCCGGGACCTCTGGCGGCGCAGTTGGCCATCTACCTGGGCTATGTGCACTTCCGAATCGCAGGTGCGACATTGGTTGGACTCGCCTTCGTGCTGCCGTCATTCCTGATGGTCGTGGCATTGGGGGCTGCCTACAGTGCATTTGGTGGCATCGGCTGGATGCAGGCGGTGTTCTATGGCGTGGGGGCCTCTGTGATCGGCATCATTGCTATGAGCGCCTACAAGCTCACCACCAAGAACATCGGGCGCGACAAACTCTTGTGGGCCATCTTTCTGATCAGTGCCAGCGTCACGGTGGTCACCAAGTCTGAAGTGGTTTGGCTGTTTCTGGGCGCGGGTGTGTTGGTCTGGTTTTGGCGTGCGCCTCCCCCTTGGGCACGACGCGGGGGCCTTCAGGCCATCGCCGCGCCCATTGCGGCCTTCTTCACCCTTGAAGCTTTGGACTGGCACAAGCTGGCTCAGGTGGGCGGTTACTTCGCCTATGCGGGCAGCTTCGTGTTTGGCAGCGGTCTGGCCATCGTTCCCTTTCTCTACAGCGGTGTTGTCCAGGACTACCACTGGCTGACCGACCGCCAATTCGTGGATGCGGTGGCGGTGGCCATGATCACGCCGGGTCCGGTGGTCATCACCACGGGCTTCATCGGCTATCTGGTCTCTGGATTCTGGGGGGCCGTTGTGGCGGCTCTCGCCACCTTCTTGCCCTGCTACCTGTTCACGGTGCTTCCTGCCCCCTATTTCAAGAAGTACGGCAAGCTGCCCGCCATCATTGCCTTTGTGGATGGGGTCACTGCAGCGGCCATCGGTGCCATCACCGGGGCTGTGATTGTGATCGGGGAACGTTCCATCACCGATTGGGTGACCGCACTGCTGGCACTGACCACGGCTGCCGTCCTGTGGAAATTCAAAAAGCTCCCAGAACCGTTGATCGTTGTGGCTGCGGCTTTGATCGGGCTGGCGGTCTACCCGCTGATGCACGGAGCCTGAGTGGGCGTCGCTTCGTCTACACATTGCTTGCCAAGTTGGCTTGCGTGTGCCTTGCTGACATTTGGCATCGGGATCGTGCAGTCCGAAACTTCACCACCGCACCTTCAAGTCCTGACGGCTCAAGAGGTGCGCAAGGCGAAACACACAACTGGCCTCCAGCGGGGTGACGACAGAGCAGAATCGGTGCTCGATGACGACTCCAATGCAATCTATGCCTGCGCTCAAAGGCGGCATGCTGGCTCTGCTGGCCGCAACCCTGTTCGGTATCAGTACCCCATTGGTGCAGAGGCTGGGCCTGGGCATCGGTCCCTTCACAACGGCTGCACTGCTCTACGTAGGAGCCGCCCTGGTCGGCGCTTTCTCGCGTCAGCCGACGGAGCGAGAGGCCCGCCTGTTGCCTTCGGATCTGCCTCGCCTGCTTGCAATGGCGCTCTTGGGGGCTGCGGTGGGGCCGGTGGCCTTGGCCTGGGGTCTACAACATACGAGCGGCACCGGGGCGTCCCTGATGTTGACGTTGGAGGCGTTGTTCACGGCGCTGCTGGCTTGGTGGCTCTACCGGGAAACCATGGATCGCCGAGTTGCCACTGCGGTGGCCCTGTTGTTGGCAGGAGGGATTGTGCTGGTGCTGGATCAGGGGCATAGCGGCCATAGCAAGTTCTGGGGGTTGATGGCGGTCATGGGCGCCACGGCGGCATGGGGGCTGGACAACACCTTGTCAAGAGCGCTGGCTGAGCGCGATCCCGGGCAATTCGTGCTGGCGAAGTCAGTGCTTGGCACTGCCACAACGCTTGCTTTGGCGGTACTGATGGGAGAGCCACTGCCATCAACAGCTTCGATCCTAGGTTTGCTGGCGGTGGGAGGCAGTGGCTATGGCTTGAGCTTGCGCTTCTACCTGCTTGCACAACGTGCCTTTGGGGCGGCTCGCACGGGGTCGGTGTTTGCCTTTGCTCCGTTCATTGGTGCCGCGCTCGCGTTTCTGTTGGGAGATCGCTCGGGCGGTTGGGGCATGTTGCTGGGAGGGGTACTGATGCTGTTGGGGGTGGCCGTTCACTTGATGGAATCACATCACCATGAACATGACCATGAAGCCCTGTCGCACGAGCACGCGCACGCGCACAACGATGGGCACCATCACCACACCCATGAGGTCATGCCCACGGGGTCGCACAGCCACCTGCACCGACATGAGCCGACGCGGCACAGCCATGCGCACGTGCCGGATGCCCACCATTCACACAGTCACTGATGTGAGTGCGTGCGTTCGGCCTTGCTCTATGTCTGCTACCTGCAAACGCGTTGAGCGACCGCTTCTGGCTTATTCTGTTGAAAAACTCGGAAGTTCCCGAGCGCCCTACGTTGGCAAAAAAATGGACCTCTCAGATCGCCCTAGGATCGACGATCTCACATGCGGGAAGGGGTCAGGCACCCCCGAAAACATCGCTCAAGACGGAGGTAGGGAGTTTTTCAACAGAATTGGCTGATCTCAGTCATCGTAGCAGGCACGGACCAAGGCCTCGTGCACGTGGCTCGTTACCCTGCGATCTCGGGGCCTGCCCAGGCACGTTCGCCTAACCCGTACGACGGGTCCCAGTTTGCGGTGGGTTGCTAGATTTTCTGGAATGGCATGCCAATAATTCGGCATGGATGATTTTCTCGATCGGCTTGTCGCCTCTGTCACATCTGCCAGATCCCTGGAGGAATTGACGCGCCCCTTGTTGGAGATGTTGCAGACCATCAGTGGGTTGGACTCGGCTTATCTCACCGTGATTGACCTTGAGAAGGATGAGCAGCGCATCCTGTTTTCCCACAACACCCGCACCATGAACATACCTGAAGGACTCGCCGTTCCTTGGGGTGATACGCTTTGCAAGCGGGCATTGGATGAGGGGCAGCAGTTCACATCCAATGTCTCGGACTGCTGGGGCGACTCCGAAGCTGCAAAGGCCCTGGGTATCGAGACCTATGTGAGCACCCCGGTGCGCCTTGGGACCGAAGCACTTTTTGGAACGCTTTGCGCCGCGAGTACCCAAAGCCGACTGCCCAGTGGTGAGGTCGATCGGGTGCTGGCGTTGTTTTCCACCTTGATCGGTCAGCACATCGAGCGAGAGCAGCTCTTGCGCCAGCTTGTGTTGGCGACAGAGCAACTGGCGCAACATGCGAGGACCGACGCTTTGACTGGCTTGCCGAACCGCCGTGCGTTGTTGAGTGAGCTGTCCAGATTGCTCGCCCATTGCAAGCGTGATGGCTCTCACCTGCTGATTGCATACATCGATCTTGACGGCTTCAAGGCGATCAATGACACCTATGGGCACGAAGCCGGTGACGCGTTCTTGACTGAAATTGCTCGTAGGTTGAAGGTTGGACTGCGGGGTGAGGATCTGGCGGCACGAATCGGTGGCGACGAATTCGTCGTGGTAGGCCTGGGGCCTTCTGCTGCGGTAGAGGCTGAGGGTGCGGGGGCGAGGTTTTCGGCACGCGTCTTTGAGGCAACTAAAGGCAGCTTTGTACTCGGCAGCGAGACGTTGGACTACGCTGGAGCGAGTGTGGGCCTAGCAGTGGTCGCGCCCTCTGCAATAGATGCCGAACATGCGCTCAGCTTGGCTGACAAAGCCATGTATGTGCGCAAGAAGCTTCGTCGGATTCAGGTAGCTGAGCATGCCTAAAAGGCGCTGGGAAACAATGGAGCAGGAAGCCGACTCAGCATGTTCCGATGCGTTTCCATTGACTCAGAGGTCAAACCCGGCCGAATCCGGCTGAGCGGTCGTACGGGCGAGATACCCCGTACGGTGGGCGTGCTCAGCGCCTTCTTCGCGGGTATGTGCTTCTTGAGCGGCGGTATTTTCATGGCTTCAGCCATGCTCGCCGGCTGCGCGGCAGTCGTCAGCCAGCAGCCATTCAGCATCAGCAGGGCGCTTGATCCAGAGGTCCCGCCAAGCATTCCGGCTCGTGCCCGCGACAGTGTTGGCCAAGCGGCCTGGTGTGATGGGCTCTCCTTCGTAGATCAACTTGTCGCCCTCGACCTTGGCGTAGTACCAGTCGCTCTTGTATTGCATGCGCACTTCGGTTGAGTCTGGCAAGAACAGGCCCTTCCACTGGTAGCCCAAGTTCGAGGGCTGAACTTGGCGCAGCAACTCGGGCTTCCAACTGGCGTTATCTAGCCAGTAGTCGATGGCGTCCTGCACCGCGAGTACAGGGTCTCGGGTGTCACCCTGAGCCTTGAGAAAGGCCGCCAACTCCAAGAACTGACGAGTGGGGATGGGGATCGAGACTTGCGTTTCCATGCTTAAAGCTCCTTTTTTGAACGTTAACGGACTTTAGAACGAATGGAAACGTAGAGTCAAGCAGGAAAACGGAGAAAAGAGTAGGGGTCTTTGGAGGGGGGGTGTCTCTGGGATGGGACTGAGCACCTATTGAACGGCGAAGAGCCGCAAGTTGGGGGCCTCTTGTTTTTGGTGCAATTTAGGACGATTCGGAATCCAGCATTCATGTGGGTCTCCGGGCTTCGTCCTCTTTGAACCCGCATGAATACTAGGTTCTCTGACTCCCTCCCAACATCTAAATTTGGGTGTGTCGCCACGAGTCCTTCGCAACGGAGGAGATGGCGCATGAGCAAGCTTGGCCTGGGGAGTTATCCACAGATTCGGTGGACAAAGCTGATGTGATTTCTCGGATAGGCCGCCCCAGCTTGCTTGGCTCGGAGTGCTGAAATTTTGTGCAATCACGATTTCCGGGGCGAACGGCAGCGGAACGGTGGACCGGCGTAAGGCAAGCATCTTGCCTTGTCTGCAGGCCTCGGGCGCAGCGGACCATCGGGTATCAATGAGACCAATGTGATGCCGACGTTGGCGGATGGTGGCGCTGCTGGGGGCTCACAGATCTGGAAGCCCGGAGGGCTGCAGCAGTTGGTGAACGGCAGTGCGTTTGTCTCTGGCGCAAGGAACGGATGCACGAGGCCTTGGCCATGCTCTGCGGAAAGCACGCCAATCCGGCAGGCCGCCACGCGCTCCAGGAGTTCAAAACTCACGAGGAGGACTCGACAAGCGTCACGAGCGCTCGGCCGCGCCGACCGAGTGAAGAGCCGGACTGACTTTGCTGGCGGGCTCGACGGACTTTATTTGTGGAGGGCAAAGGTACGCTCAACGGCTGTTACAAACCGCCCTACTCGCCTTTTACATATAATTTTTACTTGGCGATAATTAAAGTTATCGGCAAGTAAGTGAGGTATGAAAGTTCGGTGGTGGGGCTCCAGGGGGGGCCCCGTTCACAACAGAGAAGTTGTGACCCATCACGGGCGGTGATTGGCGATAGGCCTCAAGCTACGGCTTGCCTCAGACCATATTTCAATGGCTTCGCGCCCAATTTCGTTGCTTGGTCAACGAAGCACTTCGCCATTGATTGCGGGCTTTCACTTTAATGCAGCTGTTTGGATAGGCGCAACGCAGCAGCTGTATTTCATCGTTGTGACTGGTTGCTGAAGCATTCGTTATCAGACCACCATCACTGAGAACACCATAGGTAGTGGTTGACCACGTTGGAGACCCTGTCTATAGTGCCCACTGTGGATGCATCCAGCATCTGCAGATCATTCTCTTGTGGAGGTCCTATGGGTTCGAACACGAAGCAAACATCGTCTCAAGTCGCATCGCTCGCGGGGAAGACTCTTCAAAACGCCGGCGCCAGTACTGTGCAGCGCTCTCTCGCTGGCTCTGCTCTCCGCCAGTCCGGAACGCCCGCGCAGACCGGAGCGAAGATGGAGGTCAAAGCCTCCGGCGCATTGAATAATTCACGCTCATCCTCGATCACGAAGACGCTGGCTGGAAGCGTAGTTTCCCAGTCCAACCGCAAGCGCTAACGTCGCTTGCATGATCTGAGTGCCGTAGTTGGCGCGTACGGCTAACAACCCTGCGCTGGGGCCTCCACACCGCTACGGCCTCGCGCTCGGCCTGGCTCATGGATACTTAGACGGCGTGTTTCCTTCGGTCATGCAGCGCGCAGAGCGCGAGCCCGGCAGTCTTCCAACCTTGTAAGCCGGAGTGCTACTGCGGTGCTGAAGGGCAGATGGTTGAGAAGTCACAGCGACTGCAGTGCTGACCGCTAGCGGGCGTGTTGTCGCCGGCGGCGAAACGCCCAGCGGCTTTGTAGGCCTTCGTCATTTCTATGGCCTTCGAGCCGTCGACCTTGTCGGTCTTCTCTGACAGCACATGGTGCAGCGACATCGAGGTCGGCCCGGGCAAACCTAACCCGCGCAGCACCGGGTTCATGATGGTCTTGTAGTCGCTGATCCCACGGCGAGAGAAGCGCAGGATTGCATACTCGGTCCCGCCGTAGGTTCCGTCGATTCGAAAACCCCATGGCATCTGCAGCGTTAATCCAGCAATGTTCGCCGTGGTCTGTTCGAACTTTCCACCTCGTTCCCTCAAGGCCTGCACCTGGCCTTCGCCCCGTTTGAGCGCATAGAGTGCGTCAGCCCACAGCGAGGGGTCTTCTACGGCGCTAGGTAACTTGCGGATAGTCCAGGCAACACCAAGCGCGAGTTGTGCCGAGCCCGACGAGCCGCTTGAGAATGCTTTGAGCGCGTCCATCACCGCCCATCGAGCACGTAGCGAAACGTCAATATCGGATTCGCTCTGCATCTCCAGGACGTGGCTATACCAGTAGCGCAACGAGCACATTGCGTAGCTGTAGAAGTCTTCGAAAGGCATCGCCTTAGGTGCAGAAAACGCGGCTTCCGAAGAGGACTTCACCGCAGTCAGCGAAGGTCCGCTGTACTGCCTTGACAGGTACTTCCTGGGGTAGTGCTCCAATTGTGGAGCGGTCGAGTTCTTGAACTTGGTATCCTGATAGAGGTACAAGTGATGCTTCGCTCTTGAGACAGCCACATAAAGCAGGTTGTTCCGCTCTACCGATTCCTCAAACTTGTATTCTTCCGTCGTACTGCCTAGTGCTTCAGGCGGCACGATGTCGAGTATGCCATCAGGCCGCCAACTGGGTTCTCGGCTTCCGTAGCTGTCGGCGCTCACGTAGCCGACGTGCACAGCCTCGAACTCCAGCCCCTTGCTGCCATGAACGGTCATAACGCGTACGCCGTCGAGCACAGCAGCCTCCGGCGGAAGCTCACGCTGACCTTGGCCATCGCCGATTCGCTGCCGCAGCCGTTGTCGCAGCAAGTACCGAGACAGCCTCGCCTCTTTCATCTCGCCGTCGCCGTTCCGCACGCTATAGGCGAACTGCCAGAGCGCAACACGGCTCACCCAAGCTCGCACGCTGTTGTCAGCGGCAGGTGGGAGGCCGAAACGCTTATCCAGCAATAGATGGCAGATGAAGGCCCATGGATTCGAGCCGTGCTGGAAACGCCCGATGAGCTCACGGATGGATGCCGTCACCGCCAGTCCGCGAGGACTAAGCCCCGGCGGCGGCGCATGAATCCAACGACCTCTCTGGAAGGCCACATCGCTCTCTGCGGCCTTCAGCAGCACGCCTACGTCTACCAACGGCATGTTGAGTGATGGGATCCCTGCCAGTCCGACTAACGCCTTTGGTCTACGCTCGACCAAGAGCTGGATGAGACAGAGGATGCGCTTGACCTCGGTCCGTGCGGTCAGGTCACCGACGTAAATGATGGGAAGCCCCGCCTGCTCCAATAGCTCGGCGGACCGCTCTACGTCGCTCGACTTGCGGCAAAGCACTGCCTGTCGTCCGAAAGGCACACCGCCGGCCTGCAGTTCGCGAATGACTTCGGCGATCGCGCCGAGGAGAGCATCGCCATCTCGGCAATTGACAACAACCGGCTTTGAGCCCGATACGCCTTTGGTGGCGATGACCTCATCGAGCCTCAGCGAGCTCTCGAGAGCGTGGTCACGTCCAACATGCTGCGTGAGGTCGACGACCTCCTGCGAGCTCCTACGATTGAACGTCAGGGGATACCGTTGAATTGAAGTTCCAGCTGCGTGCGCCTTGAACTCGACATCGAACTTCTGGAGGCTTTTCAGCGAAGCGCCTCGCCAATGGTGAATTGCTTGCCGAACGTCGCCGACAACCCAGATATGCTTTTTGTACGCCAGTTGGCGAAGCATCTCGACCATGGCCCGTGTGACGTCCTGGTACTCATCGACCAGAACGTACTGGTAGCGGTCGACCAGCTCAACGAAGGGTGCCCTGTCATCTTTGAGGGCAATCGCTGGCTTCGAGATGAGGTCAACGAAGTCAACGGTGCGGCGCTCCTTGAGCAGCGTCTCATTCAACTCGAAAAGCGAGGCCACATCGAGCCTCTTTTGCAGAAGCTCGGCGTCTTCAACTTCATCGCTCTCGACGAAGCTCCGATAGGCTGCGGGGGAGACCAATTCCTCCTTGAGCCTTGTGATGCCGTCAACGACGGGCCTAAGCCATTCGTACGGGTCTTCGACACGTAGAAAGTGCTGAAGGTCGACGCGAGGCAGTGCCTTGACCAGACTGGTCATCGAGCCCATCAGATCCGAAACATGAAGGTCCGAGTCGAGCTGGAAATGCTGGTGATACTTCCGAAGGAACTCCAGCCCGAAAGAGTGGAAGGTACCGGCCCATATGTCGGAAGCGTTGGGAATCCCGACGCTGCGCAGTCGCTCGACCAGTTCCAGCGCCGCCTTGTTCGTGAATGTGAGGACCAGAATATGGCTCGGATGCACATGCTTCTCTTCCACCAGGTACTTGACCCGATGGATGAGCGTCGTGGTCTTACCCGTACCTGGCCCTGCGACCACGTTCGCAGCACGTTCCTGGGCTCTGGCTGCGGCGAGCTGGTCAGGACTCGGCGCACTCAGGGTGCTCGTTGTCTCGGGGGCTTCGGGAAGGAGCAGCCCGTCTAGCATTTGCTGTCGAACGAACTCCAACGGGATGCCCAGTTCTACTGCGATCTCCGCAGGCCCCTGTCCAGCCGATGTAAGTTGACGAGCGACAGCTCGCGGCAACAAGAGCTCGCGGGCGAACACATTTGCCTGAAGCTCCTGCCGCTCTCTCGCTCCGTAAGCCTCAACTTTGAGGACAGCGGGACTCCCCGCGCTGCCAAGCAGCGTCTCTAGGTGGGCAACCGTGGTCGCCGGCTTCGTCGCGTCCAGGAAGTAGTGGCCCAGTTCGTGCGCAACGAGGCCGCAAAAGTCGGCGCTCCATTCCTCAATTTCCGAGCTAACGTAGATGAACATCTGCTCGCGCTGTAGGACGGCTGTCCCACCGCCGAGATCGGTATAGGATGGCGCGACTGGCTCAATCGCAATGTTCAGGACGGATTCGATCTTGTGAAGAAGGTCCTTTGCTGCAATTGGCCCGTGCGCGAGCATTGGCTCCAGCTGGGCTCGGATCGCATGCGCTTCACTCCGAGCACGCTGGAATGGGTTCATAGGTCTTAAACTCCCAAATCCAGGAGCGCCTTAGCGTCATCGGCAGAGAGATTTAGCGACTTCACTGCGGTCGTCCATGTTGTCGGTGCCGTCGAAAGCCGAGGTTTAACCCCTTCCGCCTTGAACGCAGGCACTAGCCGGCGGTCGAAGCTACCCCGGAACAATGTCGACAGCAGCGATTCGGGTGCCTCGAAGGCCGACGCAAGACGTGCAAGCAACTTTCTCGGAGCCTTCACGTTTCCTGCAAGGATGCTGGAAACGAGCGGGGCTGCTGCGGGCTGAAGTCCAAGCTTCACCACCAGATTTCGAATCGAAGCGCCCTTGCAACTAGAAACTTTGGACTCGAGTGACGCCAATGTCTTCTGCAATGAAATGCCGTGAGCAGTGCACAGAACCGTCAATTCGGAGACCGACTTCTGATACTCCTTCGCAATGGACCGAAGACGAACGGCGTGCCCAGGATCCAAGCGAACCATGACCTGCTCGGATGTCGAGCTATCCCACTCCTGGAGCTCGCGGCCAAGCAACTCGAATAGAGACGTCGGGCTCTCATGAAGCGACTGTGCGACGACATCTTCAAACCCGAAGAGCACAAATCGGCGGCAGATCTCCGCAAAACTCGTCGCCTCTTTAGCAGCGACTGAATCTAGATGTTCCTTCAAACGCAAAGGCAACGAGGCCCCAAGCGTCTGCTGCCTCGTTTTCGACAGCGCTCGTTCGGGTGATGAGGACTCTTCCCTGAGTGTGGACTCAGTCTCGCTTGACTTCATTTGAGCGGGCTCCGATGGTGCGGCGGAAGCTGTGAGCAAAGACGCGATCTCCACGAGGACTAGCCGGATTGCCTCATTGGAAGATGTCGTGACCACTTGGCGCATTCCAGCACCGGCTACCTCATAGGATAAGGACACGTGACCCTCGGCTTCCGGATGCAATTTGGCCGTCCGAAGAATGTTAGAAAATGTGTCCGGGAGTCGGGACAAGAGCATTTGCCCTCGAGCAAGGTCTGCCGGGTCTGACGTGGTTCGCATAGACGCCCTCCATGTCTACAGGGGCGTGTGCGTTCCCCTTGACAATAGTGTACGCGTATATCAACATTGTATCAATCCGGGGAGAATTTATGACTGCGCCAAAGCTGGCCGTGGCCGTTAAGTCTGCTGTCGCAGACTGGAAGCAGGCGACTACCGTAGACCAACGAACGACGGCTCTGGCTTCTCCTGATGAACTCGGAATGATCCTTGGCAGTGCAGTAGCGAAGAAGCTGGAGAGCGCGGGTGAGGATCTGACCGCAATGCGGCAGAACGCCGTCGTGGCCCCATTCGTTCTTCTTGCTGGAGTATTTGAACCTGGCGAACTGCCCGACACCCCGGATTGGTTTACGCCTGTTCCGGACGTCATCGGAACGCAGATGGGCCGCGCTGCGGCTATCGCTGCCCATGCTTTTCTTGGCTTGGAGACCATTTCCTACGGCTCTGAGAACAATGGCGAGCTATTTGTCAGCCTGACGGCGATTCCCGGCGGGGGTAAATTTTCGCGCAAATCGCAGGGTGGACTTCGCGGCCATACGGATGCGGTGAGCTTCCCGTTCAGTGGGGACTGCGATGCCTCGAACGCCCGAATCGCGCCGTCCCCCGACTTGGTTACTTTGGTTGGCCTGCGGAATCCGAACGCGGTACCAACGACAGTGATGGTGCTAAGCGAAGCTCTTGCGAAGCTGTCGCAGGAGGATGTGCAAGAGTTGAAGCGGGGGCAGTTTT
This sequence comes from Curvibacter sp. EU05-FHT14A10, assembly GCF_058791075.1. Classification (NCBI taxonomy): domain Bacteria; kingdom Pseudomonadati; phylum Pseudomonadota; class Betaproteobacteria; order Burkholderiales; family Comamonadaceae; genus Curvibacter; species Curvibacter sp. EU05-FHT14A10. Next base: position 74,865 of record NZ_JBYTDE010000022.1, read on the forward strand.
CCATCGGGTCCCAAACGACCTTCCTCGAAGGTATGCAGGACATCCTCGGGGAAGTTCACGTCGCGATAGATGAACCGGTGCTCAAGGACGTGGCCATCGGCACAGTGGTTCGTTTCAGTCACTCCAATGTGTCCCCAACCGAACCCGGTGGGGTCGCAGAAATAGCCGCCGAGAATTTCGCAAAGGCTTGCGGCGAGGTTGTCAAACCTGTGGCGATCGAGCCGGGAGACGTGCTTCTCGTGAACAACCGGTTGTGCTTGCATGGCCGCGCAGAGGTGGGTGGCGACTGAGGTTGCCCTCGAATTTCGGAGTTCATAGCTCAGCCCGGAGAATGCCGGGAAAGGAGAGAAGAGATGAACGCTG
>NZ_JBYTDE010000023.1:0-70534 GCF_058791075.1 Curvibacter sp. EU05-FHT14A10
CCTGACTTCGGGTCGCCTTTCTTTTGGGTACTTTGCTTTGGCGAAGCAAAGAAAAGTGCCTCGGCCGCCGGGACGAACCCCCGGCCTCCGCCCTGAAACAAAGAACAGAACGACCAGAGCGCAGCGGCGCCACAGCCCCAAAAAATCATCGCATGATGAAAATCCCCCACCAAGCCCAAACCCGTCACAACCCAACGGCACAATGCACTCATGCCGTATTTACCTCCCTTCATCGCCCCGACCCGCCATCTCAGCGCCGAATCGGCGTTGCAACAGGTGCATACCATCTACGACCAGCAGATCGCCCACCTGCGCGACAGCATGCAGCGCTTCGTGCAGGGCGAAACCCTGCCGGGCCATGTGCGGGCCTGCTACCCCTTTGTGCGCATCCACACCGAAACCGTGTCGCGCAGCATGCAGAACCCCGAGATTGCCCACCTGGCCTATGGCTTTGTGGCCGGCCCTGGTCACTTTGAAACCACCCTGACCCGGCCCGACCTTTACCACGAGTACTACCTGGAGCAGTTCACCCTGCTGCTGCAGAACCACGGCGTCGAGCTGGAGGTGGGCACCAGCAACCAGCCCATCCCGGTGCACTTCTCGTTCAGCGAGCATGACCACGTCGAGGGCCAGATGAGCGCCGAGCGCCGCCAGTTGATGCGCGACGTGTTCGATCTGCCCGATCTGGCCGCCATGGACGACGGCATTGCCAACGGCACCTGGACACCCAAGCCCGGCGAGGCCCTGCCCTTGTCGCTGTTCACCGCGCCGCGGGTGGATTACTCGCTGCACCGGCTGCGCCACTACACCGGTACCTCGCCACGCGCGTTCCAGAACTTCGTGCTGTTCACCAACTACCAGTTCTACATCGACGAGTTCGTGCGCCTGGGCCACGAAGAGATGAAGAACCCCGGCAGCGAGTACATCGCCTTCATCGAACCCGGCAACGTGGTGACACGCCGGGTGGGCCTGGGGGCCGAACCCGGCGACGAGCTGGGGGCGCCACCGCCGCGCCTGCCGCAGATGCCGGCCTACCACCTGGTGCGGGCCGACCACAGTGGCATCACCATGGTCAACATCGGCGTGGGCCCGGCCAATGCCAAGAACATCACCGACCACATCGCCGTGCTGCGCCCGCACGCCTGGATCATGCTGGGCCACTGCGCCGGACTGCGCAACAGCCAGCAACTGGGCGACTACGTGCTGGCGCACGGCTACGTGCGCGAGGATCACGTGCTGGACGAAGAACTGCCGCTGTGGGTGCCGATCCCGGCCTTGGCCGAAATCCAGTTGGCGCTGGAGGCCGCGGTCAGCGACGTCACCCAGGTGGCCGGCCCCGACCTGAAGCGCTTCATGCGCACCGGCACCGTGGCCAGCACCGATAACCGCAACTGGGAGCTGCTGCCCGACAACCAGCCGCAGCGCCGCTTCAGCCAGAGCCGCGCCGTGGCGCTGGACATGGAAAGCGCCACCATCGCGGCCAATGGCTTCCGTTTTCGCGTGCCCTACGGCACCTTGCTGTGCGTGAGCGACAAGCCGCTGCACGGCGAGATCAAGTTGCCAGGCATGGCCAACCACTTCTACCGCGAGCGGGTGGACCAGCACCTGCGCATCGGCATCCGCGCCCTGGAGATCCTGCGCGCCGAAGGCATGGCTCGCCTGCACAGCCGCAAACTGCGCAGTTTTGCCGAGGTGGCGTTCCAGTGATGAGGCTGCCCGCAGGGGCCCTGCGAACCTGAAGCTGCCTTCTTGCGCTGGCGCAAGCGCCACAGGATCAGGGGTTTTGCGGGCGCGACAAAGCGGTCACAATGCGCCCATCCGGCCATTCACGGAGGACACCATGGGGACAAGACAAAGCACCATCGACCACCTGCTGGACCAGCTCGCCGCGGCGGGCCCGGTTTCGGTGCGCAAGATGTTCGGCGAATACTGCCTTTACCTGGCCGGCAAGCCGGTGGGCCTGGTCTGCGATGACCAGCTGTTCCTCAAACCCACCGAGGCAGCGCGCCCGCTGCTCAAAAGCGCCGACGAAAAGCCCCCCTACCCTGGCGGCAAGCCCTACTTCCACATCGACCCTGACCACTGGGACGAGCGCGAATGGCTGGTCGACCTGGTGCGCACCACGGCGCTGGCCCTGCCTGAACCGGCCCCCAAGGCGGCACCTCGACCCAAAGCGGGTTGAACACGAGCCCCCTGGGCCCCAGTCTTTTTGCGCAACACCAACCGGCGCTTGACGTGGTAGACACACGCCACGACTAGGCTTGTGCGCACCGCCGCCGGGCCCATTTCTGACCCGCTCGGGCGGGTGTGATGAAGCCCATGAACACTCCTTTGCAGACCCGCCCCCTGATCTCTCTTGGCCTGACACTGTGCCTGGCCTGCGCCACCGCACACGCCCAGATGGGCGGCATGGGGGGAGGCATGGGGGCCGGTGGTCGCCACGGCGCCGGGCCGGGCAGCGAAGCCGCTGCCAGCGCCCGTGGCGAGGGCTTTGTAACGCCCTCCGCCCGCCTGAATCAGTTGGCTGACCAACTGGTTGCACTGCGCCTGCGCCTGCAACTGGAAGGCGCCCAGAACGCCGCCTGGAACAGCTTCCAGCGCAAGGCCAGCGACTGGGCGGCCGATGTGTACCGAGGTCGCTACGCCAGCACCGAGGAAACTGCCCTGCAATCGCTGGAGCGCCGCGCCAACGACGCACACCGTCGTCAGGTGCTGTTGGACGCCTTGGTGGCCTCGGCCCGGCAACTCGATGAGTTGCTGCGTCCTGAGCAGCGCAGCCAGTTTGACCAGCAGCTGCCCAACCTGCTGCCTTGAGGCCCGCTGGCGCCGACCAGTCGCCAGCACAGCCAGCCCGTCCTTTGCTAGGCTGCGATGACGCCCCAGGACACCGCCATGCCCGACAGCCCACCCCCCAGCCTCGCCACCGCCGCCCCGCACCGCACCGCCACGCCCGGACCTTGCGCTGGGACATCGGTGCCCACCGCTTCGAGCCCCATTTCCACGAGCAGTTCTTTGTGGCGGCCATCACCCAGGGGGCCTGCCACTTTCAGTGCGCCGGGCAGGCCTACACCGCACACCGGGGCGATCTGGTGGTGATCGCCCCCTTCGAGATCCACCAGGCGCTGAGCAGCGAAGGCGCCCGATACCAGGCCCTGTACCTGGCCGAGTCCGCCCTGAGGTCGGTGCCTCTTTGGCCCGAGCCCATGCCTGGGCACTGCACCCCAGCTGCGGCACCCGCCACGGCACCAGCCGGGTTGGCCTGGCGGGGCGACCCCGTGCTGCCGGCCCACCCCCTGGCCATGCCCTTGGCCCAGGCGCTGGACCGGCAGGACCTGGGCGCCGCCGTGCACATGGCCCGCACCGTGCTGGGCTCCGGCTCAGGCTGGGCACAGCACAGCCACCGGCCCCCCCACCCACTGCAACGACCCGAGTTGCGCGCCTGGCTGGAAGCCACCCAAAGCCAACCCACCCTGGCCCTGGGGGCCCAGGGCCTGCAACTGAGCCCGACCGCCTTCAGCCGGGCGTTCCGGCACACCTTCGGCATGCGGGCGGTGTTCTTCCGCAACCAGATGCGGCTGCAGCAGGCCGAGGACCTGCTGCTTCAAGCGATGCCGGCGGGCCAGGTGGCAGCGCACTGCGGCTATGCGGACCAGGCCCATCTGACGCGTGAACTGAAGAAGTTCCGCGGCGTGACACCGGGCCACTACCCCCGGCACTTTCAAAGTGTTGAACTGCCAGGCCGTTGAATGCCAGGCCGTTGAACGATCTGGGCATCGACCGTGCGGGCATTGAACCGCCGGGCCTTTGATGGGCCATGCCGCTGACCTGGGCGCCTGCGCCCGGCCGGCAGTCTGGCAAGAATGTTCAAGACCCGGGCCAACGGTGCTTGCAACACTCGCCCAGCCGCCCGGCCCACGGTGGGCCAGGGCACCCAAGCCCAGGGAGACACCCCATGCACACCCGACCTTCCTCCGCTGCCAGGGCCCATGCCCCGCAGCACCGGCCCCCACCGGCAAGCAACGCGGCCGGCTTGCCAGCCGCGCTGCCTGCCACCACAGCCGGGAGTGGGCCGCCCAGAACCAGGCCGCTCCACCAGCGGCTGGCCACCCTGGGCGACGACAGCGCCGAGCTGACCTGCAGCATGCACGTGGCCCGCCGCTGGGGTGGCGCCCGCGAGACTGTCGGCTGCAGCTCCTTCGAGGCCGCCCGTGAGCTGCTGCGCACCGGGCGGGCCGACGCCCTGCTGGTACCGGCCGCCTACCCCCGGCTCAACACCTTCATCATGGACGAGGCCCTGCTGGCCAGCCAGGTGTTCATCATGCCCATTCCCGCCCTGGTGCTGGCCACCTGCACCGGGCCGATCGCGCCTCGGCTGCAGCAGTTGATCCACCATGCGGCAGTCACGCCCTTGTTGCCCGAACTGGGCCTGTGCTGGGTGCAAGCCCGGCAGGCTGACTCGAACGCCGAGGCCTGCCGTCTGCTGCTGGCCGCCCCCCAGCCCTCGGCCTGCATCACCAACGCCTTGTGCGCGACCCACTTCGGCCTGGAGGTGGTGCGCGAACTGCGTCCGAACCTGGCCATGCCCTGGATCTGCTTTGTGCCCCATCCGCCCTTGGGCTCGCGCTCAAGCCCCGGCATGGCGGAGGCCAGGCCATGAGCGGCAACAGCACCGCCGCCATCCGTCAGGCCCAGGGGGCACCGGCCCCCTTGCAGCCCTGGGCCTTGCTGGGCTTGACCTTGGGAGTGACCGCCATCGGCGTCGAAGGGCTGGTCATCTCGCCCGTGCTGGGGGATCTGGCCCACACCTTTGATGCCAGCCCGGCACAGGCCGGCTGGGCCGTCTCGGCCTATGGTCTGGCGCTGGCGGGCGCCGCCCCCATCGTGGGCCTTTGGGGCGACCGGATACCCCGCCTGACCCTGTTGCGGGCCGCCCTGGGCTTGTTCGTGCTGGCGGGCCTGCTGTGCGCACTGGCCAACAGCCTGGTCACGCTGGTGGCCGCGCGAGCCCTGTGCGGCGCGGCGGCGGGAGCCTTCCTGCCGGCCTGCTACGCCTATGTGGGCGACTGCACCGCCTTTGCCGATCGGGCCCGGGCCATGGGCCGGGTGATGGCAGGCTGGTCGCTGGCCCTGACCCTGGGCATCCCGGTCGGGGGGCTGATCGCCCAGCTGTGGGGCTGGCGACTGGCCTTTGTCGCGGTGGCGCTGCTGGCGGCCGTGGCCGCCTGGCGGGTAGGCCGCATGCCGGCCGCGCCCTTGCCTCAGCCCTTGCCTCAGCCCTTATCGCCGCCGTCCTCGCCCACCCAAGGGGCGCCATGCGCGGTCCGTTCAGGCCCGCCATCGGCACCGGGGCACGCGCCGGCCCGGCGCCCGCGGCTGGACCGAGCAGCGCTGCCGCTGCTGGCCCTGAACTTTTTCGACATGCTGAGCTTCTACGGCGTCTACACCTTTCTAGGGGTGACAGTGCAATCCCAGCTGCAGTTGGGCAGCGGAGGCTTCGCCCTCTTCGTGGCCTGCTATGGGTTGGGCCTCATGGCCAGCACGCTCAATGCCGGCGTGCTTGATCGCTTTGGCAAGACACAGGTGCTGCGCGGGGCCCTGCTGCTGCTGGCCTGCCTGCTGCTGGGCCTGGCCCCTGCCACCGCCCACCCAGCCACCCTGGCGGTCACCATGCTGTGCTGGGGGGTGCTGCAAGGCCTGGCACAGACCGGCACCGCCACGCTGGTCACCCAGGTCTCCGAACGAGCGCGCGGACTGGCCATGGCCTGCCTGAGCTGCACCACCTACCTGGCGGTCAGCCTGGGCTCATTCGGCGGGGGCTGGGTGCTGACCCACCACGGCTTTGAGGCCCTGGCCCAGGGCGCTGCGCTGTGCGCTCTGGTGGCGGGTGTGCTGCTGCAGGGCTGGGTGCAGGGCTGGGTGCGCGAGGCCACTTGAGCCCTCGGGCTCACAGCCCCAGTTCGGCGGCCTCGGCGTCGGTGAACACGCGCGAGCGCGTCAAAAACGCCTGGCCCGTGGGGCCCTCCAGCGAGAAGGTGCCCCCCGTGCCGTCGATCACGTCGATGATGAGTTGGGTGTGCTTCCAGTACTCGTACTGATTGGCCCCGATGTAGAACGGGATGCCTCCGATGTCGCCCAGGTACACATCGCCCGCGCCAATGGTCAGCTCGCCGGGCAGGTAGGCATTGGCCGCACTGTTGTCACAGCAGCCGCCCGATTGGTGAAAGAAGAAGCTGCCGTGCTCGGCGCGCAGTTGCGCGATCAGCGCCAGCGCCGCGGGCGTGGCGATCACTTTGTCGACCATGGAACACCTCCGGATCAAAAAGCAAAAGGCAAAAGGCAAAAAGCGCCCGGGCACCCGGCCAGGGCCGGGCGACGGGGCGCGTCAAAGAGAGAGAAGTTTCAATCCAGCGTCTGCCGGATCAGAAGAAGCCCAGCTTGTTCTCGCTGTAGCTGACCAACAGGTTCTTGGTCTGCTGGTAGTGGTCCAGCATCATCTTGTGGGTTTCCCGGCCAATGCCCGATTCCTTGTAGCCGCCGAAGGCCGCGTGGGCCGGGTAGGCGTGGTAGCAGTTGGTCCACACACGGCCGGCCTTGATGGCGCGGCCCATGCGGTAGGCCACGTTGCCATTGCGGCTCCACACGCCGGCGCCCAGGCCGTACAGGGTGTCGTTGGCAATGGCCAGGGCTTCGGCTTCGTCCTTGAAGGTGGTGATGGCCAGCACCGGGCCAAAGATTTCTTCCTGGAAGATGCGCATCTTGTTGTGGCCCTTGAACAGCGTGGGCTGCACGTAGTAGCCACCGGCCAGGTCACCCGACTGATGCGACTGGGCACCACCGGCCAGCACTTCAGCGCCTTCTTGCTTGCCCAGATCCAGGTACGACAGGATCTTGGTGAGCTGCTCCTTGCTGGCCTGTGCACCGATCATGGTGTCGGTGTCCAGCGGGTTGCCCTGCACGATGGCGGCCACGCGCTTGAGCACACGCTCCATGAACTTCTCGTAGATCGATTCCTGGATCAGGGCGCGCGAGGGGCAGGTGCAGACCTCGCCCTGGTTGAAGGCAAACAGCACCAGGCCTTCGATCGCCTTGTCGAGGAAGGAGTCGTCCTGGTCCATCACGTCGGCAAAGAAGACGTTGGGCGACTTGCCGCCCAGCTCCAGGGTGGCCGGGATCAGGTTGTTGGCGGCGGCCTGCGCAATCACGCGGCCGGTGCTGGTGCTGCCGGTGAAGGCGATCTTGGCGATGCGGCGGCTGCTGGCCAGCGGCATGCCGGCTTCGCGGCCGAAACCGTTGACGATGTTGAGCACGCCCGGGGGCAGCAGGTCGGCGATCAGCTCGACCAACACCAGCAGGCTGATGGGGGTGGATTCGGCGGGCTTGAGCACCACGCAGTTGCCGGCACCCAGGGCCGGAGCCAGCTTCCAGGCGGCCATCAGGATCGGGAAATTCCAGGGAATGATCTGGCCGACGACGCCCAGGGGCTCGTGCAGGTGATAGGCCACGGTGTTCTCGTCGATCTCGCTCAGGGCGCCTTCCTGGGCCCGCACGCAGCCTGCAAAGTAGCGGAAGTGGTCGACGGTCAGCGGAATGTCGGCGTTCAGGGTTTCGCGGATCGGCTTGCCGTTGTCCACGGTCTCGGCGTAGGCCAGCAGCTCGAGGTTGGCTTCGAGACGGTCGGCGATCTTGAGCAGGATGTTGGCGCGGTCGGCGGCGGGCGTCTTGCCCCACTTGTCGGCAGCCGCGTGGGCAGCGTCCAGGGCCAGTTCGATGTCTTCGGCACCCGAGCGGGCGGCCTGGGTGTAGACGGTGCCCGAGATCGGGGTGACCACGTCAAAGTACTGACCCTTGACCGGCGGCACCCATTGGCCACCGATGAAGTTGTCGTAACGGGGTTTGTAGACGATCTTGGCGCCAGCGGCGCCGGGTGCGGCGTAAATCATGCGTGTCTCCAGCTGTTGTCAGAAAAGTCGCCGGCCCATGCCTGGCGGACGTCACTGCTTCTCAAGACCTGTGCCACCGCGTACCCAGCCTGGGCCAAGGCCCTGGAAATGCCCGCCGGCCTGCGCCGCAAGCCATTGATTGGCAAGGATTTTTTTCAACAATTAAGGACAAACCCGAAGCCCTTGAAAACGGCGCGAGCCGCCTTGTCACGCGTCAAATGGCGACACCGGCGGACAGCCCGCGGACGTTGCATTGCAAGACACCTGTCCAAAAATGGAACACCCGGCCCGCGCAAACCCTGCCGGTGTCACACCGAGGGTCACACCGCCTAAACTCTGCCCCAGAGCGCGCTGCGAGCGCCCAGGAGACACATGACCATGGCGACCCCGTACCCCGTTCCCGGCCCTGTGCTGCGCGAGGCCCGGCTGCGCCTGCAACAAGGTGGCCCCCTGCCGCTGGAGGCGGTGGACGAGCGCGTGGCCCGCTCCTGGCAGCGCAGCCTCGCCGCCGGACTCACCCCGGCCAGCGGCATGCACCATGTGGACCACCTGAGCGGCAGCGAGCTGCGCCAGTCGCTGGCCTGCAACATCGACCTCATCAACCACTCGCAGCCGGTGATGGAGTACCTGTTCGAACAGGTGCGCCACAGCCACAGCATGGTGGTGCTGGCCGATCGCCACGGGACCCTCATGCACACCCTGGGCGATGCCGATTTCCTGGGCAAGGCCGAACGCGTGGCCCTGCAGGCCGGCGCCTGCTGGCACGAAAGCCAGCGCGGCACCAACGCCATCGGCACGGCCCTGGCCGAAGCCTGCGGCATCGAAATCCACGGCCCTGAGCACTACCTGGAGCGCAACGATTTCCTGACCTGCGCGGCCTCGCCCATCGTCTCGGCCACCGGCGAACTGCTGGGCATCCTCGACATCTCGGGCGACCAGCGCAGCCACCACCCGCACACACTGGGCCTGGTCAACACGGCGGCGCGCATGATCGAAAACCGCCTGTTCGCCACCACCTGCCGCCAAAGCACCTGTCTGCACCTGCACCCCCAGGCCCACGGCATCGGCACCCTGGCCGAGGGCGTGGTCGCGCTGTCCGAGGACGGCTGGATCATGGGCGCCAACCGGCAGGCCCTGGCCTGGCTGGGCCTGAGCCGCCAGGACATCGGGGCCACCCCGATCGCCCGCGTGCTGGACACCCGCATCGACACCTTGCTGGCCCGTGCCGCCAGCCAGCACGACAGCCCCCTGGTGCTGCACCGCAAGGACGGCTCGGTGCTGCACGCCCAGTTGCGCACCCAGCCCGGCCAACGCGTGGTCGTGCGTGCGCCGGCCCCCCGGCGCAACCCGGTCGACGTGGCCCCCCGCGAGCAGGATGCCCTGGCCGCCCTCGACACCGGTGACAGCGCCTGGCGAGCCGTCGCCGACAAAGCCCGCCGCGTGTGCGGCAAACCCATCCCCCTGTTGCTGCATGGCGAATCGGGCGTGGGCAAAGAGCTGTTCGCCCGCGCCGTGCACGACAGTTCGCCGCGCCGCCACCGCCCGTTTGTGGCCATCAACTGCGCGGCCCTGCCCGAGCACCTGATCGAATCCGAGCTGTTCGGCTACAGCCCCGGCGCCTTCACCGGCGCACGCAAGGAAGGCAGCCTGGGGCGCCTGCGCGAGGCCGACGGCGGCACCCTGTTCCTCGATGAGATCGGCGACATGCCGCTGGCCCTGCAGACCCGCCTGCTGCGCGTGCTGCAAGAGCGCCAGGTCACGCCGCTGGGGGGCGGCGCCCCGGTGGCCGTCGATTTCGCCCTGATCTGCGCCACCCACCAGCCCCTGCGCGAGGCGGCCGAGGCCGGCCGCTTCCGGGCCGACCTGTACTACCGCCTCAACGGCCTGACCCTGATCCTGCCGCCGCTGCGCCAGCGCAGCGACTTTGAGGCCCTGACCCGCAAGCTGCTGAATGAACTGGGCGGCGAACCGCCGCTGAGCATCGCCCCCGACCTGCTGCGCGCCCTGGCCGCCTACCCCTGGCCCGGCAACCTGCGCCAGTACGCCAGCGTGCTGCGCACCGCCATCGCCCTGCTCGATGCCGGCGAAACCACGGTCGACTGGCCCCACCTGCCCGACGACATGCTGGCCCTGCTGCGCCCCGCCGCCGGCCCCCGGGCGGTGCCGGCATCCACCCCGACATCAACAACGACCGCCCCCACGATGGGCCCCGACCAGAAACTGGCCGACATCTCCCGCGCCGCCGTGCAGCAGGCGATCCAGAACGCCCGCGGCAACCTCTCGGCCGCGGCCCGCCAACTGGGCATCAGCCGGCAGACGCTTTATCGCAAGCTGGGGTGAGGGGGCCTGAGTAACACCAGAAAACAGCTGTCATCGGAATGGTCCGGCCGACCATCGAGAGGCCGGGCAGGGTTCGAGGCAGCACCCAACAATCGTCGAATTCACGGAGGAATTCGATGATCCCACTGGACCGTTACCCCTACTTCCCGATGCTCCGGACACGGCAGGCAGAGCTCAAGGGCCTTGATCAACTGCACTCGGAACAAAAACAGGCCATGCTTCCCCTGCTGACCTTGGGGCGGTGGCCCAAAGCCACCGACTTCGCCAAGGGTGCCGAGAAAGCAGCACAAGTCATGGCCGGAGCGCCCTACTGCCTGGATCTGACCCAGGACCTCACCCACCTTCCCGATCTTCAGCAGCGCTTGCGCAGCCCGCGCCAGGGATTTAAGGCTTGGCGAGACTTCGTCAAGGATTGGCCCCAAGTCCTGCCGGTACTTCAAAACCACCCAGAGGCCTCATTGCGTGATTGGCTGCAACAGGCACGTGGGCTGGAACAGCAGGCTGGCCAGTTGGCGTTCCGAATGACGGACTTCGAGCATCATCCCCCGTTGGTCATCCAGGCCCTCAGCGCCATGGACGATCCAACACGCGCGATTGTCTTCATCGATGCCCAATTCATCCGCGCGGCGCTGCCCACGTACGTTCAAGCCACACTGCTCACGATCAACCAGCTCCGATCAGCGTTTCCGGACCTGTTGATCGTGGTCAGCTCCACCAGTTTTCCGGCCTCAGTCCTGCCATTTGCCAACCCCAGCCAAAACGCAGGAACCATCGACATTCTGGAGCGTGAATTGCACGCCCGCATCGGTGGCCATGCCGTAGCAGCCTACGGCGACCACGGATCGATCCACTCTGTGGTCTACGACGAATCGAGCGCTATGCGCTGGGCTGCCCGCGTTGACTATCCAGGGGAATTGAGCTGGGAGTTCGCTCGCAGCCCGAAAGACCACTCCCGCCAGGGCTATATCTCTGCAGCCCAGGCCATCATGGCCTCGGATCTCAGTCTGGGCACACGTGGGCTTTGGGGCGAAGACATGATTCTGCAAGCGGCTCAGGGCCATCCGTACGGTGTCGCGCCTGTGTCGTGGATCGCTGTTCGGGTCAATCTCCATCTGGCCCGGCAGTTGGCTTTGTCACAGCGACTGCTGCAAGCTGAGGATCAAACAGACGAGGATGAGTAAGGCTGTGGAACCCGCCTGGCCAGGGCTCGCTCTGGCATCGCGACGCGGCTGAGAAAGGCCTGCAGACGGGCCTCTGGAGTGAGCGGCACCGCGCCCCGCGGTAGGACATCGGTCATGGCACCTTGCTGAGCCCGCCATGGTGCCAATCGTGCTTCACGGGCCCGCAGGCTGGCCAGTACCTGAGCCCGCACCACCGCCGTGGACAGGGTCATGGCCTGGACGAGCAAGTCCTCACGGGTTCCGCGCGCAGGTCGATCATGGGATCGCAACAGGCGACGCAACTCGGACACGGGCAGAAAGCTCAACCAGCCTTCGAGCCGCGGCCCCCGCAACAAGCAGGATGGGCGCACTACCTTGAAACCCCGCTCGGCGTCCACCGTCCAGAGCCCGACCGTAGCCGCGGTCTGAGCCTGCACCGCCGTCAGGTGCCGCAAGGTGCACACCACTGTGACGCGCTCAAAAAAACGGCAATAGCTGTCGAGCTGCCCCGGCAGCCGAGTCAACCGGTCCCGGTCGCTCTTGATTTCGAAAGCCGCCAGGCGGGCCCCGACCTGAACCAGGTCAACGCGGCGCTCGAAGCGATCGATGCACAGTTCGGAGATGAGGCTGGCCGACGCTCCTTGCGGCTGGCGACGCAGCCGCTCGATCAGCGCCTGACGGATCTGTGCTTCGTTCATCGCCATGGTGCCCAACCTCGCTCAGCCCCGCCTCGCCCGCTCAGCCCACCCGCGGCTTGACCTTGGAGGCGGCCAGCTTGGCGGTGGCGCGGGCCTGGTCGGTGTCGGTGCCGCGCGCCAGGGCCACGCCCATGCGGCGCTTGACGAAGCTCTCGGGCTTGCCGAACAGGCGCAGGTCGGTGCCGGGGATGGCCAGGGCCTCGTCCACGCCATCGAACACGATGCCCTGGGCCTCGACGCCGCCGTAGATCACGGCACTGGCGCCGGGGTTGCGCAGGCTGGTGTCCACCGGCAGGCCCAGGATGGCCCGGGCGTGCAGTTCGAACTCGCTCTGGTGCTGGGTGCACAGGGTGACCAGGCCGGTGTCGTGCGGGCGCGGGCTGACCTCGCTGAACCAGACCTGCTCGCCCTTGACGAACAGTTCCACGCCGAACAGGCCCTGGCCGCCGAGGTTGTCGGTGACGGCCTGGGCGATCTGGCGCGATTTTTCGAGTGCGGCCGGGTGCATGGGGTGGGGTTGCCAGCTTTCCACGTAGTCGCCGCTGACCTGCACGTGGCCGATGGGGTCGCAGAAGCTGGTGACGATCTGGCCGTCGGCGCCCACCGAGCGCACGGTGAGCTGGGTGATTTCGTAGTCGAAGTCGATGAAGCCTTCGACGATCACGCGGCCGTGGCTCACGCGGCCACCGGCCATGGCGTAGTCCCAGGCCTTTTGCACGTCGGCCGGGCCGTCGATCTTGCTCTGGCCCTTGCCCGAGCTGCTCATCACGGGCTTGACGATGCAGGGGTAACCAATACCCGGTTGGCCATCCGTGCCATCGATGGCCGCCTGCAACTCGGCCAGCGAGTCGCAGAATTGGTAGGGGCTGGTGGGCAGACCCAGGGTTTCACCGGCCAGGCGGCGGATGCCCTCGCGGTCCATGGTCAGGCGGGCGGCACGGGCGGTGGGGATCACGCGCACCACACCGGCGGCCTCCAGCTCTTCCAGCATGGGGGTGGCGATGGCTTCGATCTCCGGCACCACCAGGTGCGGGCGCTCGGCTTCGATCAGGGCCTTGAGCTGGGCCGGATCACTCATGGTGATGGTGCGCGCGTGGTGGGCCACCTGCTGGCCCGGGGCGTTCTCGTAGCGGTCCACAGCAATGGTCTCGACGCCCAGGCGCTGCAGCGCGATCAGGACTTCTTTGCCAAGCTCGCCGGAGCCGAGCAGCATGACTTTGGTGGCCGAGGCCGACAGGGGGGTGCCGAGAGTGGTCATGGTTCTGGGGCGCAGTGCGCCGGTAGGTCAAGGGGTTGAAAAACAGAAACAGGGGGGCGTCAATCGGGTTGGGGCGCGCTTTGGCCCATGGCCTCACCCATGCGGATGGCGCGGGCCGGGGCCCAATCGGGGTTGAACGACAGCGTGTTCTTGGGGAACAACATCACCACGGTGGAGCCCAGCAGGAAGCGGCCCATCTCAGCGCCCTTGGCGATCACCACCTCTTGCGTGTCGTAACGCCACTCGCGCACCGTGCCCGGGCGCGGCGGGTTGACCACGCCGTGCCACACCGTGGCCATGCTGCCCACGATGGTGGCGCCCACCAGGGTGAGCACGAAGGGGCGGCGGGCCTCGTCCTCGAACACGCAAACCACGCGCTCGTTGCGGGCGAACAGGCCGGGCACGCCACGGGCCGTGGTGGGATTGACCGAGAACAGATCGCCGGGCACGTGGATCATGCGCAGCAGCCGCCCGGTGCAGGGCATGTGGATGCGGTGGTAGTCGCGCGGGCTCAGGTAGAGCGTGGCGAACTCGCCGTCGTCGAAATGGCGCGCCAGCGCGGCATTGCCACCCACCAGGGTCTGGGTGCTGTAGGAATGCCCCTTGGCCTGGAAGATCTGGTCACGCTCGATGCGCCCGAACTGGCTGATGGCGCCATCGACCGGGCACACGTAGGCCGCATCGGCCTGGGGGCGAGCCCCCTCGCGCAAGGGCCGGGTGAAGAACTCATTGAAGCTGGTGTAATCGCTGGCCTGGCTCTGCTGAGCCTCGGACAAGTCCACGCCGTAGCGGGCCACAAAGCGACGGATGATCCAGTGCGTCAGGGCGCCAGCCCGGGCGCGGGCGACAAAGCCGGCAAACCGGGTCAGGGCCAGCTTGGGAATCAGGTACTGCGGCAGCACCGCGAGACGGTCGGACAAGGGGGCCCCTGGAAGTTGATGGAACGTAACCTGCCATTTTATTCAGCCCCGGGGACGGGTCACGGCGCAGACACGCCATTGCGCCCTGCCTGGGCCACAATGCCCCCATGCAAGAGCCCCTGTTCGAGGCCCAAGGCCTTCAAAAACGCTATGGCGACACCACGGTGGTCGACCAGTTGTCCTTTGCCATTGCGCCCGGCGAGTGCCTGGGCGTGATCGGGCCCAACGGCGCCGGCAAGACCACCACCATCCGCATGTGCCTGGGCCAGGCCACGCCCGAGGCCGGGGGCATCCGCGCCTTCGGTCTGGCCATGCCGGCGCAGGCCCTGGCCATCAAGGCCCAGCTCGGCGTGGTGACCCAGTTCGACACCCTGGACCCCGATTTCAGCTGCCTGGAGAACCTGATCGTCTATGGGCGCTACTTTGGCATCCCGCGGCGCACGATGCTGGAGCGCGGGCCGCAACTGCTCGAGTTCGCCGCCCTGGCCCACAAGGCCGATGCCAAGCCCGGCGAGCTGTCGGGCGGCATGAAGCGGCGCCTGAGCCTGGCCCGCGCCCTGGTCAACAACCCGCGCCTGCTGATCCTGGACGAACCCACCACCGGGCTCGACCCGCAGGCCCGCCACCTGATGTGGGAGCGCCTGCAGCGCCTGATGCAACAGGGCAAGTCGATCCTGCTGACCACCCACTTCATGGACGAAGCCGAGCGCCTGTGCCACCGCCTGCTGGTGCTGGACCATGGCCGCAAGATCGCCGAAGGCGCGCCACGCCAGTTGATCGCCGAGCACCTGGAACCCGAGGTGGTCGAGGTGTATGGCGCCGGCGCCACCGCGGTGGCCCAGGGCCCGCTGGCCGCATTGGCCAGCCGCACCGAGGTCAGCGGCGAGACGGTGTTTTTCTACACCCACCAGGCCCAGCCCCTGCTGGCCGCCCTGGCCACCGAGCCCGCCCTGCGTACCCTGCATCGCCCGGCCAACCTGGAAGACCTGTTCCTCAAGCTCACCGGCCGGCAGATCCGGCAGGACGGCTGAACGCCGCTTCGAGCGCTTTCACGCCGCCATTCGCCCCCCAGAACCTGATGACGCCCCCACCGACCATGACCCGCCCCACCGCCGATCCAGCCTCCCCCAGCCACCCACCCCCGCCTTCGGTGTGGCGGGCACCCAGCCTGTCCACCCGCTGGTGGCCGGTGTTCCTGCGCAACCTGCTGGTGTGGCGCAAGCTCGCCATCCCCAGCCTGGTGGGCAACATTGCCGAGCCGCTGATGTGGCTGGTGGCCTTCGGCTACGGCATGGGGGCGCTGGTGGGGCAGATCACGGTGCACGCCCCCGACGGCGACACCCAGGTGCCTTACATCCTGTTCCTGGCCAGCGGCTCGATCTGCATGAGCGCCATGAACGCCGCCTCGTTCGAGGCCCTGTACTCGGCGTTTTCGCGCATGCACGTGCAAAAGACCTGGGACGGCATCATGAACGCCCCCGTGGGCCTCGATGACGTGGTGCTGGCCGAGATGCTGTGGGCCGCCTTCAAGGCCTTGTTCACCGTCACGGCCATCATGGGCGTGATGCTGGCCCTGGGCATCAGCCACAGCCCCAAGCTGCTGCTGGCCTGGGGCGTGCTGCTGGGCGTGGGGGCCATGTTCTCGAGCATCGCGCTGATCTTCAACGCCCTGGCCAAAGGCTACGACTTCTTCACCTACTACTTCACCCTGGTGCTGACGCCGATGATGTTTCTGTCGGGCATCTTCTTTCCGCGCGAGCAACTGCCCGAGCTGGTGCGCCTGGCCTCCGACTGGCTACCGCTGACCAATGCGGTGGAGCTGGTGCGCCCCTTGTTCATGGACCGCTGGCCCGAACACGCGCTGCGCCACGGCGCCGTGCTGCTCGGCTACACCGTGGCCGCCTTCTGGCTGGCCCTGGCGCTGACGCGCAAGCGCTTCAGGGGCTGACCCACGCAGCGCGCTGGCTTGCCGGTCACTGCAAGCGCCGTTGCCAGGCCACCAGCAGGGCCGCCACCAAGGCCATGGCGGCCAACAGCCGGTACAGGTCTTCGCAGGCCAGCAGCAGGGCCTGGTTGTCGAGCAAGGCCGACAACTGGGCCAAGGCCCCCAGGTGGGCCTGTTCGGGGCTGAAGCCACGGGCTTGCAAGGCGCCGGTCATGCCGGACAACCACGCGCTCACGCCGGGACGCTCCGGGCTCAGCCCGACCAACAGCTCATCGTGCAGCGCAAACTGGCGGTTCTGCAGCATCACGGCGGCCACGGCGCTGGCCCCTGAACTGGCCATCTGGCGCATCAGGTTCTTGCCCTGGTAGCCATGGGCAAAGCCTTTGTCGCCCAGCTCCCGGAAGGTCAACCCCGCCACAGGCAAGACCAGCAACACCCCGAAAACGCCCTTCAACAACAAGGCGGGCAGCAAAGCGCCCACAGGCGCCCCGGCCGGCTGGCCGGCCAGGCCCCAGGCGCACAAGGCGAGCGCCAGCAGGCCCGCCAGCATCAGCGGTCTTTTGTGCGGCAGCCGGCCCGCCCAGCAGATGTAGGCCCAGGCCACCACCAGGCTGGTCACCCCGGCCAGGCTGTTGAGGGCCCCCGTGGTGCGCAAGGGCAGACCCAGGCCCCGCTCGGCATAAATCGGGAACAGATAGGCCGCAAAGTTGGACAGAAAATAATGCACAAAGTACAGGCCCAGCCCCACCAGGTACACCGGGCTGTTGAGCTGGCGCAGGTGCAGCAAAGGCGTGGGGTGCCGCCATTGATGCCACAAAAACCCAAGCAACAAGCCTGCGCCGGTCAGGCCCAGCAAGATCAAGCGCAGCGGGTGGGCCAGCACATCGAGCCGGGCCTCCGAAAAGCCCCACTGCAGACACAGGGCCGCCAAGGCAAAGCACAGCAAGGGCCCCGCCATGCTCCGCCACGAGGCCTGGTCGCCGGGCAGCCCTTCATGCTGGCGACCCACCGGATCGGGCAACCAACGCCACAGGCCCAGGGCCACCCCCAACACCGCCGGCACCACCGCCACAAACACCGAGGCCCAGCCCCAGCGTTCGATCAGGCTGGCAGCGCACCCAGGGGCCAGGGCACTGGCCGACAGCATCAGCACCATGAAGCGCCGCATGGCCTGAGGCCGGTCCACCGGCGCAAACAACAGCAGCACCAAGACCCGGGCCGCAGTGAAGAACGCCCCGCCACCCAGCCCCTGCACGGCCCGAGCCAGCGCCAACTGCTGCAAGCTGCCACTGGTCGAGCACCCCAGCAAACCCAAGGCAAACAGGCCCAAGGACACGGTCAGCACGCGCCGATAGCCCCAGTGCTGCACCAGGCGCTGCTGCAGCACGATGGCCAGCAGACTGCCAATGGCATACGCGGCCTGCGCCCCGACGAACTCGGCCGGCGCCGCCGCCAAGCCCCCCATCACGTGGGCGGACGAGAACACAAACATCACGTTCTCAAAAAACTCCAGCGCCACCAGCAGACCCAGCAGGGTCATCAAACGGTGCTTGCGCGTGGCATGGCCACGCAGCAGCAGGGCTAACAAAGGCTTCATGAGCGAATACCACGGTGCGGTGGGGGTGGGGCCGAGGTCGCACCCGGTCCGGAATCTGGGTTGTCGGCGTGGCGTGCCATCGGGGCCTTGCCAAGGTCAGCGCCAACACGAAACAGGCTGAACCCGGGCAATTTAAGGCGGCTCAGGCCCACACCCGAGCGGCCGGTGCACCAGGCCACATCTGCAGCATCAACTTGCGATTGGAAACGCCACTCATCACCAAAACACGACCGCTCACCGCACACACTCCGCACCAGGCCCTGGAGACAAAGGCATGAACCGCGCGCCGGGGCACCTGGGCCCCGGGCAGCAGCAGCAGCAGCAGCAGCAGGGGCACCGCTACGCCACTGGCGAAGCCGCATCGCTCAGCACCTCATGCAGGGGTCACCGGCTTTTGCAACGCTTGCGCCATGGGCGCGCAGACGATGGCGGCGAGGCACAGCACGGCAGGCACGCCCCACATCGCGCTGGGCCAGTGGTGCGACAGGCTGCCCATCAAGACCGGCAGCGCCCCGCCCGCGATGGCCTGGGCCAGGTTGTAGCTTGAGGCAATTCCGGTGATGCGCAAGGGCGCCGGAAACACCCTGGCCATGGGGGCCAGGACCACCGGAATCAAGCCGGCATTGAGTGCCCCAATGGCAGACCAGCCCCAGAACACCGTCGACGGTGTGACCAGGGCATAGAACCCGGCGATGCCCACGATGTTGAGCACGGCGAAGACGGTGATGACGCGCGCGCTGCCAAAACGGTCGGCGGCCGCGGTGGTCAGCAGCGTGACCACCATGGCGCTGGCTGTCAGCCCCATCTGGGCGGAACTCATCAAGGCCCGAGGCCACTGCATCTCGACCTGGAAGTACGCCACCGGGTACAGCTGCACGGTCTGGATCAGCCCTCCCGAGACCAGCGCCAGCCCGGTGGCCACCAGCAACTCGCGGCGATAACGCGTGAACAGCGCCGAGAACGGCAGCCGCTGTGCCGACTGCGCAGCCTGGGCCATCTGCAAGAACACCGGCGACTCTTTGACACTGCGCCGCAAGTAGACCGAGAGCAGGCCAAACAGCCCACCCGCCAAAAAGGGCAGGCGCCAACCCCAGGCCAGGTAGTCGGCCTGCGGCAGTTGGCTGGACAGCAGCAGGATCATGCCCACCGCCAGCAACGACCCCAGGCCGAAGCCGACGGTCAACAGGCCGATGGCAAAAGTGATGCGGTTCTCCGGCACCGTCTCCATCACATACGAGGCGGCCGCCGGGAATTCACCGCCCATGGCCAGGCCCTGGCCGGTGCGGCAAAGCAGCAGGAGGATGGGCGCGGCGGCACCGATCTGGGCGTAGGTGGGCAACACCCCGATGCCCAAGGTGCCCAGGGCCATCAGCAGCAAGGTGATGCCGAACAGGCGCTTGCGGCCGATGCGGTCCCCCAGAGCGGCCAGCACGGTTCCGCCCAGGGGCCGCACCAGGTAGCCCACCGCGTAGATGCCCAGCACCTGCAGCTGGGCCAGCCAGGGCGCGACATCCGAGGCCGAGAACAGCTTGCTGATCACGGGGCTCATGTGCAGAAAGACCACAAACTCATAGAACTCCAACGCGCCCCCCAGCGTGGAAAGGCTCAGCACCTTCCAGTGCTCTGCGTTGATGGCGCCGGCCCCCGCAGCCCGGGCGTTGTCAAAGGGTTCAACTGCAGCCATGTCAGTCCACCTCCACCACAAAGCTCACCACCGTGCCCAGCGACCCGCCAATGTTGAGTGTCTGCAGGCGCCAGGCGCCCTCGATCTGACAGGCCCCGGCCAGGCCGGTGACCTGGCGCGCCGCGTCCAGCAGCATGCGTGCGCCGGTGGCCCCCACCGGGTGGCCCGCGCCAATCAGGCCCCCGCTGAGGTTGACAGGGCAGCGTCCGCCGCGCTCGATGCTGCCGTCCGCAATCGCCTGCCAGCTCTGGCCCGGCGGTGTGAGGCCCAGGTGATCGATGGCCATGTACTCGGTGCTGGTGAAGCAGTCGTGCGTCTCCACCCCATGCACGGCGTCGATGCCTTCGATGCCGGCGCGGCGCCAGGCGTCTTCGACGGTTTGCCGGACATGCCCGAACACATAGGGCTGGCCCTGGCTGCGCTCAAGCTTGTCGCGCAGGCGCAGCCCGGCATTGCGGTGGCCCCAGCCACTGATGCGGGCCAGGCCCGCACAAGAGCGGCCCTGCGCCTTCAGGAAGCGCCCTGAGGCCAGCACCAGCGCGCAAGCGCCGTCGGTGATCTGGGCACAGTCCTGGCGCCGGCTGCCGGGCTCGATCACCGGGTTGGCCTGATCGTCATCGGTGAAGCTCAGCGGATCAAACTGCCAACGCCGGGTCTGGGCCAGCGGATTGAGACGCGCATGCCCGTAATTCAACTCGGCAATGCGGTTCAGGTACTGGCGATCCAGCCCGTAGCGCTGGGCGTAGGTCTGGGCCACCAGGCCAAAGGCCGCCGGCCACATGAAGCGACACTCGATGTCCTCCCGCCCTTGCCAGGAGGCCGCATTCTGGTTGCGCGAAGCCTGGTCACCGGGCAGGTTCTTGAGTTCCTCGACGCCCAGCACCAGCACGCAGTCATAGCGGCCGGCCTCGATCTCGGCCATCGCGGCCAGCACCGCCAAAGAGGACGAGGCACAGGCGCCCTCATGGCGCATCGCAGGCACCCCCCAGAGCTCGGGCACCACCTGGGCCACCATGGCACCCAGGTGCCCTTGTTGCCGCTGCAGTTCGGCAAAGGCGTTGCCCACATGGATGCTGCCGATGTGCTCGGCCGCCACGCCACTGCTCTGCAGCGCACCCAGCGTGCCTTCACGCACCATGTCAGAAAGATCCTGCCCCTGGCGCGACCAGGTTCGCGCAAAGTCGGTTTGATAGCCGCCGAGGATGTAGATGGCTTCGGTCATGACGGACTCCTTGGCTGTCGTTGAAGAAAGCGCTCGCAGGCTTGTCGGTATTCGTGCTCGATCTGGTCCACCACCTCGGACAGCGGCTGGATGGCCCGGATGCTCCCCACACCCTGGCCGGCGGCCCAGACATCGCGCCATCGGCGGCTGCCGCTGTCTTGGCTGTCGTAATGACGCTCGGGGGCCGGCGGCAAGCGATCGGGGTCCAGGCCTTGCGCCCGCAAGGAGGGCTTGAGCCAGCTGGCAGGGGTGCCGGTGATCGCGTCACTGACGAGAAGGTCGTCAAGCTGGGCATCGACCAGCATCCGCTTGTAGTCGGGGGCGGCCAGGCTTTCACGGACAGCGATGAAGCGGGTTCCCATGTACACCGCGTCGGCACCCGCCGCCAGGGCGCCCGCCACACCCCGGCCGTCGCTGATGGCCCCACCCACCACCAGCAAGCCGTCAAAAAACTCGCGCACCGCACTGACAAAGGCAAACGGGTTCAGGAAGCCTGTGTGCCCCCCCGCCCCGCTGCAGATGCAAGCCAGGCCATCCGCGCCCGCAGCCACCGCCTTGCGGGCCAGTTGCAGGTTGACCACATCGGCCAGTACCAAGCCACCATATCGCTTGACCACGGCCATGGCCGGCGCGGGGCTGCCCAGGGCCGTGACCACCAGCGGTGGCTTGAAACGGGCGACCAGCTCCAGGTCCTGCGTCAGTCGGCTGTTCGATGAATGGGTCACCAGGTTGGCGCACCAAGGGCCCAGGGGATGCGGTTGCGGCTCATCGCGCGCCCGCGCCAGCCCCTCGGTGATCTGCTGCATCCACTCGCCCAACTGGGCAATGGGGCGCGCATTGGGGGTGGGGAAGGCCCCCACCACACCGCTGCGGCAGGCTGCCAGCACCATCTCGGGGCCGGACACCAGAAACATCGGGGCCACCACCACGGGCAGCCGCCACGCCGAAGGCCATCGGGTCATCACAGCGCCTCCGTTCCGGCGGCCAGCTGCGCCTGGGTGGGATCAAACTGCCGTACCCGCAACAGCAAAGCCTGCACGGCAGCCGCCACGCCCTGGGGCGCTTCATACGGGCTCAGGTGCCCCACCTCCGGCAACCAAGACAACTCGGCACCCGGAATCAAGGCGGCCAATTCACGCGACAAGCCGGGGGGCGTGACCTGATCGGCGTCGCCGCACACCACCTGAACGGGCATGCGCAGCCCGCGCAAAACGGCGCTCGCATCGCTGCGTCGCATCAGCAGACGGTGCTGCCGCGCCGCGGCCTCAGGTCCAATGGCGCGCAGTTGCTCGCGTGCGCGCGCCATCCAGGCTTCCTGCCCATGAAAGCGCGGGTGGCTGGCATAGCGGCTGAGGCCGGCCACCACCTTGTCGAAGTCGCGCGCGATGGCCGCCACCGCCTTCTCGCGGGCCTGCAGCAACTCGGGCGTGTCCGCTTGGGCCGAGGCCCCCAACAGAACCAGACCGAACACCCGCCCAGGGCGCTGCTGCAGCATCTCGTAGGCGACCCAGGCCCCCATCGAGTAGCCGCAGACCACCAGGGGCTGATCGGGGTGCAGGTCATGCAGCAACGACCAGGCCTGTTCTGCCATCTGGGCCAGGCTAGCCTGGCTGGCCACCTCGGCAAGACGCAGGTCCAGGTCGGGGGGCAGCCAAGGCAGGACATCGGCCCAGATGTCGGGGGTGTTCAGCATGCCCGGAATCAGCAACAAGACAGGTTTCACAGCGGCTTTCAAAACAAAGGGTTGAGGGGGTCATGCGCCGTGACGGCTCACACCATCACGGTTCATGGGTGAAACCAGAGGCCTGCACCGCGGCTTTCCAGCGCGAGGACTCCGCTCGCAGAAAGCGGCTCATGTCCTCAGGGGTGCTGGGCAGGGGCGTGAGATCAAGCGAGGCCCACCGTTCTCGGAGTTGGGGCGAGCGCAGTGCGCCAACGAAGCGGGCATTGAGTTGATCGATCATGGCGTCGGGTGTGGCCGCTGGCGCCGAGATGGCGGCCCAGATGCCGATCTCGAGTTCGGGGTAGCCCAACTCTCTGAAGGTCGGCACCTCAGGCAGCAGAGGCGACCGGTCGGGCCGCGTCACCGCCAGCACCCGCAGTCGCCCCGAAGCCAGATGGGGCAGCACCGCCAGCAAGGGCAGAAAGGCCGCGTCGACTTGCCCTCCGACCAGGTTCTGGACCGCCTGAGGCGTGCCGTTGTAGGGCACGTGGACCAGGGTCAGGCCCAGCCGCTGATTCAGGATCACGCCGGCGAAGTGCGAGGTATTGCCCGCCGTGAAAGAGGCGTAGGTTGCGTCGCGCGGGTGAGCCCGTGCCCAGCTTGCGAACTCGGTCAGCTGCCGGGCCGGCACCCGCGACGAGACCGCAAGCACCAGAGAACTCGACAGCAGCGTCGTGACAGAGCGAAAGCTCTTTTCACTGTCGTAGGGCAACTTGCGCACCGTGTGCGGATTGATGCTCAAGATGCCCGGCGTTGACAGCAGCAAGGTGCCGCCATCCGCTGCGGCCTGGGCCACATGCTGGGCCGCAATGCCCCCCAGCCCACCCGGCCGGTTGTCGATCAACAGCCTGTCGCCACCCGACTCCCGAAAGACCTCGGCCACCTGGCGCAATGCCGTGTCAATGAGGTTGCCCGCCGGAAACGGCACCACGACCCGCAACAATCGCGGATCTGTCGCAGATGGGGCCGCGCTCGATGGCGGTTGCGCCCATGCAGGCAGGCCCAGACCCGGAAGGGCCGAGAGCCAGCCCAAGGACTGGCGACGGGAAGGCAGGCGGGCCCCAGGTGTCTGTGCCATGGCGGTGGCCTCAGGTCGCAAAGCGCTGGCGCAACTCGCGCTTGAGCAACTTACCCACCGGGTTGCGGGGCAGTTCGGGCATCAGCATCAGATGCTCAGGGAGCTTGTAGACCGCGATGCGTTGCGAGCGCAGGTAGTCGGTCAGCACCTCCAGCGTGATGACCTGCCCCGACGCGGGTGCCACACAGGCACAGACCCGCTCTCCCAGGGTCTCACAGGGCACACCGATGACAGCCACCTCCTTGACCCCCGGGCAGGCCTGCAGCAGCCCTTCGATCTCTTCAGACGAGATGTTGACCCCGCCGCGGATCACCAGGTCTTTGCTGCGGCCCACATAACGGTAGAACTGCCCCTGGTCCCCAGCGATCTCGAACAGGTCGCCAGACTTGTAAAAGCCCTGTGCATCAAAGGCCTTGGCGGTCAACTCAGGCGCATTGAAGTAGCCACTGAACACGGTGGGCCCGTCGTAGCGCAACTCCCCGACCTGGCCGGGCTCCGTGATGTCGCGCTCGGTGTCCAGATCGACCAGGCGAGTCAGCACCCCGCGGCGAGCGGCACCGGCGCGCGGGAAGTACAGGGCCCGCTGCCGCGGGTCGGGCATGTCGAGCGCGCCACCGCCCAGCGAGGCGCCCTCGTTGGATCCGAAGTAGTTGATGATCTGAACGCCGTAGCGCTCGGCAAAAGTGCTGACCATCCACTCGGACAAAGGGGCCGACCCTGACCCGATGCGCCGCAAGCGCTTGAAGTCAATCCCGCTCAACAAGGCCTCGTTTTGCAGCAGCATGTTGAGTACCGCGGGTGGTGCCACGGTGTAATCGATGGCCTCGTCCCGGATCTGTTGCAGGAACACCTCCAGGTTGAACGGATGGTGCTGCACGATCGTCGCCCCGAGCCGAAGCGCCGTGCAGAACGCGGTGGCCAGGCCCGCCATGTTGATCATGGGGAAGGGGTTGAGGATGCGGATGTGGGGCCGCAACTCGGCCACCTCGATCACCCCGGGCAACAGCCCCAGCCACTCGTTGTGGCTGCGCGGCACCGCTTTGGGCGCGGCCTCGGTGCCCGAGGTCCAGCAGAGGCTGAACACATCGTTGGCGGTCACGCCCGCGTCGGCCGCGCGCTGCTCAACCCGTGCCAGATCACCCGGGGAGAGTGGCACCGCCAGGGCGGGCCCGATGTCACGGAGGCCGGCAGGCAGGTCAGGCCCCCAGGCCAGAAGGCGGGTGCCCGGATGCGCGAGCCGCAGCCACTCATCAAAGAAAGCGGCGGCCCGATGGGCGCTGGCACCCCGCCCGATGCGGGCGCAGGTCACCACGCTGCGGGCACCGCTGGTGCGCATGATCTGCGACAGCTCATGCTCGCGGTACTGCACCGGCACCGGGGTGATGATCAGCCCCAGGCGGGCGCAGGCCAGGTAGACCACATGCTGCTCGACGCAATTGGGCAGCTGCACCAGCACCACGTCGTCACGCTGCAGACCTTCATCGATCAGCAGACGGCAGAAGCAGTCAACCTCCAGCCCCAGCTGCACCCAGCTGAGGCGCCTCGGTGCGCCATCCATGAAGTCGTTGCGGTTGAAGGCATCGACCACGGCCTCGGCATCGGGCCGCTCGCGGCGCTGTATTTCAAAAAGATCCCACAGCGTCTGGTCGCCCCACCAGCCCTGCTCGACGCACTTGGCGATCTTTTCAGCTTGGACCAAGATCATGTTCGCTCCTGTTGAAATGGGGGTTGATCAATAGCCGCGCCGCAGGCGTTCAGCGCTGACCCAGGTGGCATGAAAGCCATGGGGTACGCGGTGCGGCAGGCGGATGCGGGCGACCGGGCCCTGGCTGATGTCGCGGCCGTCAAAGACCACCACGAACGAGGCCTGTCGGTCGTCATCCCACATGAAGCCCACCAGGTAGCCATCGTCTTCGGCCTGCGGGTTGTCTGCGGGTGCAAACGGTGCCTCGCTGAACCACCGGCCCGTGCCCTCGTGGTAGGTGGTGCAGACATTGCGCTCCAGGTCATAGCGCACCAAGCCGGCAAAGCGGGGCTCCTCGGGTCGGCGCAGGCGGGCCATGAGCACGTTCCAGGAATAGCGTGTCTTGAGGCCCTGCATGGCCGAATTGATGACCGGGAACTCCTGGTTGATGATGTCGTCAATGATGCGTTCGCGGGTCTGCCCAGTGCGCAGGTTGAAGCGCCACTCGTAGAACATGAAATCGTGCTCCAGGTGCGCCAGCATCTTGGGGAAGCCCGCCACATCGATCTCGCCATGGGCGTCGCGGGGCAGACGGAAGGGCGTGCCCGTCATGACGATCTCGGTGCCGCCCTGGCCGTCGGCCTCTTCCCAGGCGTTGGAGACGTGGTACATGTAGGTCGGGCTGGCCTCGAACCAGCGGATCTGCTCAGGTGTGCCATGCCGGGGCACGACGGCAAAGCGAGAAGGCAGGTGGTGATGGAACTTCAGTTTGTGCCGGCCTGCCGCAAAGGCGTCCATGTCATAGAACAGCGGAAAGTCGTGCAGGATGGTGTAGTTCGGCGTGATCGCCATGTCATGCGGCAGGCGCGGCCCGGGCAGTTCGATGGGCATGAAGGTGGTCAACTGGTGATGCCGATCCATCACCCCGTAGTGCATGTAAGGGGCCTCTTTGCCATAGGCAAAGAACAGGAACTCGCCCGTGGTCTCATCCACCTTGGAGTGCGCTGAAATGGGCACGCCTTTCAAACGTGGATCGAACTCCAGGCGCCCCACGGTCGACAAGTCCTGGGGGTTGACCTGGTACACCGCCCCGCCCAGGTACCACATCGAGATCAGCTTGCCGGCGTAGAACTTCACGTCGGTGTTGGAGGTGTTCTTGATCGGCATGTCGGGCCGGCCCTTGCGCGGTGGGTCCTTGATGCCCTGCCACAGGGCCTGCCCTGCCGCCAGTTCCTCCTGGAGGCCATCGGTCTGCACCCAACGGTTCATGTAATGGGCCTTGCCGCCTTCGAACCGCACCGCATGCAGCATGCCGTCACCGTCAAACCAGTGGTAGCGGCCTGGGGCCTCAAAACGGCGGTTGGGGCCGTTGCGCACGTGCATGCCCGACAGGTCCTTGGGGATCTCGCCTTCGATGTCCGTCAGTTCCACCGAGTGTTCCTGGTCGATGGGGGCAAAGCCGCCCTGGAGGACGGGAATGTCATTCATGTTCATGGGTTCTCCTTGGTCGATGGGGGTTGCTGGTGCGCTCAGAAGGTGTGCTTGATGCCCGCGTAGATCGATTGCGAGCGAAAGCCCTCCATGCCGGAGGGCAGGGGCAGGGTGTTGGTGGGGTACCAGAAGTCGTAGGCCGCATGGGCCTGGTTGCTGACGGTGGAATAGCTCAGCGCCAGCGCACTGCGCTTGGACAGCGCGTACTCGTAGCCCACCGTGAACATGCGGGCACCGGTGTCGGGTCGGGTCTGACCATCCGCCTGGTAGGGACGGGCCTCACCATAGGTCACATGCCAGAGATGTGGGCCCTCGCGGTAGATCACCGGTATCGCCCAGGCGTCTCGACTCAATGAGCGCTCGGGGATCGATGGGCCGGCCACCCGGTTGCGATCCCACAACCAAGCCACCTTGAACCCGTTGTCGAACTGGTAGGCCACCCCAAGGCGGTTGGCATGTTGGTCGTGGCTCAGGTGCTGCCATTCCCCCTCTCCCGGCTGGCGGGCACGGTACAGCGTGTTCCAGTACAACACCAGTTGCCCATCGTTGTAGGTGGGGTTGAAGTTGAGCGTGTGGTTCCTGGGGCGCTGGGGGTTCGGAGCATCGAAGCCGTAGGTCGCACTGAAGCCGATGTGGGACCAGCGTGGCGAGTCGTAGCGCACCAGATTCGACAGGATGCCGCCCGCAAAATAGGAGAGACTGCGACCAATCGAACCCAGCATGTTCAGGGTCCCGCTGGCATAGGGGCCGGCGTCGTAGATGCCGTTGTGGCTCAGCGCAGCGTCGGCGGAATGGTAGGTAGACCAACGTCCGACCAGCAATCGGCCCCATTGCGAGTTCTTGAAGCCCACCGCATGGGAACGCGCTGGCGAAAGCTCGGTCCCCATCTCGCCACTGCTGAGAAGAAAGCCTCGCTCCATGTGAAAGAACACCGAGGTCTGCGCGTCCAGCGGTTCCTCGCCGCGCAAATAGAACCAGGACGAGTTGTCGCTCAGGATTGTTTTGTGCTGCGAGAAGGGGCCCGGCTGGGCCGGCCCTTGTCCGCCGCTGTAGTGCAAGCTCTGGACGCCAACTTTGATCTGTCCGCCCAGGGACAGGGTTCCCTCGGCCTGGGCATGGGCTGCGGCACTGAAGGCCAGGGTGGCGGCCGAGGCCACACGCAAGAATGGCTTCATGCCGATCTTCACGATGGATCTCCTGACAAAGCCAGGGCAGACGCAGGTCGCCGAGCCTGGGCAATGCGAAAGCGCGCGCTCACAAAGGCCAGGTCGGTCAGGCAGGCGTTGCCGGCCGGGTTGAGCCCCGTCACGTGGTAGTCGCTGTAGGCGGCAGCAAAGTTGAGCGGCATCGGGCCGGTGAGGTTGATCGTGAGCTGAGCGCCAGCCAGGGCATAAGCCTCTTCGGCCCGGGCAATGAAGCCCGGATCCTTCGCGTAGACAAAGGCCGTGAGGCCGCCAAACTCGGAGACATCGGAACAGGCCTGCTGCAGGGCCGCCTCGGCGTCTTCGCACACGATCAGAAAGGCCACGGGCCCGAAGCGCTCCTCGCCGTACAGGCCTCGCTCAGAGCGGTTCACGCAAATCAGCAGCGGCGATGCGGTGCGGGCCTGCGGGAACTCGGGGTGAACGTAAGGCGTGGCTTGCCGCAACACCTGACCGCGACGAGCCCCCTCCCGGCTGAGCTCTTCGAGCAGGCCCTGCGTCTGCGCCGACTGCAGGGTGGCCAGCATCATGGCGGCGCGCCGCGGGTCACCGGCGATCTGATCGATGAAGTGCACCAGCCGCTCGCCCACGGTCTGGACCGGTACGCGCCCCTGGGGCGTGAGCACACCGTCACGTGGCAGGTAGATGTTCTGCGGGCTGGTGCACATCTGCGCACTGAACAGGCACAGGCTGGTGGCCAGGCTGCGCAACACCGCGTCCAGATCGTCGGCTTCGGCCAACACCACGGTGTTGCAGCCGGAGGTTTCCGTGAACACCAGGGCTTGCCCGGCGTGCCGCTCCACCCACTGGCCGAAGCGGGCACTGCCGGTGAAATCGACGATGGCCGTCGCCGGATGCTGCACCAGGTACTTGCCTTGCGGTTGCTCCACGCTGTCGAGACACAGGGTCACCAGGTTGGGATCGAAGCCGGCGGCCTGCAGCACCCGACGGAACACGCGCACCGAGATCGCCATCGGCAGCACGCAGCCCGGATGGGGCTTGACGATCACGGCGTTGCCGGTGGCCAGGCTGGCCATCATCGAAGGCCAGGCGTTCCAGGTGGGAAAGGTGGCGCAGGCAAAGCACAGGGCCACGCCCCGTGGTACCCGCCGGTAGGTTTTTTCAAGGCAGATCTCACCGGCACCGAAGGGGCGGGCCCAACGGGCCCGCGATGGCACGGCCTGCAAGGCCTGGTGGGCATGGACCAGGGCTTCGATGGCCCGGTCCAGTGCATTCACACCCGAGCCGGTGAACGCCATGTTGAAGCTTTGCCCTGCGGTGTGCATCACGGCATAGGCCAGTTCGAACAGATGCTGGCGGTAGAGCACATCGACCACCTCCATCAACACCCCCACGCGGGTGTCGACCTCGGCATGGGCCCAGCGCGGCATGGCGGCCTTGGCGGCCTTGAACAGGGCCTCGGCATCAGCTTGCGGGTAGGTGATGGCGAGGGACTGCCCGGTGTAGGGCGAGGTCTCCTCGCCCAGCCAGGCGTTGGTGCCGGGTTGGGTCAACTCGAAGCGCTGCCCCAACTGGCCCTGGTGCAAGGCCCAGCCGGAACGCCGCGCCTCGTCGGCCGCGGGGTAAAGCTCGGGGTGATCCACAAAGGCGCTCCAGTGGCCCCGCTCGCGGCAGGCACGCTGTGCGGCCTCGAATCGATGCAGGTGCTGTGCGTAGAGATCAGCGCCAGACACTGAATCTGTTGTGGCCGTGACAGAGGGGCTTTCGTCGCACGGCTCGGGGACGAAGTGGGTCGTTGTCTTCATTCGGTTCGCTTCCCTGAAGTGAGCCACTTTAGGAAGCGAAGCACTCAGGCTCGCCTGGGTTTCCCCGAACTCGCTCACAGCGAACGGTCTGTCGATGGGTGGTACTTGATATGACCATCGAACACCGCTTTGTGGTCTGCTGAGACGCCCCGAACTCAAAGGCTGTCGCCCCACTGCGGCAGAGCGGTGCGACAGCCCAACATGCTTCATCCGAGTGACCAAAAGCCTGTTGCAGACAGGGGCAAGCCCCTCTGACCCCTCACAGCGGCCCGCCATCCCCGCGGGGCCCCCGAACCGATCGGCCACTCATCTGCTCAAGACAGACAACCGGATTTAAAGAAAGGTCCAATGAAAGGGCCGTGCGGTGCGGTCTGCCCCTGGTGGCGAGCAGCCACCGCACACCCAGCATGAAAGAAGCGGCCACGGGCCGCTTCAGGGCGGTGGCCCGTGGGCTTCAGCCCCTTTCATGACCTGTCGCAATGCACAGGGTTCAGCGAACGCTTCAATGACTTTTCAGATGCGGCAGCAAGGCTTCCAGCAGCAGGGCCACGGCCCCCGGGGGCAGGTCGTGGCCCATGCCCTCGATGCCGACCATCTGGGCGCCCCGGATGCGGCGGCGCGTGTCCTCACCACAGGCGTAGGGCACCAGCGGGTCTTGCTTGCCATGCAGCACCAGGGTGGGCGTGCGGAGGGTCCGAAGCTCTTCGGCTCGGCCGCTGTCGCACACCACAGCCAACATTTGCCGCGCCGTGCCCACCGGGTGAAAGGCACGCTGCACGCCCGCCAGAATGCGCTCACGCATCTGCGCCACGTCGGCCGGGAAGGCCGGGCTGCCGATCAGCTGGTAAAGCTTGATGAAGTGATCCAGGGCCTTGGCAGGATCGGCGGGTGGCGGGTTCACCAGGGCGCCCAACACCTCGGGGGCCGCCTGGGGCAGACCGGCCGCACCGCTGCTGCTCATGATGCTGGTCAGGCTGAGCAGGCGCTGAGGGGCGGCCAAGGCCACGCGCTGGGCGATCATGCCGCCCATGCTGACGCCCACCACATGCGCCTTGCGCACGCCCAGTGCATCGAGCACGCCCAGGGCATCCAGCGCCATGTCGTGCACGGTGTAAGGCGGCTTGACCGGCAGGCCCAAGGGCAGCCGTGCCAGCGCCCAGGGCAGGTTGGGCGGGCCCAGCTCGTCAAAATGCTGCGACAGGCCGACATCGCGGTTGTCAAAGCGGATCACACGGTAGCCGGCGTCCAGCAAGGGTTGTACAAAGTACGGAGGCCAGGCAATCAGCTGCATGCCCAGGCCCATGATCAACAAGACGGCGGGCGCGTCGTGCGGGCCCTGGTCTTCCACTTCGATGTGGATGCCATTGGAGGTGATGTTCATAGGGTGCCTTTCTCGGTCGGGAGGCGCGGTCGGGAGGAACAAGCAGGCCGATGTCGGCCTGCCACGGGTCGGCCCCGGTCAGGCGGGCGCCTGACAGGACCTGCCACATTGGTCCACAAGGGCCTTCGCCGAAGGCCCCCACCCGTCCTCAGACCTTGACCGCTGGCTGATAAAGGTCGGGCTCCACATGCACCCAGCGGCCAAACAACGCGATCAACGCGGTGGCCACCACCCCCGCCAGGGCCACCATGCCACAGGCATGGCCCCAGCGGTTGTCAAACGCCCCGAACAACACGGTGCGGAAGGCCTGCACCACCCAACTGAAGGGCAGCCACGCATGCACGGCCCGGAAGAAACCCGCCGACAACTCAACCGGCAACACCCCGCCGCCGGCCGACAGTTGCAGCGTGAGCAGCAGCACGGTCAGGATCCGGCCGAATTCACCAAACACATGCACCATGGCCGACAACACCGCCAGAAACACCACCGAGGCCAGCACCATGGTCAGCCCCAGGGCGGCCACCCGCGGCGTCTGCACCGACAGCACGAACAGCAGCGTGATCTCGACCAGCAACACCTGCACCAGCACCACCAGCACCGGCACGGTCATCTTGCCCAGGGTCTTGGCCAGGCGCGGCACATGCCCATGCACCCGCAGCACCAGGCTCATGTTGAACAGGTACCCCGCCATCACGGCGCCGATCCACAAGGCCACCGACACCATGTTGGGGATGAAGGCCGTGCCGTTGTTGGGCACCGGCGCAGCCACCTCCACCCGCAGGGCCACCGATTCGGCCAGACCCGAGGCATTGCCCTCCAGCTTGGCCAGCGAGGACGGGATGGCCGCTTCAATGGTTTTGATGCCCGTGAGCAGCCGGGCCGCGCCATCGGCCAGTTGCACGCCGCCTGCGGTGAACTCGTCCAGTTGGCGGTCGGCAGGCAGCTTGCTGGCCAGCTTGTGCACGCCATCGCCCAAGGCCTGCACTCCGTCGGTGAGCTGGCCCACGCCGGTCTCCAACTGGGTCTGGCCACTGATCAATTGGCGGTTGCCGGCCACAGCCTGCTTGTTCGCTGCTCGGGCCTGCTTCAAGCCTTGCTGCAGCTTGTCGGCCCCTTCAGCCAATTGGCCGGCCCCGGCGGCGATGCGATCGCCCACCAGCCACAGGCCCTCGGTTTCGGTCTGCATCTTGCGGGCGCCAGTGAACAACTGGCCGGCACCGCCCTCCAGTTGCTCCAGCCCGTTGCCGATCTGGGCCAGCCCGCTGCCGAGCTCGCGCTGGCCGGCACTCAACTGCTGCGCACCGGATTTGAGGGCGCGCAGATCGTTGCTGGCCGGCCAGTGAGACTCGATGGTTCGGATACCGCCGTTGACTTCCTTGAAGCCCTCGCCCACCTGGTGGGCGGCGTCACGGTACTGGTGGCTGCCCTTGGCCAGGGTGTCTGCCCCCTCGCGCAACTGGCTCAGGGCGTTGCGCAACTGGGTCAGGCGGTCTTCGGACGCCGAGGCCGTGTCCAGCACCATGGACCAGCGCTGCTCGTTGAGCATCTCGTTGACCTGGTGGTCCAGCTCCGAGGCAAAGCGCCGCGCCAGGTTGGCCGAGCTGTAGTTGTTGCCCTCCGAGGTGTAGATCACCATCTGGCCGGCCCCGCGGGCCGTGCCCGGCACCGCATTGGCACTGAAATTGGGCGGGATCAGCAGCGCAAAGGCCAAGTCGCCACGGCGCACGGCCTCGCGGGCATCTTCCAGCGATTCGTACATGCGAAAGCCAAAGGCCTTGCGGTCCAGCAAGGTATCGGTCAGGTGGCTGCCCACATTGGCATCGTGCCCGCGGTAATGCAGGCCCAGGTCGTGGTTGACGATGCCCACGGGCAACTCGGCCGTGTGACCACTGGGGTCCCACACGCTGGTGAGGTAGATCAGCGAGTACAGGGCAGGCACCACGCCCACCGCCAGAATGGCCAGCCAAACCCGCGGATAGCGGCGCAGCAGGGCCAGTTCGGCGCGGGCGATGGCCGCGGTGCCGTGGAGCAGGGATTTCAGGTACTTGAGCATCTTGGGTTATCAACGGCGTCGGCAGAACCTCAGACGGGCCGATTCGCACCGCGTGGAGTACACCACGGATCGAATTCCCTGTCGGATTGCTCCCTCAAAACCATCGGTTCTGCCAATCGCGCCCATCATCGCATCAAGCCCTGCCCCTGTGAACCTGAGCAACAACCCGTCAATCCACCGCCATCTGTGTCACCGGATGCTCGGGACCTTTTGGCAGCAGGGCCCCGGATTTCTGCGCCAGATCAAGGCTGGCACAGGGCGGCCGCACAACTGTCACGCGCCTTACCAAGGTGGGTGATCGAATCTGGATACCATCTTGGCAACCGTTTTTACTTGAAGGAACATTCACTATGAGCATTCAAACTGTCGGCATCATTGGCGCGGGCACCATGGGCAACGGCATTGCGCAGGCTTGCGCCGTGTCGGGCCTGCAAGTGGTGATGGTGGACATCTCGGACGCCGCCGTGCAAAAAGGCATCGCCACCGTGGCCAGTTCGCTGGACCGCCTGATCAAGAAAGAAAAGATCAGCGCGGCCGACAAGGAGGCCGCCCTGGCCCGCATCCAGGGCAGCACCTCGTACGAAGACCTGAAAAAGGCCCAGATCGTGATCGAAGCCGCCACCGAGAACCACGAGCTCAAGGTCAAGATCCTCAAGCAGATCGATGCCCTGGTGGCGCCCGAGGTGATCCTGGCCTCCAACACCTCGTCCATCTCCATCACCCAGCTGGCCGCCGCCACCAGCCGGCCCGACCGCTTCATCGGCATGCATTTCTTCAACCCGGTGCCCATGATGGCCCTGGTCGAAATCATCCGTGGCCTGCAGACCAGCGACGCCACCCACGATGCCGTGAAGGCCTTGTCCGAAGCCCTGGGCAAGAGCCCGATCACGGTCAAGAACTCTCCCGGCTTTGTGGTCAACCGCATCCTGGTCCCCATGATCAACGAGGCCTTCTTCGTGCTGGCCGAAGGCATCGCCACCCCCGAAGACATCGACGCCGGCATGAAGCTGGGCTGCAACCAGCCCATCGGCCCGCTGGCCCTGGCCGACATGATCGGCCTGGACGTGTGCCTGGCCGTGATGCAGGTCTACCTCGAAGAGTTTGGCGACAGCAAGTACCGTGCTTGCCCGCTGCTCAAGGAAATGGTCGCCGCCGGCCACCTGGGCCGCAAGACCGGCCGCGGCGTTTACACCTACTGAACACCGCGCTGAGCCAACGCCAACCCCGGGTTCTCCCCAGGGTTGGAGTGTCGCGCCGGTGAACGCCGGCGCCACACCCGGCCCCCTAGCATGGGGGCATGAACACCCCTTTCCAGCCCCACGACCATCCCCCCACCCCCACGCCCCTTCACCCCGAAGGCAGCATCGACACCGAAGTGCGCGGCAGCGTGCTGCTGATCGGCATCAACCGGCCCAACAAGCGCAACGGCTTCACGCCCAAGATGTACCGCGAACTGGGGCTGGCCTACACCCAACTCGACGACGACCCCGCCCTGCGCGTGGGCGTGCTGCACGCCTTTGGCGACCACTTCACCGCCGGGCTGGATCTGCCCACCATTGCCCCCTTGATGCAACGCGGCGAAAAAGCCGTGCCCCTGGGTCTGGTCGACCCGGTGGACCTGGGCATGCCGGGCTACCGCCGACGCACCAAGCCCATGGTGGTGGCCGTGCAAGGCATCACCTACACCCTGGGCATCGAGCTGATGCTGGCCGCCGACATCGTGGTGGCAGCCGACGACTGCCGCTTCTCCCAGCTCGAAGTCAAGCGCGGCATCATGGCCACCGGCGGCGCCACCCTGCGCATGGCCGAGCGCGCCGGCCTGGGCAATGCCCTGCTGCACCTGCTGACCGGTGACGAGTTCGGGGCCGCCGAGGCCCTGCGCCTGAACTTCGTTCAAAAAGTGGTGCCCGCCGGGCAAGCGTTGGCCACGGCACTGGCGCTGGCACAGGCCATCGCCGAGCAGGCCCCCCTGGCCGTGGTCGCCACGCGCCAGAACGTGCTCAAGGCCATCGAACACGGGCCCCTGGTCGCCATGCACGACTTCATCGACACCCAGCAGCGGCTGTCGCGCAGCGACGACGCCCGCGAAGGCGTGCAGTCCTTCATCGACAAGCGCCCAGCCCGCTTCACGGGTCGCTGACCCCGGGATTCCCTGCGACCTGCAGGGTTTTAATCAATTAAATTGCGCACAATTTAATTGCCAGCAATAATTCAACCCATGGACACCAACGCACAACCCGACACCCCCAGCCCCGCCCTGCTGCGGCTGGACAACCAGGTCTGCTTTGCGCTGTATTCGGCCTCGCTGGCCATGACCAAGCTGTACAAGCCCCTGCTCGACGAGATCGGCCTCACCTACCCGCAATACCTGGTGATGCTGGTGCTGTGGGAGCAGGATGGCCTGACCGTGTCGGCCCTGGGTGAGCGCCTTTTCCTCGACTCGGGCACCCTGACCCCGCTGCTCAAGCGCCTGGAAGGTGCGGGGCTGCTGGGCCGCTTGCGCGATGTTCAGGACGAGCGCCGGGTGCGCATCACCCTGACACCGGCTGGCCGCGCCCTGCGTGATACCGCCGAACGCATTCCGGCCTGTGTGCTGCAGCAAAGCCAGTGCAGCCTGCCCGAACTGATGGCGCTGACCGACCAGCTCAAGACCCTGCGCGGCCACCTGGCCGGCGGCTGAGTCCCGATTCATTTTTCTGTTTTCGTCAACCAACCCCCACCCGTCTGCCTGGCAGACATTTCACAGGAGCAGCACCATGACCACCCACCTCGACAAAGTTCTGTACACCGCCGACGTCACCTCCACCGGTGGCCGCGACGGCCACGCCGTCAGCTCGGACGGCCTGCTGAACGTGAAGCTCAGCCCCCCGAAGGAACTGGGCGGTGCCGGCGGTGCCACCAACCCTGAGCAACTGTTTGCCGCCGGCTACTCGGCCTGCTTCATGGGCGCCCTCAAGCACGTGGCCGGCGCCGCCAAGATCGCCATCCCGGCCAGCGCCACCATCCAGGCCAAGGTCGGCATCGGCCCGATCCCGGCCGGTTTCGGCATCGAAGCGCACCTGACCATCACCTTGCCCGGCATCGAGCGCGCCGTGGCCGAAGACCTGGTGGCCAAGGCCCACGGCGTGTGCCCCTACTCGAACGCCACCCGTGGCAACATCGACGTGACCCTGACCGTGGTCTGAAGCACCGCCGCAGCCGACTGAAGCAAAACGCCACCGCCCGGCTGTCCGTCAGCCCGGCGGTGGCGTTTTACCTGGGTCCGCAGCCCTTGCCGTGTTGCGGGCTCAATTCAGCCACTTGGCCGCCATGCGCTGGTAGTCGCCCTGAGCCTGGATCAAGTGCAGCCATTGGTCCACATAGGCCTTGGTGAGCGTGTCGCCGCGCGGCAACAGGTAGGCCATCTCGCCGTACTGCAGGGGCTTGTCGGGGTTCACGGCGCACAGGCCGGGGTGCAGCTTCTGCTGCACCAGGGTTTCGGCCGACTCGGTCACGAACACATCGGCGCGGCCACTGAGCACCTCGTTGAAGATGGTCAGGTTCTCGGGGTGGATGGTGAGCTGGGCGGTCTTGAAGTTGGCGCGGGCAAAGCGCTCGTTGCTGCCGCCCGGGTTGGCCACCACCTTGACGCCAGGCTGATCGATGGCCGCCACGGTCTGAAAGCGCGCCACATCGGCGCAACGCACCAGCGGCGTCTTGCCGTTGACCATGTAGGGCGCGCTGAACCAGGCCCGCTTCTGGCGCTCCAGCGTCACCGAGATGCCGCCCACCGCGATGTCGCAGGCACCGCCGGTGAAGTCATCCATCATCTTGGCCCAGGTGGTCTTGACGAACTGGGCCTTGACCCCCAGCGAAGCCGCCAGCGATTGCACCAGATCCACGTCCAAGCCTTCGTAGCTGCCATCGGGCAGGGCGAAACTGAAAGGTTTGTAGTCACCCGGGGTGCAGGCCTTGAGCACACCGGCCTTCACCACCTCATCCACGCCCCCTGCCTGCGCGATGCCGCAGAAGGCGGTCGCCAGGGCGGCCAGAAGCGTTTTGCGCGAGAACTTATGCATGGCAACCATCCTTACAGAAATAAGCAAATATCGGTGACAGCATGATAAGTCGCGACGGGCCTGGCCCGGCCTCCCAGCCTCATCCGCTGAGGCGGGCGTAGGTGGCCAGCAACGCGCTCTTGTTGACCACCCCCAACAACCGAGGGTCGTCAGCGGACTCGATCACCGGCAGTCGCTCACCGCGGTGGTCCATGAAGCGCTGCAAGGCCTCGGACAGGCCCATGCCGGCGGTCAGCGGCAGCAGCTCCGCGCTGATCAGATCACCGGCCCGCAGGCGTTCCAGGTCGGGCAGGCGCTCGGCGGGGCTGAGGCGCTTCAAAGGCACCACGCCTTGAAAGTGCTGCGCCTCGTCCACCACGTACAGGTACTTCACCGGATAGTGCAGAAACAGCCGGCTCATCTCGTCCAGGTCGGCGCCCAGGCCCACCACGGTCTGCGCCGGCTCGATCAGCTCGCGCACCCCCAGGGCGCGCAGGCGCTGCTGCTCGGCCTGCCACACCTGGCGGCGGCTGGTGATGTCGTACATGGCGCCGGCATGGGCCGATCGGGCCACAAAATAAGCGATCACGCTGGCCACCATCAACGGCAGCATTACCTGGTAGCTCAGCGTCATCTCAAAGATCATCAGGATGGCCATCAAGGGCGCCTGCGTGGCCCCGGCCAGAAATGCGCCCATGCCCACCATCGCGTAGGCCAGTGGCGCCGAGGCGGCCTGCGGCCACAGGGCCTGCGCCCCCTGCCCGAACAGCGCACCGACGATGCAGCCGAAAAAGATGGCCGGCGTGAACACCCCGCCCACCGCGCCTGAACCCACCGTGCACAAGGTGGCCACCACCTTGGCCACCAGCAGCATCAGCAACAAGGCCCAGGGCCAGTCTGAGTGCAGCACCGAATTGACCACGCTGTAGCCGTTGCCCCACACCTCGGGCAAAGGCACCGAGATCAGGCCCACCACCAGGCCGCCCAGGGCCAGCCGCAGCGGCAAGGGCAAGGGCAAGCGCCCGAACAGGGCGCGCGACTGGCCCAGCAGGCGCAGGAAAAGCGCCGCGCCGGCCCCCAGCAGCAGGCCCATCAGGGCAAACAACAGCACCTCGCCCCCGGCCACCGCCGGGAAGGGCGGCATGGCATAGGGCGGCTGGTAGCCGGGCATCTGGCGCATCACGATGTTGGCCACCACAGCCGCCACCATGATCGGCCCCAGGCTCTCCATGGCCATGGACCCCAACACGATCTCGGCCACGAAAAATGTGCCCGCGATGGGGGCGCTGTAGGCGGCGGTGATGCCGGCGGCCGCGCCGCAAGCCACCAGCAGGCGCAGGCGCGGCACCGGAAAACGCAGGCCTTGCCCGAGCAGCGAGGCGCTCAGTGCCGCCAGTTGCACCATCGAGCCCTCGCGCCCGATCGAGCCCCCACTGGCAATGCTCAGCAAGGACGAAGCGCTGCGCAACAGGCTGGACTTCAGCGGGATGCGCCCATCCCCCAGGACCGTGGCCTCCATGTAGTCGCTGTGGGCCTGCGGGTTGGCGGCGCGGCGCGCCAGCACCAGCAGGGCCCCGGCCAGCAGGCCGCCCAGCGCGGGCACCAGCACCCGCTCCCAGGCCGGCAGACTGCGCGCCAACGCGACCAGGCTGCCGCTCTGCCCCAGCAGGTGGTGGTCCAGGCGCAACAGGGCCCAGCGGAAGGACTCGGTGGCCAAGGCCCCCAGCACGCCGGCCACCACGGCCCAGCCCAACATCCATTGCCACTCGGAAATGCGAAAGAAACGCTGCAGCCCCGCCCGCACGGTGAGCCAGCGAAAGGCCAGATGCTTCATGGCGCCCGACGATAGCAGAGGCCGCCCCCGGGCCGGATCAGGCCAGACCCGGGTTGTCACCGGCCAGACGCGCCAGCAACAGGCCGCGCAAAGCCTGCGCCGCCACCGACAGCGCCTGCCCCTTGCGCCGCGCCAGCACCAGCGGGCGGGCCAGGGCGGGCTCCTGGAAGGGCAGCGCCACCAGGCCCGCATCGCGAAAATGAAACAGCGTCAGCTCCGGCACCAGGCTCAGGCCCAAGCCGGCACGCACCAAGGCTGCCAGCGTGGCCAGGTGCTCCACCTCCAGCACGCTGGTGCGCCAGCCCGGGCTCAGGTTCAGGCGCTCGATCTGCTGGCGCACGCTGCTGCTGCGGGCCAGGTGGATCAACTCTTCGCCGGCCAGGTCGTCCCAGCCGGCCCCCATGCCCCCCCGCTCGGCCAGACGGTGCCCCGCCGGGCAGACCAGCCAATATGGCTCGGTGCGCAGCAGTTCGATGTCGAACTCGCGCAGGTCACCCCCCGCCGTCAGGGCAAAGTCCACCCGCCCCTCGCGCAACAGCGTGGTAGCCCCCTGGGCCAGGGTGTCGTGCACCGTGAGCTGCACCTGAGGGTGGCGCTGACGCCACTCGGCCACCAGCCCGGGCAGCCACACCGCGGCCATCGAAGGCAGGGCCGCCACGGCCACCCGCCCGGCCTGCAGACCGGCCAGCGCCTGCAGCCGGCCCAAGGCCTGCTGCAGCTCCTGCTCCAGGCGCAGCACCTCTTGCGCCAGCAGCTCGCCCTCCGGCGTCAGGCTGACCTGGCGGGTGGACCGCTCGAACAGGCGCGCGCCCACCGCGGCCTCAAGCCGGCGGATCTTCTGGCTGAAGGCGCTTTGCGACAGGTGGCAACGCTCGGCTGCCCGCGTGAAATGGCGGGTCTGCACCAAGGCGCCAAAGGCCTCCAGGTCGGCCGAAGACCAGCGGATCGGATTCAGTGGTTTCATGGATCAATCCATTCAATCAATCCATTTTACAAATGCACTTGAGCCCACCACACTGCGGGCCATGTCCTCTCTCCCACCCTCTTTGCTGATCGGCTGCGGCGCCGGCTTCTCGGGCGACCGCTGGGATGCGGCCGTGCCCGTGGTGCGCACCCTGGTTGCCCGCGGCGGCCCCGCGGTGCTGATGTTCGAAACCCTGGCCGAACGCACCCTGGCCCTGGCCCAGTTGCAGCGCCGCCAGAACCCGACCGCGGGCTTCGAGCCCACGCTGGAGCGGTTCATTCGGCCCGTGTTGGCCGACTGCGTGCGGCACGGCATTCCCATCGTGGGCAACTTCGGCGCGGCCAACCCGCGCGGGGCGGCGGCCTGCCTGCAGGCGCTGGCGATCGAACTGGGCCTGGGTGCGCTGCGCGTGGGGGTGGTTGAAGGCGACGACGTGCTGGCCCAACTGAGCCCCGATCAACTGGCCCAGGTGCGTGGGCCGCGCAGCGATGCCCCCGTCAGCGCCAACGCCTACCTGGGGGCCCAGGGCATCGCGGCCTGCCTGCGCGCCGGCGCCCAGGTGGTGGTGACCGGCCGCGTGGCCGACCCGGCCCTGGCACTGGGCCCGCTGCTCGCGCACTTCGGCTGGGCCGAGGACGACTGGGACCGGCTGGCCGCCGGCACCATCGCGGGCCACCTGCTGGAGTGCGGCGCCCAGGTGTGCGGCGGCTACTTTGCCGACCCGGGCCTGAAAGATGTGCCCGACCTGGCCCACGTGGGCTTTCCGATCCTGGAGGTGCAGGCCGACGGCCGCTTTGTGGTGGGCAAGGCCGACGCCACCGGGGGCTGCGTGGACGAGCGCACAGTCAAAGAGCAACTGCTGTACGAGATCCACGACCCTGCCGCCTACCTGACACCCGATGTGGTGGCTGACCTCAGCGAGGTCACGCTGCAGCCCCTGGGGCCCGACCGGGTGCAAGTGAGTGGCGTGCGCGGTCATGCCCGCCCCGCCACCCTCAAGACCACCGCCTGCTTCGAAGGGGGCTGGCTGGCCGAAGGCGAGATCTCCTATGCCGGCCCCAATGCCGTGGCCCGCGCCCGGCTGGCCGCCCAGGTGGTGCGCAGCCGCCTGGCCGAACTGGCCCCGGGCCTGCAACCGGTGCGCTGCGACCTGATCGGCGTGGCCAGCCTGTTTGCCGACGACGCCGGCACCTGGGCAGACAGCCAGGCCGAGCTGGCCCCCGCGGGCCTGATGCAGGACATGCGTCTGCGCGTGGCCGCCCGCGCCAGCCAGCGCGGCGAGGCCGAGCTGCTGACCCGCGAAGTGCTGGCCCTGTACACCTGCGGCCCTGCCGGCGGTGGCGGCGTGCGCAGCGCCATCACGCCTCGCCTGGCCAGCGAGTCGTGGTTCGTGCCCCGGGCCTGGATCAAGGAACACTGGAGCCTGCTGTGACACAATCCGCCCCCATTGCAACCGACCCAGCCTCCCACGCCATGACGCCCCACACCGCCACTGTGCCCCTGGCCCGGCTGGCCCATGGGCGCACCGGCGACAAAGGCAACACCTCCAGCATCAGCGTGATCGCCTACCAGG
The DNA here is from genome assembly GCF_058791075.1 of Curvibacter sp. EU05-FHT14A10. Taxonomy (NCBI): domain Bacteria; kingdom Pseudomonadati; phylum Pseudomonadota; class Betaproteobacteria; order Burkholderiales; family Comamonadaceae; genus Curvibacter; species Curvibacter sp. EU05-FHT14A10. The sequence continues at coordinate 41,551 of NZ_JBYTDE010000023.1, forward strand.
CGAAGCACTGGCCGCTGCTGGTCGAACAGGTGACCGAGGCCCGCGTGGCCGCGCTGTTTGCCAGCCGCCGGCCCACGCGGGTGACGAGGTACCTGCTGCCCAAACTGCAGGCCATGAACTTTGTGCTGCATGACATCCTCGAGGGCGGCGTGAACGACGCACTCAATCTGGATGCCCACGGCAAAAGCCTGTCGGGCCTGCTGCTGACCCTGCCGATACAAGCCCCCGAGGCCTGAGCGCCCCCCACAACGACAAGGAGACTTTTGATGAGCATCCCCCGCCGCACCCTGCTGCAATCCGCGCTGGCCACCGCCTTCGTCACCCTGGCCGGCCCCGTGCTGGCCGATGGGTTCCCCGACAAGGCCATCACCTTCGTGGTGCCCTTCACCGCCGGCAGTGCCACCGACCAGTTGGCCCGCGCCCTGGCCAACGCCATCACGGCCGACACCAAGACCCCGGTGATCGTGGACAACCGCCCCGGCGCCAATGCCTTCATCGGCGCGCAACTGGTGGCCAAGGCCAAGCCCGACGGCTACACCGTGCTGATCGCCACCAACACCACCCACGCCGCCAATGAGCACCTGTACAAGAAGCTGCCCTACGACCCGGTGAAAGACTTCGAGCCCGTCACCGCCCTGGGCCGCGGCGGCCAGTTGATGGTGGTGCGCCCCGACTACCCGGCGCGCAGCGTGGGCGAGTTCATCAAGCTGGCCAAGGCCCAGCCCGGCAAGCTGTCGTTCGGCGCGGGCAGCTCGTCGAGCCGCATTGCGGGTGAGATGTTCAAGCAACTCACCGGCACCTACATCCTGGCCATTCCGTACCGCAGCAACCCACCGGCCGTGACCGACCTGCTGGGCGGCCAGATCGACGTGATGTTCACCGACATGGCCACCGGCCTGCCCCAGGTAAAGGCCGGCAAGCTGCGCGCCCTGGGCGTGACCCCGCGCCAGCGCAGTGCCCTGGCGCCCGAGGTGCCCACCATCGAAGAAGCCGGCGTGAAGGGCTACGAGGCCACTTACTGGTTTGCCGCTTACGCCCCGGCCGGTACCCCGGCCCCGGTGGTGGCCAAGCTCAATGAGCTGCTGCACAAGGCCGCCCACAGCAGCGCCCAGGCCGCGTTCTACCAGCCCACCGGCACCGAGACCTACCTGAACACACCTGAGGAGCAGCGCAAGTTCCAGGCCGTCGAATCACAGAAGTGGGGCCGCATCATCAAGGCGGCGGGCATCGAGCCCGAGTAAAGGGATCAGCCCGGGTCGGCCCGGGTCTCCTGACGCAGCGCCTTCAGTTCGGCCTGCATCGCATGCAGGTCGGCGCGCAGGTGGCGGATCTCCTTGAGCACGGCGTCATCCATCTCACGCTCGTCCACCTCGACCAGCATGGCCGCCACCGAGGCGGTGACCAGCGACAGCACCGCCAACCCGAGCAGCACCACCGCCACCGCAAACGCCTTGGACCAGTGGGTGGTGGGCACGATGTCGCCATAGCCCACCGTGGCCGCGGTGGTGAAGGCCAGCCACAGGCCGTCCCAGAAGGTGTGCACCCCGGGCTCGACGATCCAGAAGCCCAAGCCCCCCAGGGTCATCATCAGAAACGCCAGCAACAGCGAATAGAGCAAGCCCCTGCGACTGATGAAACGAACGTGACGACGCCTGCGTGTGACCATGCCTGCATTGTGTGCGCCAGGGCCAGGCATACGCCTTGACCCTCGTCAAGCCGGCCCTCTCGGGTGATCGCCCGGCCGCACAAGCCGCAGGGCGGAGGACAATGGCGCCATGCCTGAAGACTCCATGCCCCGCAGCCCCGCCGCCGACAACGCCCTGCACCCCTACGCCCGCCTGATGCCCGACACCGTGCTGGACGCCTTGGCCGGCATCGGCCTGTACGGCGACGGCCGCCTGATGGCCTTGTCCTCGTACGAGAACCGCGTCTACCAGGTGCAGCTTGAAGACCCGGTGCAGGGCCATCGCGTGGTGGTGGTGAAGTTCTACCGCCCGGGCCGCTGGAGCGAGGGCCAGATCCTCGAAGAGCACGCCTTCTCGGCCGATCTGCAGGCCGCCGAGGTGCCCGCCGTGGGGCCGCTGACCCTGCAGGGCCGCACCCTGCACCAGCACGAGGGCTTTGCGTTCTCGGTGTCGCCCCGGCGTGGCGGGCGCCAGCCCGAGCTGGACGACGGCGAGGTGCTGGAGTGGACCGGCCGCTTTCTGGCCCGGCTGCACCAGGTGGGCGCCCAGCGCCCGTTCCAGCTTCGCCCGGCCTTGAATCTGCACACCTTTGGCCGCGCCGCAGTAGAGGGCCTGTTGCAAGGCCGGGTGTTGCCGGCCGACGCTGAAGGCCCGTGGCGCCAGGCCTGCGAGCAGGCGCTGGCGCGCATCGCGGCCCACCCCCTGGTGCTGCCCGACGGGCGCTTTGACGGCCGGCAGATCGAGCTGATCCGCCTGCACGGCGACTGCCACCCCGGCAACATCCTTTGGACCCCCACCGAATCCGAAGGCGGCGGCCCGCACTTCGTGGACCTGGACGATGCCCGCACCGGCCCGGCCGTGCAAGACCTGTGGATGCTGCTGTCGGGCGACCGGGCGCAGCAGAACCGCCAGCTCGGCAGCCTGATCGACGGCTACGAGCAGGTGTGCGAATTCGACCGCCGCCAGCTCAGCCTGATCGAGCCCCTGCGCACGCTGCGCCTGATCCACTACAGCGCCTGGCTGGCCAGCCGCTGGGACGACCCCACTTTTCCGATCAACTTTCCGTGGTTTGGCAGCAGCGACTACTGGCATGGCCAGACCCACCTGCTGCACGACCAGTTGGAGGCCCTGGATGCCGACCCCCTGGTGGCCTGAAAATCACCAAAACCCGATCGTCTGTTAAATTAACAGGTGGTTACATCAGAGTCGGCACCGTCGCACGCGTTCATCCAGGCCGAATTCACACCCCAGCCGGCGGCATGGCCGGCACGGCCCCATTTGCGCGCAAGTCCTGAGGTACATCAATCGGCCCACCCCGATCCGACGAAAAATGATCACAAATGAGGCAACGCCCGCCTGAGCCCTTCAGGATGGCCGCGCCTGTTACCCGCCCCGCACCATGGACCCAGCCCAGACCGCAACCGCTGACGACGCCCGCAGCACCATCCTGGTGGTGGACGACACCAGCGCCAACCTGGCCGTGATGGGCGAGTTGCTGAGCCCCTTGTACCGAGTTCGCGTGGCCAATTCGGGCCAGCGCGCGCTGGCCGCGGTGCACACCCCTCCTCGCCCCGACCTGATCCTGCTCGACATCATGATGCCCGGCCTGGACGGCTACAGCGTGCTGGAGCGCCTGCAGGCCGACCCGGCCACACGCGACATCCCGGTGATCTTCGTCACTGCCATGTCGGGCGACGACGACGAAGAGCGCGGCCTGAGCCAGGGTGCCGTTGACTACGTGGCCAAACCGATCCGCGCCGCCATCCTGCTGGCCCGTGTGCACACCCACCTCGAACTCAAGCAGGCCCGCGACAGCCTGCGCCAGCAAAACGAGAACCTGGAACAGCAGGTGCAACAACGCACCGAGGAAAACGAACTGATCAAGGACGTGAGCCTCAACGCGCTGGCCCTGCTGGCCGAAAAGCGCGACAACGAAACCGGCAACCACCTGCACCGCACCCAGGCCTATGTGGAGTTGCTGATCGAGCACCTGCGCGATCACCCCCGCTTCGCCCAGGCCCTGCGCGCCCCCAACGACCGACTGATCGCCAAAGCCGCGCCGCTGCACGACATTGGCAAGGTGGGCATCGCGGACCACATCCTGCTCAAGCCCGGGCGGCTGAGCCCCGAGGAGTTCGAGGTGATGAAGACGCACAGCCAGATTGGGGCCGACGCACTGCACGAGGCCATCCTGCGCGTGCAGGCGGGCCATGGCCCCGACCTGTCACGCAGCCCTGGCCCGGCACTCGAGTTTCTGCAGATTGCCCAGCAGATCGCCCTGGGCCACCACGAGAAATGGGACGGCAGCGGCTACCCCAGAGGCCTGGCGGGGGACAACATCCCGGTGTCGGCCCGCCTGATGGCCCTGGCCGACGTGTTCGACGCCCTGACCTGCAAGCGCCACTACAAAGAACCCTTTCCCATCGACAAGGTGGTCCAGATCATCGCCGAAGGCCGCGGGCGGCACTTCGACCCCGAAGTGGTGGATGCCTTCCTGTCCCTGCAGCCCCGCTTTGTCGAGGTGGCCGTGCGCTACGCCGACACCCCGCCTCGGCACGCCCTGGGCTGACACGCCCCATCCGGCCCGGACGCCCTCCGCCCTGCCAAGCACCGCCAAGCACCGCCAAGCCATGGTCACCCTGCCTGACTACCTGCCTGACCCCCTGCTGATGAAAAAGCGGGCCAGCCTGTTGCTGTTGTTCTTCGTGCCCATGGTGCTGGCGGCCTGCGTGGCCGTGGCCGTCAACCTGATGGCCTTGCAACGCCTCGTGGATCAGCAGGACCAGCGCCAGGTCGAGGTGCGGGCCGTGACCACCGCCATGACCCACAGCACCCTGCTGGGGCACCAGATGCTGGGCCTGCACCAACGACTGAGCCAATTGCTGGAGCAGGCGCAGACCGGCCGTTTGACAGTGGAACAAGCCCGCCAGGCCAACACGCGACTGGTGGACGAACTGGCGACACAAGACCAGCAGCGCGACCAGATGACCCAGGCCCTGAACAGCCTGGGCGAGGGCCTGCGCCCCCTGAGCGCCGAAACCCTGGAGGCCTACGAACAGTACCGGGCCTACATGATGATGGCCACCGAGCTGCTGTCAGGCTCACCGCACCTCGGTCAGATCCGCGCGGCCGAGGCCTTGAACCACTACCTGCACTACGTTGGGCACGCCACCCAGCTCACCGCGCAACTGACCGAAGAGGTCGACAGCCGGCTGGCCGCCATGGCCGGCCAGCGGCACGACTTTGTCTACACCGCCGCCAGCCTGGCCGCGGCCAGTCTGTTGCTGGTGTGCCTGCTCTGGCTGTTGCTCTCGTGGTGGCTGACGCGCCCGCTCGATCTGCTGGCCGGGGCACTGGGTCAGCTCAGCCAGGCGGCCCGATCCGCCCCATCGCCCGCGGGTGAGGCGGCCATGCCCCTGGACCTGGGCACCCTGTCGCATGTCGAGGCCCTGACCCGCACGCGCAACAGCATGGTGCGCGACCTGGCCCAGGCGGTGGTCAACTTTGTGCGCACCCTGGAGGCGCGCCAACAGACCCAGTTGGCCCTGGACGCCGAACGCCACCGCCTCAAGAGCCTGGTGCGCGGCATGCCCGACCTGGTCTGGTTGAAGAACGCCGAGGGCGTGTTTCTGCAATGCAACCGGCGCTTCGAAGACCTGATGGGCCACCCCGAGGCCGAACTGCTGGGCAAGACCGACTACGACTTTGTGACGCGCGACCTGGCCGACCTGTTCCGCCAGAACGACCTGCAGGCCGTGCTGGCGGGCCATCCCGTGAGCAACGAAGAATGGCTGACCTTTGCCAGCGACCAGCACCGCGAGCTGGTGCAGACCGTCAAGGCCCCGCTGTACGACCAGGACGGTGCCCTGTTGGGCGTGCTGGGCGTGGCGCGCGACATCACCGCCGCGCGCTCGGCCGAACACGCGCTGCGCGACAGCGAGGCCACGCTGCGCCGCACCCAGCAGTTGGCCCGCATCGGCAGCTGGACGTTGCACATGCGCGACGGCAGCATCCGCTGGTCTGACGAAACCTACGAGTTGTTCTGGGTGGACAAAGGCACCCCCATCACCGCCGCCAGCTTCATGGAGATGGTGCACCCGGAAGACCGCGACGCCGTGCGCCAGGCCTGGCACGCGGCCCTCAAGGGCAAGCGTTACGACATCGAGCACCGGGTGGTGCTGCAGGGCGTCACCCGCTGGATCCGCGAGCGCGCCGAATTGAACCGGGACGATTCCGGCCGGGTGATCTGGGCCGACGGCATGGCACAGGACATGACGGTGGTGCGCCAGGCTGGCGAAGCCCTGCGCCAACGCGAGCAGATGTACGCAGCCGTGATGAGCCAGTCGGACAACGGCATCGTGCTGATCGAACTGGAGACCCTGGCCTTCGTCGAGTTCAACGAAGCGGCCTGCACCCTGCTGGGCTACACCCGCCAGGAGTTCGGCCACCTGACGATCTACGACGTGACCCCCGCCCAGGGCCGGGGGCAGTTGCAGGAGCGCCTGCGCGCCGTGCAGGAGGCAGGCGCCGCACACGACGAGGTACAGCGCAGCCGCAAGGACGGCAGCCTGCTCGACCTGGCCATCAGCTCGCGCATCATCGAGATCCAGGGCCGGCGCTACATCTCGGCCATCTGGACCGACATCACCCGCCAGAAGGAAGACCAGCGCGCCCTGCTGCGCTTCCAGAACCAGTTGCAGGACATGGTGGCCGAGCGCACCGCCGAACTGGCCGCAGCCAAAGAGGCCGCCGAAGCCGCCAACCGGACCAAGAGCGCCTTCCTGGCCAACATGAGCCACGAGATCCGCACGCCGATGAACGCCATCATCGGCATCACCCACCTGATCCAGCGCGACAACGTGAGCCCGCAACAACGCAGCCGGCTCGACAAGGTGAACGACGCCGCCCACCACCTGCTGGGCATCATCAACGACATCCTGGACTTCTCGAAGATCGAGGCCGGCCGCATGTCGCTGGACCCGACCGATTTCGAGGTGGCCCATGTGATCGGCAACCTGTGCAACCTGCTGGGCGACAGCGCCGCCGACAAAGGCCTGGCCCTGCAGACCGACATGGCCACCCTGCCCGCCCAGTTGCACGGCGATGGCCTGCGACTGGGCCAGGTGCTGCTGAACTTCACCAGCAACGCCATCAAGTTCACCCAGCAGGGCCGCGTGCTGCTGCACGGGCGTGTGCTGCGCGAGGAAGGCCCGCGCCTGTGGGTGCGCTTTGAAGTGCGCGACACCGGCATCGGCCTCAGCCCCGAGCAGCAGCAGCGCCTGTTCCAGCCGTTTGCACAGGCCGACGTGTCCACCACACGTCGCTTTGGCGGCACCGGCCTGGGCCTGGTGATCTCGCGCCGCCTGGCCGACATGATGGGCGGCACCGTGGGCGTGGACAGCACTTTGGGCCAGGGCAGCACCTTCTGGATCGAGGCGCCGTTTGGCCAGGCCCAGCACGCCAGCCCACGCGAGGCCGCGGGGCGCACCGCCGCAGCCCAGGCCAGCGCGCCCGCCCCCACCCGCCCCCCGGCCCTGACGGCGGGCCGCAGCGACGTGGAACAGGCCCTGGCCCGGTACCGCCAGGCCCGCCTGCTGCTGGCCGAAGACAACGCCCTGAACCAGGAGGTGGCCCTGGACCTGCTGAGCCATGCCGGCCTGCAGGTGGACTTGGCCCAGGACGGCCAGGAAGCCCTGGAGCGCGCCCGCGAAACCGCCTACGACCTAATCCTGATGGACCTGCAGATGCCGCACCTGGATGGCCTTCAGGCCACCCGTGCCATCCGGCAATTGCCCGGCCATGCCCTCACGCCCATCCTGGCCATGACCGCCAATGCGTTCGAGGAAGACCGGCAGGCCTGCCAGGCCGCCGGCATGAACGACCACATCGCCAAACCGGTCGACCCCGAAGGCCTGTACCGCACCCTGCTGCAATGGCTGCCCCCCAAGCTCGCGGACACCCCTGCGCCGTCGACCGCCGAGCCCGTCGGCACGGCACCCGCCACCACGCCTGAAGCCCACCCAGCCGAGGCCCTGCCGCCCGACCTGCCCCCTGCCCTGCTCGCCGTGCCCGGCCTGTCGCTGAGCCAGGCCCTGCGCAACGTGCTGGGCCGCCCGCAGCGGCTGATGGCATTGCTGCACCGCTTTGGCCTGGAGCACGGTGCCGATGCCCAATCGGTGCAGGCCTTGCTGCAGGCCGGCAACACAGAAGGCGCCCAGCGCACGGCCCATACCCTCAAGGGCCTGGCCGGCACCCTGGGCCTGAGTGCGGTGCAGCACACCGCTGAAGCCCTGGAGCACCGGATCAAGCAGCCGGGCTGCCCCACCGAGCCGGCAGAACTCAATCAACTGGCCACCCAGCTCAACACCCTGGCCCCCTGGCTGCGGGCTCTGGCGGCCCCCGCCACCACACCTGGAGCCCCCCGGCCGGCGATCGATCCGGCCAGCCTGGCTGCGCCCCTGCAGAGCCTGCGCGAGCTGCTGCGCACCGACGACGTGCGCGCCACCACGGCCTACGCCGCGCTGGCGGACGAGCTGCGCACCCTGCACCCCCAGGCGGCCGAGCAGATGGATCGGCAACTGGGCGACTACGCCCTCGATCAGGCCCTGATCACGCTCGACACCCTGCTGGCCGCCGAGCCCGCGTTGCGTCAGTGAATGGCGCCGCGCAGCACCAGTTCGACCAGGTCGATCTCGCGCATCAGCACACGGTAGGTCTCGTCGTTGATCTGGTGCCGCTCGCGCAGGCCGGCCAGCTCTTCGCGCTCGACCTGCAGCGCCATCAGGCGCAGGTGCTTTTCGAGGGCCAGCACACCTTGCGACACCAGGCGTGACTCTTCATCGCCCACCGCTTCATTGAGGCGGTGGTGGTACAGGTGCTGCACGCGCTGGCGCACCTCGTCGGCGGCCTCGCGGGCAGGGCCTTGCGCCGCGTCGGCCACGCGGTCGACCTCCGCATCGACCGCCGGTGAGCGCAGGGCCAGCAAAGCGGCCCGCGAGGCACGCTTGCGCGCCCAGCGCAGCTCGCGGTTGCGCCGCAGGCTGCCCGGCCCGCTGGCCGTGCCCAGGCGCCGCAACAGCCAGGGCAAGCCGATGCTGCCCCCCAGCAGCGAGATCACGATGATCATCGTCGCCTGAAAAATCAGCAGCTCGCGCGCCGGAAACGGCGTGCCATCGGAGAGCAAGACCGGCAAACCCAGCACCGCTGCCAGCGTGATCCCGCCGCGGATGCCGCCCAGCGAAGCCACCCCCACCCAGCTCAGCGGCACCGGTCGCACCGTGCCCCGGCGCCAGCGCCTGGGCAACCAGGCCGGCAGGGCCGCGCCCACGGCCAGGCTGACAAACCGCACCGCCAGCAAGGCCAGGGCGATGCCGGCCGTGCTCACCAGCAACGGCCCCAACGCATGCCCGTGGTGCACCGGGGCACCTGCCTCTTTCAGGTCTTGCAGCGGCTCTTGCAGGTTTTGCAGCAGCTCGGGCAATTGCTGGCCCAGCAGCACGAACACCAGGCCGGTGAAGGCAAAGCGGATCACCTCCCAGGTGCCCTGGGCCTGCACATGAAAGGCATTGAAGCGCGTGCTGCGCACATCGAACTGGCTGGCCGCCATGCCGGCGGCCACCGCGGCCAGTACCCCCGACAGGCCGAAATGCTCGGCCAGCAGGTAGGGGCCGAAGGGCATCAGCAGAATCACCAGCACGGGCGGGGCAGCCTCGGCCCCCTCGCGCCAGAAAAGAAAACGGTCGTGCAAGGCGGCAAACACCCGCGCGAACACCAGCCCCACCAGCACCCCGCCGCCCGACATCCACACCATGTCGAGCAGGGCACGCCCCAGCGAGAACTGCTGGGTGAGCGTGGCTGCCACCGCAAACTTGACCGCCACCAGGGCCGAAGCGTCGTTCATCAGCGACTCGCCCTCGAGAATGGTCTGCAACCGCGGCGGCATCGGCAGCCGATGCGCCACCGCCGACACGGCCAAGGCATCAGTGGGCGACAACACCGCCGCCAGCACAAAAGCCACCGACAGCGGCATGGCCGGCAGCAGCCAGTGGATCACATGCCCCACCCCCAACACCGTGACCAGCACCAGCCCCACCGCCAGCAGCAGGATCGGCCACATGTTGGCGCCGAACTCGCGCTTGGGCATCTGCCAACCATCGGCAAACAACATCGGCGGCACCAGCAGCAACATGAACGTGGCGGGGTCCAGCTCCACCCGCAGGCCCGAGGCCGGCCAGGCCGCCATCGCCCCCATCAACAGCTGCAGCAGCGGCTGTGGCAGCCGCGGCCAGAAGCGCGCCATCACGCCCGAACAGGCCACCAACAGCAACAAGGCCAAAAGAGAAAGAACACTCTGCATCGACAACCCAGACAAACCGCCTCCGGCCCGCGACCGGAGGCCCCGACTGTAGACGCCAAGCCCACCCCCTTGGGGTGAAGCCCAGGCAAAGCGGGGGCAAAAATATTAACAGGCCGCCCCAGACCAAGACCCGCTCAGCATTCCAGTCTTGCCTGAGAGCAAGACAAGCCCCACGGTTGCTGCCAGAATAAACAAGGGAGGTTGAAGGAAACGATGCCGAACGCCGCCGCACGTCTCATGCGCAATCTGCGTCACCTGTGGGTGGCCCCCGAACTGGGGCTGCTGTACCACCGGCGAGAGCGGCGCGTGCGCCTGCTGACCAGCGTCATGATGATGACCATGGGCCTGGTGTGGGGCGCGTTCTTCGTCTCCAAGAACCTGTGGCTGGTGGTGGGCATGGACGCCATGCTCTTCTTCTTCGGGCTGATCAGCCTGACCCTGACCTGCCTGAACCGGCGCCAGGCCGCCAACCTGGTCATCTTTGGCAGCCTGCTGATCATCGTCATCGGCAATGCCGTGCTGCTGGACCCACCCAGTGCCCTGGCCCCGCGATCCACCCACCTGTACCTGCTGGGCCTGGGTGTGGCCGCGCTGGTGGCTTTTCGCGACGACGACCCGCGCCTGCGCTACGGCGTGGCCCTGCTCTGCCTCAGCACCTTTGTGGTGCTGGCCGCCACCACCGCCAACTTCGTGCCTGGCTACGCCCTGCCCGACGACATCCGCGTGCCCGGCACCTGGCTGCAGACCCTGGCCGCCACCACCATGCTCACCCTGCTGGTCAACGTGCTGCTGACCGACGCCACCGAGCGATCCGAGCTGGAGGCCGACCTGGTGCAGGCCCTGGTGCAGCACCAGTTCGAGCTGCACTATCAGCCCCAACTGGACACCTCGGGCCGGGTGCTGGGCGCCGAGGCCCTGCTGCGCTGGCGCCACCCCACGCGCGGCCTGGTCATGCCTGGCCAGTTCATCGACCTGGCCGAACAGACCGGCCTGATCGTGCCCATCGGCCAATGGGTGCTGGAGACCGCCTGCACCCAACTGCAGGCCTGGTCGGAACACCCCGAGCGCAGCGCGTGGTGCCTGGCCGTGAACATCAGCCAGCGCCAGTTTCGCCAGGCCGACTTTGTGCCCAAACTGCTGGAACTGCTGCAGCACCACCACTTCAGCCCCAGCCGACTGGAACTGGAGCTGACCGAAACCATGCTGGTCGAAGACATCGACGACATCAAGACCAAAATGCTCACCCTGGCCAGCCACGGTGTCACGTTTTCGCTGGACGACTTTGGCACCGGCTACTCGTCCCTGAACTACCTCAAACGCCTGCCGCTGAACAAACTCAAGATCGACCAATCCTTTGTGGCCGACGTGCTGACCGAAGCCAACAGCGCCGCCATCGTGCGCATGGTGCTGGCCCTGGGCAGCACCATGAACCTGCAGGTCATCGCCGAAGGCGTCGAAACCCCAGAGCAACACGCCTTTCTGGTGGACAACGGCTGCCAGCAATTTCAGGGCTACCTGTTCAGCCGTCCCGTGCCGGTGCGGGAGCTGGAGGCCTGGCAGGGATCAGCGCGCGCCGGGTGGCCTGGGGCGGTGGGTGGCGGGGTATTGGCCAAGTGAAATCGCAGGGGGCGAGCACATGGGGGTATCTGGCCTGGGCCCCATTGAAAGGGCGCCTTGTGCCCGGCTTGCGCTAGGGTGGGGACCCCACAAAATCGGCTCAAGTGGCCCGAACCGGGACGGCTTCAGACACCAGGAGCACAACACATGAAGATCCGACTGATTGACGCCAGCGAATTGAACGACCTGCTGGCACTGTACAAACACCTGCACACCACAGACGACCCATTGCCTGAAACCAACATCGTGCAAAGCGTGTGGCACGAGTTGCTGAGCCACCCTCGGTATCGGTACTTTGGAGGCTACCTGAATGAGCAGTTGATCGCGAGTTGCAACCTCACCCTCATTCCCAACCTCACCCGGGGCTGCAGACCCTATGGCGTGATCGAGAACGTCGTCACCCATACCGAACATCGAGGTCAAGGTCACGGTCAGGCGATCCTCCGACATGCGCTCGCACAGGCCTGGTCGGCGGGCTGTTACAAGGTCATGCTGATGACCGGCCGCAAAGACCCCGCCACGCTGCGCTTCTATGAGTCAGCGGGCTTTGATCGCCATGAAAAGCAGGCCTTCATCGCCAAGCCACCGTCCCCGATGGGTGCCGAGGGGTGAGAGAACGGGATGAGGATGAAAGGCCCGAAAAGACAGTGCCCTCATTTGCCGAACGTCACCCGGTGCGGCGGAGAGGCGTCACTTTGAGCCGCGAGGGCCGCTCTTGGAAGCGCTAAAAAGGCGGGTCGCACAGACCGCTGTATGGGCGGCCCGGTTCATCCCAAAAGCCGCCGAATCTCGGCAGCAAGCTCCGCAGCCGACCCCGTCGACGTATCCACCACCAGATCGTAGCCACGAACAAACGCCGGATGCCCGAATTGCTCCCGCGCCATGCCCGTCGCGCGGTCATCACGAAGTCGCTCGCGCTGCTCCAGCGTGGCCAGAGGAGCCTGGACCCCCACCAGGCACAGCGGGCGGGCTGACAAAACGTCAAGGCAGGCCTGCAGCTCGGCCTCATCGCGCAGCACGGTGTCCAGGATGATTTCAAACTCGGAGTCGGCAAGGCGGCGAAGCGTGGCGCGCAGGTTCTCGCAGTGGATGCGGTAGGCCAGCGCCTGCTCTTGGGCACTGCGCATGTCGCGGCGCCTTGACATGGTGACAAAGGCGTCCAGGCTCACATGAAACGAGGGGACCAGGGCACTGTCTTGCAGGGCCGCAGCGATGCTCGATTTGCCCGCGCTGGTGGGGCCGTGCAGAACGATGGCGAAGGGCTTCCGCGCTAGTTGGCGGCCATGGCCTCGGCTCACGCCGCTGCCGCCGGCTTGCCAGTCTGCGAGGCCACAGCCTGCACAGCGGGTTCGGCCGCAGGGCCTTGGGCCTGGGCTGCCTGACGAAGCTCTTCCGTGGTCTCCCCAGCGCCGCCCGGCCTCCAGCCCGGGGGCCGCAGCAGGTAGCCCAGCAGGGCACGGGCCGAAGGGGCGGCTTTCACATCGCGCCACAGCGACAGCCAATGCTCAAACTCGATCTTGAACAGGTTGTAGCCCGTGCTGGGTTTGACCAGGCCGTAGCGGATCGGTACGCCCTGCTGCTCGGGAATGTAGGTGCCAAACAGGCGGTCAAACACGATCAGAACGCCACCATAGTTGCCATCAAGGTAGATCAGGTTGGAAGCGTGGTGCACGCGGTGGGCCGAGGGGGTGTTCAGAATCCATTCCAGCGGGCCCAGACGCGGGATCCAGGTGGCGTGTATCCAGAACTGGTAGAGCAGGTTCAAGGACAGCATCACCAGGATCACCCTGGGGGGCATGCCCAGCCAGGGGGCGAGCATGAAGAACAGCAGGGTGCCAGTGAGTTTGCCTGTCCAGCCAAAACGGTAGGCCGCCGACAGGTTGAGCTGGTTCGAAGAATGGTGAATGGCGTGGGTGCACCAGAACCAGCGGATGCGGTGGGCGGAGCGGTGGTACCAGTAGTAGCAAAACTCTTGGCCGATGAAGCAGGCGGCCCAGCCGGTCCAATGGTCCATGGGCAGGGTGAAGAGCCGGTGCGCCCAGATCCACTGCATGGCGCCAAACCAGAAGCTGAGCGGCAAGGCCCAGCGCAAAAAGTACTCGCGCACCAGAAAATCGATCAGCGAGATGCCGGCGGCCTTCCAGTCGTAGGGGCCCCGTCCTTTCCACAGTGACAAGACCACGGCCTCAAGCAGCGAGGCCACCAGCACGGTGACCACGGCAAATTTCAGAACCATCAACATCGCGGTCATGGCCACTCCTGCTGGGTTGCATTGGATGTGCGCGGATTTTGCACCAAGGGCGCCAAACGGCTTGCGGGGTCACGCAAGCTCTCACGGCATCAGCATGGCCTAGCAGCCCGACCAACGGCCAGCCACCGCCCCCCAAGGGCCTGCGCCAGCGCGGCCTGGCCCCCAAGAATCTGAAACACCGGCCGGGGCCCAATGCACTCCCCTCGCGCCCGGCTGCCCCCATGCCACAGGCCATGCCACCCCCCTGCCCCATCCGCCCCGCCACCCCCGACGACCGGCCCGCCCTGGCCCACATCATCGGCAGCGCCTTCGCCGACGACCCCGTGTCGCTGTGGGCCATGGGCTCGGCGGCCTTGGTGGTCGACACGTTTGCGGCGCTGATCGCCCAGGTGTACCTGCCGCGCGGGCATTGCACGCTGTTGGGGGATGGGCAGGCCGCGGCGCTGTGGTTGCCGCCGGGAGGGCACAAGCAGCTGCCGCTGGCGGCCACGCTGGGCCTGGGCTTGAGGCTGCTGGGGCGGGCCCACCCGCGCCACAGTTGGCGCGCCTGGCAGTTAGACCAGGCGCTGCAGGCCCGGCGACCGGCGCGGCCGCACCTGTACCTGTTCGCGGTAGGGGTGTTGCCCGGGCAACAGGGGCAGGGCCTGGGGCACCAGCTGATCAGCCACACGCTGCAGCAGTGCGATGCACAGGGGCTGCCGGTGTTTCTGGAGAACACGCACCCGCGCAACCTGGGGCTGTACAGCCGCCTGGGTTTTGAGGCCCTTGAAACTTATGTGCCGGTGCCGGGCTGCCCGGTGGTGACGGCCATGTGGCGCCGGCCCCTGCCGTAGGCCATGCCCCCATCAAGCCACGATGGAGCGCTGCAGCAGAAACTCGGGCTGCTGGTTGAACTGCACTTTGTCGATGCTGCGAAAGCCCAGTTGCAGGTAGCCCAGCAGGTGCTTTTTGTCGCAGCTGGCCCACAGCAGGCGGATGCCGCTGGCGCGCAACAGGGGCTCTGTCGCCTCGATGAGGGCGGGCAGCACAAAGCGGCGGCCGACCATGATGCGCGACGAAAACAGCACCAGGCCCTCGGCTGTCTGGCCCTGCTCCTTGGGCACCGAAAAACCATAGCGCTCAAGCTGCAGGGTCACGCCCATGTCGAAGTTGAGGGCCACGGCGCCGATCAGCTCGCCCGCCACCTCGGCCACCACGATGCGCTGGCCGGCATAAGGCACCAGGATGCGGGCGCGCTGCGGTTCGGGATCGAAGGCCCACAGGGTGTCGAAGGTGCCCGGGGGGTGCTTGCGAAAGGCCTGGTACAGGGCTTTTTCATAGACGGCCAGGCGCTCGGGGGCGCTCAGGTCGAGCTCGGAGATGCACAGGTCTGAGGGAGTGGGGAGCATGGTGAGTGGCAGGGCTAAGGGGGATGCTGCGGCAGTATCGAGCGGCCGTTGGCGCACACCGGGCCGGGCGGCGTGGGCGTCGATCACCGGCGGGGTTGGGGGGGCGCATGAGCGGCTGGGTGCAGCCCCCTCAGCGGTCAGTCGCGAGCGAGCCCAGCCAGCCATCGGTTGGCCGGGCTGGCCCAGTCGATGACTGGCGGGCCAGGCCTCCGGGTTTCGGCAGGCCGGCCATTAGAGTGAAACGATGACATCCATTGACCACCTGATGCGCGCCAATGCAGGCAAATCGTTGACTCATGTCAATTTCAGCAGCCTGTCGATGCCGCAGCCAGGGGCACCCTCCGGGCCACCGGTGGCGCCACGGCGCGCGGTGCCGCCGGGCTGACGCCTGGCGGGTGACCCCGCCCCGTCTTCCCTCACCCCCCTCTTCTGTACACCCTGCGGCCCCCGCCGCTGGGCGGGGTTTCTTTTGCCTTTTGCTTTGTTTTCACACCAAGGGAGTTCTTCATGCATGAGATCGCGATTGTCGGAATCGGTTGCCACCTGCCCGGGGGCGTGCGCAGCCCGGCAGACCTGTGGAACCTGCTGCTCAGCCAGGGCGACGGCATGGTCGACATCCCGCCCGAGCGCTGGAACCAGGAGCGCTTCTACGACCCCGACCCTGAGGTGCCCGGGCGCCTGTACACCCGGCGCGGTGGCTTTCTGCAGGCCTCGCTCGAAGAGTTCGACCCCGAGTTCTTTGGCATCTCGCCGCGTGAGGCGGCCATCATGGACCCGCAGCAACGCCTGCTGCTGGAGGTGACCCAAGAGGCGCTCGACGACGCGGGCCACGCCAGCCGGGTGGCCGGGCGGGCGGTGGGGGTGTATGTGGGCGGGTTCACGGCCGACAACATGGCGGCGCGACACAACGAGGCCACGCGCCGCGCCATCTCGATGCACACCCCGACCAGCAGCAGCTACACCATGCTGTCCAACCGCCTGTCGTTTGCCTTCGACCTGCGCGGGCCCAGCATGACGCTGGACACGGCCTGCTCGTCGTCGCTGGTGGCCCTGCACCAGGCCGTGGCGGCGCTGCAGCGCGACGAGATCGAGATGGCCCTGGTGGGAGGCGTCAATGCCATGCTGCGGCCCGAGACCTTCATCTCGATGTGCAAGGGCCACTTTCTGGCCCCCGACGGGCGCTGCAAGACCTTTGACAAGGCCGCCGACGGCTACGCCCGCGGCGAAGGTGCGGCCATGGTGGTGCTGCGCCCGCTGCAAGCCGCCCTGGCCGATGGCGACCGCATCTACGCGGTGGTGCGGGCCACGGGCTGCAACCAGGACGGTCGCACCCCCGGCATCACGGTGCCCAGCGAGCAGGCCCAGGCCGAACTGATCGCCCAGGTCACCGCGCGGGCCGGCCTGGCACCGGCCGAGATCGGCTATGTCGAGGCGCATGGCACCGGCACCTCGGTGGGCGACCCGATCGAGATGGCGGCCATCGGCCGCATGCTGGGCGCGGTGGAGGGGCGCCAGGTGCCACTGCGCGTGGGCTCGATCAAGTCGTCCATCGGGCACACCGAGGCGGCCGCGGGCGTGGCCAGCGTGATCAAGGCGGCGCTCACCCTGCACCACCGCACGGTGGCGCCCCAGGCCGGGCTGAACGAACTCAACCCTGCCATCCCCTTTGAGGACTACCGCCTGCAGGTGCCGCGCCAGGCCGAGCCGTTTCCGGCCGGCTACGCGCAGCCGGCGGCATCGGTGAACGGCTTTGGCTATGGCGGCACCAACGCCCACGCGGTGCTGGTGGGCGCGCCCGACGCCGTCGCCACGGCCGCCACCGCCCCCACGGCGTTGGCGCAAGCGCCACGCCGGGCACGATCCCCCCTGGCCCGCCTCTGCCCCGTGTCGGGCCGCAACGAGGCCGGGGCCCGGGCCTATGCCCAGGCGCTGGCCGAATCGGTGGCGGCCCTGAGCAGCACCGACGAGGTGGATGCCTGGGTGGACGCGCTGTGGACACGGCGGCAACACCAGCCCTGCCGCTTTGCCGTGCCCTACGCCGATCGCGACGAGCTGCTGGAGCGCCTGCGCGAACTGGGCCTGGGCCGCGGCAAGGCTCCGCAACGGGTGCTGCCGCAGCAGGGCGCGCAGCCCGAGCTGGTGTTTGTGCTCAGTGGCATGGGCCCGCAGTGGTGGGGCATGGCGCGCCAGCTGCTGACCTCTGAGGGGCCGTTTGCCCAGGTGGCCCGCGAGATCGATGCGATCTTTCGACCGCTGGCGGGCTGGTCGCTGATCGATGAGCTGCTGCGCGACGAGGCGCAATCCAGGGTGGGCAGCACGCGGGTGGCGCAGACCGGCAATTTTCTGGTGCAGGTGGGCCTGGCGGCCGAACTGGCCGCGCTGGGCATCCGCCCGGCGGCCCTGGTGGGCCACAGTGTGGGTGAAGTGAGCGCGGCCTACCTGTCGGGCATGCTCAGCCTGCGCGAGGCGGTCACCGTGTCATACCACCGGGCACGCCTGCAGGCCCAGCAGGCAGGCACGGGCAGCATGCTGGCCGTGGGCTTGCCCGAGGCCGCCGTGCAGGCCCGCATCACCCACCTGCAGGGGGTGGAGATCGCCGCCGTCAACAGCCCCACCGGCGTGACGCTGGCCGGCGCCACCGAACCCCTGCAGCAACTGGCCGCCGAGTGGGAGCAGGCGGGTGTGTTCAACCGCCTGCTGCAGGTCGAGGTGCCTTATCACAGCCACCTGATGGATCCGATATTGCCGGCCTTGCGCGATGCCCTGGCCCGGCTGAATCCGCAGGCCCCCCAGCGGCCGCTGTACTCCACCGTGAGCGGCCAACGGGTGAGCACCGAGACCGCCCCCGAGCTGTGGGATGCCGACTACTGGGCCGCCAACGTGCGCCAACCCGTGCGCTTTGCCGCGGCTCTCGACGCGCTGGTCAACGACGGCTACCGCGGTTTTCTGGAGCTGGGGCCGCATGCGGTGCTGTCGGGCAGCATCCGCGAAATTCTGAGCCGGCGCGGCGAGCCCGGCGCCAGCGTGCCCACCCTGGTGCGCCAGCAGCCTGACGACGCCAGCCTGCGCGCCACCCTGGCCGAGCTGTATGCGCTGGGCCTGCTCAGCGATGCCGCCCCACCCGGCGGGCTGCTGGGCCCGGTGCCGCACCGCGATCTGCCGGTGCATCGGTTTCAGCGCGTGCCCTTGTGGGCCGAAGTGCCTGACCTGCGGCGCGACCGCCTGGGCGACGAAGGCGCCCCCGTGCTGCCAGGCCTGCGCACCCGGGCCAGCCAGCCCGAATGGGAGTGCGACATCAGCGTGGGCGCCCTGCCCTGGCTGCACGAGCACGTGGTGGCCGGCATGGTGCTGCTGCCCGGCGCCGCCTACCTGGACGCGGCCCTGGCCGCGGCGGTGGCCATCACGGGGCGCGAGCACCCGGCGCTGCAAGACGTGGTGTTTGTGTCGCCCCTGATCGTGGGCGAGCACGAGGCGCCGGTGCTGCGCCTGTCGGTCGACGAGGACACCCGCCGCTTCACGGTGCGCAGCCGCCTGAACGACGACAGCGACTGGGTGGTGCACGCCCGAGGCCGCATCGTGGACGCCCAGGTCAACCCGCCGCCGGCCAAGGCCCCAGACCTGCCCCCCAACCCGGCCCCCGACGCCGAAGACAACACCCACCCCATCGATGGCCCCCGACTGTATGAACAGCTCAAGGCGGCCGGGCTGAGCTACGGCCCGCAGTTTCAACGCATCCAGCGGGCCACGGTGAGCGGCGACCGGGTGGAGGCCTGGGTGGACGGACGCCTCAGCCAGCAGCGCCACCAGGCCCACCCGGCCGTGCTCGACTGCGCCCTGCAGTGCATGGCCGCCTGGGCCAGCGCCGCGGCATCGTCAGCCGAGGCCGGGGCCGCCACCGCGAGCGGCCCTCTGGTGCCCGCCGCCGTGCAGGCGGTGCGCCAGTTCGGGCCCCTGCCCGAACAGTTGCGGGTCAGCGTGACCCGGGTGGCCCCCGAGGCGCACGAGGCCGATCTGGTGGCCCACATCACGCTGTCAACCCCCGACGGCCGCTGCGTGATGGAACTGGCCCGCGTGCAGTTTCGCCCCATCACGCCGCGCCAGCCCCTGCTCGACGAGCTGCAGCCGCACTGGTACGAATGGGTGGACACCCCGCTTGATGTACCGCTTGATGGGCCGCCTGCTGTCCCAGCGGATGAAGCGCCGGCACAGCCGCCCACGGCGGACCTCAGCGCCGAAGCCGCAACAGCGACGGCCGTCACAGCAACAACCCCGCCCCTGTTCATCGTCGGCCTGGGCCCGGACAGCCGCAGCTGGGTGCGCGCCCTGGAGGCCACCCACCCGGCCAACCGCTCGGTGACGGCCCAGGGCTGCGAGCCCGGGGCCATTGCCGAGGCGGTGGCGCCCCGGCTGCGCGGCATGCTGGCCGAAGCCTCAGGCGCGGTGACCGTGGTGATCTGCGCCACCACGGCCGCCGGCGCCGCGCCCGCGGCGGGCAGCCCCACCGACGGCTTTGACCTGAGCCGGGCCATGGCCGGCCCGGCCGCGCTGGCCGGGGTGGCCACCGCCGTGCAAGAGGTGCTGGCCGAACTCGAAGAAACCCTGGTGCACCTGCCGCTGGTGCAAGGGCTGGTGCTGACACAAAACGCAGGCATGGGCGCCATGGGCGCCAACGCCCCAGCGACGCCCTCAGCCCCCGACGCCGCGCCGCCCGGGCTCAGCCTGGCGCCCCTGGTCGGCGCGCGCCGCACGCTGCGCAACGAGAACTCAGCCCTGCGCTGGCGCTGGCTGGACGTGGACCGACAAGCCACCCCCGCCGACGTGCTGACAGCCTGGCACACCATGACCCAGGGCAGCACCGAGATCGACGAACTGAAGTTGCACGGCGGCCGGGCCCTGGCCCCGCAGCTGCAGCGCACCCTGGCCCAACGACGGGCCGGCTATGAGCAGGGCCGGCGGCTGCCGGACCCCGAGACCAACTTTGCCATCGAGCTGCCTGGCACGCGGCTGCTGGCCGACCTGGCCCTGCGCGAAGCGCCCCGCCGCGCCCCCGAGGCGGGCGAGGTGGAGCTGCGCCTGGAAGCCCTGGAGCTCAACTACAAAGACGCCATGAAGGTGATCGGCCTGCTGAGCGAGAAAGAGCTGGGCGGCACGTATTTCGGCATGAACATCGGCATGAGCGGGGTGGGCGTGGTGACCCGGGTGGGGGCTGGGGTGGCGGATGGGGTGAGCGACGGAGTAGTGCGGCTGCAGGTGGGCGACACGGTGGTGTTCGGCACCCGCGGCATGGCGCAGCGCTATGTCACCACGGCCCTGGACCATGGCTTTTTCCTCGCCGTGCCGGCCAGCACGCCCCACGCTGAGCTGGGGGCCATGGTGCCTTTTCTCACGGCGCATTACAGCGTGGTGCACGCGGCGCGGGTGCAGCCCGGCGAGGTGGTGCTGGTGCACGGGGGCGCCGGTGGCGTGGGCATGGCGGCCATCCAGGCAGCACGGGCCGCAGGCGCCACCGTGATCGCCACCGCCAGCACGCCCGAGCGGCAGGCGGTGGCAAGGCAGATGGGCGCCGAGCACACCCTCGATTCACGCTCGCTCAACTTTGTCGATCAGGTGCGGGCCTTGACCGCCGGACGCGGCGCCGATGTGGTGATCAGCTCGGCCCCGGGCGAGATCCTGGGTGCCAACCTGGCGGTGGCGGCCGAGTTTGGCCGGGTGGTCGAGGTGGGCAAGCTCGACATCTTCACCAACCGGCCGCTGGCCCTGGCCGCGTTCGAGAAAAACCTGAGCTTTCAGGCCATCGACATCGATCGCATGTCGGCCTTCCGGCCCGCGCTGGTGCAGCAGTTGCAGGCCGAGGTGTTCGGGCAACTGGCGGCAGGCCACTACCGCCCGCTGCCGGGCGAGCTGATCCCGGTGTCGCGCATGGCCGAAGCCTTTGAGAAGGTGCAGCGCTCGGCGCATGTGGGGCGGGTGCTGCTGGGCTTTGACGACGCGACCGCCCTGGTGCGCCCCGCCCTGCCGCACACCCGCATCGAAGCCCAGGCCAGCTACCTGATCACCGGGGGCTTTGGCGCCTTTGGCCTGGCCACCGCCCACTGGCTGGCTGCCCGCGGGGCACGCCACCTGGTGCTGGTGGGGCGCAGCGGTGCCACGCTGCCCGCACAAACCCAGGCCGTGGCGGCCTTGCAGGCCCAGGGGGTGGAGGTGATCAGCCGGCAGCTCGACATCACCCACCCCGATGAGGTGCTGGCGCTGCTGCAATCCCTGCAGGCCAGCCAGCCACCGCTGCGGGGCGTGTTCCACACCGCCGGGGTGGTGCAGGACGGGCCTTTCAGCGCCTTGAGCGAACAGGCGCTGCGGGCCGTGCTGGCGCCCAAGGCCCAGGGCGCCTTCAACCTGCACCGGGGGCTGCTGCAGGCCGGCATCACGGTGGACCACTTCGTGCTGTTCTCGTCGGTGGCGGCCATCACGGGCACCGTACCCCAGACGGCATACGCCGCCGCCAATGCCGCGCTGGACGCCCTGGCCGCCTACCGCCACTCGCTGGGCCTGGCCGCCACGGCCGTGAACTGGGGCGCCTTGAGCGGCGGCGGCATGGCCGAGGCCTCGGACGAGGTGGCGCGCTACCTGGCGCTGATGGGCTTCCAGACCACGCCGATGGCGCGGGCCTGCGACTACCTGGACGCGGCCCTGGCGCTGCAGGCCACCCAGGCCGTGATCTGCGAGATCAACTGGGACAGCTGGGGCCGGGCCCATGCCGCCTCGGCCTCGGTGCGGCGCTTTGCCGATCTGGTCAGCACGGCGCGGGCCGGCAGCCGGGCCGGCAACGAGGTCATGGCCCAGCTGGCCGCCCTGCCGCCCGAGGCCCGTGCGGAGGCCTTGAGCGAGCTGCTGGCCGGGCACATCGCCTCGGTGATGGGCATCCCGGCCGAGTCGGTGGACCGGCAGACGCCGCTGCCCGAACTGGGCATGGACTCTCTGATGGCCGTGGAGCTGAACCTGCGCGTGACCACCGCACTGGGGGTCGAGGTGCCGGCACTGGAGTTCACCCGTGGCGGCGGGCTGAACGCCCTGGCGGCGCGCCTGCTGCGCCGCATGGAGGAGGCTGCGGCGCGAGCGGGTTGAGGCAAAAGCTTATCACCCACTTGACAACCATCAGGACACTGCCAAGATGCCATGGGACGCCAGCAGTGCGCAAGCGCTGAAAGCGCTGGTGGGGGTGTATGCGCTTCCTGGCAGATGTTGGGCTGTGCTGACCCTCCACGCCGCCCCCTCAAAGACCACAGCGATGTCGCAGGCCTGCCCGGAAGGGTATGGCTATGCCTGGGCCGTGCTGGCCCCGGGCATACCGCCGAAGTTGCGCGGGCACAGAATGGCAGGCATCGACAACAGCGACGACAAACATGTCAGGGAGCAAATCAACATCAACGCTCAATCATCCAAGCATCGGGCCCACCGACACACCCCTGATTGGAAGCAAATCAAAATCATTGACGACCAAGAGTGGCCCGTGGCCGGTCCCGGCGTTCAGTTGGTGCAGGCACCCCGAACGCCGCAGGCCTTCTGGCTGGATTGCGTGGATTGCCTGGAGCAGGTTCTCAGCGAGTTGGGCCTGGAGATGCCCCAAGAAGAAGCATTGATGCAAAGCCGCCTGTCAGAAGCAGATTTCCTTCGCATGCAAGGTGCCCTGGACTCGGAACAAAAGCGGGCATGGCGCCTGTGAAGACCCCGTCAAGAAAGGAGATTCTCATGAGCGCAAAGACCTCCAGCACGCCAGACAGCTCCGTGCTGGCATTTCTGTCGGGACGTGGACCCAACCCACTGCCAAGCAAGCCCACAAGCACAAGAAACCGCCTTCAAAAGCAATTTCTCGCGGGCGCTTCGCGGGAAATTGCCGAGCAAGACAAAGCCAGCCAGCCGTTGGCCCCGCCCAGCGTCATCGATGATCTGATCGCCGTGATCCGCCTGATTTCCGACAACCACGAGATGATTCAGCTGATCCAAGGGGGCCAGGTTTCGACGGTGTCAGACCTGGCCGCAGCGCTTGGGCGGGAGTTGCCCAATGTGTCCCGCACGCTTTCCAGGATGGCGGCCTATGGTCTGGTGAGCTTCGACGGCAGCGCCAGAGACGCTCGATCGAAGCGCCCCGTCTGGCGGCTGCACGAGGTGTCGTCTGCAGGCGAAGACCTGGACTGGATTCAGGCCTATTGCCTTGCCCGGGCCTTGAAGAGCCGGGCCAGCGGCGGTGTCATGAGCGACCTGCCAGAGATGGAAAAAGTGGTCAGGGGTTGGGTCGAGTCGACCGCCATGAAGCTGGAACGGGCTGCAGCCGCCCCCTGACGGCCCCTACAGGCCGGCAGTCAAACAAAAAAAGCCGGGGCCCGTCAGGGCCCCGGCTTCTCGTTGCAGGCAGATCGGAAAAAAATCAAGCCGTCCGATCAGGCCAGCAGGGCATTCACCCGCTTCACATACGCCGCCGGGTCGTCCGGCAGGCCGCCTTCGGCCAGCAGGGCCTGGTCGAACAGGATGTGGGCCAGGTCGTTGAAGTGCACGCTGCCGTCGAGCTTCTTGACCAGGGGGTGTTCGGCGTTGACTTCGAGCACGGGCTTGGCCTCGGGGGCGCTCTGGCCGGCTTGCTTGAGCATGCGGGCCAGCTGGGTGCTCATGCCGCCGTCTTGCACCACCAGGCAGGCTGGCGAATCGACCAGGCGGGTGGTCACGCGCACGTCTTCGGCCTTGTCTTTCAGGGCTTCCTTGAGCTTGGCGAGCAGGGGCTTGAAGGCTTCGGCGGCCTCTTCGGCGGCCTTCTTTTCGGCTTCGTCCTGCAGCGTGCCCAGGTCGACCGCGCCCTTGGCCACGCTTTGCAGCGGGGTGCCGTCAAAGTCGTGCAGGTAGTTGAGCGACCACTCGTCCACGCGGTCGGTCATCAGCAGCACTTCGATGCCCTTTTTCTTGAACACTTCGAGCTGCGGGCTGCTCTTGGCGGCGGCCAGGTTGTCGGCGGTGATGTAGTAGATGGCCTCTTGGCCTTCCTTCATGCGGGCCTTGTAGTCGGCCAGGCTCACGCTGACGGTGTCGCTCTGGGTGCTGGCGTAGCGCAGCAGCTTGGCCAGGCGCTGGGTGTTGCCGAAGTCTTCGCCCAGGCCTTCTTTCAGCACGGCGCCAAACTCGGCGTAGAAGCGGCTGTACTTGCCCTCTTTGGCCTGGTCGTCGGCATCGACCACGTCAGTCACACCGTCGGCACCGGGGGTGGCGTCGTGCTTGTCGTGCTTGGCCAGGTCTTCGAGCATGCTCAGCACGCGCTTGGTCGAGCCTTCGCGGATGGCACGCACGTCGCGGCTTTCCTGCAGCAGCTCGCGGCTCACGTTCAGCGGCAGGTTGGCCGAGTCGATGATGCCCTTCACAAAGCGCAGGTAGGTGGGCATCAGGGCTTCGGCGTCGTCCATGATGAAGACGCGTTTCACGTACAGCTTGACGCCGGCCTTCTTGTCGCGGTTCCACAGGTCCATGGGGGCCTTGGCCGGGATGTACAGCAGCTGGGTGTACTCGGTGTTGCCTTCCACCCGGTTGTGCGACCAGGTCAGCGGGTCTTCAAAGTCGTGGCTGATGGCCTTGTAGAACTCGTTGTACTGCTCGGTGCTGATGTCTTTCTTGTTGCGCGTCCACAGGGCGCTGGCCTTGTTCACGGCCTCCCACTCGCCGGTGGGCACCATGGCGCCGGGCTGATCGTTCTCGCCGTCTTTCCACTCTTCCTTTTCCATCAGGATGGGCAGGCTGATGTGGTCGGAGTACTTGTTGATGACCGACTTGAGCTTCCAGAGGTTGAGGTATTCCTCGGCGTCTTCGCGCAGGTGCAGGGTGATGCTGGTGCCGCGCTGGGCGCGATTGATGGCTTCGACCTCAAAGTCACCGGTGCCGCCGCTGATCCAGCGCACACCGTCTGCGGCCGGCAGGCCAGCACGGCGCGACTCGACGGTGATTTTGTCGGCCACGATGAAGCCCGAGTAGAAGCCCACGCCGAACTGGCCGATGAGCTGGGCGTCGGCCTTCTGGTCGCCGCTGAGCTTGCTGACGAAGTCCTTGGTGCCGCTCTTGGCGATGGTGCCCAGGTTGTCGATGGCCTCTTGCTGCGACAGGCCGATGCCGTTGTCGGTGATGGTGATGGTGCGGGCGCTCTTGTCGAAGGCCACGCGCACTTCGAGGTTGGGCGCGTCTTCGAACAGGGCGCTGTTGTTCAGGGCCTCGAAGCGGAGCTTGTCGCAGGCGTCGCTGGCGTTGGAGATCAGCTCACGCAGAAAGATCTCGGGGTTGGAGTACAGCGAGTGCGTGACGAGGTGCAGCAGTTGGGCCACTTCGGCCTGGAATGACAGGGTCTGTTTGCTCATGGTGTTTCTAGGGTGGACTGTTGCAGTGAAGATCTTCGGGGGTGGGCAGGCCACCCCAGCAGGCGTGAATTATGGGCGTTGCGCCGGCTTTCAAGAGCCAGCGGCAAACCTGGGCCCAAAGGGGTGACCAGATCGCACGGCGGGGGGCAGAAAAGCGCCGATCAAAGGGCTTGCAGCTGCACCAGGGGCAACAGTTGCCGCACATCGTCGGGCTGGCACAGGGCGGTGCCCGGGTGCAGCAGGGCCGCGGCACTGGTGGCCATGGCCATGGCCAGGGCTGCGGGCCAGTCAACCAGATCGGTCTGGTGGGCCTGATGAGGCGGATGGGCCTGACGGGCCAGCGAGGCCACCAGGCCGCCTACAAAGCTGTCGCCAGCCCCGATGGTGCTGGCCACCGCCACCGTCAGCGGCGGGGCGCGCCAGGCTTGCTCAGGGGTGATCAGCAGGGCGCCCTGCTCGCCCAGGGTCAGGGCCACGGCCTGGGCCTGACCGGCGGCCATGAGCTGGCGGGCCGCGTGCAACTGCTCGGCCTCGCCGGGCAGGGCCTGCCCGACCAGCTCAGCCAGCTCGCGCAGACTGGGCTTGAACAGAAACACCCCGGCGCTGAGCGCGGCGCGCAGAGCCGGGCCGGACGAATCCAGCACCAGCCGGGCCCCCAGTGCACGGGCCTGGGCCGCCAGGCGGGCGTACAGATCGTCGGGCACGCCGGGCGGCAGGCTGCCGCTCAGTACCCAGTAGCGCGCCGCGGCACCGTGGCGTGCCACGCTTTGCAAGGCTTGCTCGACCTCGGTGGGCTGCAGGCGGGGGCCGGGCAGCACAAAGCGGTAGTCCAGACCGGTGCTGTTTTCGTGCACCGAGAAGCTTTCGCGGGTTTCGGCGCCAATCGGCAGGCCAAAGGCGGGCACGCCCTCCTGGGCCAGCAGGGTGGCCAGTTCGTGGCCGGTGACGCCGCCCTGGGTGTACAGGGCGAGGCTGTCGGCGCCCAGGCGGTGCAGCACCCGAGCCACGTTGATGCCGCCGCCCCCGGGGTGCATCACGGCCTCACTGCAGCGCAGCTTGTGGGTGGGTTCGACCCGGTCGATGGCACTGAGCACATCGAGCGCGGGGTTCAGGGTAAGGGTAAGGATGTCAGGCATGCGTCGACCGCCCCAAAACGGCGCCCAGGCGCCAGGGGCGCCAGGATCGATCGATCGGCTGGCGTCAGGCTGGGATCAGCCGTCGGCGTTGATGCGTTGCACCAGGGTCTTGAGCACCTCGTCGGCGCGGTCGTTGGCGATCTGGCAGGTGCCGGCCGCATTGTGGCCGCCGCCACCGTACTCGAGCATCAGGTTGCCCACATGGGTCTTGCTGCTGCGGTCGAGGATGGACTTGCCGGTGGCCAGCACGGTGTTCTGCTTCTGCAGGCCCCACATCACGTGGATGGAGATGTTGGCGGTGGGGAACAGCGCGTAGATCATGAAGCGGTTCACCGCCCAGATGGTTTCCTCCTGGCGCAGGTCCAGCACCACCAGGTTGTCGATCTGGGTGGCGCAGCGCAGGATCTGTTCCTTGGCGCGGGCGGCGTGGTCAAAGTACAGGGTGACGCGCTCCTGCACGTCGGGCAGTTGCAGGATCTGCTCGATGGTGTGGTCGCGGCAGTACTTGATCAGGTCCATCATCAGCGTGTAGTTGCTGATGCGGAACTCGCGGAAGCGGCCCAGGCCGGTGCGCGAGTCCATCAGGTAGTTCAGCAGCACCCAGCCCTGAGGGTCGAGGATGTCGTCGCGCGAGTACTGGGCCGAGTCGGCCTGGTCGACGGCGGCCATCATCTCGTCGGTGATGCGCGGGAAAGCCGCCTTGCCGCCGTAGTGGTTGTAGACCACGCGGGCCGCCGAAGGGGCATGGGCCTCGATGATGTGGTTGGCGCGCTCGCCGGTGTTGCGCACGGTTTCCGACTCGTGGTGGTCAAACACCAGGTAGGCGCCGGGCACATAAGGCAGGTTGGTGGTGATGTCGCGCGCGCTGATGGCCACCTTGCCATCCTGCATGTCCTTGGGGTGGACAAAGGTGATCTCGTCGATCAGATCCAGTTCGTTGAGCAGCACGGCGCACACCAGGCCGTCAAAGTCGCTGCGGGTCACAAGTCGGTATTTGTTCGAGCTCATCGGCATCTCCGGCAGATCGTTCAGGACCCGATTCGGGTCAAGGCCACATGTTACAGACTGTATTTAGCGATTCGGTGCGCTGGCGCAAAAAATGCGCCCGCCGCCCGCCTGGCGGGCGGGGGTTGTGGCGTCAGAACTGCTCGCCCGGGGCCAGGTAGCGCCACTGCCCCACCGGCAGTTGGCCCAGCACCACGCGGCCGATGCGGATGCGCTTCAGCCCCACCACCTTCAGGCCCACCTGCTCGCACATGCGTCGGATCTGCCGTTTTTTGCCTTCTTTCAGCACAAAACGCAACTGTTCGGGGTTTTGCCAGTCCACCTGGGCCGGGCGCAGGGCCTCGCCGTCCAGGCTCAGGCCGTGGCGCAGCAGATCGAGCTTTTCGGTCGGAAAGGCGGCCTGCACATTGAGGGCCACATCGCCGGTGACGGCGGCATAGGTGACGCGCACCAGGTATTCCTTCTCGGTGTCCGAGTCTTCGCCGATCAGTTGGCGGGCCACACGCCCGTCCTGGGTCAGCACCAGCAGGCCGACCGAATCGATGTCGAGCCGCCCGGCCGGCGCCAGCCCGCGCAATTGCGAGTGGTTGAAGCGGGTGCGGGCCGTGTCGCCATGCCAGTGGTTGGCCGCCTGCACCAGCACCACGGCGGGCTCGTGCCCGTCTTCAGCCTGGCCGCTCACGTAGCCCATGGGCTTGTGCAGCAGGATGGTCACCTGCTGCTCTTGCTGGCCCAGGGCCTCGGGGGCGATCTCGATGCGGTCGCTGTGCTTGACCTGCTGGCCCATCTCGGCCACTTCGCCGTTCACCCGCACCCAGCCTTTTTCGACCCAGTCGTCGGCCTCGCGGCGCGAGCACAGGCGCAGTTCGGCCATGCGCTTGTTCAGGCGCACGGTTTCGATGCCACCCTCAGTGCGCGGGGCACCTTCGGTGCGGGCGGGGCGCTCACCCCGGTCAGGGCGTTCACCTCGGTCGGGGCGGCGCTCGCCGCCGGGGGCCGGCAGCGGGCGCTTGACCGGGATGGGGGTGCGCTCGGCGGGCACGTTGTAGGTGCGGATGCCGGTGCGGGTGCTGAAGCGTTGGTCGTCCTGCGCCGCGCTGTCCTGGCGGTCGTCGCGGCGGCCACCGCGGGGGTCGTCACGACGGTCATCGCGCGGGCCGCCGC